>CALWBQ010000025.1 GCA_944376125.1 uncultured Lachnospiraceae bacterium
GAGGGCATTTTCATGTCTCTCTATAATAATGTGTGGCTTTTGAATAGTATCAAATTAGTATCAAAAGGCACTTGCAACCTCAAAGAATGGCTTAAAATCAAGGTTTTCTGAGGTTCCTGCATTATTCAAACTCTATCGTCCCCGGTGGCTTACTCGTCAAATCGTACATGACGCGGTTGACGCCTTTCACTTCGTTGACGATCCGGTTCATGACCTTCTGCAGAACCTCCCATGGGATTTCGGCGGCTTCCGCCGTCATAAAATCGGAGGTAATGACCGCGCGGAGGGCGACGGCATAATCATACGTTCTGAAGTCACCCATGACGCCGACAGAACGCATATTGGTCAGGGCGGCAAAATACTGGCTGAAGGTTTTGTCCAGACCGGCCTTGGCGATCTCTTCGCGGTAGATGTAGTCTGCATCCTGTACAATCCGAACCTTCTCAGCAGTCACCTCCCCCAGGATACGGACACCCAGACCGGGGCCGGGGAAAGGCTGACGGTATACCAGGTAATCCGGAATTCCCAGTTCCAAACCAGCTCTGCGAACCTCATCTTTAAATAGAAGGCGCAGAGGCTCGATGATCTCTTTGAAATCTACATGGTCGGGAAGGCCGCCGACGTTGTGGTGGGACTTGATCACAGCGGATTTTCCCAAGCCGGATTCGATCACATCTGGGTAGATTGTTCCCTGAACCAGAAAATCTACGGCTCCGATTTTTTTCGCTTCTTCCTCAAAAACACGGATGAATTCTTCGCCGATAATCTTGCGCTTCTGCTCCGGCTCTGTCACGCCGGCCAGCTTGCTATAAAAACGCTCCTGGGCGTTGACCCGGATAAAGTTTAAATCGTAGCTGCCATTGGGGCCGAATACAGCCTCCACCTCATCGCCCTCGTTTTTCCTCAGAAGGCCATGGTCGACAAAAACACAGGTCAGCTGCTTTCCTACTGCCTTGGACATGAGGACAGCTGCAACCGATGAGTCAACACCTCCGGAGAGGGCGCACAGGACTTTTCCGCTGCCCACTTTTTCCCGGATTGACTGAATCGTCGTCTCCACAAAAGAATCCATCTTCCAGTCACCGGCACAGCCGCATACATCATATACAAAATTAGAGAGCATTTTCATCCCCTCTGCCGTGTGAACGACCTCGGGATGGAATTGCACCGCATACAGGCGGCGCTCCGCACATTCCATAGCCGCCGCCGGGCATACCGGAGTGTGGGCCGTAATGCGGAATCCCTCTGGAACTTTTGCTATATAGTCTGTATGGCTCATCCAACAGATCGTTCTGGATGAGACATTTTTGAATAAAACGGAAGTCGGGTCTGTGTCTACTTCTGTCTTTCCATACTCACTGACCGGGGCTGTTGCCACCTGGCCGCCCAAGGTGTAAGCCATCAGCTGGGAACCGTAGCAGATACCCAGAATGGGGATTCCCATCTCAAAAATTTCTTTTGCGATATGGGGGGATTCTTCCAGATAGACACTGTTGGGACCGCCGGTAAAAATAATGCCCTTGGGTGCCATCTCCCGGATCTTTTCCAGATCCATGCTGTAGGGATGCACCTCGCAGTATACATTACATTCCCGGACTCTTCTGGCGATCAACTGATTATACTGGCCGCCAAAATCCAGCACGATAATCATTTCTCTGTTCATAAGAGGCTCCTTTTACCGGCTTCCGAACAACCGGCTTTCGTCATAAAAAGTTAAAGAGATTGCACAGCTAGGTACAATCTCTTTCTTATCTTTGGTACATATTCATTATATTCGATAGCTGTCGAAATAGCAAGATATTTCTGCAAAAAAAGTGCACAAAAATTTCTCAGAAAAATGGAACTGCATTTGGTGATACCGGTCACTCCATCTCTAAATATTTTTTGACATACTGGCCGGTATAGGATGCCGGCTGGGCAGCTACCTCCTCAGGCGTCCCCTTCGCAATTACAGTTCCGCCTGCATCCCCGCCTTCCGGGCCGATATCGATGATGTAATCTGCGGTCTTTATTACGTCCAGATTGTGCTCGATGACCACCACCGTGTTTCCGCCTTCCGACAGTCGGCGAAGGATATCTATAAGTTTATGGACGTCGGCAAAGTGAAGACCCGTAGTCGGCTCGTCCAGAATATAAATGGTCTTGCCAGTTCCCCTTTTGCTCAGCTCCGTTGCCAACTTGATCCTCTGGGCCTCGCCGCCGGACAGTTCCGTGGAAGGCTGGCCCAGTCTGATGTAGGACAGCCCCACATCGTAGAGTGTCTGGATCTTGCGGGCAATGGTAGGAACATGCTCAAAAAACTGCAGGGCCTCCTCTACCGTCATATTCAGCACATCGTAGATGCTCTTGCCTTTATACTTCACTTCAAGGGTTTCCCGATTGTAACGCTTTCCTCCGCAGACTTCGCAGGGAACATAGACATCCGGCAGGAAATGCATCTCTATTTTGATAATGCCATCGCCGCTGCAAGCCTCGCATCGGCCCCCTTTGACGTTAAAACTGAAACGCCCTTTACTATAGCCCTTAGCCTTGGCGTCCGTAGTAGAGGCGAACAGATCCCGGATCAGGTCGAACACCCCAGTGTAGGTCGCTGGATTAGAGCGAGGGGTTCGCCCGATAGGGGACTGATCGATGGCGATGATCTTGTCCAGCTGCTCAATCCCCTCGATCTTGCTGTATTTGCCTGGGATTGTCCTGGCTCGGTTCAGTTTTTTTGCCAGAGCCTTGTACAGAATTTCGTTGACCAGGGAGCTTTTTCCGGATCCAGACACCCCCGTCACGCAGGTCATCACCCCAAGGGGAAAGGCGACGTCAATATTCTTCAGATTATTTTCCTTTGCCCCCCGGACCGTAAGCCAGCCTGTCGGCTTTCTCCGCTCGGCGGGAACTGGGATCTTCAGCCTGCCGCTGAGGTATGCTCCCGTAATAGATTCCTGACATTCCATAATCTGCTCGGCTGTGCCTGCCGCTACGACCTCTCCGCCGTGCTCACCTGCCCCAGGGCCAATATCCACGATAAAATCTGCCGCCCGCATGGTGTCTTCATCGTGCTCCACCACCAGGACGCTGTTCCCCAGATCTCTCAGGTGAATCAGAGTCTGAAGCAGTTTGTCGTTATCTCTCTGGTGCAGGCCAATGCTGGGCTCATCGAGAATATAAGCCACACCTACCAGTCCGGAACCGATCTGGGTAGCCAGCCGAATTCTCTGGGCTTCCCCGCCGGACAAAGTTCCCGTGGCGCGGGACATGGACAAGTAATCCAGACCCACATTGATCAGAAAGGTCACCCTGGCCCTGATTTCTTTCAAAATCTGAGCACCGATGGTTTCCTGCATCGGAGTCAGCTTCAGACCGTCCAAAAAGTCACGGAATTTTGTTATGGACATGTTAGTAGCTTCATAAATATTTTTATCCCCCACTGTAACAGCCAGGGATTCCTTCTTCAAGCGCTGGCCTTTGCAGACCGGGCAGGGAGTGATCCGCATGAATGTCTCGTACTCAGCCTTTGACGCCTCCGAGTATGTTTCTCGATAGCGGCGCGCCACATTGCTCAGCAAGCCCTCAAAGGCGACGTCATAGATTCCCTCTCCCCTCTGGCCCTTGTAGTGCACCTTTACCTCATGGCCTCCCGTCCCGTAGATCAGGATATCATGAATTTCTTTGGGATAGTCTTGAAACGGCGTGTCCAGGCTGAAATGGTATTCTTTTGAGAGCGCATCCAGGATGGCCCGGGTAAAGCTCCCCTTATCGGTGCAGGACTGCCACCCTAAAACTGTAATCGCGCCCTCCATAATGCTGAGAGACTTGTCCGGGATCATCAGATCCTCATCAAACTCCATCTTATAGCCCAATCCCGCGCACTCCGGACAGGCACCGAAAGGATTATTGAAGGAAAAGCTCCGCGGCTCCACCTCATCGATGCTGATGCCGCAGTCCGGGCAGGCGAAGCTGAGGCTGAAATTCATCGGCTCCCCATCCGATACATCTACAATCATCAATCCTCCCGACAGGGCCATAACCGATTCGATCGAATCCGTCATTCGCTTTTCGATCCCTTCCCGGATAATCAGACGGTCCACTACAATCTCTATATTGTGTTTAATATTTTTTTCCAGCTTAATCTCTTCCGACAGCTCGTAGAGATTGCCGTCGATCCGCACCCTCACATAACCGCTTCTGCGGGCACTCTCCAGCACCTTCACATGCTCGCCTTTTCTCCCCCGGACCACTGGTGCCAAAAGCTGGATCCTGGTTCGTTCCGGCAGAGCCATAAGCTGATCCACCATCTGATCCACGGTCTGTTTGCGAATCTCTCTGCCGCACTTAGGACAGTGAGGGATCCCGATCCTGGCATACAAAAGACGCATATAATCATAAATCTCTGTCACTGTTCCCACTGTAGACCGCGGATTTCGGTTTGTGGATTTCTGGTCAATGGAAATCGCAGGGGAGAGTCCCTCGATGCTCTCCACATCCGGCTTCTCCATCTGCCCTAAGAACTGCCTGGCGTAAGAAGACAGAGACTCCATATAGCGCCTCTGCCCTTCCGCATAGATCGTATCAAAAGCCAAAGAGGATTTTCCCGAGCCAGAAAGTCCCGTCAGGACTACCAGCTCATTTCTGGGAATATCCAGGGAAATATTTTTCAGATTATGTTCATTGGCACCCCGTATCTTAATATACTGCTTTGCCATCTCTTACTGTGCTCCTTTTTTATACTGTTGTCAGTATTCCCGCGATGCAGGATCTCAGACTTCCCCGCCAAACATTTTCACTGCATCCATGCTGCTCGCTGGAGATTTTGTTAAGTGCTCCTAGTATATCACATTTCCCAGACAGGTGCAACAAAAATCGAACAAATGTTTTGTTTCGGTAATTCAGAAGACCGGATTTTCATCTTACCTCCTCCTCAGCTCGAAGCTCTCCGTCATTCAAAATCAAGTCAGACAATCCTGGCAGCGGCTTAGCAAAAGCGGCAGATGCCGGCTTACAGAGATTCCCTCTGGCAGTCCCTGCAGATTCCTTCCGTTAGCCCCGGGATGCTAAACTCCCTGGCTACGACATCAGCCCTATGTCCTCTGCCCTCCAGGGCTTTTGCCGTGGCATCGCCGATGCAGGCCAGCCGGACATTTTCAGGGAAGCCGCCTCCCAGATCTATTTTTTCCAATACATCAAAAAAGCTAGTTACTCCGGAGGCACTCGCAAACACCAGATAATCCAGTCTCTCCAGGCGTTCTTTTAGGATCTCCCCTGCAAGCTCCTCACCACATACATCGTAGATGGGCACATCGCTGTAAGAAATCCCTGCCTGCTCCAAAATATGCGCCAATTCTGCAGAGCCCCGCAATGCTCTGGGAATCAGAAGCCGGTCCTTTTCAGTCAAAATTGCAGCCAGCCCTTCTGCCAAAGCCCTTGTGCAGTATTCTGAGGGAACGTAATCTGCCCGGATCCCCCGCTTTTCTAATTCCCGGGCTGTCCCCGGACCAACTGCAGCCACTTTCATCTTGCTGAGAGCCCGCAAGTCTTTTCCGCTCTCCATCACCATGTCCAAAAACAGTCTGACACCATTAGCGCTGGTGAAGGCGGCCCACGTATAAGCGTCCAACCCCTCCATGCATTGTTTCACTGCAGCAGAACTGCGGAATGCCTGTATCTCCATAGCATAGACAGGCTCTGCCTTTCCGCCCTTTTCCTGCAGGGCTGCGCTGAGACGGCGGGTGAAGGAAGGAGTTCCGGTCATACCGATCCGAATTCCCGCCAAAGGCTTTTTCATGGTTCCTTCCATATGAAGCGCAGCAGCCTCACCCACCACGATAATGGCCGGAGAGCCAATTTGGGCCTGTTCACATTTTTCCTGAATATCTTCCAGAGTTCCCCTAACCGTTCGCTGTTCCGGAAGGGTTCCGTTCTGGATCACCGCTGCTGGAGTCGAAATAGCCTTTCCATTTCTAATCAGACAGTCCCGGATCTCTCCTAAGTGGTTGAGCCCCATGAGGAATACCAAAGTTCCGGGGACATTTGCCAGCCTTTCCACATCCTCCGGGATCCCGTTATCTTTGGTGTGCCCAGTGACAACATGAAAGCTGCGGCTGACCCCTCTGTGCGTGATAGGGATGCCTGCCGACGCCAGAGCTGCCACCGCCGAGGTCACGCCAGAAATCACTTCATAGGGGATGCCCGCCTTCTGGAGCGCCAGAACCTCCTCGCCGCCGCGGCCAAAGACAAAGGGATCCCCGCCCTTCAGCCGCACCACCCGGCGGCCCATCCGCGCTTCCTCAATCAGGATCTCATTGATCTCCTCCTGTTTCTTGGAATGGTGCCCTGCCCGCTTTCCTACATTGATTTTCCTGCAGTCTGGTTTTACCTCTCGCAGCAAATCCTCTGATGCCAGGGAATCATATACGACTGTATCGCAGATGCGAAGAGCTTCCATACCTTTGACTGTGATCAGCCCGGGATCCCCAGGACCTGCTCCCACCAGAGTGACACTCCCCATCAGATCCTGACGCCGAGATGGAGATTTCAGGTCGGCCGCCAAATTCTCTGCTCCAGCCTCCCACTCTTCCATCGATCCCTTCCAATGGGCCCGGCGTGGGCTTCCTCCGTGCTCCCGGCTTCCGCTCTCCTGACCTCCGCTTTCCTGACCACCGTAGAAAGCCCACGCCTCCAGAGTTTCCCCTGCTAAACGGCTGCAAACGCCGATGGGCTCATGGCAGCCTGCCTCCATCAGAGCTAGGGTGCGCCGCTCCAGGCGGAAGGAGAGGAGGGCACTTTCCTCGGAGATCTCCCTGGCAATCCGGTTGACCGGGTTGCCCTTTTTTCCCTCCACTGCCAGAATTCCTTGGCAGCCGGCGGGGATCATGTCCGTCCACCCCAGATATGAGAGATGGAACCTGCCAAACTCCGGCAGTTCTCCCAAGCGGTTCAGCCCGGCCGCGGCCAGAATGATGGCATCGTATTCCCCGGATGCCAGTTTCTCCAAGCGGGTCAGGACGTTGCCCCTCAGATTTTTGCACTGGGCTGGTGCCCCGCCCCAGAGCTGATCTGCCAAGAGTTCGATCTGCATCTTACGGCGCAGGCTGGAGGTTCCAACGATGATGGTTTCCCTCTTGCTGATCTTTTCTTCCAGCACAGAGTCTTTTCGGGTCACAACCACATCCCTCACATCCTCTCTCGCCGGAACTCCCACAATCTCCAGCCCCTCAGCCAGCTCCATCGGGAGATCCTTGGCGCTGTGGACAGCAAAGTCAATATCCCCCCGCTGCAGAGCTTCCTCGAACTCGGAGACAAAGACGCCTTTCCCGCCAAATTCCAGGAGAGGTTTATCCAGAATTTTGTCCCCCACGGTCTGCTTCATCACCAGCTCTACCTGAAGGCCGGGAAATTTCGCTTTCATCAGATTAGCCACCAGTTCCGTCTGGGCAATAGCCAGAGCACTCTTTCTGGTTCCAATCCGCACAGTAGTTCTGCTCCACTGCTCTTCCCTCTCTCCCAGAACCTGGCCGATCACCTGGTCCACTAGCTTCCGGTTCAGATGGAACCCGTTTTCTTTTCCTGTCTCAGTCAATTTTCTGAAGATAGCGGTCCTGTCCTCTATCTCCGGCACTTGCTCCTTGACATAATCCCGCCAGCTTCCAAGATCGTCAACCAGACAGCCATAGCCCTCGGGAATCAGCTCCCGCACTTTTCGCTTTAGTTCCTGAGTTACCGTTGGACTGCCCCCGCCGGAGGAAATTCCCACCACCAGGCTGCCCTCCCGGACGATCGATGGGAAGATAAAGCTGCACTCATCTTTCACATCCACCACATTAACTGGTATGTTCCGGCCCCGGCAGACCTGTGAGATGCGGCGGTTCAGCTCCTCGTCTTCCGTGGCTGCCACCACAAAATCTTTTTGCTCCAGATCTTCCATCCGGAAGGGCCTGGTCAGCAGAGTGAGGCTGCCTCCTTCTTTCTGTTCAGCGGATTTTGTTCTGTCTGCCAATTCTGCTTCCATCCTTCGCAGTTTCGGATCAATCTCAGGAGCCACCACCGTAATGTGGGGGCCGTACTCCAGGAGGACTTCCACCTTTCTCAGAGCCACTGTCCCCCCTCCTGCGATCAGGCATGCCTGGCCTTCAATATTTATGAAAAATGGGAAATATGCCATAGGATCCTCCTACTCTTTTATCCAGTCCCCTATTTGATTCAGGGTCCCGATAATCACTCTCAGCTCTTCGCTGGTAACATGGTCGCGAATGCGGTACAATATGGTTTCCAGAGGAACCTGGCGAAACATTTCTTTCCATTCGCCCATTTTCTGAAAGCAGGGATGAAACATCAGTTCTTTCAGACATTCATCCAGCTCCTCCTCCATGATTTCCTGCGCCGCTCCCAGTTCTTTTCTTTTCTGCTGGTTGTTGGTCTTTGACAGCTGCTCAAAGAAATCAATATCGAATAATTCCACCCCGGAGATTTTTCTGATCTGCGGATCGATATCGATAGGAACAGCCACATCGATAAACAAACGCTTTTTTTGCTGTTTCAGCGCCGGCCTCAGTTTTGCTTCCACAATCGTATAGTGCGGGCCAGAGGTAGCGCTGACAATGATATCTGCCTCATCCATGTACTGATAACGGTCGCTGTAATCGATCAGATGGATCCGGCTGCTTTTCCACTCCAGTTCCAATTCTGCGTTGTGGCTCCTCACGGTTCCATAGACTTCGATCCCAGGCTTGCTCAGAATATTCTTCGCAATGATTCCCCCCATTTTTCCAGTTATTCCGATGATCATGACCTTCTTAACGGAAAGTGGACCATCTTCCCCTTCAAAATGAAAAACCTCGTTGGCCACCAGAGTTCCCACTGATACCGGCGTCTTTGACAGATTGGTGTCCGTCTTAATCTTCTTAGCACAGGTAATCGCCTTCTGAAAAACTGTATGGATCTCATAATCTCCTGCCTTCTCTTCCAGAGTCAGCTGGTACGCATCCTTAACCTGGCCTAAAATCTCATCCTCACCCAGCACCATAGAATCCAGACCGCAGCAGACCTTGAAAATATGGGCGGCAGCCTGGTCTCCGCTGTACAGGTTCAGATACTGCAGCAGATCTTCCAGGCAAACCTGCTTAAACTCTGCGACCGCATCCTGCAGGCAGGCGATCGCCTTTTTGCTGCCGGATACGTAAAATTCACTTCTGTTGCAGGTGCACAGCACCACTGCTCCGCTGATCTCTGGACATTCTCCAAGTTTTTTCAGCAGTCCTACCTTCTCCTCCCGGGTAAAAGCAAACCGCTCCCGCACGGTCACCGGGGCCTTCTTATGGCTGACACTTATACAGTACATACGTTTCTCCTATTTCAATCCAGACAGCACAAATCTGATTCCTGCGAATCTCCTCGCCGCCCGGCTTATTTTATGTAATCCTTAATCTGCACGAAAACCAGGGGCCGTGGTACAACCCCTGGTTTTATTTTCTTTCAATACTATAATCGTGTCTGCGTCAGCAGACATGTCAGCTTACTGCGGGCCTGCCTTGTGATGCTGGGAAATAGGCTTCACATGGATATTGGCTCTCTGCTCTGCCTCTGTCCAATACAGCTCGTCAGCTACCTTTGCTTCTGGATTCAACTCGACGCCGTCCAGAATCATTTCCTTAAACTTCATGTAACCAGCGCGGTCAATCAGGTGGCCTCCGTGAAGGTATTCAGGTTTGTAATCCATAACCCAGGCAGAGAATTTCTGCCAGTTGGCAAACATTCCCAATACAACATCCTCCGTTACCCAGTTGAGGAACAGCTTGCCCATACGCGGGTACTGTTTTCCGGTACGGCCGCCCAGAGTGACACGGTACAGATGGGTATTACCTCTTGTCCATCCGCCGGTGGGGCAGGCGATTACGCACTCACCGCAGCCAACACAGCAGCAGGTATCTTTGTCAATCTTGCCGTGATCATTCAGGGACAGCACGCCAGTTGCATGGTGCAGACATGCCTTCGCACAGGCGCCGCAGCCGATACAGCGGTTTGCATCGTAAACCATCTTGAATATGCCCATAACACCGAAGTCATTGAAGTTGCCCTTTGCACAGTCATTTGGACATCCTGCAACGGAAACTTTGATATGGTAATGGCTGGGGAAGATGAGCTTTTCAATCTTTTTTGCCAGCTCATGGGTGTTGGCATTTGCTTTGATGCAGTGGGAGTTGCCGATGCAGGCCATAACGTTTCTGGCACCGATGGTAGGATAACCCTTGTCATCTGCCTCCATATCACAGTCACACATCTCCACATCTACATCCTGAATGTACTCTTTGATCTTAGCATTGACAGCCG
This sequence comes from uncultured Lachnospiraceae bacterium, assembly GCA_944376125.1. GTDB lineage: Bacteria > Bacillota > Clostridia > Lachnospirales > Lachnospiraceae > UMGS1370. The sequence goes on from CALWBQ010000025.1 coordinate 10,315, forward strand.
GAATGTTCTCATATTTGATGCCAGGAACATTCAGGGTCTGGCGCATACCGATGTGGAAGGTGCCATTGCCGTAGGTCTGGCAAAGCTCCTGAACCAGAGACAGATGCTTTGCATCGATCAGAGCGCCCGGAACTCGGAGCTGAAGCATGAATTCTCCGGGTACTTTGGACTGTCTGAAACAGTTAATTCGTGTCTTTTTTACGTCAATATCGTGATTCATTCTTTCCGCCCCTTTCTTTAATCTACCAGATATTTGGCTTTGGTGTAATTAAATACCGGACCTTCTAGGCATACATAGGTTTCATCGATACGGCAGTGGCCGCATTTTCCGATGGCACAGGACATCTTGCGCTCATAGGATACCCAGATTTTCTCCTCCGGCACACCGCACTTCATTGCCTCAATAGCAGTGAATTTCATCATTGGCGGCGGTCCAACGATCACGACTTCATAATTATCGCCAAAATCTTTGAAAGGAACTTTGGAAACAAACTGAGTCACAAAGCCCACTTCCCAGTTGTCAATCTTATCTCTGTCCAGAGTATAAATGCAGTTAAATTTATCTCTCCAGCTCTCCAGCTCATTGCGGAATACGATTCCCTCTTCATTCTTGAATCCAGCGATCAGGGTCACGCTCTCCACGTATCCTGGGTTCTCAGCAAACAGGCGCAGCATGCTGCGAACAGGCGCCAAGCCGGTGCCTCCTACGATCAGAACCATGTTCTTGCCTTTGAACTGCTCTTCTACAGGCCATCCCTTGCCGTATGCGCCTCTCAGGAACAGGGTATCCCCGGCCTCTTTCTTGAAGATCTCATCCGTTACTTTTCCGACGGAACGGATGGTGAAATCCATCCAGCCATCGCCGTACGCGCTGACGGAGATGGGAGCTTCTCCTACCTTCGGAATCGACAGCTGCAGGAACTGTCCATGGGAAGGTTTAATGTCGCTCTCTACTTTAAAGGTATATTCATGCTTGCTCTCCTGCTTTACTTCCAGGATCTTGCAAGGAACTGGCTTTACCGGATTATTCATAGCAGTCTTCCCTCCTCCTTATTTATTCTCTTCAGCCACAATCTCTGCAATGGCCTTATTCATCTTATCAACAGTTGCCGTAATGGAAATAAATTCCGGGCAGCGGGAAATGCAGCGACCGCAGCCAACACACATATGGTAATCCTTGAAACGCTCTTTGTAATCATGGAATTTATGGAGCACTTTGTATCTCATCCGGTCACCGGCAGTATTGCGGAAACTGTGGCCGCCAGCCATGTCAGTAAACCCTTCGATTTGGCAGGAAGCGCTGGTTCTTCTTCTCTCACCTACGCTGCCGTTCTCGTTGTAAGCGATATCCGTGGTGGTAAAGCAGGTACAGGTACTGCAGGCAACTGTACAGCTTCCGCAAGAAATACATCTCTTGTTGTATTCCTCCCACATGGGATGGCTCTTTAATTTGGTCAGGACTTCCTTGTTAGGAATCTCCGGAATCTTCACTTTTGTTTTATTCTCTGTCGGGAAGGAAGGAGTATAATCCTCGGCAGTCTTTCCCTCAAAATATGGAGCGAAAGTTTCATCCTTCACCTCCACTTTCAGGGCGCCGTCCTGACAGACAACAGCCAGACTGTAATCATCTGTCTTATTGGTTCCCATACTTACGCAGAAGCAGGTATCGTCATCCAGATCACACTGCATCATTACGATCTTTACCTTCTCATGCATCCTCTCATAATACATATCATTAAATCCGCCATTTCCAAGATAAATTCTCTCCTGGCGGTGCTGTGCAGCGATATCACAGGGGCGCATAAAGATCATAATCTTCTTGCTGGTCACCTTGCTCTCCCGCCACTCATCCTCTGTAAAATAGAACAACGGCTCTGTGATAGGAGACAAAACTTCCTTTGCCGGGAAATCCGACTTCTCGTCAAACACGATCTCCTCTACCGTCTTCACCTTATCATAACGGATAATATCCGTATCGGAATAACGGCCCTTACCTGGGAATCTCTTCGGTGCCCAGATTTCATACTCACTGCTTAACTCGGCAAAAATCTGGTTCGCTTCTTCAAAGCTTACTTTGTAGCCCATTCAGTTATCCTCCTTTACTCTCGTACATGCTACGCTGTGCAATGCAGTTTTGGGAAGGCAGCCGCGGCTGCCTTCACCGGTTTGATTTTGCAGTGCCGATGGTATCACTAAATTTTATTTTATCATACACTGCTCGACAATGTCTATCAAAAAATATCGATAACCCGGCAACGGTTCCCCCGATCTCTCGCGGGAGGCTGCCGATATCTGCTGGTTTATCCTCTATACCAGGATTGAAACCCCAGTTTCATATTTCTTATCATCGATGGTGACTGTAATCTCATATTCACCCGGAATATCTTCTGTCCCTATCGGGAATTCCACCGCCCTCGGATCATGCTCCAGGAAAGTGCCTACGCACATTGCCAGGAACGGCCGCTTGGTAGTTGGAACGAAATAGTGTCGGGTAGGCGTTCCATTTTTCCCTTCCAGGTTCAGCATACAGAGGGTTCCCTTCTCAAAGCTGCCCTTAAATACAATGCGGTCTGCCTCCTTGGCGATCTTGGCCTGATACTCATCTGGGATCATGCCGGCCGGTTCCGCCGGCGCCTCAGTCAGGAACTCCTCTGTAGATGTAATATGGCCCAGGAGCTGACCTTTTCCGAAGGTGAGGCGATCATTTTCATCGTACAGCTTTAGTTTCTCCGCACGGTAGTAGTTGGCCGGGAGGTGCATCTCATACATTACTTTATCATCCAGCAGCTCCACTGTGATGGAACTCAGCTGAACCGTACCGTTGTCGATCTCCTCTGTAAGTCCCGCACCCGGAAAATCTAGGTATTCATCGCCTCTCTTGCCGATGCCGCCGGAATGTACCAGATAATGGCCTCTCTCATAATATTCACAGTTGCAAATGTAGCAGGAGAAAAATTCTGCTCCCCTCTCCTTGCCGTACTGCCATACCTGACGGATAGTCATGTCATCTGTGTTGATCCGGTAAATCACTCCTCTGGAGAAGTTGTCCTTAGCCGGCACATATTTTTCTTTTACTTTGCTTCTGTAGTGGCCATTGTCAAAGCACATGATGTCGCCGTTGGGCAGAACCATGCAGGCGTGCTGCTCATACTGCCAGTCAAAGGGCTCTCCTACTGGCTTAAAGAAATACTTCTGCATGTCCTCCGGCCATCCTTCCGGATCGCCGATAATCCAGTTCAATTTCCCTGTCTCAAAATCGCGGTTCATAATAATATCCTGGTGGCGGCCTGAGAAGGTCAAAGAGTTAGTCTTCTTATCATACCAGACAGCATTATTGTGGAACCAGTCATGGGCATCCTGGCTGCCGGACCCTCCTGCAGGATATACAGGAAGGACATCCTGGTGATCCCAGGTCTTTAAAATCTCCCCGGTCTCCCGGTCTACCATAACGCAGTAGTCCTCCACTGTCCCTCTCTCCAGGATCTGGCTCAGGATCAGCAGATCTCCATTTTCCATCTCCCACTCGTCATGGTGGTAACCTCCAGGCACCCGGAATTCCTTGTAGATCTTCCCGATCATTCCCATCTCATAAATGCCGGTAGTATGGTACGGCGGAGCGACAAGGCGGTCTGTCCCCACAAAAAGCCTCCCATTCTTTGCCCTCTTCAGGTCAAATGCAAGATTCAGGGTATTGTACCAGCGGGCATCGCCTGCGTAATCATAGGCAGCCGTCAAGGCCGGCGATGTGGGGCTGACAAACATGACATTGTCTTCAAAATACTCTGGGGTAGTCTGAATGCTGGTTGGCTTGTGCAGCTTTTCCGGCCGTGCCTCAGTCTGGATTTTAATTTCCTTCTTCTCCCCAGTACTCAGCTCGATTATCACCGTATTTTCATACTCTGGATAAAGCCCATAGACCGGCAGGACCATGTGGATCATGTCGCTGGCCGGACGGTATGTATAGTCCCCTGCGGCCTCCTTGCCCTTTACAGTCACTTTTGCAAAAGCCGGCTTCGGAGCCTCGAACATCACAAGGGCTGTCAGCGGAGCGATCAGGTATGGATTCAGCTTTACATAGGGATTGTCGATAGTATAGCTGCCGGCCCCGTATTCTGCCAGAAATTCCTGCTCTGCGGCGTACTGGCGGTCAATGATATGTTCAATCTCTTTAAACAAAACTCCCATGGAAATCTCTCCTTCTATTGCATTCAAGGGCCGGGAACCGAAAGGAACCCGGCCGATGGATGCAGTTTTTTATTAGCAGGTGATCTTCACGCCAGTCTCATACTTCTTGTCATCCACAATCACTCTGACATCATATGTACCCTTCAGACCGGTCTTATTGACACTGGTCTTGGTGTTGCGCTCATCGGAATCCAGGAAGGTTCCGCAGCACATCGCCAGATATGCCACTGCAGTGGTGGAGATAAAGTATCTGTGTACCTCTTCTCCCTGCTCCAGAAGCATCATTACCATCTGGCCTTTCTCAAATCTGGAATAGAATGTGAAGCGGTCTACTTCTTCTACAATCCTTGCATTGCAGCTGTCCGGAAGCAGCTCGCCGCAGCTCTCCATGGGGATATCGGTATCAAATTCCTTTGTATGGCCCATAGCGCCTAACAGCTGACCCTTGCCCAGTTCCAGATTGATGCCGTCAGAATACAGCTTCAGCTTCTCTGCCCGGTAGTAGTTGCCCGGAACATGCAGTTCAAGCATCTTCTTATTGTCACAGATCTCTACGGTAATGCTGTGCAGCTCACCGCCCATATCCTTTGCGAATGCGCCAAGGGCTTCAGACGGATTGCCGTCTTTGTCATAGGCGATACCGCCGGAATGTACCATATAATGGCCTTCATTGTAGTATTCCACATTGCAGATATAGGGTGAAAAGAACTCTGCTCCTCTGTCCTTGCCATACTCCCAAACCTGCTCGATGGTCATATCGTCTGTGTTAATACGGTAGCGAACGCCTCTGGAATAGTTATCCTTTGCCGCCAGCTCCTTATCAGGACGGTCCACAGCCTTGCAGCCATAATGATGGTTATCAAAACACATCACATCGCCGTTGGGGGTAATGAGATTAGCATGCTGCTCATACTGCCATCCGAAGTTATTTCCCACAGGCTTAAAGAAATACTTATCCACCATATCCTGAGGCCAGCCGGATGGATCGCCGATGATCCAATTCAGCTCTCCGGTCTCAAAATCAATGTTTACCATAGCGTCTACATGACGGCCTGAAAAGGTCAGAGAGTTGGTATTCTTGTCATACCATACTGCATTGTTGTGGAACCAGTCATGGTCAGACCAGCTTCCCGATTTGCTGACCGTATTGGGATTCAGGAACTTCTTGTAATCCCAGGTCTTTAAGATTTCCCCGGTGTTTCTATCTAACAGAACGCACATATCCTCACATGTGTCGCTCTCCAGATCCTCAGTCAGACACAGAATATTGCCGTCTTCCATCTCAAACTCATCGTGGTGGTAGCCGCCGGGCACTCTGAATTCTTTGTAGATCTTACCGCAGGGGCTGATCTCATACAGACCGGACATATAGTAGGGCATCTGAATCAGTCGGCTGGAGCCCATGATCAGGTTGCCGTTCTTCAAACGCTTAACATCAAATACACAGGGGACATTCATATGCCATCTTGCATCGCCTGCATAGTCAAAGGCGGAGGACAGATCCTCTCCGGCCGGGGATACCAGGATCACATTATCCTGAAGGTATTCCGGTGTCGTATCCATATAATAAATGGGGCTCTTTCCATTGTAAACATCCGGCACATCAATAGTAATCACATTGGACTCGCCGCGGTATGCCCGGATTTCCACTTTGTTGGAATAATTAGAGTACAGGCCCAGTACGGGGAGCACATGCTTCTTGGCTTTGGGGAAGGTGTGGCTCATGTTTGCTTCCTTAGTCTTTCCAAATACGGTGATGGTGACCGGAGTCTCCTTCTCAGTCTCAAAGCAGACCACTGCCGTCAGGGGGCTGATGAAGTAGAGATTGTATTTGACCAGAGGATTCTGGATTGTATAATTTCCAGCCTCGAACTCTTTCAGCATTGCTTCTTCTGCCGCTGCCTGACGGTCAATCAGATGCTCTTCATAAATGTAATTTACACCCATGTTTTGTTCCCTCCATTTATCATTTTTCTATTAGAACGGCACCCCGCCTACATGTTTTCTTTTACCATATTTACGATAACCGGCTTCTGCTGGAGTCCCTGAAGGCGCTTTACCTCTGTGCCGTCTTTCAGGAGAACCAGGGTGGGATATCCAGCCACACCATACTCTGCCGTCAGATCTTTATTCTGGTCAAAATCCACTTTAAGGATCGTCAGATCATCGCCGAACTCTTTCTCCACATCCTTTAATACAAAGCCCAGCATTTTGCAGGGGCCGCAGGTGGTAGAAAAGAAATCTGCCAGCACCAGTCCCTTTCCCGCCAGTTCTTTAAATTCTTCACTGTTTACTTCCTTCAGCATTGTCATTTCCTCCTTATGTGATTAATCCAAATGTTTTACGTAATGGGATGCTTCCTGGGCTGCGATTGCGCCGTCTGCACAGGCTGTGATAACCTGGCGCAGATTCTTAGTGATGCAGTCTCCAGCCCCGAAAATACCCGGGATTTTGGTCGCCATTCTGTCATTTACCTCTACGTATCCGAACTGGTTGAGGATACCCAGATCCTTAAAGCATTCGGTAGTAGGGGTGAGGCCGATATATTCAAATACGCCGTCACATTTTACCGTATTTTCCTCGCCTGTCTTAGTGGACTTAAAGTGGACACCTTCCAGTTTTGTGTCCCCTACAAAATCCAGGATATCCTGATACGGATAAATAGTGACATTGGGCATAGCCTTCAGCTTATCGCAGGACATAGGGTCAGCCGTCAAGTCAAACATGGTTACAATCGTCAGGGATTTTACGATTCCTGCCAGGAAAATGGATTCCTCTACAGCGGAATTCCCGCCGCCAATCACTGCTACGTCTCTGTCCCTGTACTGAGCGCCGTCACAGATCGCACACCAGCTTATGCCGTTTCCCCGGAACTTGTCTTCTCCTGGGATGTTAAGGCAGCGGGGGCGGGTTCCTGTGGCAATGATCACGGATTTTCCAGTAAATTCTTTGTCATCCTCTTCACAGCAGACAACCTTCTCAGCCCCGCCGTCCTTTACTTCCTTCACAGTGGCATAATCAAAGGTGATGGAATCAAACTGCTGCGTATGCTCATACATCTGATAGGCCAGCTCAGCACCATTGATGGTGCCGACACCTGTATAGTTCTGGATCTCATTGGTATTGATAATCTGGCCGCCCGGAGCCAGCTTATCTAGCATTAAAACTTTCATGTCAGCCCGGGCCGCATAGATTGCAGCTGTCATTCCCGCCGGGCCGGCGCCGATAATGATCACATCATACTGTGCCATTTTTATCAATCTCCTTTCGAGTTTTTCATGTATTTTATTATTGTGTTATGTTACATCAAGATATTGCAGAGCGGAATGCCGACAATCAGATAGATCACAAACTCAATCAGCACAACCGGCATCGTATACTGGTACACATACTTGGTCGGCACCCACTCTTTGTTGCTGTGCAGAAGGGCAGCAAACGGGGAGGCAGCCGGTGTAATCGATGCAGACAGCAGAACAAACTGAATCAGCAGCGTGACGATAGGAGCTGCAGCCGCCCCGGTCTGCGTACAGTAGGTGACGATAATCGGCTGGAGAATCATGCCGATTACCAGGCTGTTACAGACATTCGTCAGAATACCGGCCAGCAGGAGCAGCAGGACGATAAACACGACTGATGACATGCCCTCAAACAGCGGCGACAGGATCAGGCTCAGGAAAGCCGACACGCCTGTGGAGTCGCTGGTCAGCACATTGCCCAGAAGGATAGCCGCTACAATGATAAAGTACGCGCCCCAGCTCATATTGGTGGCCATTACCTTGGGGACATCCAGAATCGGTTCGCCTTTCAGTCTGAGCGCCGCCAAAACTGCAACTACAAACAGAGCAAGGCCATAGCCGCAGGTCGACAGAAATCCCAGCCCGGGAAGATTCGGAAACAGGGACGGGATCATCAGCCCCAGGATCAGAACCACGAAGCCGACACAGTATATCTTCTGGCTCAGATTCATAGGCGGAAGAGGATTCCGGTTCAGGTTCTCGATATTGTAGCCTTTCAGCTTTTCAGCATCAGGACGGACAACAAATTTAAAGAACAGGATAATAGCAAACAGGGAAATCATTCCCATGATAATCGCAATCGCCATGTAAGCGCCATTGTTGACTACCACCGGACCGCCTGGCATATTCGCCGTAATAGCCGTAAAGTTGCTCAAAAGCGCCAGGCCGTTCTGGGCAAAAGGCGCCATGGGGAATCCGAGAAGGGACGCAATGACGACTAACGTGATGGCAACTCTTGGGAAAGCGTCGCCTTTCTTGTAGCCGACCTCGTCAAAAATGCCATACAGAACCGGCCACATAACAAAAATCGGGGTAAATGCATTGATAAAACCTGCGATAAAATAGCATCCCACGCCAATTACACCCATCAGAAGCCAGGGCTTCCCGTTCGTGAATTTCCGCGTCAGGAAAAACCGTCCTATGTAAGCGGTGATCTTGTAATATGCAAGGCCGCCGGACATAATCATCATGTAAAATACCTGAGCAACAACCGGTGAGCCAAAGGCCGACGAAAGAACCGCCGACATATTGCTGTAGGAAGAAAATCCCAACATTGCAATGGATAACAAACTGCCCCAGAGCGGATCCACAAATGTCCATAAATACAACGTCCCCAGGAAAATTCCCAGAACCTCCATTCCTACATCTGTGACTTCCGGGAGGCTGATTGGCAGGAATCGGAAAAAGACCATAATGATCACGCCGATCAGCGAATGAATCAATGTCATTCTCTCTTGTTTGTTGACTGCATTAGCCATTCTCATATACCCCTTTTCTCTTATTTAGGCTGTCCCCGGCCAAATGACCGAACCATACCCATTTGTTAATTTTATAACTTTGTCTAATTGTACCATAAAACCGTGCTTCAAAATATAACCTGTGTTATATTTGTGGATTTTTTGTTCAAAATATGATACAATGTCGGAAGAATATTACAAAGGAGTTCACTATGAACGTTGGTTTTTGGGATTTGCTGAAAAAACACGGGACACGCATTGAAACCGCAAAAGGCTACTATCTGAAAATGAATACAAAAAAAGATCCTGACGCCTGCGTCTATCTGCTGGATGAGGGGATCTGTGCACTGAACAGCCTAACCCGCAAAGGAGATGAAAATATCTATCTCTATTTTCATGCCAGACGGCTCATCGGCTTTAATCAGCTTCTAACCAGCCATCCCTTGGATTCGGTTGAGATGCCCTCCGTTCATATCTCGATCGTGACAAAAACTCCCTGTGTCCTCTATCAGATCAATTTCGACACTTTTTCTTATCTGATCCAGAACAACCGGGAATTAAATTTCTTTTTTATCCAGACTCTGGCAGACAATTATTCAGAAGCTCTCAACCATTTTCACTATATCCATGAGGAAAATCTGGTGACGGCTCTGTGCCAGCTTCTTCTATCCGTCTGCCGGCGGGAGCAGGGCCAGAAGCCCACTGTCCCTAAATTTTATACCTATGAAGAGTTGGCCCGCTATCTGGGCTGCCATCCTGTCACCATCTCCCGGATCATGGCAAAATTAAAGCAGCAGGGGTATCTGCAGAAATCCGGCCGCGAGCTGATCATTGCCCGGGAGGGAGATCTGGTAAAACTGATGGACTCTGAGGTTGAATTTAAATATTAATACAAAAAATGCTGCAAAATCAGCATCTTCCGGCATACCGGAAATCTGATCCTGCAGCATCCTTCTATTGTTAGAAACGGTTTTTCTACAGCACTTTTCCCAGAAATGATTTTAACCGCTCGTTCTTTGGGCTCCCGAACAGTTCTTCCGGACTCCCTTCTTCTACAAATTTCCCCTCATCCATAAACATAACCCGGTTGGCTACCTCTCTGGCAAATCCCATCTCGTGAGTGACGACCACCATGGTCATTTTATCCTGGGCCAGTTCTCTCATAACATTCAGGACCTCGCCCACCATCTCAGGATCAAGGGCTGAGGTCGGCTCATCAAACAGCATGACATCCGGCTTCATCATCAGTGCCCGGACAATAGCGATTCTCTGCTTCTGCCCTCCTGAGAGCTGGGAAGGATACGCCTCCGCCCGGTCGGCCAAGCCAACCCTCTCCAGCAGTTTGACTGCCTCTTTCTCAGCATCTGCCTGCGAAATGCCCTGCAGTTTCATAGGAGCCAGCGTCATATTCTTCATAATTGTCATGTGGGGAAACAAGTTAAACTGCTGAAACACCATCCCCATTTTCTGTCGGTGTTTGTTAATATCCGTTCTGGGATCTACGATGTCTACGCCTTCGAAAAAAATATTTCCTGATGTAGGCTCTTCCAGCCGGTTCAGGCATCTCAGAAAGGTACTCTTTCCTGATCCGGAAGGGCCGATCACGCAGACAACATCGCCTTTGTTAATATCTACCGTAATGTCCTTCAAAACTTCCAGGGATCCGAAACTTTTCCCCAGGTTTCTTACCTGTATCAATGCGCCGTTCTGATTAGCGTTCACTCTTTCTCAGCCTCCTCTCCAGTATGCTGATGAGCTTGCTGAGGATCAGCACGATCACCAGATAGATCAAAGCCACAGCAAGCAGCGGCATAAATGCAGAATACGTGCGGCTTCGAATAATATCGCCGCCTTTTGTCAGATCCTGGATTGCGATATATCCGGATACAGAGGTCTCCTTTAAAAGAGAAATAAACTCGTTGCACAGAGTCGGCAGGACATTTTTGAGGGCCTGAGGCAGTATGATGTAGCGCATAGTCTGAAGATAGTTAAAACCCAGGCTGCGTCCTGCTTCCATCTGCCCGCTGTCCACAGACTGGATACCGCTGCGGAAGATCTCTGCCACATATGCTCCGGAATTGATGCCAAAGGCCAGAATCGCCACAGGCACTTTATCGATCCGGGAGCTTCCAAATATAACGAAGTACATGATCAGCAGCTGCACAACTACGGGTGTTCCACGGATTACCGTCAGGTAAAAGCCGCAGATCAGATTTAAGATCTTCAGCTTGTGGGTCTTCTCATAAGTCGTCCGGATAATCCCCACTACCAGGCCGATCACAATTCCCAGCAAAACTGCAAACAGGGTAATCTGCAGGGTTACTGCCAGGCCGTCAGCTATGTAATGCCACCGGTCATCTTGAATAAAGTTCAGGTAGAAGGAAGCCCGGAAACTTTCCCAGGCTCCCGTCAGCATAAGGTAGAAATTTTCCAACATGGTATCCATCCTTTGTTATCCGTGCTGATTATTCAGCAGGAATATACTTGTTTATAATTTCATCAATGGTTCCGTCTTCTTTCAGCTCTGCCAGAGCGGCATTGATCTTATCCAAAAGCTCTGTGTTGCCCTTCTTTACAGCGATGGCGTACTCTTCCTGGCTGAGAGCCTCATCCAGAATCACCAGGCCCTCGCTCTGAGACACGAATGCCTTAGCCGGAGCACTGTCGATTACCACTGCGTCGATCTTATCCTGAAGCAGCGCCTGAACAGCCTCAAAGCCCTTGTTGTAGCGCTCTACGTTCTCATCGCCTACCAGGTCGGTTGAGAGCAGGTCCCCGGTTGTTCCCAGCTGTACGCCGATTTTCTTTCCAACTAAATCAGCAGAACCGGTAATGTCGCTTCCCTCTTTTACGATAATAACCTGAGAAGCGTCTGCGTAGGTATCAGTAAAGTCAACAGACTGCAGTCTGTCCTCAGTCACTGTCATGCCAGCTGCGCCGAAATCAGCTTTTCCGGAGGTCACTGCCGGGATAATAGAATCAAATGCCATATCTTCAATCTCTACATCCATGCCCAGCTTCTCGCCGATAGCCTGTGCGATCTCCACGTCGATTCCTACGATCGCATCGCCGTCATGGTACTCCCAGGGTTCAAACTCCGCGTTGGTAGCCATAACCAGAGTGCCGCCTGCCGCCTCTGTCTCTGCTGCCTCTGCAGTGGTCTCCTCTGCTTCAGTTTCTTCCCCCGCAGTGGTCTCCTCTGCGGTGGTCTCTGCCGCGGTGGTCTCTGCATCCGTTGCCGCTGCAGTCGTCTCGCTGCTGGATCCAGAGCAGGCTGCCAGGGATGCTGCCATGCATGCTGCCAGCGCTAATGCCAATGCTTTTTTCTTCATAATTATATCCTCCTCATAATTACAGCCCTGATCAGGGCTGCTTCTATCCATCCGCAGAAGCTATACATCATAATGCATAACTATTCATTTGGATGTTGCTATCCATTATAAAGCATTTTTCATTTTTATCAAGTGGCATTTTAACCAATTAGCGCTAAATTCCGATTTTTTTGGATGAAATATAAGAAATCGGAAGACAGCCCGCCATCCAGCTCTTCTGACAGCAGCTTTCTTCCGATTTTCTTTCTCTGTCCCGGTTTCCGGACAGTATTACTGATTTCTTTTGATTTTCTTTGAAGATGTCTTCTGGAATTCCGTATCCCTGAGCTTCAGGCTGTGAATCTTTTTATAAGATGGCTGCCCCTTGTTGATCTGATCAACCAGAGCCTGAAGATGCTCTTCTACATTCCGGATCTTCTTTTTCTTCGCATATTCTTCATCCGGAAAGATCTCAGCCTCAATGACAAAGCCGTTCTCCCTCACAAGCACCTCTTTCACAAGCGGATCTTTATATAGAAGATTTTCCAGCTCCTCCGGCGAGACATTCTCCCCATTTTCTAAAATAATCAGGTTCTTTTTTCTCCCCGTTATATAGACGTAATTGTCCTCATCCACATACCCCAGATCGCCGGTGTGAAGCCAGCCATCCGTCAGCGCGGCGGCTGTTTCCTCCGGCATTTTGTAATATCCCAGCATCACGCTGGAGCCTTTGACCCAGAGCTCTTCATCCACCACCTTGGCCTCGCAATTGGGCAGCAGCTTTCCCACTGATCCGATCTTGTTGGCCCACTCCAGATTCGTGCTGATGACCGGGGAACATTCTGTCATTCCATAGCCCTGAAGCACCGTGATCCCATATTCGGCAAACCGCCTGATCAGCTCCGGATCCAGATAGGCTCCTCCGCTGCAGATGGTCTTTAGCCGCCCGCCGAACGCTTCTCTCGCCACAAGGTGTTTCGGGAGGACTTTGGGAGCATCTTTCAGTTTTGCATAGATCGATTTCATCACCAGCGGAACCAGAAGAATGATTTCCGGCTTAAACAGCTTCATATTTCTGGAAACGTGCATAATGGAATCATTGATGCAGATCACTGCCCCGATATAGAGTCCTTTTAAAATATCCATTGTAAAACAGTATGCATGGTGGATGGGCAGAAGTGTCATAGAAACTGTCCCCACCGGAATCTTCATGTCCAGACAGACCGCATTGTCTGCCAGATTCCTGTGGCTCAGCATAACTCCCTTGCTGATCCCCGTAGTTCCAGATGTGAAAAGAATAGCACACATCCTGTCCGGATCCAATTCAGCGTCAAAGTTCCCTTTATGATCCGCCAAAAACTTCTGAAAAGAAAGTACTGGAAGCAATGAATCTCCCTGGGCTGTCCGGTCCTCCTCAGCCTGCATGGAAATCATGCAGGACAGCCCCGGACATTTTAGAGCAGCCGCCTCCGCCGCATCCTTTCTCAAATCATCATAGACCAGAGCACTGACATCTGCCCGGTTGATCAGCTCACACAAATCGTCTGCCGGCAGTCCAGCGTCCAGCGGAACAATAACGCCCCCGCTGTTGACTGTCCCGAAATAGGCGGTGATCCAAAAATAGCTGGTGGCCCCGATGACGGCAATATGCTTTTCCAAAAGCCCTCGGCCCTCCAGTCCCCTTGAAAATGCCTCGCAGTCTTCCTTCAGCTGCCGGTAAGTTCTGGACTGAACTTCCTTTTTCACTTTGTACCGAAAAGCATCCTGATCCTGGTAGCGCTCTGCACTGTAGTTGATGATATCCTTCATCGTGTTGACTGCCATAGCTTTCCCCATCCTTTTACTCTTCTTCCTGGAGTTTTTTCATATACTCCATCGCTTCCCCGACTGTCCGGATCCCCACTACTTCTCTCTCCTCCACCTCAATGTCGTAGATCTCTTCCAACTCTCCTACCATGCTCATAAAATCGTAGGAATTAAATCCCAGATCTTCGGCAAACCGGGCGTCCTCTGTGATGATCTCCGGGTCAACATCTACATACTGGCAAATAATCTCTTTCAACTGTTCTAACATGATTTCCTCCCTCTCCGGCATTCAAACTGCCGCAATAATTTCGCCTACCGTGTGTTCCGGATTGGCAATTCCTTCAAATAATATTCTGCACAGATAATAGTAAATGTACTCCAGCTTTTCATGGCTCACCGCACCGGTCTGGTACTCAAAGCAGAATTCCAGGCCATTGTCACTGCTCCTGTGGGAGACCGTAAGGTACAGATTGTGGGCGGCTGCTCCGTTATTGCAGCGTTCAGAACGGTACTGGATATCTCCCAGCTTCTCCAGACCTTTTTCCTTTAATGTAAGAGGCTGGTAAGTCAGGCTGAGAGGCTCGTAGGTCTGCCCCGGCTTCAGGTGGTAGTATTCACTGCGGAACCGGTAGTACTCTACCGGGTCATAATTGGCATGGCGGAACAGCTGATTCTGTCCGTCCCTCACTTTATAAAGCCCCTCTAAAAAAGTATCACTTTCCGGCACGATCGTTCGGAAGGGGAAGCAGTGGATCCTGGTTCCCCCGCTCCGCTTTTCCAGCAGAGTGGCCCGCCGGGCAACCGTCGTCACCAGAGACACATCCTCCTGGTGATTTTCTTTTTGAAGATAGGTGCGAAGCCCCATCAGGAGGAGGCAGGTCATGGAAATCCGGTGCTCCTCGCAGAACTGCATCAATCTGGCCGACGGCTCCCCCTCCAGGTGGAAAGTGGACAAATTAGAATCAACATTGTCAGAAACAATCGTCACCGCCCGGAGATTGGGATCCTTCTCCTTTTTCCTCTCCTCCTGCAGCCTCCCGGGGCCACTGATATCCGTAAAGATCGGTTCCGATGAGGAGATCAGATTTTCAAAAAACTTTGTATCCCGCTCCTTGGCATGCGTACCCGCCTCATATTCCAGGTCTTTCTGCAGCTGCTTAATGTAAGAAGCCATCTCCTTGGGATAAGACAGGCCGGCATCCGTATATTTGCGGAAAGAATAGATTTCAATGATATCTTTAAAGAAAGGGATCAGTGCCTGGGCATCCATGGTCATATGATCCACCACAATGTAAAGGCCCTGGAACCCGTCTGGGAGCTTGATCATCACTACCCTGTTCTGAGGGCTGTCATATTTTTCAAATGGGATCTCTGTCCACAAATCCATCTGGTGCTTGGCGTCCTCCGGCTTCCAGCCAGTAAAATCAAAAAATTCTATATCCCGCTCTTCCTTCTTTACCACATACTGGTAAGTGGTTCCATCTTTATCTTTAGCAAAGCGCAGGCGCATGGAATCACAGCGGGCGTAAGCCTCATAGACACTCTCTTTCAGCAGATCAAAATCCAGATCCATCTGTATTGCCAGGTAGGAACCGATATTCAGGACCTGTTTCTTCGGGCAGTACTGCTGGTAATAAAAATGCAGCTTCTGAGCCGCTGTCAGCGGGTATACTTTATAGCCTTTTCTGGTTTTCATTCGCCTTCCTCCTAAATATTCTCACAGGTTTTTGCTTGTTTTCGGCCTTGCATCTCTCGCCTGAACTGTCATAAGGAGCTCTTTAACTGCCTCTTCATACGCTGTCCGGTTTTTGTAGTAACTCTCTGCATGAGCCGCCCCTGAAATGATCAGCTTCTTTTTCGGCGCTCTGCAGTGATCATAAATCTTGTCGCACATCCAGCAGGGGACAAAGGTATCTCTGTCGCCGTGGATGAACAATGTGGGGATTTCCGATTTTTCTGCTTCTCTGGATGCGTCCCCCTCTTTCAACCCATACCCTGCCTTCTTTCTGGTGACCACATCAGCGATCTGCATCAGCGGAAATGGAGGGATATGGTACCAGCTCTTCAGCACATGGGAAAACACATCCCATGCGGAGGTAAATGCGCAGTCCGACACAATGCCTTTCACATTGGCCGGCAGCTTCTGACCGCTGGCCATCACAACCGTAGCAGCTCCCATAGAAATGCCGTGAAGATAAATCTCTATGTCCTCTCTTCCAAAACGGTTCTCGATATAGGACAACCAGGAAAGAACATCAAATCGATCCAGGGTGCCAAAACCGATATACTCCCCTTCGCTCTGTCCATGGCTTCTCTCATCCACAATCAGCATAGCACATCCAAGTTCATGGATATAAAATTTAGAGAGAGCTGTATAATCGCTCATCCCCTGGCTGCTGTAGCCATGAAATGCCAGCACCAGCTTCCCTGGCCGCTCCGGCTGCCATTCCTTTTCTTCAGCAGGCCAGGGGCATCCTGGAAAATAGGTTCCGTGGAGTCTCAGCCCGTCCTGAGACTGGGTCCAGACATCCTCCCGATACTGGCCCGACTGCCATTCCCGGCAGCTTTCAATATAAGGAATATGCTCGTTCCAGTCCGTTCCGGACATATCAATGGTTCTCTCTGTTTTTGCGCCGCCGCGGGTCAGCGTCCGGCAAAACAGATAGTTCGCACCTGCATACTCCGCTGCCAGAAGCCCTCCGGCCGCCGCCGCTGCTCCTCCCAGCATCCTCCAGGCTGTTTC
Source organism: uncultured Lachnospiraceae bacterium (assembly GCA_944376125.1). GTDB lineage: Bacteria > Bacillota > Clostridia > Lachnospirales > Lachnospiraceae > UMGS1370. The sequence continues at coordinate 27,113 of CALWBQ010000025.1, forward strand.
TCGTCTCATGCCCCAACACCTCCTACCATGTCCGGCTGTCTCTTCCTCTGCACAATCTGTGCCGTCAGACAGGTCAGCCCCGGATCACCTCTTTTATTTTAAGCGCCTTCTCAATGCTCCCGTCCACCTTCAGCTTTCCAATGGTAAAGGCAAACACCGGGTCCAGCTTTCCGTTCACAATCTTCATCAATGTCTCTGCAGTACAGGTAAACAGAACATCTCTGTCATAGTACTCATAGGGTTCCACATAAAGCTGTCCGTCTTTGATCTCCGCGTAAAAGGCTCCTGCCCCCTCTCCGGTGATGTTGAACTGGAAGGCGACATGCTCCTTTACCCCGCTGACATCCGCACCGGAAAATTTTGTTTTGATTGTGTCAAAAATCTCCTGATAGGTCATATGCGATAACCTCCTTGCGCCCGGCAGAATTTCCGGGATATTTTTCGACCAGCGGTCGATTCTTTTAAATTTAACCTACCATGTTTTTTTTCTTCCGTCAATAGGTTTCCGGCGGGTCTGGCATTTTTTCTGTAATTCTGCTATACTGAACTACACATTCCCCTGCCGCGTCTGCCTGCCGGACACTGGCGCGTTGACCAATGAACTGCTGAAGAGGAGAGACAGAATGAAACAGAATAAAAAGGATCTGATTTTGGACGCTATGCAGACTCTAATGAATGACCGGGACATACAGCTGATCACAGTGGATGAGATTGCCCGGGAAGCTGGAATCGGAAAAGGAAGCATCTACTACTATTTTTCTTCCAAAAGTGATATTCTCACTGCACTGGTAGAACGCTCCTACAGTGCAGCTATCGATGAAGGGCGGAGGCTGGCGGAAGACGATCAGATGGATGTCTTTACGCGGCTGGAAATTCTATTTAAAACATGCCTTTCCGCCTCCAAGGAGCTGAAACGGAAGGAAAACCAAAGCAGTCTTCTCCAACTCCAGCAGAGCGCCCTAATCCACCAGGAATTTTTGAGCTTCCTTCTCCGCTCCCTGCAGCCTATTTTGAGCAATGTCCTAGCCCAGGGAGACGCGTCCGGACAGCTCATCTGCCCCGATCCCCAGTCCACCGCACGCATTGTACTGAGTGTCCTCGGAGTAGCCTTAGATAACCATCTGGCTCCCACCTCCCCAGAAGAAATTCAAAACCTTCTGGGCACCTTCGCCTGGATCCAGGAAAAAAGCATGGATATACCGGCCGGGAAGCTGGATTTTTTAAAAGAAACATCTGATAACTGAGGAGGTCTGAACGGGCATGGCTGATTTGCTGGAACGATTTTTGTACGCGACATCCTGGACATTTGAAAAGCCCAGGGCCTACTCCGCCCCGCTTTTGTTCTTTACCGCCTTTGGGGTTATCTGTGCAGTATTTTTTGCCCGGATTGCGGCTGCCCGCTTTCTCTCTTCCAGGCATCAAAAAAGGAACGGACACCGTTTCCGCTCCCTTTTGTTTTTCTGTGGACTGATTCTGGCCGTCTGCGAACTGTACAAGCAGGCTTTTCTCTATGTTGTTGTTTTTCATCATTCGTACAACTGGTGGTATTTTCCATTTCAGCTCTGCAGCGTGCCTATGTACCTCTGCCTTCTTCTCCCTCTGCTGCCCGACGGAAGGATGCGCACGTCTGTCCTGACGTTCCTTCAGGATTTCGGAATTCTCGGCGGAATCATGGCCCTTCTGGTTCCGGATGGATTTCTCTGGGAGTATATCACCCTCACCTGCCACGGCTTTCTCTGGCACTTTCTGCTGATTTTTATTGGGTTTTATATTGCTTTCTCCCAGCAGTCTGACAGCACAAAGGCAGGGTACCTGTCTGCCCTGCCTCTCTACGGTGCCTGCTGCCTGATCGCCACAGCTATCAACCTGGCTGTCCAGTATTATCTGTGGCCCTATAGCTACGCCAATATGTTTTATATCAATCCCTGTTTTCCGTCAGAACAGGTGGTCTTCCACACCATCGCCCTGACCTTCGGGACACCTGTGGGACTTATCGCCTATCTGGCAGCCTCCTGCATCGGCGCCTTCTTCGTTCACTGTTTCTGCGGCCGGATCACTCCGCCCTCATCAATGGCAGCCCCAAAGGATATCGATTCCAGATAATCAAAAAACGCCAGTCTCTCTGCCTGGTCTGTCAGTTCCCTGGTATATCCAGCGCTGGAAGTCCCAGGGACCGCTGTCAGGCGGGTCTCCTCCCCATTCCACTCCACTTTCAGGAGCATAGTCTTGGGAATCGAACTGCCGAAAACCAAATTTCCAAGACTATATACAATAGGTTTCCCCTGATAATACTCAATTCCCTGAAGCACATGGGGATGACTGCCGATCACCAGATCTGCTCCGGCATCGATATACTGTCTCCCTAAAGTCTTCTGATACTCCTGAGGAAATTCATCCCGCTCAATCCCCCAGTGAACATAGACTATCACATAATCGCAGACCGCTTTCGCCATGGCAATCTGCTCCAGCAGGACTGCAGGATCGTAGGTGGACAGCATCCCTGGCTGGTATTGGGTAGCCGCCCATTCCGGCACAGGAATCACTCTGGTGGCACCTAAAAAGCCGATGGTTTTTTCTCCCACCTCTATGGTTTCCCATGCCTTGGCCGCTTCCAGGTCGGCCCCTGCCCCCACATGGAGAATCCCAGCCCCATCCAGAACCGAGCAGGAATCCAGCAGGGCATCCGTCCCATAATCCAGCGCATGATTGTTGGCCAGCGTTACAATATCGATCCCCATCTCCTGAAACATGGAAACCTTCTCCGGAGGCAGCCGGAAGGTGAACTGCTTATCCTCCGCCTGCTCTCCTCTGTCGCTGAAGGGAAATTCCTGATTGACCATGAAAACATCTGCCTGGCCGATCTCATTCCGGAAGCCTTCTCCCAGAACGCCTTGGATTCCTCCGCCTCTCTCATATGCCGCCAGCACATGGTCAGACAAAAGCACATCTCCGCCAAAAAGCAGGCTGACGTTTCTTATCTCTTCCTCGATTTTTAGGTCTTCCTCTTTCTCTGTATCCGTCCGGATTGCAATTTCTTCTGTCTGGGGCGCCGTCTGGGGCTCTGCAGCATCGGCTAGCGCCTGCACTTGCTTTTCTTCCCGCACCTTCCCGTCTCTCCAGGTCACGGCAAGAACTGCCATCACCCCCGCAAAGATGACCATCAAAAAGCCCAGGAATATGACTATAGGGAGCTGCCCAGATGTTCTGCTCCCCTTTCTGCCTTTTCCCATAGTTCTCCCCTTTCAGTCACAATCAATACATTTTATAATGCCATGACAATGCCGCCGTCACTGGCATAGACAGTCGCCACGCCAGCAGTCTCTGTAATCACAACACGCTTGAAAGAAGCCCGCTTTTCCATCTCCTCTTTTACGAAAGCAGCCCGCTCCGGATTGTTGCAGTGAGCAATCACAAGCGTTTTTTCTTCCGTATTTTTCCCTTCCTGCACAGCAATGTCACACATTCTCGCAAGCGCTTTGCTGATTCCTCTGGCCTGATCCAATTTTATGATCGTGCCTTTATCTGCTCCCATCACTGGCTTTATATTCAGTGCCGTTGCAAAAAATGCCTGCAAACCTGAAAGCCGTCCATTTTTTCTCAGGACATCCAGAGTCTCCAAAACAAAATATGTGTGCATTTCCCGCCGAAACACCATTGCCTTTTCCAGAATTTGATCAAAAGGGAGCCCTGCCTCACACATTTCCTGAATGTACAGCGCCTGGTTCAGCTCTCCTGCCGAGGCGGAATCGGATCCGATCACCGCAATATTCTTGTCGTGGCCGTGTTCCTCGTAATACAGATCCATCCCCAATCTTGCTGCATTGTAGGTGCCGCTCAAATGTTCCGACAGAGTGATAACAAAAATATTCTCCGCATCACACTCAAAAGCCTCTTTGAAACGTTCCGGGGACGGGCATGCCGTCTTCGGGCATTCCGGACATGCCGCTACCAGTCCCAAAAATTTTTTCTGGTCAAAGGTCTCATCGTCTGTCACATAAACGCTTCCAACCTGAAGCGTCAGAGGAATCATCTGAAAATGCGGATCTTTCTTTAATTCTTCAGTCAGATCCAAACAACTGTCACCAATAATTTTATAGCTCATAACTGGCCTCCAACAGATTTTTATATCTTTTGTTTCATCAAGTAGTAATCATTACTACATATTATAGCATAACTTTCTGATTTTTCAATATAAAAACAACCGGATATGGCAGGTATCTTTTCTGCTGCTTCGCGAAAGGCAGCATGTTATGCGGGACAGCCATTTTAAAAAAGGAAAAGACCTGGAAGCAGCATTCACTGCCTCCAGATCTTTTATTTTTATGTCAGCTTCAGTTTTTTTCCTGTTCGGAAATCAATGCACTCTCCAGGATCATAGTAAATCTGATCCTCTGCGACCAAAACAGCTTTTCCTTCCGAGACATCCACAATGTTCACCGCACAGTTGGGCGGCACATGGCCATGCCAGAAATCGTCTTTGTTCTCATAAACACTGTTCAGCAATGCCCGGCAGGCACAGCCGTGAGTGGCGATCAAGATCGTTTTGTCCTGCCACTGAGGATTGGCAATCACCTGATCAAGGAATTCCTTTGTCCTGGCGCAGACCTGGGCTATGGTCTCCCCTCCCTCAGGGGGTACAAACTGAAATGGATTCTGATAAAAATCATTCAGCCTGTCCTGAGGAACCTGACAGTTTCCCGGTCTGCATCCCAATCCTTCCCACACTCCCAGGTTAATCTCTGCGATCCGCCAGTCTTCCAAAATCGGCACATCTCTCCCCGCAAGAATAATCTCTGCTGTCTGCCTCGCTCGCTGAAGCGGGCTGGTGACAGCCAGATCAAAGGGGACATCTTTCAGACCTTTTGCCGTCTCCTGGGCTAGACGGATCCCCTTTTCATTGAGAGGGATATCCGTCCTGCCCTGCATTTTTCCGCATACGTTCCATTCCGTCTCACCATGACGGACAATATAGAGCCGCATAGCTTTCTCCTTTTAGTTAATCTGCAATCATTCCCATCATCTCGTTGCTTCTGGCAATAAATTTGGTCATGCGCTCCGGCGTGAGGGAACCATGGCTTAATGCCGCCAAATCATAGAGCTGCTGACAGATCATCGCTGTATGTTCGCCGTCTTTGTGGTTCAAGACGTACTGAACCAGCTTATTGTTGGCGTTGAGCACCAGAGTCTCCTGATTTGCGCCGAACATATCGCTGTCCAAGCCCATGCTGTACATCTTCATCATTTCCTGCATTCTTCTGGAATCTTCAGAAACAGTGATCATGGAGGCAATATTGGCATTTTTCAGCTTCTCTACCTTGATGGTCAGTTTATCATTTTCCAGAGCTTTTCTGAAAATCTCTGTCAGGGAATCGGCATCGGCTTTGGCAGCCTCCTCGTCCTCCTTGCTGGTTTCCTCCTTAAAGGTATCTGTCAGATCCGCATCGATCCTGAGGAATTTTACGCCCTCATTTTTTTGCTCCAGATGGGTGATAAACGGCGCGTCAATATTGTGTTTTAGGATCACGGCGTCAAGGCCGGCCTCCTTAAACATATTGATGTACTGGCTCTGCTCCTTCTCATCTGTCACATAGAATACTGTATTCTCATGCTTGTCTTTATTTTCTTCCAGACATTCGGGAAGGGTCAGGTACTTGCCGTACAGATTCTTAAAGATGATATAATCCTTCATCTTCTCTGCAAATTTCTCATCTTTGATGCAGCCAAATTTGATAAATGGGTTGATGTCATCCCAGTATTTCTCATAATTCTCCCGGTCTGTCTTGCACATTCCAGACAGCTTATCCGCCACTTTCTTCGTGATATAATCAGAAATCTTCTTTACAAACCCATCGTTCTGCAGGGCACTTCTGGACACGTTCAGCGGCAGATCCGGGCAGTCGATAACGCCCTTTAACAGCATCAGGAATTCCGGTATCACTTCCTTGATATTATCGGCGATGAATACCTGGTTATTGTACAGCTTGATGGTTCCCTCCAGGCTGTCGTACTCCATGTTGATCTTGGGGAAGTACAGGATGCCCTTTAAGTTGAAGGGATAATCCATATTCAGGTGGATCCAGAACAGCGGTTCTTTGAAATCCAGGAAGACCTTCCGGTAGAACTCCTTATATTCTTCCTCCGTGCACTCGTTGGGATGCTTATTCCAGAGGGGATTCGTATCATTTAGGGCGACCGGGCGCTTTAAGATCTTATACTTCTCCTTGGCCGGGGATACCTCCACCGTCTCCTTCTCGCCGTTCTCGTTCTCTTTCTCCTCAGTCTTGGCCTCCTCCACGATAGTCTCCACAATCGTGTCCTTATCCGTCAATTCATCCTTTTCAATAGTTTCATACTGAGGCCCTTTCGATGCGTCTTCCAGGTAGATCGGAACCGGCATAAAAGCACAGTATTTTTCAATAACTTCCCTTGCCCGGTACTCATTGGCAAACTCTGTGCTGTCTTCGTTCAGATACAGGGTGACTGTGGTGCCGTTCAGCTCTCTGTCCCCATCAGTCATCTCAAACTCCGTGCCTCCCTCGGATTCCCAGTGGACGGCTTTGGATCCTTCTTTATAAGATTTGGTGTCAATGGTCACCTTATCAGCCACCATAAAAGCAGAATAAAATCCCAGGCCAAAATGCCCGATGATCTGGTCTTCGTTGGCTTTGTCCTTATACTTCTCCAGAAAGTCCTGGGCGCCGGAAAACGCGATCTGGTTGATGTACTCATCTACTTCTTCCTCCGTCATTCCCAGTCCATTGTCCGATACTGTGATCGTCTTCTCATTAGGATTCACGGTCACCTGAATTTTATATTCTACGTCCTCAGGCTTCTCGTACTCTCCCATCAGCTCCAGCTTTTTCAGTTTTGTAATAGCGTCGCAGCCATTGGAAATCAATTCGCGGTAAAAAATATCGTGATCCGAATACAGCCATTTTTTAATGATCGGAAATATATTCTCACTGTTAATAGAGAGGCTTCCACTCTTTGCCATTTTTACATCACTCCTTCAAAAAATAATGTCTATAGAACCTTTATCCGTTATTTTAATACCATCATATCCAAATGTCAATAAAAAATCAGCACTCAAAAGGTCTGAGTGCTAATAATTTATGATCTTTTTATTTTTCCAACATACTGCTGTCTGTGGAATCCTCCTTAGAAATATGTGTTGGAACCCTTTTTTTCTTAATGGTAAGCTGTTATCAGAACACCAAATAGTTTACTTTTTCAGGAGGAGGTATCACTGCCATGGCACTACTGCAAGCAACCACACAATCAGGGATTGTCCGGGGAATCCCCTGCGGCAATCCGATCTTTACCGTCTTTAAGGGAATCCCCTTTGCCGCGCCCCCTGTGGGAGAGCTCAGGTGGAAAGCTCCCCAGCCGCCCATCCCGTGGGAGGGCGTAAAACAGGCTGACCGTTTTGCCCCCGCCTGCCCCCAGGAGCCTTATGTGAACCGGGATGCCACGGAATATCCCCTTCTCCCTCTGGAGGAGAGCGAGGACTGCCTGTACCTGAATATCTGGACGCCTGCCCTGAAACCAGGGGAAAATCTCCCCGTTGCTGTCTTTATACACGGAGGCGGATATGAGGCAGGTTTCAGCTATCGGCCCTACTGTGACGGGGAAGGATTTGCAAAACGCGGTGTGATTCTCGTCACAGTTGCTTACCGGGTCAATGTCTTCGGCTTCCTGGCCCACTCGGAGCTGGAAGCGGAGGACCCGCATCAAAGCACTGGCAACTATGGCACTTTAGACATCATCGCCGCCATCCAATGGGCCAAAAAGAATATTTACTGTTTTGGAGGCGACCCGGACAATATCACTGTCTTTGGCCAGTCTGCCGGCGGTTTTGCCGCCCAGGACATGTGCGCCACACCGCTGCTGAAAGGGTGCTTTCAGCGGGTTATCTTTCAGAGCGGAGGTGGCCTGAGCAGAAATGGAGTCCTTGCAGCCCCTTACAAAGAAGAGGCGGAGGCATTGGGGGAAAAGTTCCTTACATTCTGCGGATTTTCCCATATCGAAGAAGCAAGAAAAGCCCCTTCCGGTTATCTGGTCTCCCGATATACTGCCTTTAAGAAAGCGATTCAGGAACCCTATCCTTTTGTCCCCATTGTGGACGGATACGTACTGCCGGAAAAACCGGAAGACTATTTTCTCTCCGGAAAGCACGACGATATCGATAGCATGGTGGGCGTGACCTCTGATGAGCTGCGCATCTTCGGCGCCCCGGCTCCATCCTATGAGCAGATCCGGCAATCCGCTCAAAAGAGGTTCGGCGATCTCGCAGACCGGTACTGCCAGTGCATTCACGCTGACGACCCCCTGCTCTGCCAGCCGTATTTTGAGGATCCCCTGGGGGAAGATATGCTGGCGGCAGATTTTGCCTGGTGCATCAACCAGAACCGCCTTGGCCGCAAGCCCGCATACCAGTACTATTTTACCTATATCCCAACAGGAGCGGATAAGGCCCACCACTCTGCGGAACACCACTATGTATTTCAGACCCTTCTCCGCTCAAAAAGGCCGTACACCGGAAAGGATTTCGATCTATCCGTTGAACTGGCCGACTTTTGGACCAATTTCATCAAAACAGGAAATCCCAACGGCAGCGGTCCTGCAATCTGGACGCCGTACACGCCCGAATCTCCAAGGGGTCTGGATATAGGAGAGCAGAGAGTCATGCGGGAAATCCCCAAAAATCCCAATGTGGCATTTATGGCCGACTACTCTCTCCATAATCTGGCATAGCCCCTCCCCTCCTGTCTCGTCTTGATTGACATACTTCCTTATGTTATAATGGCTGGCAGGAGGGATTTTTTATGCCGTACAGACCGAATTTAGATTACTTTCTTGCCATAACTGCCCATATGAATATTACAAAAGCGGCCCAGGAACTCCACATTTCCCAGCAAAGCCTGAGCACCTATCTGAAGCGCCTCGAAGATTTCTACCACGTCCTTTTATTCTACCGGCGCCCAAAATTGTCTCTTACCCCGGAAGGGCAGATTCTGAAGGAAACTGCTGAGCAGATCGAAGTCCTGTATTCCAATCTGGATGATCGTCTAAACCGCAGCCACGAAAAACAGCGAAAGCTCCATCTGGGCTATAGTTCTCATGTTTCCGGCCAGCTTCTCGATTTTATTGCTTCTGTCATGCCCCGTTTCCACGAATTATACCCGGATCTGAAGATTCAGACTACCATCGAGCCTTCTTCCACCCTGGAGTCCATGCTTCTGGCCGGTCAGCTGGATTTCTACATCACTCACCACTACCGCTCCCTGCCCAGCCTGCAGACAGTGTCTCTCATTCGGGGCCCTATGTACGCTGCGGTTTCCGCCTGTACCATTGAAAGTTTTTTCCCGGATTCATCCGCCGCCTGTGTTGCTTCCTGGAGACACGGGATCGAACTGAAAGAGTTCTCCTCGATCCCCTGGATCGCATTTCCCTCTCCATCCAAAGGCCGCAGGCAGATGGATCACTACGCCGCCTCTAATCACTTTTCATGGAACATTATCTCCGAAAACAGCAATATGGAATTTAATATGAAGCTCTGCCTGTCAGGAATTGGTTTTACTCTGACAGATTTTTCATTCGTAAAAAATTACGAAGGGCATACGCAGCTGTACTTTTTCCCCATCGCTGCGCCCTCTCTTGGCCTTCCGGTGCTGGCTGTCAGGCGCAGCAGTGATCCCTGTTTCTCCGAACAGTATAAAGAAGACCTGTGGAACACCATGATCTCTATGGGGGAATAATCGAAAAACGGGGATGCCGCTGTCAGCATCCCCGCGTTCTTTTTTATTAATTCCAATTACTGTAATCCCATTCACCCGGGAAGAGGAAACGGCTTCCCTTCAGGGCGAAATCGCCGATTGTATTCTTAGCGGCGCAGATCTGCTCCAGATGCACCATAGGATAGATGGGAAGGGTCTCATTAAAGTAATCTAACAGTTCATCCGTAACCGCCTCGTCCCCATATGCCAGTGCTTCCTCCAGCAGTTCCTGGAAATGGTCATCAATCAATGTCATCCTCTTGCTGGTCTTATAGTTAAGCTGGAAATGGAAAATTCCCAGAACTGATCCGTAATTGGTCGCCCCGTTCAGGCTCATGTCCCAGCCGCCCTGGGGATCCAGAATCATGGTATTGTACACAGCCGCCTCATAGGAGGTGATGTTTACCTGAATTCCGATCTGAGCGAGATTGGCCTGAATGATCTCCGCTGCGGCCACCCTGGTAGCATCCTCGTTGGTAATCAGAGAGAGCTCCAGACCTTCCTGGATTCCGGCTTCCTCCAGCAGCTGCCTCGCCTTGTCCAGATCCTGAGCATACAATATGCCGTCCTCTTTGTACTCATCCTTCCAGTCTGAAAATGCCTCTGAGCAGATCGAGTATGCAGGCGTCGCATATCCGCCATAAGCCACCGCCGCGATGGACTCTGTGTCCACTGCATATGCGATAGCCTGACGCAGTTTCTGATTCTGGCAGGCAGAGTACTCACTGCAGTTAAAGTAGATGCTGTGTACCGTTGGGATCGTTTCCTCGATCACAGTAAAGTTTTCATCCCCTTTCAGCCGTTCCACATCTCCGCTTCCCACCTCGTATAAAACGTCCACTCCATTTGTCTCCAGCTCAATGGCCTTCTGGGCGGTTTCTGAAATCACTCTGAATGTAATTCTGTCGCAGTTCTGTTCGTTGTTATCAGGTCTCCAGTATCCGTCAAATTTTTCCACTTCAACTGTACTTCCAGGCGTCCATTCCACAAATTTGTATGGACCTGTCCCTACCGGATTGTTCACCATGTGGTCGGGGTCCGACTCATAGGCGCTCTGTGAAGTGATAGGAATCCAGCACATATTTTCAACCGCCATGATGGACGGACTCTCCAATGCCAGGATAAACGTCGTGTCATCCACCACCTCTGTATTTTCTACATCGATTCCAGAAGTTATATTGGAATATGTGGCACTCTCAGCGGCCATCCCGATCGACCAGACGACATCGGCAGCCGTCAGGGTATCTCCATTGTGAACCGTTATCCCCTCGTTGATCACAAAGCGGTAGTGGGTGTCGTCGATCTGCTCATACTCTTTTGCCAGCAGGGGGACCAGCTCGCCTTCATAATTTCTCTCCAGCAGGCGCTGATAAATAACATACTTGACGTACTGGCTTTCATTGGTGTTTACTCCCCAGGGGGACAGGTCTCCCGGATCAGCCCCGATTTCTACCCGCACATTGATCTCTTCGCCGCCTGCCTCCGTCTCTTCGCCCTCTGTGTCTGCGGTGCCTGCCGCCTGCATCGTCGTCTCACTGGTCTCATTTCCGCCTGAACACCCGACAAGGCTTCCCGCCGCTATGGCTGCCGCCAAAAACAATACTAATCTTTTTTTCATTCTCTCTTTTCCTTTCAATTTATTTCGGTAACCCGATTGCATGCCACAAAATGATTGTTTTCAATTTCCTGCAAATGCTGTTCCTGCCTGCACTGTTCCGTCGCATACATGCACCGCGATGCAAACCGGCATCCAGGCTTGGGATTGATGGGAGAGGTCACCTCCCCTTTCAGCAGAATCCGCTTCCTCTTCTGATGGATATCCGGTATCGGAATTGCCGACAGAAGCGCCTTTGTATAGGGATGCAGCGGGCGCAGAAACAGCTCCTTGGCCGGACTTTTTTCTACCAGCTGCCCCAGATACATGACGCAGATCTCATCTGAAATATACCGGACCACAGACAGGTCGTGGGTAATAAAAATATAGCTCAGCTTTCTCTCCTCCTGGAGATCCTGCATCAAATTTAAAATCTGGGCCTGGATGGACACGTCCAGAGCGGAGACCGGTTCATCGCAGACCACAAATTCCGGATCCAGCGCCAGGGCCCTGGCGATCCCTATTCTCTGACGCCGTCCTCCATCCAGTTCATGGGGGTAAGAGTGATACAGGCGCTCTGCCAGCCCAACTGTTTCCATCAGCTGTCCCGTCAGTTTTTCCATTTCATTTCGCGAAAACCGTTTCGATAAAATCAGCGGCTCCATGATCGTTTCGCTGACCGACATTCTAGGATTTAAGGAAGAAAAGGGATCCTGAAAGATGATCTGCATCTTCTCTCTCAGTTTTCCCAATTTCTTTCTGTCCACGTGGGTAACGTCCTCCCCCTTAAACAGGATCTTTCCTTCTGTGCTGTCCAGCAGATGAAGGATGGTGCGGCCCAATGTGGACTTTCCGCAGCCGGACTCCCCGACTACCCCCAGTGTAGTGCCCTTTTCCATGCGGAAGCTGACATTGTCTACAGCGTGCAGGACTCCCCTGGAGGTGTAAAAATATTTTTTCAAATTCTCGACCTCTAAAATAGGTGTCATTTGTCCCCCTCCTTCTGAGCCCTGAAGCATCGTATATAGTGGCCCTCTCTCACCTCTGTCAAACCCGTCTTTTCCTTTCTGCACTGCTCAGTAGCGTAAGGGCATCTAGGCGAAAAATTACATCCGATCGGCAGATCTGCCGGATTGGGGAGCATTCCCCCGATAGGTTTCAGCCGTTTTTCCTCCCCTGTGAGGCTGGGAAGGGACTGGAAAAGCCCCAGCGTATAGGGGTGGGCGCCAAAGTCAAAAATATCTTCTCTGCTCCCCATCTCCACAATCTCCCCCGCATACACCACCGCGACCTTATCGCAAACCTCCGCTACCACTCCCAGGTCATGGGTGATTAAGATCATAGAAGTGCCGAATCGATTTTTTAAATCTCCCATCAGTTCCAGCACCTGCGCCTGGATGGTGACATCCAGAGCAGTGGTGGGTTCATCGGCCAGCAGCAGTTCCGGGTTGCAGGCCAACGCCATCGCTATAATAACCCGCTGCTTCATTCCCCCGGAAAACTGGTGGGGGTATTCGTCGTACCGCTCAGCCGGGATTCCCACCAGCTCCAGCATCTCCATAGCCTTTCTGGCCGCTTCTTTTCTCTTTACCTTCTCATGGTTCCGTATGGCCTCCGCGATCTGGTTCCCTACTGAAAATATGGGATTGAGTGCCGTCATAGGATCCTGAAAAATCATCGAGATCTTTCTGCCCCTGACCTTTCTCATACTCGCCTCCGGGAGCTCCAGTAAGTTCTGGCCGTCAAACACAATCTTTCCCGCCGTTATCTTTGCCGGAGGATCCGGCAGAATTCTGATGATGGATTTTGCGATTGTCGTCTTTCCGGCTCCAGTCTCGCCTACTAATCCCAGAGTCTCACCCTTATTCAGAGAGAAGGACACGCCATTCACCGCATGTATGACCTCTTTGTCCGAAGTATACTCCACCACCAGGTTTTCTACTTCCAAGATGCGCTCTTCCTCTTTCGTCGTTTTCCATGCATCCATTTCTATTCCCTCCTGGTCAATTTTTCAGCCGCGGATCCAGAGCGTCCCTTAAACCGTCACCCAGCATATTCAGTGATAATATCGTCAGCATAATTGTAATTCCCGGGAAGAGAACCACATGCCAGTAGTCCCGGATATAATTTCTCCCGGCGGAAAGCATGGCTCCCCATTCCGGCTCAGGCGGCTGTACTCCCAGTCCAAGGAAGCTGAGCGCTGCCGCCCCAAGGATTCCGCTGGCCACGCCCATAGTGGCTTGAACCAGCATCGGCGATATCGCATTGGGCAGAACGTGTTTCCAGATAATCCGAAAATCGCTGGCGTTTATGGACCTGGCTGCCTCCACATATTCCATCTCCCGCACATTCAGGAAAGAAGCCCTTGTCATCCTGGCATAGGCGGGCATTGTGCTGACGCTCAGCGCTATAATGCAATTTGTAAAACCGGGTCCCAAGCTGGCCGCGATGGCAATGGACATAAGCAGTGAGGGAACCGACTGGAAAACATCCAGCACCCTCATAATGATCGTATCTGCCCTGCCCCCGTAATATCCAGCGATGGATCCAAGAGTGATCCCACCCAGGGCTGCAACTCCAGCGGAAATAAAACCGATTCTCAAAGAATACCGCCCTCCGTACATAATGCGGCTGAATATGTCACGGCCCAGGTTGTCCGTCCCGAACCAGTGCTCTTTTGAAGGCATGGAAAATACATGTTCAAGATCCTGTGCATCGTAAGAATAAGGAGCAATCCATGGGGACAGGAGCGCAACTGCTACCATAACCAGTATGAAAGCAAGTCCCGCCATGGCCATCTTGTTTTTCGCCAGCCTTCTGAGTGTAATCAGGAGCATGCTGTCTTTTTTGGTCTTCACCGCTGTCTTCTTTGCCTCCATAGCTATCCCTTCCTCCTCTTTCTCTGATACTGTGCCTTTATCCGGGGATCGGCAAATGCATACATGATATCTACCAGCAGCATTACCAGACCAAATACGATAGAGACAAAAAGGACGCTTCCCTGCACAGCCGGATAGTCTCTGCTTTTAATTCCAGATACCATGTAGCTTCCCAGACCGGGGATTGAAAACACGGACTCTACTACGATGGCGCCTCCCAGCTGCACGCCCAGCATATTTCCCACCTGGGTGATAATAGGGATCAGGGCATTGCGGAGAGCATGCACGTAGATCACCGTGCTTTCCTTTAACCCTTTCGCCCTCGCTGTGACAATGTAATCCTGGCGTATGACTTCCAGCATACTGGATCTGGTCTGGCGGGCAATTCCGCCGGCACCGCCCAGGCCGATGGACAGACACGGCATGATCAGATACTCTATCCCGCCGAAGCCGCTGGCCGGAAGCCACCCCAATTTTAGGGCAAACAGCAGGGACAGCATCAATCCAACCCAGAAATGCGGCATCGATACGCCCAAAAGAGCAACCACCATGGACGCATTGTCTTTCCAGGTGTATTGGTTTACTGCAGCCATGATGCCCAGTGGAATGCCGATCACAACAGCAAATACAACGCTGAGGATTGCTACCTCAAATGTCTTTGGAAACCTTGAAAGAATCTCGCTGGACACGCTTCGATTGTTAACGTAAGATGTTCCCAGATCAAAATCTATGAATACCTGCTTAACATAAGTAAAAAAGCGAACTAAAAACGGATCATCCAAGCCCAGTTCTGCTCTGAGTGCGAGTACTTCCGCGTCTGTAGCATCCGCCCCCAGAATCATGCGTGCCGGGTCGCCTGGTGTGAAATATAAAATTGTAAAGATCAGGAACGTAACCCCAAGCACCACAAAAACCATGGCGAAAATTCTCTTTAATATATAGCGTCCCATAGACAACACTCCTCATTATTTATGTCAGTACATAATTCAGATTATTCTAATCCCAATAGCCCTGCTGCGTTTCCCCCCATTACTTTCTCCAAAATATCCTCTCGGTACCCGGCCTCTTTTTCATAAAATTGAACCGCCTCTACCACCGGAATAATCGGATATGCCGATCCAAAAAGAATCTTATCCGGAATCAGGGTATTGGCGGCAACTGTGAATTCACTTGATCCGGGGGAATTGGTGCCATATACGTCCGGGAGCAGGTAGATATTTTTCCTGCGAAATGCCATTCCGATTAATTCCATCACCCAAGGCCACCCTGCATGGGAAAGAACAATATTCAATTTGGGAAACTGTACCGCCACCCTATCCAACTTTGACACGTATTTGCTATCCATTTCTGGAACTGTATGGCCGCTGTATGTTATCATTAACGGCAGTCCCAACTCCTGCATTTTCTCATAAAATGGGAATGCAATCTCATCATCAAAGTCGAAGGTCTTTCCATTAATCGCCACTCCTGGTTCCATTGAGAACCCCTTAACATGCTCCTTCTTTGCCAGTTCTTCTAATCCATTCAGCGCCTCTTCCCCTTCCATCGGGTTGACAAACGGGAACACTGCAAATCGGCCTTTATAGGTCTCAGCAATCTCAAGCAACTCTTCGTTCTTTGTGCCCATGGCTCCTCTGCCTGGTATGACAGCCAGGTCAACCCCCGCTTTATCCAGTTCCTGAATAAAAAGATCCATGTCACATTGGATAACCGACGGCGGGCTGGTAAAACCATATTTATTAGCAAAGTCTTCCCTAGCATCCAAGTTCTGAAACATCTTTTTTGCATACACCCCATACGGCGGCCTTACCCTAAAATCGATAATCATTTCTCTACTCTCCTTTATTATTTTTTATGCAATATGGCCATATTTTTAAAATTATTTGGTTATCCATTAGATAAATTGTAGCATTCTGTATTTTGTTTTACCAACACTTTTTCTATTACCCTTCTCCACAGTCTCCAATCTGTGGCAATTTTCCTATTCTCACTTAGAAAGTGCATACCAAAGATTACAAAATATTTAAAGAAATGTTTTTATGGATCAAATAAGGGAGATTTTCTCTCCCCTCTCACACTACCGTACATCGGACTGTCTAACAATTAGTATTCATGGTATAATAGGTTACGAGATTTAGTATTTTTTGAAAACACATCAAAAAATGGAAGGACACTCCAACGATGAAAGTACGAAAATATCCTTACTGATGTTTATAAATTAACATTGGAAAACAAGGACATTTATAGATAGAGACAAGACCGTTTCAAGTTGGATCTGTTGACAAACTCACTTTTTCAGTGTTTATTTCTGCATGTTTTTTGAAATACAAATAAAACGGCTGGTAAATTCGGTTATTCAAACCGCTTTTACCAGCCGTTTTAGATTTCATGCCATTGCCGATAAGACGCATTCTTCTGTCGCTTTCTGAAGGCCTATTTTTTGGATTTTATTCAGTTTATGTTCTCGTTTTAAAACCGCGAATGTTCCTTCTGCCCATATCTTTCTAACCTGCATGCCCCTCATATAATCACTGATCCCTACTTTCTTGCTATTTCGATAAAAAGAGGGATAATAAGCACTCGCGTTGATTCTGACTATACCGAGATCTGTGGAATAAGCTGAAAAATTTGGGCAGTTTTTACATTGTTTTTTGAATGGCTATATAAACGGTAATAGTTCTGCATTGACTTTTTATAAATTAATTTCTGAAATGCTAAATATTCTCCCTGTCTACATACAAAGCGATCTGTTTCTTCCTCATAATAGAATCCTTTTTTCATTGCATTGTTCTGATATTCACGGATAGCTGTATAACCTTGGACTCCTAATAACTCCATGACTGGTGTCCACTGTCATCTCCGTCAGATAACCCAGCCCCTTTTTACGAGCCTGATGGATATAACCACACTCTGGATCTGTCCGGCTTTTTTAAAATTCTTTCTTTAGATTCGCCATAAGTTGTGCAGTATCTTCCCATTTACGTTTTACCTTTCCTGCTGTCGGGTATTCCATAGGGCATACATTTCTGTTTGTCAGGCTGCGATTTCGCTTCCCCCTCTTTTCGCCTGTACCTCACGATACAATTTTGGGGAATCGCTAATGGTTCGTTGGTAGCACACCCTTATAAACTTTCACCGCAGACTAAAGGAATTCCTGTCATACCACACAAAAAAGAACGGCCATCACACCGTTCTCTTTTCCTATAGATCAAATGTTTACAGCCCGTAGAACTCATACAATTCTTCCGGCGCATCCATTTGCTCCATCCAGCTCTTCAGGCTCTTCCGCATTTTCTCTTCTATCTCCGGGAGAATAAGCGGCCTGTTCTGTCCGGGATCTTCTGACAGGTCAAAAAGCAGATCCCCAAACTCCCCCTGGACAGTCTGGAAATCATTGCCCATATTCCCGATCCGGAAGAGGGGATATCCCTTGGAAAAGCAGAATTCCCGTCCCATAGAAAGCCGGTATGGATTGGTTTCCTCCTGAATCCGCCTCCGCATAAAATGAAGACCTGCCATCGTATAGGCGTCAGGAGAACCGCTCTTTCTGGGTGCCCTCATGTAAACATATCGGCCGTCCGTAATATTTATCTGGCCGCCAAACAATCCAAAAGCTGCTATCATCCTCTCTTCGCATCTCTTACCGTTTCGGATTGGCCGCCCTGTCATGTTCGCCGGCAGATCCAGGCCAAAGTAATCCAAAATTGTAGCCGGCAAATCCACTGTCTGTACCAGATCCCGGCTTGCTTTGACCTGGCTCCGATTTCTAGGATCGTAAAGAAAAAGCGGAATTCTCGCCACTTCATTGTAGTATGGCCCTGTATTTTTTCCAAGCCAGCCGTGTTCTCCCAAAAAGAATCCATGATCTGTATGGACAATCAGCATCGTATCATCCCACAATCCATATCGGTCCATTGCGTCCAAGACTCTCTCTAAGTTATATGAGCAGAAGCTGACCAATGCCATGTTCTCTCTCCGGTATCTCTGGATCTTTTCCTCTGCAATTCCTTCTGACCTCCTGTAATCCGGCCAGTCAGACTCCTGTCCCTCCGACGGCGGCAGGCCGTAGAGGCCGTGAAATGCTTCCGGCGCTGCAAACGGCTCATGGGGGTCAAAACTCTCAATATGAAGAAACCAGTTGTCTGACTGGTGATTTTCTTCTAAAAAATCCAGCCCCCACTGAAAGGTGACAGCCTGTGGATAGTCCTCCGTCTTTGCAAAATGCCTCCGGTTGACGGCATCCTGAATCCGAAGTCTGGGAACTCTCCGGCCTCTGACAGCCGCTTCCAGCTCACTGGTATCGACCCTTCCATATACCGGATCCCCCTCCTGTCCTCTGGAAAACCGGAATGAATTGTATCTGGTGTGGTAAGCAAATCCCTCATCCTCCCAGTAGTGTGTATGGTCTGTCACCAGATGAGTATAGATCCCATTCTCTTTCAAAATTTCCGGCATGGAATCGTCAAAGGGCTCTAGCGCTGCCCACCGGCAATGGAGAAAATTTTCCCGTCCTGTATGCAGCTCCCTCCTGGCAGGAATACAGGGAAGACTGCCGGCATAACAGGAGTCAAACCTGGTGCAGATCTCTCCCAGCCTCTCAAACCCCGGCGCGATCACCTGCTGGTTTCCATAATTAGGGAGCATCCTTCTATTTAAAGAATCAAATGTTATCAGTATTGCTTTCATCCGTTGTTTCCTTTCCCTGATTGGTTCTGTCTACGGCCGGAAGAGTCACTGTCACCGTCGTTCCTATGTTAAACATGCTCTCCGCATGGATGCCGTAAGGTTTCCCATACTCTAATTCTATCCGGCTCTGGATCAGCGCCAGCCCCTTGCCGCCGATAATATCTTCATTAATGTTGTCTTTTAGGCCAAATTGATTGATTCTGCGCACTTCCTCCTGATCCATGCCGATTCCGTTGTCCTGAACAATGAGCTTTAGGCAGCCATCTTCCAGAAAAGCCTTGACGCTGATGCGTATCTGTCCGATTTTGCGGGACAAGCCGTGCTTAAATGCATTCTCCACAACAGGCTGAAGAATCAGAGGGATCATCTCCAATGTTTTCACCTGCTCCTCCATCTCTGTGGATATTTCCAGACGCTTCCCATAAGTTTTCTGAACAATAAAGAAGTAGTTGTTCAGGGCCTGCATCTCCTCCGCTACACAGACTTTCCGATTTTCATTCGCCAGATTGTAGCGCAGCAGAAGCCCAAAAGCATCCGTCACCTCTTCGATCTCCCGATTGTCCGATTCTACCGCTATATTGCTGAGGAGCTGCAGAACATTGTAGATGAAATGGGGGTTGAGCTGGAGCTGTAGGATCTTTAGGCGAGCCTCCTTCTCGCTCAGGTTCATTTGATATTCTTTTTTAATCAGATTGCGGATCATATTAATATTTTCGTGGCATTTCCGATACAGAGCGCCAATCTCATCATCTTTCTCATAGTAGACATCCAATTCAAAATGATCCGGAGTCACTGCCTCAAGGCCCTCTGTCAGTCTGCCTATGGGATTTGAAATTTTGCGGGTCAGGCTTGCCAGGATGCCGGCCAAGATTAGAAGGGCCAGCAGCGTATACCCTCCATAGACAGAAAGATTCGTAGTAAAATTCGAATACAGGCGCCTCAGAGGAATTGCCTTCACAACAATCCAGTCGGACCCTTCCCATTTGCTATATTCCACCAGGAACTGTTCATCCAGATTGATATGAAATGTCCCGCTGGTCTGGCGTTCTTCTATCTTCTCCCGAATCACAGGAAGATAACTCTGAAGCTCCTCCCTGGAGCAGTAGCTCAGATCATGGCTGCTGTTAAAAATCATCACAGTCTCTTCTTCTGTCTTGAGATCCTCAATCAGATCCTCCCAAAAGCTCTCAGCCAGAGTATACTGGTATACGAAGGCAACCTTCCTCTTAAACGGCTGGGAAAAACCCGCCGTCACACTGAGATCTCCGGACTGCCCCATCTGGTACTCATACCGGCCTGGCTCGGAAATTGCCTCCTGGATATTCTCTGGAACTTGGCTTTCCTCATAAAAATTTACAAATGGAGTATTATTCACCAGGACATTCCGATCCATCGAGTACAGCCGGCCTGTTTCAGGCAGATAAAGCCGGACACTTTTAATATGGTAGGAATAATAATAAAGATTGCTGAAAGAAATCCTCAGCTGATCCTCCAATCCTTCCTCTTCCCTCAGGCCCATGGCTGTATTCCACAAAAGCTGGCTGGACAAAATCGGCTTTGACGCCTCCTCCATCCCTGTAAAGTAGCTGTCCAGCCTGCTCTCAATACTTTTTAAGAGCATCTGGTTGTACTCCAGGTAATCTTTTTTTGACCTATAGAATGAAAAAGCGAAGAAGAGGGTCACCAGAATCATTACCATCACCACAAAAATGGCGGCAAAATCCCGAAACAGAATTTGAAACAGTGTCCTTCTGCCCTTTTTTCTCTTTCTCATTCCACATTTCCTCCCATATGCTTCTTTTTTATCCCTTCACCGCTCCTTCCATCACACCGGCCATGATCCGCTTCTGCATCAGCAGATAAAAGATCAGAATGGGGATCGAAGAAATGACGCCTGCTGCCAGCAAAAGATTCCACCTGCTGGAAACCAGCTCCCTGTAAAAAATCAGCTGAGACAAGGCAATCGTAGTATTATCCTTATGAGTCAGCAGAACCAGCGGCAGCGTAATATCATTCCAGAACTGGAGAACGTAGAGCACCGTCACAGTGGTCGTCACCGGCTTCAGCAGCGGAAAAACGATTCTCCAGTAGAGATTCAGCCCGCAGCAGCCGTCCATTCTTGCTGACTCTTCCAGCTCCATGGGGATCCCCTTGACAAACCCATGGTATAGAAGAACTGCCATGGCCCCGGACATCCCGATATAAATCGGGATTAAGGCAAAGGCTTTATCCCTCATGCCAAAAATCTGCGTCACTCTGACGATAGGGATCATAATTGTCTGAAACGGCACCATCATGGACAGCAGTATCAGCACCAAGAGGGCGCCGGACAGCCATGTTTTTGTCCGGGAAAGGATATACCCGATCATAGATGCAGTGACAATGACTCCTGCCACCGAGACCACTATGATCACAACTGTATTCAAAAAAACCACCGGCAGATTTGTGGTATAGTATACCTCAACGTAATTGCCCCACTGAAGTTTCTCCGGAAGCTGTGCCGGCTGCAGCAGAATCTCCTGAAATGTTTTCAGAGAATTGATCACAATGATTGCCAGCGGGCTGATAAAGAGGACCGCGAGGGCTGCCCACAAAAGATTTAGAGCCCATTTTTTCCATTTCATACCGCCTCATCCTCCTTTTTCTTAAAGAAAAACAACTGAATTCCTGTTATGATCAGGATCACAACCGTAAACAGGATCGCCTTTGCGCTGGCATATCCAAATCGGTAAGTCTCAAAGGCTTCCCGGTAAATGTTCAGACTGACACTCTCTGAATAATATCCGGGGCCTCCCTGGGTCAGTGTCATCAACAGCGGAAAAATTTTCAGGCTGTTTATAAGAGACAGAAAAACCCCAGATGTGATCGCCGGCATAATCAGAGGCAGCGTAATATAGCGGAACATGCCCATTCCATAAGCTCCGTCCATGACTGCGGCTTCTCTGATTGAATTGTCGATCCCCTGTATACCGGCTATATATATAATCATATTGTACCCTGCAGACACCCATATCCGGACCAGCACAACAGTATACAGGACAATATTTTTGTCATTCAGCCAGCTGATTTCAAAAATTTTCCACCCGGTTTTCCTGTACAGTCCGATATTCAGTGTCCCCAGAATAAACTGCCACATAAATCCGATCGTCGCCAGATTTAAAACATTAGGAGCGAAAAATACACTTCTCAAAAAGCGGTTTCTCCTATTGTCCCGAACCAGGCAGACCGCCAGCAGCAGACTGATCAGATTTACGGCAACCGTATAGATGGCAGAATACTCAAATGTAAAAGCGAATGAGTGCAGGAATCGCTCATCGCGAAAGCAGCGGATAAAGTTATCCAGCATCACAAACGAATAGTCGGTCGCCATCCCATCCCAGTCTGTAAATGCGTACCAAAACCCCATCACCATGGGAACCAGGAAAAACATCGTATACATAATTAAAAAAGGTATCGCAAACAGGAAAAAATTCCATCTCTTGTTGTCTGAGTTCAGCATCCCATTCTCCTCCTTTTTGCAAACCGGACTGCTGCTAAAGCATCAGTCCGGCCATCGGTCGCATTACTGCATATTTTCTATATGCTGTGTGTAGCTGCGCTGGAGAAGTGCCGCCGCCTCATCTGCAGTCATATCCGGATCCAGCATAAATTCCTGGATACTCTCTCCCGGCTCAAAGCCGTTGGGCAAAATTCTGGTAAAGAACTCTGCCGTTTTATCTGCTGCCAAAGGTGCTTCCAGTGACGGATCGTAAGTCACAACTTCCTCAAATCCCTTCAGGCCGCTGGGCAGCGCATTTTTCACAAAAAACTCATTTGTCGGCTTCCGGTAATCACAGAAAAAGCTCAAAAATGTGTCCACTGCTTCCGGATATTTCGTGTGGGCATTTACATTTAAGACCAGATTATAATCTTCCGCAAAGACGGCGTCCTCTGGATCCTCCGATACAGGAAGCGCAAACATGCCGATATTCAAATCCGGCGACAGCTCTCTCAACTGTGAGATTGTCCAGTCACCCATAATCAGCATCGCCGTCTCTCCAGCCGCAAAAAGCGTGTTGTGAGTCGTATAGTCCGTATCCTCTGGCCTGGGCTGGCTGTTGTTTTTGACGATCTCATACAGGCGGAAAATATCCTTTACCCGGTCATTTTCAAAAGAATAGGCCCCGCTGGTCACATCTTCCTGGGTCAGCCCCTGCTCCTCTACTGATTTATAAAGAGACTCTGAGCCCCCGTATGTCATGTAGAAAGCCAGCTGACCTGCATCCCTGTACTGTGCAGAGAACGGGTAGATACCCTCCGCCTCTAATGGCTTCAGCTTTTCCACCACTGCCTCCAGTTCACTCAGCGTCTTCGGAATCTCTGTAATTCCCGCTTTCTCAAAAATGTCTTTATTGTAAAAGACACCGTAAATCTCCGTCTGAACAGGAACAGCGTACAGCCCTCCATTGTACGATACTGCCGGCTTAGCCTCATCCAGAATAAATGATGCGCAATTCCAGGATGTCAGATCCATCAGATGGCCGGCATCCGCATACTGCGGAATCTTAGACTGAGAAATGTGTGTGATGATATCCGGCGCATCATCCACTGCCAGAGCCGCCCACAGGGATGCCTCCCAATCCTGAGTGTTCGTCTGAAAGTCTACGTAAACCTCATCCTGAGCTTCATTAAAAATCTGGACAGCTTCTGCAAACAATTCATTCTTATTTGCTCCATGATTCTCAAACCGGATAACTGTTTTTTCCCCGCCGCCGGCCTCCTGCTGCGTCTCTGCCGCTTGGCTGGCTGCGTCTGCCGATGGTGTCCCGGCCGGCGATGTCTGTGTATCTGCCGGTGCGGAAGACTGGCTGCACCCGCTGACCGCAAACATTGCTGCTAATGTCAAGCACCACATTTTTTTGTGTTTTTTCATTTAATATCCCCTCCAATTTTTGATATCTCCATCTTACCATAGGCGTACTGTATCACATTAGGAGGATTTTGACCAAAAAAGGGAGAAAATTGACAATCTGACTTCTTCTCTATTTCAGATATTTTTGAGGGGTCTTTCCGTATTTTTCCTTAAACAATCTGGCGAAATAACTATTGTCCGTAAACCCTACTTTTTCGCATGTTTTTTGGGATGAAAAGCCTTGGGCCAGCAGCACTCTGGCCCTTTCCAATCTCAGGTCATTTAGGTAGCGGATCAGCCCTACCCCATATTCTTTTTTAAATTCTCTGGAAATATATTCCCTGCTGTAGTGGAATTTTTCGGACAACAGCCCTAATGTCAAAGGTTCTGTATAAAAAGCGTCTATATAGCTTTTGATCGCCTCGATTCCTGTCGCCTCCGCATCTGCCGCCTGCAGGCGAACAATCCCATCCTGCTCTTCGCTAAGTCTTGTCAGAATCTCATGGACATGTTTTCGGTTCACCGGTTTCAGCAGATAATCCACAGAACCGTACTGAATTGCCTTCCTTGTGTATTCAAAATCATCGTACCCGCTGACAATAATGGTCTTCACATGGCGGCCTTCCTCCATCAGAAGTGTCAGCAGCTCCTTGCCTCCCATACCCGGCATCTCCATATCCAAAAACATAACGTCCGGATGCCCATTCTTTAAAATTTCCTGGGCTTCCAGGCCATTGGCTGCCTCCATCACATGTGCATTTTCCGCCGCCGGCACTTGCTGGCAGAAATGCCTGATTGTTTTTCTTGTCCTGGGATCATCTTCCACAATCAAAATCTGGTCTATCATCCGTGTCCCCAACTCCCCTTCTGCGGTATAAAAATCGCCGCAGTCCCCGTTTTACCGGAACTGCGGCTGAATTTCCTGTTTTATTCTACTCCGGCCCCAACTTCCCCTCATGGTAATGTTTCCGGCAGAGGGCCGTGTACTTATCATTGCTCCCCAGAACCACCTGGGGTCCGGTTCGGACGATTTTTCCATTCTCCCCGAAACGAACCGTGCAGCTTGCTGAACGGCCGCACCAACAGACCGTCTTTACCTCCTCAATCCGGTCCGCCCAAGCCATCAGCCACATGCTTCCCTCGAAAAACTCTTCCTTAAAATCTGTCCGGAGGCCATAGCAGATCACCGGTATATCCAGATCATCCACGATATGCACCAGAAACTCCACCTGTACTTTGCTGGCAAACTGAGCTTCATCCACTATAATACAGTCGTAGGACTTCAGAGCCTCATCCTCCATCTCCACCAGCTCTTCCAGATAAATTCCTTCGCCCTCCAGCCCGATGCGTGAGCGCAGAACCCGGTCTCCATCCCTTGAGTCGATTTTAGGTTTTACCAGCAGAGCTTTCTTCCCGCGCTCCCTGTAATTGTATTCTACCATCAGGGCATTGGCCGTTTTAGAACTCCCCATTGCCCCGTATCGAAAATGCAGCTTTGCCATCTCTGTCTCCTTTATATCCGTTCTTATTCCTCAATGTACAGTATTTCCTTTTCCTTAAAAAAACTGCGGAGCGCCTCATCCCACTCTCTGTCCACAGACTTATCTAAGGTAAAAAATTCCAGGGATGTAGCAGTTGTGACAACCATCCTGCCGTCCTCATAGCGAATGTTCAGGCACAGCCCCTGGATGGTCTCCGGCGCAATCTCCAGACCGCTTTCCCGCATCAGTTTTCCTGCATCCTCCGGCTTTAACTGCAGAGCGATAGAAAAACTTTCCGGGAGTTTTTTCCCTTTAATCAGAAAAAAGCAGACCGGCCTCAGCATTTTCCAGGCTGACAATTCCTTACTTTCCAGCTGCTCTCTCTCTTCCTCTGTGTAATAACCTGCCCGGATATGGCCATCGATCTCAAAACGGTTAAAGGTCACTATCGAGATTTCCCTGACCAGAAAATGGTCAAAATCCTCTCTCAGAAACAGCTTTTCCGTAAACAGCCTGATATCCTCAATTTTTAACGCTACCATGGTTTCTCCTCCCGGTAAGTTTTCAGTGCAGACAGCACCCTCCGTCCCACACTGACTGTACATTCTATTTTACTCTACCATATCAAATGGCCCATTGCAAGACGGCACCGAAAATGGTATCATTAGGACTTAGCAAATATACTGCATGAGCATCTAATGTCAGGAGGTCTACTATGAAAGAAATTGATTCGTTAAAAAGCCTGATACAGGCTTCGGTTTCTCCATATCACTGCATCTCTGAGGCGGCCGGCCGGCTTACCAAAGCTGGATTTTCCCAGCTTGAACTGGGATCACCCTGGGATCTGGCCGCAGGGAGTGCCTATTTTGTCCCAGCCTACGATTCTACGCTAATCGCGTTTTCTATCGGTCCCTTAACTCCAGGCGTGTCCCCTTCTCTCCGGATCGCGGCCGCCCACACAGATTGGCCCTGTCTAAAATTAAAGCCATCCCCCGAGCTGTCCAGCCATGGATACGGAAAATTGAACGTTGAAGTCTACGGCGGCCCCATCCTCTCCACCTGGCTGGATCGTCCTCTTTCTATAGCCGGGAAAGTATGCCTGATGTCGGATGACCCCTTTCATCCCCAGGTACAGTTTTTCTGCTCCCCGAAGCCAGTCCTGACAATCCCCAATCTGGCTATCCACATGAACCGGGATGTCAATAAAGGCGTAGAGTTAAACCCGCAGGTCGACATGCTTCCTCTGGCTGCCGTGCTGACAGACCAGATCAACCCCGACCGGTTTTTCCTGGATTATTTGGCAGATCAGCTCCATACAGCCCCCGAAAATATCCTGGATTTTGAACTCTGCTTGTTTAATCCTGAGGAGGGCTGCACCCTTGGCCTGCAGGGTGAGCTGTTCTCCTCTCCCCGCCTGGACAACCTAACGTCGGTGGAAGCCTGCCTTTCCGGCCTGATTTCCGCCGGCCAGTCTGCTTCTGCAGCCGACAGGATCCAAGTTGTCGCACTCTACGACAACGAAGAAATTGGAAGCCGCACCAAACAGGGAGCTGCCTCCAATCTGACAGAACGAGTACTGGAAAAAATCTATCTGAGCCTGGGCTATAACCGATGTGATCTTCTGGATGGCCTGTTCAATGGTTTTCTGCTCTCCTTGGACGTAGCCCATGCCATTCACCCCAATCATCCAGAAAAATGCGACATCAAAAACCAGATCACTATGGGGGATGGTGTTGCTATCAAGCTGGCTTCCAGCCAGTCCTACGCCACCGATGCATCTCATGCCAGCGTCATCCAGGGGCTCTGCATAAGAAATAAGATCCCTTACAAAAAATTTTCCAACCGCTCAGATTCCAGAGGGGGATCCACCCTGGGAAGTATCTCCTCCGCCTTCTTAAATATCCCCACGGTAGACGCAGGAATCCCGATCCTGGCCATGCACTCCTCCAGGGAGCTGATGCATATCCAAGATCAAAAGGCACTCAATGATCTCGTGAAAGCATATTTTCACTCTGGAGTTTAAGCAGATATACAGCCTCCGCAGGGCATCCTGCTGCCTCACCCAAAGGGTGCCCTGTCGCGAAATGCTATCAGTCTCCTGATTACTGTCTGGCCGCTTTGGAGATACTTCTTCCGGATGGTATTGTTCTTTTGCCTTTAAATATATGGTTTCCCAGATATCCATATTGGCCCTCACTTTCAAAAGTCAGTTTTGCTGCTTCCCCGATAAATGGAAAGCTGCTTGCTTCTTTTATTTGTACTATTACTGCTCTGCGAATTTAGAAAACACTGCAAAAAAAGAGGAGATGGCTTCCGCCAGTCTCCTCTGCATCTTATATCTTTTTCTATAATCAATACGTTTCCATTTCCAATGGTATCAGATCCTTCCGCTCTTATGCCATTAGCCTTCAATGGCGATGTATTTCTTCTCCGGCACCTGAGCTTTCTCTTCTTTTTTCGGAATTGTCAGTTTCAAAATACCGTGCTGGAACTCTCCTTTGATCTCATCCTGTGTCACAGCATCACCCACATAGAAGCTGCGCTGACAAGCTCCCGCATAACGCTCTTTCCGAATATACTTGCCTGTCTTCTTTTCCTGCTCATCCTGATCCAGACCTTTAGCAGCATTGATAGTCAAATATCCGTTATCGAGAGATACCTGAATCTCTTCTTTCTTAAACCCAGGCAGATCCATCTCCAGCACATAGCTGTCATCGGTCTCCCGAATATCCGTCTTCATCAGGTTGCGGCCGTGCCGTCCATACAATTTCTTTTCCATTTTTTTCACATCCCGATCATCAAAGAACGGAAAATCATTCATAAAATCATCAAACAAATTATCTCCAAAAATACTCGGCATCAACATAAGTCATCTCTCCTTTTCTCATCATGCGCTGTTACCTTGATTTCTGGAACTGGTGCGGGGAACTCTGGGAACTTCTCTCTTCCTTTTATCCCTCTTCCTTTGTTCTGGCTATGTTATAGCACACCTTGTTAGCACTGTCAATAGTCGAGTGCTAATTTTACATAAATTTTACATTTTCAGCCATTAATATGCGACTATTCCATATCCGCCTGCCGCTCCAGCATCAGACGGATATTGGCCCGCTCCGTCTCGTTCAGCAGATCATCCCGAAATTCCTTGGGGGCAATCGTCCCCTCATACCAGCTCAGGCTATTGAAGTACCTGCTCAATTCTTCGTCGTCAAACCGCCGCCCATGGCGGGCATAGATCTCATTTCGTGCAATCCTCAAGGCGCTTCCGGAAAGGTTGACCAGATCCCAGTATTCCAGAAGGCAATCGCTGCTGTTTGGAAAAATAAATTCATCCCCGTCATAGCGGGCAGTCGCCGAGTCAATCCGAAAACCGGCACGCAGATTTTCCACCTGGCTTCCCAGCATCATATACTCTTCCCTGATCTGAAGATTATCCGCGTCAAAGCAGACATCCGTAGGGCGGGAAACTACATAGACATACGGCCCGTCATATCCCCAAATTTCATAATCCGGCAGATTGACATAAGATGCATCATCAAACATGATCAGCGAAAAGAGTCTGCCATCCCCCATACTCTCCCAGGATTTCTTCTGCAAAAAATGGACTGTCCCATTTTCCTGCCGCTCTTCGATCACCAGATCCTTCCAGCTTTCAGGGAGCTTCAGAGAGAACAGCGGCGCCTCCTGTCCTGATGCTTCCTGTTCCGGCTCTGCTGTCTCCGGTTCCGATGCCTCCTGCTTCGTTTCTTCTGCCGCCGCCTGGGTTTCCGGCAGCCAGACTGTTTCCTCCGGAGCTGCAGTTTCTTCCCGGCTGTACCCGGCTGGTGGGATTTCCTGTTCCCCAGTCCTTTCCTCCAGGCAGAATGCCAGGCTCAGAAGCAGAACTCCAAGGCCCACTGCTCCTAAGAGCAGTGAAATAATCCCGTCCAAAACCCGATAACCTTTCCCCAGCTTCCGGCCGCTGTTCGCAGATGTCCAGGTACAGGGGCCCCAGGCCATGGCCAGGCGAACATGTTCATTCTCTGGCCCGCAGGCCAGGAGACGGGTCAACACTGCCCGTGCTTCTTTCTGATCCCCTGTCTGCTGATACAGCTGCCAGAGCTGCCAGTAAAGTGATGGGAGCCGTTCTTCAGGCGAGGCTTCTTCCAGATATGCCTCCAGAACCGCAATGGCCCGCTCCGGCTTCCGGCCAGCCCACCTGCGAATCTGGTGTTCCAGACGGATCCTGCGGCCTATGGGCTGCTTTCTGAGGAGAGAGCTGCTCTCCAATCGTTCTTCCTGAAACGCTGTTTCTGCCTCCACGGCTCCTGTCTGGCCAAAGTGCTCCAGGCACAAAGACCGGATATGACTTTCCGTCAAAGATAACTGGCTTTTCCAAACCAGACCTCCTTTGCTCTCAGGAGGCCGCCACTCTGCCGGTTGTTTCTCCCCCTGTCTCAGCTCTGCAAGCTCCGGTTCTGTAAGTTCCAATGCCTCCCCATACCAGCCGGACCGGATGAGGCAGGCTGCCGCATTATCAGCCCAGATTCGAAAAGAGACGGAGCCGGGGGAGAGACGGCAGATGGCCGCCAGATACGCGAAGGCCGCCGTCAATGGCCTGTCATCCTGGGTCAGCACTGTCAGTATCTGCCGGTTTATATAAAAGTACGAAGCAGTTCGCATCAGCCAAACTGCCCCCAGATAGCACAGCCACAGAGGAAGATTTGGCAGAAGCCCCGCCAGGCCGTCCCGGATCAAATGATCCTGCTCCGTCCACACGAGGACGAGATAATAAAGCAAAAGCAGATAACTCATCCCTTGAAACCAATAGAACGTTCTGCTGCAGCGGAGGAAACAGAGACGCCCTCCTATTAAGGATTCTTGCACCTGACCTGACTTTTCCTCCAATATACGGAGAGCCGCCGCCTTCCGGCAGGCCCTGCCTCCTCTTCTTCCCTTAATCTGGGACACAAGGAACAAGCCAATTAGAAAAATAACTGGAACCAGGCAGCAGACGGCAGCTAATGGAAATTCTTTCCATGCACGGGCGTTTCTCCATGTCAGCCAGGCCATCCAACAGGAAATAAGCACTGCCGCCGCTGCGGCTCCATCTCTGAAAAAATGCAGACGGCTCGTCCCCACTCCTTCCCGAGTTTTTTTCATTTCATTTTTCAACTCTTCTCCTTCCCCCGCACTGCAGCCCCCTAATCCTGCAGAAGCGGGTACAGTTCTGCCAGGATTCCTCTGACTCTGCCCGACACATCATCCAGCCCTGCTATGGCCTCATTTATGCGGGACTGAACCACAAAATCCACAAAAATATTGTCCATAAATGTGTCCATAAATCTCAGAAAGTTTCCCATTTCGACAGAAAGCTCCGCAGATATGCTGATATCCTTCAGCTCCCTCTCAAATGCAGTTAGTTTCCTTTTTGCTTCTTCCATATACCCTGAGGCATCATCCATGCGGGAGTGTTTTACCATGCTGCTGATCATGCCGCCCCCAAATATATCAAATATTCCCCAGTTCTTTGCGCTCTCAAGTTTTTCTCTGGCCCTCTGTATACTTGCCAGCGCCGCTTCCCCTGCCTGAACTGCTTCCTGAACTTCTCTTTGATCCATACATTCTCCTCCCATAACCTATCACTGTTGGTCCCATAACTCCATCACGTCCCTCTCTCGATTCTCTCAAATCTCAAACCCCGCGTAACAGACCGCTGTATCGTAATCCCCCGCTGCTCGGAAAATTGTAATCTCTTTTCCGATCCGATAGCGGCCGCGAGAAAGAAGCCCATAGCTGGCAGACCAGTCGATTTTCCATTCTGTGTTTCCATCCCTTGAGATCGGCAGGGCGATGTCCTCCCAGATCAGCTCCTGCAGCGGTTCTACTGGTGCCCATTCGCCATCTTCTTCCTTTTCCAGGAAATATGCGGTTCCCGTCTGCAGCTCACCGGACACATGGCCGACTGGCTGTCTGCAAATCAGCGTCAATCCCGCCGCTGTCACATCGGCCGCCTCCAGCTCCACTCCCAGAGCTCCTTCCTGGTCCGTTTCTGATGCCGTTTCCTCTGCTCGCACATCTTCCTCATCCGCAGCCCCTGACAGCTCCCACAGATCCCACGGAATGTGGCTTAAAGAGCGCTGTTCTTTCTCTGGCAGACCGTTGTACATTTGAAGCCATTCCAGGGTCTCATCTGAAAGTTTGTCTGCGTCGTACCACTCTCCATCAAAATATACCTGTTCGCCGCCCTCGCTCTGTTCCTCTGCAGAGACAGAAAACTTTGCAGATCCCTTATCATATGCCGCGCAGACCGCATCTGTTTTGTCATCATCGGCATAGCTTTCCTGCCCTTTCTGCAGGCGGCATTCTGCCCAATCCCTCACCGGGTAATTTCGATTGTCAACCTCTTCCACTTCTCCGGCGAGAGTATAACCGTCCGGCGTCACAGCCTCTCTGCCATGGCTCTGGCAAGCCGCCGTCAAACATAAAACAATGCCAATACAAAGAGCAGCTGCCCAGTATTTCTTTCCCATAACGCTCCACCTCCCGTAGAATCTTCTTCCCCGCAGTGCCCTCGATTCCGCTCCGCTTCATCTCGCTTGCGGGCTTCGCCCTATGTCAGGCGATAACCGACGAACTGCTTCTGCGTAAACGCCGCGCAGCCGCCGGTTATCGCCTGACGCACTGCTCATTGCCATCGCAAATATTATACCATACCATTATCTGCCAGGTGTTACTTATCTCTTACAGTTTCTTTAAAAACAAAAAAACCGCAGGCCATCAGTTTTTTACTGACAGTCTGCGGCAGTTTTCTGTACAATCTTACCTTACTGCTGTGACGAGAACTCAGCAGCCGGCTTACGCCTCCTCATCGATGGCTTTTCCAATGTCATGGCGCATGTATTTGTTGTCGAATTCGATGTATTCTGTCGCCGCGTATGCGTTGGCGCGGGCTTCCTGCAGCGTTTTTCCAGTGGCGGTGACACCCAGGACACGGCCTCCGTTGGTGACGATGCCCCCGTCTTTATCAAACTTGGTTCCGGCATGGAAAACATAGTAGCCATCTTTGCCTTTGAGTTTCTCTAAGCCTTTGATAGGATAACCTTTCTCATATTTTACCGGATAGCCCTCTGAAGCCAGAACCACACAGACAGCCGCATTGTCCTCAAACTCCAGATCAATCTGATCCAGAGTGCCGTCAATGCAGGCTTCAAACACATCCACAATGTCATTCTTCATTCTAGGCAGGACCACCTGGGTCTCCGGATCCCCAAAACGGGCATTGTATTCCAAGACTCTCGGGCCTTTTTCCGTCAGCATCAGTCCGAAGAAAATTACGCCTTTGAAGGGCCTTCCCTCTGCCTTCATCGCATCAACGGTCTTCTGGTAGATATGCTCCCGGCAGAACGCGTCGATCGCTTCTGTATAAAAAGGACTCGGA
This sequence comes from uncultured Lachnospiraceae bacterium, assembly GCA_944376125.1. Lineage (GTDB taxonomy): Bacteria > Bacillota > Clostridia > Lachnospirales > Lachnospiraceae > UMGS1370. The sequence continues at coordinate 59,837 of CALWBQ010000025.1, forward strand.
GAAAACGTTCCCATTCCCCCAGTGTTCAGCCCGGTATCGCCGTCCCCAGCTCTCTTGTGGTCCTGGGCTGAGGTCATAATCTTAATCGTATCGCCGTCCACGAAGGAGAGGACAGATACTTCCCGGCCTGTCATAAACTCTTCTATAACAATCTTGTCTCCGGCAGAGCCAAACTGCCTATCCATCATCAAAGTTTTTACGCCCTCTCTGGCCTCCTCCCTGGTCTTGCAGATCAGGACGCCTTTTCCCAGAGCCAGGCCGTCAGCCTTCAGCACAATAGGGATCGGAGCTGTCTCAATGTACGCCAAAGCCGCCTCCGGAGAGTCAAAAGTCTCGTAGGCAGCCGTAGGAATCTGGTATTTTTTCATCAGATCCTTGGCAAATGCCTTGGATCCCTCCAGGATCGCCGCATTTTTTCTTGGTCCGAAGACCCGCAGACCCCTGGCCTCAAGAGCGTCCACCGCCCCAGCCGCAAGAGGATCATCCGGCCCTACGATCACCAGGTCGATCTTATTCTCCTGAGCAAAGTCTGCCAACTTATCAAATTCCATAACGCCGATGTCAACGCACTTGGCACATTCCGCAATCCCCGCATTTCCCGGCGCGCAGTAAAGTTCCTCTGTCTTGGGGCTCTGAGCCACCTTCCATGCAATAGCGTGCTCCCGGCCGCCGCTTCCTACGATCAAAATTTTCATGGTCAAGACTCCTTTCCATTTGCGATCATGTTGATAGCCTGCGGAAGAATCACCCATTCTGCCTCCTCCATGACGCGGCGCTGCAAGATCTCAGGGGTATCCCCCGGCTTTACCTCCACCGCCTTCTGCAGGATAATAGGCCCGGAGTCCACCCCCTCGTCCACGTAGTGGACCGTAGCGCCCGTCAGCTTTACCCCTCTTTTCAAAGCAGCCTCGTGAACTTTCAGGCCATAGTAGCCTACACCGCAGAAGGATGGAATCAGTGACGGATGGATATTGATGATCCGGTTTCTGTATTTCTGGATGACGGCCTCGGGGATTGTCACCAGATATCCTGCCAGCACAATGAGATCCAGATGATACTCATCCAGCTTCTCCAAAAGCGCCTGATTAAATGCTGTCCGGTCGGGGAAGTCTTTGGGTGACAGGCAGATGGCCTCAATACCCGCTTTTCTCGCCCGCTCTAGGGCATAGGCATTGCGGTTGTTGCTGATGACCACCCGCACCGCTGTATTGGTAATGGTTCCATTTTCAATGGCATCCAGAATCGCCTGAAGATTGGTTCCTCCTCCTGACACCATTACTCCGATATTCAGCATAGATCCACTCCCTTTTCCCCGGCTTCAATCCTTCCGATCACATACGGGGTGTCGCCGGCCTTGAGAATCGCCTCCACAGCCTTCTCTACATCGGCGGGAGCGACTGCCAGAACCATTCCGATCCCCATGTTGTAGGTATTGTACATCATTTTTTCTTCGATATTTCCCTTCTTGGCCAGCAGGTCGAAGATGGGGGGAATGGGATAGCTGTCCTTCTGGATCACGGCTCTAGTTCCCTCTTTTAACATTCTGGGAACATTCTCATAGAAGCCGCCTCCGGTAATATGGCTGCAGGCCTTCACCGTCACACCGGCAGCCTTGATTTCTTTCAGGGCCTGAACATAAATCCTGGTAGGAGCGATCAAAGCCTCACCCAGAGTCTTGCCCAGCTCATCGTAATAAGTATTTAATCCCTCTTTGGTCAGCTCTTTCTCAAATACCTTCCGCACAAGAGAAAATCCGTTGCTGTGAACACCGCTGGAGGCCATGCCGATCAGCACATCCCCTGCTGCCAGATTCTCCCCGGTGATCATATCCTTTCGGTCAGCCACACCCACAGCAAAGCCCGCCAAGTCGTATTCGTCCTCCGGATAAAAGCCGGGCATCTCCGCGGTCTCCCCGCCGATCAAGGCAGCCCCAGACTGACGGCAGCCATCTGCCACGCCGCTGACAATAGCTGCGATTTTCTCCGGCACATTTTTTCCGCAGGCAATGTAGTCTAAAAAGAACAGCGGTTCCCCGCCGGCACATGCCACATCATTGACGCACATAGCTACGCAGTCAATCCCAACCGTGTCATGTCTGTCCATCAGAAATGCCAGCTTGAGCTTCGTCCCTACGCCATCCGTTCCAGAAAGCAGAATAGGCTCCTCCATCCCTTTAAAACTCTCCATGGAGAACGCACCGGAAAAGCCGCCCAGACCGCCCAGCACTTCAGGGCGCATGGTGGTCTTTACAGATTCCTTCATCAGCTCTACAGCCTTATATCCCGCCTCGATATCTACTCCAGCATTCTTGTAATCCATACATTTCCTCCTGAATAGTAAGATTATTGTAACAATCCTTCGTATTACTTCTTCATCTGCGCCAGATATTCCTTATAGCCGATCTCATCCAGCTTCTCTGCCTTCTTCACTACGTCATTTTTCAGCTTCTCAGAATAATCCTTCAGACGCTTCAGCAGCGCCTCATCGGAAACGGCCAGGATCTTTGCTGCCAGAATACCTGCATTGGCTCCGCCATTGATAGCGACTGTCGCCACCGGAATGCCGGAGGGCATCTGAACAATGGAATACAGGGAGTCCACTCCGCCCAGGTCAGAGGTCTTCATCGGAATACCGATGACCGGCATGGGGAAGATTGCAGCACACATTCCCGGGAGGTGGGCCGCTTTTCCTGCTCCTGCGATGATTACCTTCAGGCCGCGGGCTTCCGCAGACTTCGCGTATTCAAAAAAGATATCCGGCTCTCTGTGGGCAGAGATTACGGTCATCTCAAATTCAACTCCCAATTCCTCTAAAATCTCCGCTGCCTTTGCCATCACGGGCATATCTGAGTCGCTTCCCATTACAATTCCGACTTTTGCCATGGTTCATTCTCCTTTTCTGGTGTTTGCCGCAGCCTGCTCCTGATCCGGATTCATAATCTGCATGCATGTTTTTTATTAGTTTTACTTATTAATGATGCGCTTTAATGAAACTGCACTTATCAATTATATTACAAGGTTTTCCTATCAACGTCAATAGGTAATTTCCAGAGGTTCATTCAGCATTTCTGTACCTGGCAGAACAAACCGCCCATCCTTCAGAATCGCAGTCTTGCTGCCGTCCGGCCTCACCGCCGCAATCTCCTCCAATTCATCATAAGGGATAGTGATATCGCAGTGGCAGTTAAAATATGCCTGGGCAATGTCTGTCTTCCGAAGAATGGAAACTTCGTTGTCCCTGGCGATCATCTCCTTGCCGTCTGGATTATACATAGGAGCATCCTCAGACCAGCTGTAGCAAGTGTCTCCCACGGCAAAGTGAGGGCCCATTTTCTCGACAATCAAGATGGGAAGTTTCTGTATAATACCGTACTTTCTGGCCATGGCATAGGCCGTGGTGTTGGTTCCGATAGCAAATTCTCCCAGGGGCAGGCTCTCATGGTTTCCCATGATTACCTGCTTGATCAAATCCCGATTCTCCTTTTCATCTGCAAAATTCTGACAGGTATACTCTGCCGCCCGGCCGTTCTCAAAGCGGATGGACAGCTCTTTAAACTGGATGCCCCCGATATAAACCCGGCTGACCCAGAGCCTTCCTTCTGTTCCCGACAGTACCGGGGAGGTGAACACCTCTCCCAGAGGGATGTTAACATCAGCCACACAGTTTTCAAAGTTCGTCTGGCTCTCCGGCTGCTTCAGTGCATGGAGACGGACTCTGATATCTGTCTGATTATTCCCCTTTCCTCTGACTGTCACATACTCTGCCTCATCCAGAGTATCAATGATGGTCTGCTGGATTCTCTGGTACAGCTCGCAGTCCAGGGTATTGATGGCGATAGTCTCCGCAAAGATTTCCTCAAACTTGGGCCCAATCTCCGGCTTTGGAAATGCAATGATGGTAAAGCTGGTCTCGTCCCCCGGCTCATACTGGTCCAGTAGCTGCCGGTATTCATTGGCGTAGGCAATGGAGACCTCTTCCTGATGACGGCTCAGCCTGTAGGCAGCTTTTTTGTTGACTGGCTCAAACTCCTGCTCCCCAAATGTCTCTACTACAGCGGGGCCGGCATACCAGGATGCCATCTGGCGGTACTCTTCCAAAGCTCCCCTGATCACAGACAGCTTTCTCTCCTTCAGAGCGGTTCCCATATACAAGGCATTGTCATATCGGTGGTCGTAGTCGTACTGTTTATTCGGTGAGGTTCCGCACCAGCCGCTCCGTTTGCCTGCATTGCGGTTGATCACCTGAACCGGGTTCCGGAACAAAATCGGCTCTAAACCCATTGCCCGGAAATTCTCTATCGCTTTCCTGATCATCCTCTCAAATCCCAGCTCATAGTGAATGGCCACTGTCTTTTTGATAGAGAGATCCCGCCCCATAACCTGGAATCCTCTTCGAAACCCCTCCGTGTACGTGTCTGCCATCCGATCGATTGTCTCCTGGGGAAGGCTGTTCAGAAAGCTGGCCAGCCTCCGCTCCGTATCAGAAATATACTCCCCGAAGCGGTACAGGTATCTCAAATCTGACAAATCACTCTCCATAATAATATCTTTTGCAAATGACAGTCCCGGATCCAAAGTCTCTCTGGTCCGGTAAGACACCATCCTGTCAGCATAGTCGCTGACAAACCAGTAAAGGACATCCTTAACTGCCTGTGCTTTGGGAATCCCTTCCTCAAATAAATTATAGATCTCAATAAACGTTTCATTTAATACTGTGATATCCCAGAGCCGGCTCTCGTAGGCAAGCACAATACTTCCACGAATTTCAGCATATAAAAAGGACAGAAGCCTGCCATAGTCCTCCCCAAGCTGACTGACCGCCCATTCCGGATTGCCGTAGCTCTCCCCGTAATGTTCAGGGAGAATATCTTCGTACAGAGTCTGATTCTCTGCTGCCAGCTCGTCCAGGCTCTTTTCCGCAAACATGTCCGGCAGCTCTGCCTCCGCTGCCTGGGCTTCCGGATCCGGGACTGCCCCCAATTCCTCTGCCAATTTTCCAATCTTTAAAATAAAAGAGGCGACAAATGAAAAGTAACCGTCAAAGGGTTCTTTTACACAGTGCTCTTCCGGAATCTGCCGGATTCTTTCAATGGAAAGCCTCCAGCGCTCCAGCACCTCTTCATTGTCCTGCCTCCAAAGGATTCTGTAATCCATTATCATCAGCTCCTTATTCCTATTATAATCATAACTGCCCAGAGGATCACCAGAAGGCCGCTCACCGATACGCTGATCCTGGCCAGTATGTAATTTTTCTCTTTTTCTAAAAATGCCCGGAAGCTGTACCAGAGTCCCAGGACAGAAAAAACGATACTGGAGAAGCCCAAAGCTCCCACATACATCCCGCTCTGCCCCTGCTCTCTAACTGCAAGAAAAATCGCTCCGGCAAATAAAAGCAGCCCTGCGGCGCAAAGCCCCAGGGACCACTTACTTCGTCTAGCAAAAGGCTTCCGGATATAGGAAACCTTTTTATGCACTTCTTGTCCGTTTCTGTTTCTTCTTCTCACGATGCCAACTCCTCGCCTTCTGCACGATCTGATAGAGGATATACCCTATGACAGCCCCTGTTACGTTCAGAATAATGTCGTCTACATCAAAGCTCCCCACTTTAAAAACCAGCTGCACGGTCTCCACGCTCAAGCTGAAACCAAAACTGATCAGGAGGGTATTGTACCATTTCTTACTCCTGCGGCTGACTATGGGGAGAAAAAAGCCTCCCGGCATAAAGCCGACCACATTTCCCACCACATTCAGCAGGAAACTCCGAATTCCCACCGTGCCGCGGTAGACCCAGAACCGGCGAATTTCTTTCAATGGCTCCAGGTTGTAGGCATAAGTATCCTGAGGCCGGCTGGTTCGCCCAAATTCTTCCGCAAAGAACAGAAAATAAACCAGCAGGAGCAGGTATGCCACAAATAGCAGCCAGCCCAGCTTCTGATTCTTTGTCGTATTTCTAATCATGGCTTCTCCGATTAAAACTCAATTTCCGATTTCCCTTTCAGCAGCAGGGCGCCGTTGATGATTGCCACAATGCCTACCGCAAGTCCAGTCACTGCAATCAGGATCCCGATCGCAATATTCCCAGCTCCCACATTTCTCATGGTCTTATAAACTTTCTCCATAAGCTCCGCCTTTCTCAAATTTCCATTACCTGGCTCCGTACTGCTCATAATAAGCATCGATTGCTGCCTTGATTGCATCATCAATAACAATCTTGCCGTTGTGTTCCCGGTTATACAGGTACTCTGTTACTTCCTGCATATTGACGATGGCTGCTGTAGGGAACCCATAGAGATCTCTGATCTCCTCCAGCGCACTCTTCTCTCCCTTTCCTCTCTCCATGCGGTTGAGGGAAACGATCAAGCCTTTGATTTCAATGTTGCCCTGGGCCCTCAGAATCGGGAATGTCTCCTCGATGGACTTTCCCGAAGTGGTCACATCCTCAATAATCACAACTCTGTCCCCGTCCTTGATAGGGCTTCCCAGCAGAATCCCGGCATCACCGTGATCCTTCGCCTCCTTGCGGTTGGAGCAGTATTTTACATCTTTGCCATACAGTTCACTGATAGCCATAGCCGTGGCCACAGACAGCGGAATTCCCTTGTAAGCCGGCCCAAACAGGATATCAAAATCCAGCCCATAATTATCGTGGATCGCTTTTGCATAGTATTCTCCCAGTCTGCGGAGCTGGGTTCCCGTAACATACGCCCCAGCATTCATAAAGAAAGGGGATTTCCTTCCGCTCTTTAATGTAAAGTCCCCAAATTTCAGGACATTGCTTTCTACCATAAATTCAATAAATTCCTGTTTGTACTGTTCCATCTTTAACCAGAAACCTCCTATCTCACTGCCCCAATCAAGGAGCTGATATCTTCTATCTGATATTTCTCCATATACTCTTCAATTCCCTTCACCACTTTTTCTGTGGCATAGGGGTCATGGAAATTGGCAGTCCCCACTGAAACTGCAGTGGCTCCCGCCAGGATAAATTCTATAGCGTCATCGGCATTCATTATGCCGCCCATCCCAATAATCGGCAGCTTCACCGCCTGGGCAACCTGATATACCATCCTCACCGCCACAGGCTTTACAGCGGGGCCTGACATGCCGCCGGTCTTGTTGGCCAAGGCAAAGGTTCTTTTATGGATATCAATCTTCATTCCGGTCAGGGTATTGATCAGAGACAGAGCATCTGCTCCTCCCGCCTCAGCCGCCTTAGCCATTACTGTAATATCCGTCACGTTGGGGCTCAGTTTCATAATCACCGGCTGTTTTGCATGCTTTTTAACCTCCCGCGTAATGGCTTCCACCGCTTTGGGATCTTGTCCGAAGGCAATGCCGCCTTCCTTTACATTTGGGCAGGAAATATTGATCTCCAAAAGATCAACCGGCTGGTCTGACAGCCGCTCCACCACATCCACATAGTCCTCTGCGGTCTTGCCGCAGACATTGACGATGATCTTAGTCTCGTACTGCCTGAGAAATGGAATATCCCTTTCTATAAACACATCAATCCCCGGATTCTGAAGGCCAATGGCGTTGAGCATGCCGCCCCAGGTTTCAGCGATCCTGGGGGTCGGATTTCCCGGCCAGGGTACATTTGCCACCCCCTTGGTCACAACTGCTCCCAAGTTATTGAGATCCACCATCTCCCCGTATTCTGCGCCGGAGCCAAAAGTGCCGGACGCTGTCATCACCGGGTTCTTTAATTCCACGCCTGCCAGAGTGACTTTCGTATTCATCAAAGCTCCACCTCCTCTGCAGCAAAAACAGGGCCGTCCTTGCAGACCCTCTTATTGTGGACATGAGAATGGCTGTCTGTCTCCTTCGATTGGCAGACGCAGGCCAAGCATGCCCCTATCCCGCAGGCCATCCTCTCCTCCAGAGAGATATAGCAGGGAATCCCCGCTTCCAGAGCGTAAGCCTTCAGCGCCTTTAACATCGGAGTGGGGCCGCAGGCGAAGATAATATCAGCTTTTAATCCATTTTCTCTGATGGCATCCAGGACATTTCCCTTTGTCCCCGCACTGCCGTCCTCTGTAGCAATATAGACGGAGCCGGCCGCCTGAAACTCTTTTTCCAAGAACAGAGTTCCATCCCTGTAGCCCAGGACGGCCTGAACCTCACACGGAAGTTCCTTTGCCAACTCCAGCATCGGCGGAATTCCGATGCCTCCGCCGACCAGAAATGCTCTCTTTCCCTCTAAGCCGTCCATGGGAAATCCATTTCCCAGAGGTCCCATAACCTCGATAGAATCCCCTGCCTGGCAATGGGAAAATTCCTCGGTCCCAGCTCCGGCAATCCGGTATACCAGGCGGATCTTGCCCTGCTCCCGGTCAATCTCACACAGACTGATAGGCCGCGGCAGAAGCCTGGCCCCATCTTTTGAATATAACGAAACAAACTGTCCCGGACGCGCCTGAGACGCGATCGTCTCCTCCTTGATCCACATGCTGTAGATCCCTTCAGCCAGCCTTTCCTGGCCTGCCACTGCCGCTGTCACTTTTACCTGCGCCATGTGTGCCTCCTGTTGATTTTCTATTTTCCCGAAAGGGATTACAGTACGCTGTTGATATCGCTGATCATATCGATGACCGCCTGCCTGGATGCATCCGCAAAATGTTCTGGTCCAAATTTGTCATATGGTGCCTTCTTGTAGGCGGCAATGATCCCTCTGGAAGAATTTACGATCGCTCCGAGCCCATCCTCATTAAAGCAATCTTTCAAATCCTGAGCAGTTCCCCCTTGAGCGCCGTAGCCCGGTACCAGGAAATACGTTTTCGGCATCAGCTTTCTCAGAACCCGGCTCATCTCTGGATAGGTTGCTCCCACAACAGCTCCCACATTGCTGTAGTCTCCGTCCATGGAGCTCTCTCCCCACTCTACTACCTTTTCTGCCACCAGCTCATAGACAGGCCGGCCGTCTGCCAGCCTATCCTGAAACTCCCCGCTGGAAGGATTGGATGTCTTCACCAGGATGAACAGGCCCTTATCATTTTCATTGCAGACGTCCACAAAAGGCTTCACTCCATCTGTGCCGAAATAGGGATTCACCGTCAGAAAATCGGTGCCAAATCCTGAAAACGTATTGCTTCCCACTTTTACTTTACCGATATGGGCAGCTGCATATGCCGCGGAAGTAGATCCGATATCTCCCCTCTTGGCATCCCCGATTACCAAAAGCCCCTTTGCCTGGCAATAGTCTATGGTCTTCTTGTATGCTTTCAGCCCCTCAATGCCAAACTGCTCATACATTGCGATCTGCGGCTTCACCGCTGGTATCAGATCCCATGTGGCGTCCACAATCTCTTTGTTAAACTGCCAGATCGCCTCGGCAGCGCCCTCCAGCGTCTCGCCGTACTCGGAAAATGCTTTCTTCAGCAAATGCTCCGGGAGATAGGACAGCATGGGGTCCAAACCGATGCAGACCGGCGCCTTTGTCTTCTGAATCTTTTCTATTAATTGCTTGATCATCAGGGATCCTCCTTGTCTTAACAGCCCATGGGCTTGGTATTATTATCATTTGATTATCTTCCTCATTCTACCATAGAAGCCGCGGCATTTCAAGGGAAGTATGGCCCGCGGCGGCAGATGTCTGCCGCGAAATCTTTTCCCGCGATTTTTATAAAAGGGGATGACTTTTTTTTGTATTTATAGTATAATGTAGAATTTGGAAAAGTTGTTTGCAACTAACCATGACCAGCAGCGCAAATGCTGCCTGTTTATGGAGAACTGTATACTATTAAATAGAAAGGTGGAACTTTCCATGTACTGCACCAGAAAAGTAACTGATTCCATTCATTGGGTCGGCGGAAGCGACCGCCGGCTGGCTCTTTTCGAAAATTTATTCCCGATTCCGCGGGGAGTCTCTTACAATTCCTACATAATTATGGACGAGAAGACTGCCCTGCTGGATACGGCAGACCCTTCTATCCGCACCCAGTTTCTGGAGAATATCGCCCATGTATTAGGCGGCCGGGATCTTGATTATTTGATTGTCAATCATATGGAGCCCGATCACTGCTCCGGGATTGCAGAAATCCTGTCCCTCTACCCGAACGCTCAAGTAGTTGGAAATCAGAAGACATTCCAGATTATGAAGCAGTTCTACACGATCCCGGACCTGGATTCCCGCTCCATTCTTGTAAAAGAGGGGGACAGTCTGAACCTGGGAGCCCACACTCTGAATTTTGCCATGGCGCCTATGGTTCATTGGCCGGAGGTTATGGTGGCATATGAATCCTCCGAAAAAATTCTCTTCTCCGCAGACGCATTTGGAACCTTTGGCGCTCTGAACGGCAACATTTTTGATGACGAAATCGATTTTGACCGAGACTGGATCTCCGATGCCAGACGGTACTACACAAATATTGTAGGAAAGTATGGCCCTCAGGTTCAGGCCGCTTTAAAAAAGCTGGGTGCTCTGGATATTCAGATTATCTGCCCGCTCCACGGCCCTGTATGGCGCTCCAATATTCCTTATCTTCTGGACAAATACCAGCATTGGAGCACTTATACCCCTGAAGATCGGGGTGTTGTCATCCTGTATGGTTCTATGTATGGAAATACAGAAAATGCCGCCAACGTCCTAGCCTGCGCTCTGGCAGAAAAAGGTGTGAAACATATTGCCGTCTATGATGTTTCCTCCACCCATGTATCTCAGGCCATCGCAGAAGCGTTCCGAGTAAGCCACATTGTTCTGGCCAGCCCCACTTATAATGCCGGCCTCTACCCTGCAATGGAACATGTACTCCTGGATATGAAGGCTCTGAATCTCCAGAACCGTACGGTAGCTCTAATTGAGAACGGTTCCTGGGCCAGCACCTCAGCTAAACAGATGCGTGCCATCCTGGAGACCATGAAAAATATTACAGTAATGGAGACCTCCATCAGTGTCAAGTCAGCTCTCAAAGATGATCAGATTACCCAGATCGAAGACCTGGCCAGCCAGATTGCTTCCGAAATTTTATAAGAGTCTGTGAGCTTGTCCTTATTTCTGGATCATCAGTAAAAAAAGATGCAGTCAGCCGCCTCTGCGGTCTGTCTGCATCTTTTTTCGTCTTTTTAAAACCAGCTCAGATACCATGCCGTCGGAAGTATCTTCCGGATCATCCCCGCCTCTTCTATCCATCTGCCTGCATCGAAAAAGACTGGGCATATCACCAGCAAAACCAGAGCCGTAACCGGGATGAGCGCCGCCAGCACCTGAGGCTTCCTCACAATCCTTCTGGCGATTTCCCCGCAGGTGGCAGAAATGAGTGCGTAAGCTGCCATAGCCCCCAGCTCGGAAAGGGTCTCCGTCCACTCTCCCGCCGCCCCCAGGGCAGCCAGGGAGGACAGCGCCGCCAAAGCAACCGGGGCGGCCAGTGCTGCCCACTGGCACAGGGGACGAACTGCAGCGGGGAGGGCTGCAAATAGCCCTCTTCTCTCATCCTGCCCTATACTGCAGGCTGCAAAAAATGCTGCCAGAAAAACAAATACTGCCGTCATGCCTCGAACCGGAAACACACTGCTTCCGGCCTGTCCAGTGCCGGATTCTGTCCCTCCTTCCGGCATTTTCGCTTTCTCTGCATACTTGTCCAGAGAAACGTATTCGAATTGAAATGTACTTCCATCCGTCCTGTACGTCTCATACAGCTCCCTAAGCTGTTTTTTCCCAGTTTCCCCCAACTCCCCAAGCGCCTCTTCCTGATCCGCATACTCTTCCAGGAGGATGGCATCATACTGGCTTGACAGAGCTGAAAAGACAATCTCCTCTGTCAGAGGTTCCAGGATTGTGGACGGGGCCGTATAGACCGTAATACACCTTCTGTAGTCCCCACTCGACAGTTTTTCCTGCAGATCCGCAGGAAACAGGTAAGCGCATTCCGCCTTTCTGGTTTCCACCGCCTCCCTGGCTTCCTCTTCCGAAGAATAAAGGACAAACTGAAACATTCCATCCCAGGAGGCCAGTTCCTGTGCCGTCTTCCAGTCTAAGCCATCCCCCTCGGCCCAGACTCCGATGGTGATTTTCTCTGTTTCCTCCGGCTCAAGGCTCTGTATTCCTGCCATCAAAATGGGGATCAGAAGGAGCAGGGCTGTGAAGCCCGGATGGTGCAGCCACCGCTTGATTGACAGCCAGAACCAGATTCTCATTTGTCTCATCGCCCCTCCCCCTTTCCAATACAGGACAACGCAAAGGCAATGGCACCCGTCAATACCGTGGAAAACACATTTCTCCACGCCTCCCCAGGCAGGAAAAATCTTTTGATCCCATCCATCAATATCGTTGTCGGCAAAAATTCAGCGATCCGCCGAAAGCTCTCCGGCAGAAACACTTCCGGCAGAAAACCTCCAGAGAAAAACATCATCCCGGCAGTCAGCCCGAACAAGGCCATCATGCCTCCGATTCCAGCCCCCGCTGCCCGGTAGCACAGGGCAATCCAGGCAGCTGCCGTAAAGGGCAGCACCGCCAGCAGAACCAGACGGCTGCCGGCCGTCCTCCTGGCATTTTCCCGCAGAATCTCTGCAAATTCATCCCACCAGTCCAATCCTGCAGCCGCAGATACAGCAAAAACTGCCAATGCTGCGGCAGCCGCAGACAAAACTAAAAGCAGCCACATGCCGATAACTGCTCCTGCAGTCTGGCTGACCCGTCCAATTCCCAACAGGCCCAGCTTTTCTCTCAGCGCCGGGCTTTCCCGGCGAAACAGCCCCGCAGCAGGAATTCCGGACAACAGCAGACAAAAGGCCGCAGCGGCCGCACCATAATGACAGAGCCCCGATACTTCTCCAAAGGCCGATACCCGGCGGTTCTGAAAATATACACTGCGGTTCAGGCTGTAGGACAGGTAGCGCTCATTAAGCCACTTCTCTGCAGCAGAAATTGTTTCAGGGGTTCCCAATAATATACAATACCGGTCGGCGGCATAGATCCCCGCCTGGGCGCTGCCCAGAATTCCCGCCCCGGCCTTCGTCAGTTCCTGAAAGATCCTCTCTTCCAGCCCCAATTGTCCAGCAAACAGGATGGTAACCGGCTCATTGGTTCCATCCATGATACTTCCAACAAAATTTTCCGGTACCGCCATCAGACAGTCCAGCTCTCCAGATTCTGTCTGTGCGATCCCTTCCTCCTGCCCGACATAGACAAAATCACAGATACTCTCCACGCTGTCCAGGGATCCCAGCATAGAAACCGCCTGTCTTGCTGCCCGATCATTATCCGGCAAAACGACTCCCACCTGAAGTCTGGCAATCTCACGGCTCCCATCCAATATCTGAGAGGCCAAAAGGGCAGCCGCCCCAAGCAAACCTGCCAGGGCAGCTGCCCCTAAAACCGACCAGGGAAGGAACCTCGCAGCTCTTTTCAGTTCCAATTTTAAATAGACCCAAAATGTCCCCATGGTTCCTCCTGCTTATGATAATCCAGCTCCCAAACTGGAAAGGATACTAAGCAGATTCATGGCTATCTCATTGCCAACCTGAGTCCAGTCATCCTCGGCCGCCGCAATGACATCCATCTCCGTCCCATCTGGAGGAGTCACCTCACCGCTCAGCATTCTCATATAGACTTCCCCGGCTAACTCCACACTGAATCCGTCTGCCAATTCTACTTTCACCGAGTCTGCCGTATAGTGGATATTCTTACCCTTCTCCAGTTCGTCAATCATACCATCGATCGTAACCGAAAAGGATTCTCCATTCGAAGAAGGGGTGAGTACAAGGGACAGATCGCGCTCCTCCCGGCTGTACCTGCTCTGGAAGCTCAGCCCAAATGCTTCGCTGGCGTCCTGGCTGCCCATCGTCAGATCCCAAGAGCTGTTCCAGGCCGCATCTGTATACTCTCCGGCTTTATTCAGATCAAGCGTCACCGTATCCGTACCGTCGGCAAGGGCCAAGGATGCCTTCAGATTCTCTGTCGGGTAAGTTCCGCCCTCCAACCGGACACTTGCCGCCACATTGAGGGTGCTGTCCTCCTCAACCAGAAAGTCTGCATTTCCCTCAGCAGACACCAGATTGCCGCTCCTGTCCACATAGACTTTCAAAGCTATGTCCCCTGTCAGGGCCTTTTCCAGGGCGTCCACCGTCTCATCTGCCCCCTGGCTCATCTCTTCCCAGAGACTGGCGGCCGCAGATACCGGATCGGAGGTCTCCTGGCCGGCCTGGGAATCCGATATACCTGCCTCATTGATCCTCTCCATCAATTCCATATATTCGGACATATCGTTTTGAAAGGTCTCATCCGACAAAAAGAATTCCGAGGTCGTCCTGAAAAAGCTGATCAGCGCATCCTTTGGGAGTACAACATCATAGCCTGTGCAGGAACGCTCCTGGCCATTGTAGAGAAAAGTTAGAGAATCCGATTCCGTCACCGTCATGGCCGCCTTAAAGTCATTCATTGCCTGACTCCCCTCCTTGTAACGGTTCCAGAGTCCTTCCAAATCAAAGGCATCGCTGTCAGTGCTGTACAGCTTTGACATATAGTCAACGTAATCATCAATCAGCTGCTTATCTTCCTCCGTGATCGTGATGCCGGAAGACTGAACCAACGGCGACGCAGCCAGCTGGTCTGCCAGCCCGTCTGCGTAATTCAATGAAAACACTTTGCTGGAAAGCTCCGGTATAGCTGCCTTCAGGTACGTGTCATCCCCATAGATCTGAAGGCTGGCCAGATCCATTCCTCCATATTGGATTCCCAGATCCTCACGGAATTTTCCAGCAACCGCATCGCTCTTTGCCTCAATGCTGATACCGCTCCCCACCAGCGGGCCAAATACCGCCGCGTCAGAGCTTCCAGATAGGGAGAGTTCCAATCCCAGTTCCCCTCCAGTCTCCTCCCATTGCTCCATCAACTGGCTAAAGCCGAAGATCTCCTCTGCCGGGTCGACATTCTCGGATGCATACACACCCTTAAAAGCATCTATAACAATCGTCTTGGGATCTTTGCGGTTGACTGCCGCAATTCCCACACCGGCCGCCACTGCCGCAGCAGCCGCTACACCGATCACAACCCCTTTTTTCCATTTCATAGACATTCTCCCCTTTCTTTTTAGAACTGAGCCGCCAGCTCCTTTGCCGTCAGGCCGGCCGGAGTCTCCCTGACCTTCCCATCTTTTAATACCAGCAGCCGGGTACAGATCGCCAGTTCTTCCATCTCGTGGGAAGACAGCAGAACCGTACCGCCTCTTTTTAAGTATTCTCTCAGGTAATCCCTTATGACTTCTTTGCACACTAGATCCAGGGCCGCTCCTGGCTCGTCCATAATCAGAATCTGTTCCTGCCCCGCCAGAGCCGAGGCGATGGAAAGGCGTTTTTTCATTCCTCCAGACAGCTTGCCTACGCGAACGCGAAGGAAATCGGAAACCCCCAGCATGGCCGCGGGACCACATTCCAGATCCCGTTTCATAGCCGCCTGATTTCCTTTATACCACAAGCTCAGGTTATCTTTCACGGACAGCTCTTCCATAAACGGGTTCTCCTGCGGGACGTAAGCAATCTTTTCCGCCTGAAGCGCCGGGTGTCCCAGGATTTCCTGACCATCCACTTTCAGACTCCCCTTGTCTGCTTTTCTAGCCCCGGCGAGGATCGCCAGCAAGGTCGTCTTCCCACATCCATTTCCTCCGACGATTCCGATACATTCGCCTGGGGCCGCCTGGAACGATACGCCGGATAAAACCTCTTTTTTCCGGTATCTTTTAAAAATCTCTGAGACCTCTAACATTGCTTCTCCTTAATACAGAAGGGCGAAATCTGCGGCCAGAGCCCACCCCGCCCGATTCTGTGCCCACACATTTTCAAATTCCGACAGCGGCATCGGGCAGTCTACCTTTCCTGTCTCAATGGTGATGCTGGGCACCGGATTGTCTTTCAGCTGGAGCCAGTCTTTAAAGCCGCCTCCCCCTCCGCTGTAGAGCATCTGATAGCCGCCGGTAGCCGCTGACATCAGCTGAGCCAGGTGCTGGGACTTGGCCTTTACCTGATTTCCCTCAATATCCCAGTAGATTACATTTCCCATGGAATGGTAATTCAGCACAGCAACCCAGGTACAGCCATTGTTGATCAGATTGACCAGCGCCTGAGCCTCCGGCTCCGAGGCGGGACCGATGCCTTTATAGCCCGAAGAAGAAGGAAGCAGCCAGGTACTGGAGGCATTATTCCAGAGAGCGTCAAAATTATAATTCAGATCCACACCCCTTGCGTTAGCCTTCCAGCGGGTCAGATAGGTATCAAAGTCCAGGCTTGTGCGCCCTGCAGCCGTATCAGAAGCATAACAGTTCTGAATCCTGTCCCTCAGATCGGCTGACTGGATCGCATCCAGGCCGAACTGGCTCAAGGCAACCCCATCCGGATTCGACATAGGGACAAAATGTACAGCCACCTGATTCAGCAAATCAGACAGATTTCTCCCATTATAGCTGCCTGTATCATAAAATGCCAGGGCATCTTCTATCTGTTTCATCATCAGCAGGGGATTCATATATTCCCTGGCATGCATAGCACCCTGTATCAGGACATGCTTTCCGGCATTGGCGTTGCCGATGATAATATCATAGATCTCCCGTCCGTCTGCAGATGTGCCGATGGTATTTACTGTCATATGAGCAGTCCCGTAACGGTTTTTCAGGGCTTCTATATCTGTCTTCATCTGCTCGTACGAGTATTTCTCTGCAGGTTTTATCACCGGATCAGATACCGTCAGGGTGGTAAAATCCGTCCCGGCATTTTCTTGATTCTGACTTTCGGCATTCTTGTCCAGGCCAATCCCCGGGCCGATCTCAGAATAGTCAGTTCGGGACTGGCTGTCGCGGATAATAGTGGTTCCACCCGCTGCCGCTGCCCCTTCCCCAGGGCCAGCAGGCTCCTCTCTTTCACTTGGTGCTTCCGTCCCCTCAGCAGAAGAAGAACTGCTCTCTTCTGCCGGGGCACTGCCCTCCCCGCCCGGCGCCTCCATAGAAGGAAGAGGGGCATCTGCAAACACTGCTGCCCCTGGGACAGCCATACTTATCAAGCATCCAATTCCTATTGCACAAATTCTCTTTTTTCTCATTTTCTGTCCTCTTGATATGAAACAAAACGGGATGCTGCACACTAAAATTCTCAGCGCTGCATTTGCAGCGCCCAAGAACGTTAATTCTGCAACATCCCATTTCAAAAAGTTTACTCTGCGTCTTCTGTCTTTTTCGCTTTCGTATCCTCTTTTTTTGCAAGATCACTGGGGCGCATGCTCAAATTGATCCTGCCCATCTTGTCTACCTCGATTACTTTTACTGTAACTTCATCGCCGATATTGACAACATCTTCTACCTTGCCAACCCGGCGGTCTGACAATTTGGAAATATGGATCATACCGTCTTTATTTGGTGCCAGCTCTACAAAAGCACCAAAGTTCATAATGCGGGCTACCTTTCCGGTAAAGATCATGCCAGGCTCAATGTCAGTGACAATGCTCTCAATGATAGAAATTGCCTTATCAATCATGGCTGCATCTGTCCCGCATACGTTGACTGCACCGCTGTCATCAATATCAATCTTTACGCCGGTCTCCTCGATAATCTTATTGATCACCTTGCCCTGCTTGCCGACCACATCGCCGATCTTCTGGGGATCAATGGTAATCTGTTTGATTTTGGGAGCATATTTGCTCAGAGTCTTTCTAGGCTCGGAGATAACCGGAGCCATCACTTCATCCATGATATACAGTCTTGCCTCGCGGCAGCGTGCGATAGCCTCCTCGATAATCGGGCGGGTCAGACCATGGATTTTAATATCCATCTGGATTGCGGTGATTCCCTTGTGAGTACCGCCTACCTTAAAGTCCATGTCGCCGAAGAAATCTTCCAGGCCCTGGATATCCGTCAGGACAATATAATCATCGTCCGTTTCTCCGGTCACCAGGCCGCAGGAGATTCCCGCCACCATAGTTTTGATGGGCACGCCAGCAGCCATCAGGGAAAGGGTAGAAGCACAGATGCTCGCCTGAGAAGTGGAACCATTGGATTCCATTGTCTCGGAGACTGTACGGATCGCGTAAGGGAATTCCTCCTCACTGGGCAGCACCGGAACCAAAGCTCTCTCTGCCAGCGCTCCGTGACCGATCTCACGGCGCCCCGGGCCTCTGGACGGCTTCGTCTCACCTACTGAGTAGGACGGGAAGTTATAATGGTGCATATATCTCTTGGTAGTCTCGTTCTCATCCAGGCCATCCAGCCTCTGAGCTTCTGACAGAGGCGCAAGGGTGCAGGCATTGAGAATCTGAGTCTGTCCACGGGTAAACATGCCGGAGCCGTGAACTCTGGGAAGAAGATCGATCTCTGCTGCCAGCGGGCGGATTTCCTTGATTCCACGGCCGTCCGGACGCTTGTGATCTTTCAGAATCATCTTCCGAACCGTCTTCTTCTCATACTGGTAGATCGCATCGCCCAGCTTAGCCAGCCATTCCTCATTGTCAGCGAAGGCCTCCTCCAAGCGCTCGGTGATGACGCGGATATTCTCTTCTCTTTTCTGTTTTTCGTCTGTAAAGACCGCTTCCTCCATTTCCTCAGGCGGAACGATCTCCTTGATCGCCTCAAACAGTTCCTCCGGAACCGCATAGCTCTCATAAGAATGTTTGGGCTTTCCACATTCTGCCACAATAGTATCGATAAATTGAATAATCTCCTGGTTCACTTCATGGGCCTTAAAGATTGCATCGATCATCGTCTGTTCCGGAACTTCCTTCGCCCCGGCCTCAATCATAATGACCTTCTCTCTGGTGGAGGCAACCGTCAGGGCCATCTCAGATACCCGTTTCTGGTCTGAGGTTGGATTTACAATGAATTCCCCGTCAATCAGCCCTATCTGAGTCATGGCGCAGGGGCCGTCAAAGGGAATATCGGAGATGCTGGCTGCAATAGCGGATCCTAACATGGCTGTCAGTTCCGGGCTGCAGTCCGGATCAACAGACATGACCAGATTGTTCAAAGTCACGTCATTGCGGTAGTCCTTGGGGAACAGCGGCCGCATAGGGCGGTCGATAACGCGGGAGGTTAATATCGCATTTTCAGAAGCCTTCCCCTCTCTCTTATTAAACCCTCCTGGGATCTTTCCAACCGCATACATCTTTTCTTCAAATTCCACACTGAGAGGGAAGAAATCGATCCCCTCCCTGGGCTTTTCGGACGCCGTTGCGGTAGAGAGAACTACGGTGTCGCCATAGTGCATAAATGCCGCACCGTTTGCCTGGGCCGCCACTCTGCCCACATCCACTGTCAGGGTACGGCCTGCCAATTCCATACTGAAACTCTTGTACATAGCTTGTCTCCTTTTCACTAAATATCTATTTTGCCGGCAGGAGATCCCGAAACTACTGACCTGTACGCGGCACCCGCGTATACGTCAGCGGTCTCGGTATATCTCTTCTGCCAAAAAATCGTTTCACGTTTCTTCCCCGAAGGAAAATAAAGTTTCCTATGGTACAAGTATAGGGCGGAGACAAGTCTCCACCCTAAGATAAGCGAAATTACTTTCTGATGCCCAGCTTCTCGATCAGCGCACGGTATCCTTCCAGGTTTGTCTTCTTTAAGTAATCAAGCAGACCTCTCCTCTGACCAACCATCATCAGAAGACCTCTTCTGGAATGGTGATCCTTGGGATTGCTCTTTAAGTGCTCGGTCAGCTCGGTGATCCTTGCTGTCAGGATAGCGATCTGAACTTCCGGTGAACCGGTGTCGCCAGGCTTTCTGCCATATTCTGCGATAATTGCTGCTTTCTTTTCCTTAGAAATCATAGTAAACATCCTCCTTAAATCTATTCTTACCGTAAACCAAGTCTGCGGTTGGAGTCTTCCGGCAGACTGCGTCCCGGCGTTGACATATGCCTAATTATCATATCATAGAGATGGAGGATTGTCAAACTATTATTTAATTACAATCGCCTGGGACAGGTGTCTTGGAGTGTCCGCGTTCAGGTTCTTCTTCTCCGCGATGTAGTAGCCCATCATCTGGCCGATGAAGCCAATCATGGCTGCATTCTGCAGGCTGTCATAGCCGTAAGGCATATCCATCGTATAGTCTACATCTGTAAAATCTTTGGATGCATTGTTTCCGATAGCCAGAATAGTAGCGCCATAGCTCTTCATCTGAGTCATCAGCTTTGCATCTCCGTCCACGGTAACTTCATTTCCCAGCAGGATGATCATAGTCTTGTCGTCTACCAGGCTCATCGGGCCGTGACGGTACTCCAGACTGTAGTAGCCTTCAGAATTGCTGAGGCTCATCTCTTTCATCTTGTTCATGCACTCATTGGCAATGCCGTAGTTGATGCCCTGGCCCAGAGTGATGTACAGATTTAAGTCGGGATGCTCCTCCACAATCTTCTTTGCCATAGCATCGGTAGCCTTTAAGAATTCTTCAGACTCTGCCGCATAATTCTTCATAGCCTCGATTTTTTCTTTCTGTCCCCCTGCATAGTATGCCAGGATCACAGACAGATAGATCATGCTGGTAAAGGAGCGGGTCATAATCACACTGTCCTCGGCGGTTTCCGGAGACAAGATCATATAATCATTGTATTTCGCGCTGTCCGGGTCACAGGTGATGGCCAGGCTCTTTACTCCGGGGTAGCTTCTCACTTTATCAATCGCCATTCTGACTTCTGTGGTGTAGCTCTTCCTGGTGATCGGAAGTACCAGCACTTTCTTTCCCTTTCCAACATAAGTCTCCGGGAAATAGTACAGCTCAGAGCAGCACATTCCCTTGGCAGGAATCTTCGTGCAGGTGGCAAATGCATGAGCTGCTGACTGGGCCAAATACAGAGAAGTCCCGCAGCCTGTAAAAATCAGCTCATCGTACTCTTCTTGAAATACCTCGTCCAATACTTTATAAATATCCTCCAAGGTATCGTTGATTGCCTGGAAAGAGGCCGGCTGGCCATATATCTCCTTATATGTAAGTTCACTGTTTTTCATGTCTTATCCCTCTTTCTTAGTTTACTTTACTCTTCCTTCGGATCCCGCTAAGCGGATAATCTTTCTGACATCTTCCTGAAGTTTTTCATTAGCAAACTGTGACAGTTTCCAAGAATGTCCCTGGTGATTCAATGTCCTCAAGCCCTCTTCATAGTGCTCTACATATTTATACCGAATCTCTGTGCCAAAGTTGATCTTAGCTACGCCTAATTTAATCGCATCTTTGATAATTTCTTCCTTCATACCGGTACAGCCGTGGAGAACCAGCGGGATATCAGTAAATTTCTTTACCGCCTCCAGGACCTCCAGATGGATATCCGGCTCGCCTTTATAATATCCATGGGCATTTCCAATTCCGATTGCCAGAGAATCCGGCTGGCACAGAGTCAAGAATCTTCTCACCTCTTCAGGATCCACTATATTTTTATTTTCCATAACAGCGCCCATGTTATCCAGTCTCAAAAGCTCGCCGATCTCAGCCTCAACCGGGACACCGAAGCATTTTGCCACCTTTAAGACTTCATTGGTCATAGCGGCATTTTCCTCAATGGGTTTTGTAGAGCCGTCAATCATCACAGATGTGAAGCCCAGTTTCAGCGCTTCCATGCAGATCTCAAAGCCGTCGCCGTGATCCAGATGAATCGCTACCGGCACAGACACTTTGTTAGCGCACCACTTGCAGACATTCACAAACCAATCATGGCCGGAATATGCACCTGTGCTGACATAGTGAGCCAGCATAACCGGGGATCTCAGATCGTCTGCAGCTTTGCAGATGGCCCAGATAATGTCATAATTTCCTCCCTGAGTGTTAATGGCTGGAACTGCATAACCATTTTTCGCCGCATCCAGCAGCATTTCTTTGCTCGTTGTCAACATACTCTTTCTATTCCTCCTTACCCTTTTACTGCTCCCGCAACCAGACCTTTTACCATATATTTCTGGAAGAAGAAGAATAATATCACCATCGGGAGTGTCCCGACAATCGATATCGTGTTGATCAAGGACCAATCATATGATAACTCACCTAAGTATCTGAGTGCAATACCTACGGAAAGAGTTCTTAAAGAATCTGTCTGAATTAAGGTAGATGCATGGAGATAATCATCCCAGGAAAGCAGGAATGAGTAAATTCCTACGGCCAGCATACCGGGCTTTACCAGAGGAGCAACCACCCGGAACAGAATCTGCAGACGCCCTGCTCCGTCAACCGTCGCCGCCTCCTCCAATTCAAGAGGAATACCGTCATAGAAACTGGACATCAGCATAATTGTAAATGGAATCTGGGCCGCCATTACTGCCAGGATCAGACCCACCCGGGTATTGATCAGGTTAACATCACCAAGCAGCTTGTACAGAGAGATCAGGCGGCTGATGATGGGGAACATTTGTGCTGAGGTAAACGCCGCCACGATCCACTGATTCCAGCGGAAATGGAATCGGGACAGAGCGTATCCGGCCATTACCGCGATCAGAGTTGTCAAAACAGCGCAGCTCCCGGCCACAATAAAGTTGTTTTTGTAGTAGATAAAGAATTCGTTATTTTCCGTGAACAGAGAGATATAGCTTTCTACTGTCGGTTCCTGCGGGATAAAAGTAGGCGGATATTTGTACGCCTCCATATTCGTCTTAAATGAGGTAATCAATACCCAAAACAGAGGGAACAGCAGGAAGATGAGAATCACTACCAGCACAGCCCACTTGATGATACTGCCTTTTAAACGATTGCGCTTCATTGATGTTTCCCCCTTTCTTTACATATCTGTATTTCTGAAAATACGGTTGAAAATGAAAACGACTACAACCATCATCAGCATCCAGACTGTTGTAACTGCGGCACCGGACCCGAAGTTGTTGGAGACGAACGCCTCTCTATAGCTCAGGATTGCCATAGTAGTGGTAGAATTATTGGGGCCGCCGCCTGTCATAGTCCAGAACAGAGGGAACTGCTTAAAGTTCTCAATAATGGACATTGTGACAGTAACTTTGATTACGCTCTTCATATAGGGCAGAGTGATGAAGAAAAATCTCTGCACCGCATTGGCACCGTCCATCTTCGCCGCTTCCAGCATGTCATCCGGCACATTGGCCAGACCTGCCAGCAAAAGCAAGGTAGCCAGAGGAATCTGCTTCCAGAGAGCTGCACAGGAAACACCGAACATAGCTGTCGCAGGATTGTTCAGGATTGCAAAATCGGTTACTCTTCCGCCTGTTACTACGTCTACCAGGTATTTTACCAATCCGTACTGAGCCTGGAACATCCACATCCAGACCAGACCGGAAATCAGGGTCGGCACTACCCAGGGAACCATCATAATACTTCTGATAAATCTGGACCCCTTAATCCCGGTATTTAGAACCAGGGCCAGGGCCATACCCAAAATAAACTGGGCAATTACCACACCGAAAACGAATATCAGTGTATTTTTCATGGAAGGCAGCAGCTTTCCATTCGAAAACAGATTGAGGTAATTCTGGAAATTATTCCAAACACCCGGCTCATTATTGATAATATTTCTGACCCTGTAATCCAAAAAGCTCCTGTAAATAGAGTCAACTATCGGAACTAGGATAAACGCGCATGTAATAAAAATTGCAGGCAGCAGCAATGCTAATGAAAAGAGCTTATCCGTTGTGTGCCTGTTCTTTCCCAGAATTCTTGTTCCTGTCCTATTCAAAATGACTCCTCCTCTCCCTCTATAGTCTCTTATTTATTTTCGTTGTACACATGAAGGCCCGGTCCCCACAAACCAGCCAGGTCTTTCTGGCCTCCGCCAAGCACCGGTTCCCTTCCCCCGTCAATTTCAGGATTCACATAGGTCAAGAACCATTGATCCATCCGGCGCTTCATTTTCTGGATAAGAGGCTGGTATTCCTCTTCGTCCATGAGGTTTCTGTCTTCCCCCGGATCCTCCTTGAGATTATAAAATTCATCAGGCCCAAATGGGATGCGGTGAACATATTTAAACTCCCGGCTCCGGATCATTCTCACCGGTCCATACTCATCAAAAACTACTACTGCTTCATCTCCCTGGACATCTTCCTCTTTGCCCAGCAGAGCCGGCAGGAAACTCTTTCCCGGAAGTTTTGATGCCTCGCTATTTTCCATTCCCAGGTAGTCCAGAAGGGTCGGCATGAAATCATAGCCGCTGCACATAGCACTGCATACCCTGCCCTCCGGAACAACTCCCCTGTGGCTGATGATCAGCGGGACTTTAACGGAAGAATCATACATATTCAGGGGGAAGGTTCCATTTCCCTTTCCCCAAATCCCATGATGACCACAGTTAAAACCATTGTCACTGGAAAAAATAATCAGCGTGTTATCCATCAGCCCATCTTTCTCCAGCTTATCAAGGATTCGGCCCACATTCGCATCCATCGCCGTGACAGCCGCAAAATATCCGATCAGGCACTCCCGCGGCTGCGTGTAGCCCGGCAGCACATCGGTTTTTGCCCATGGATGAGGCGTTTCCCGCTGCGGGCAGCTTTTAAATTCGCAATTCTCATATAAATCCGTATATTCTTTGGGATGACACCCAATCCAAGGGGAATGGGGCGCGGTATAATGAACGCTCAGATAAAACGGATTGTCTTTGCCCTTTTCTTTGTCAATAAACTTTAACGCCTCATCCGTAATCACATCCGTGATGTAGCCCTTTTCCTCTACCAGCTTTCCATCGCGGATCATTGGGGCATTGTAATACGGGCCGCCGCCTTTCTGATGAGTGTACCAGAAGGAAAATCCCTTTTGGGGATGGAGTCCGTCCCCCAGATGCCATTTTCCACTGAGCCCGCATGTATATCCATTTTCTGCCAGAATATCGGTATATCCTCTCTGTCCTTTCAGATATTCAATTGCGGTCTGCCCAGCTCCTCCGTTCCCTCCGCACAGGTAGTCGTGAACGCCGTGCTGAGATGGAATTCTCCCCGTCATCAGAGATGCGCGCGCCGGGGAACAGACCGGAGAGACACAGAAGAAATTTTCGAAACGGACGCCGTGTTCAGCCAGCCTGTCCAGATTCGGCGTCTGAATTTCTTCATTTCCGTAACATCCCAGGGACCAATATCCCTGATCATCCGTGAGAATAAACACAACATTGGGTCTTCTCATCTGATCACTTTTTCCCATATTTCCCCTCCAGACTTTTTTGAAATCTCCTCTGTTGCAACTGCCGCCTCATTTCGAGGCGGCAGTTGTAAATAATTGCCAGTTATCTGCGAATCACGTTTTTGTCAGGGAAGGATAGACTGAACACTGCTCTTGAATCCTTCAATAGCAGTTGCTACATCCTCTTTTCCTACTGTGATTGCCTGTCCAAGAGCACAAAGCTCCAGGTTAAAGTCATTCAGGGTCGGGAACTGGTAAACCGGAACTGCTTTTTCGATAGCGCCCTGGCCGCCCTGTAAAAATTCATTATTGACGATAGCATCCATATCCTCCATCGCTCCCTTAGCAGCATAGGCTGGAGCAATGTTTGCCAGATAATCTTCCAGGACTTCCGGGGAGATGACATACTGGATGAAATTCTTAACTGCCTCAAGCTGTGCCTCACCGTTGTCAACCGCCACGAAGCAGTGAGACTGCAGAGTAACCTGGCCGTCGCCGCTGCCGCCGGATAACGGCATTGCGGTTGCTGCAAAGTTTGCCGCCTCCGGATTGATAGAGGTTACACCGTTAAAGCCCCAGGTATTGTCATAATACATAGCCAGCTGTCCTAATGCAAACAGGTTTCTCAGATCCTTCGGTTTTGTGTTCTGGGGATTGTATCCCAGTTCATCCAGCTGCTGCAGCATGTTCATAGCATCGGTAAAGCCCTGATTGTCAACATTAAACTGATTATTCTCATCAAACAAAGTCCCGCCGAAATTCATAGCAAAGGACTGCAGAGAAGAACCAACCACGGCTACAGAAGCGGTAGGCTGTCCAAATGCATACACTTTGTTGCCGTCCTCAGTGGTAAGAGCCGCCAGCTTAGGAGCAACCTCTAACAGCTCATCATAAGTCGTAGGCGGATTCTCCGGGTCCAGGCCAGCCTGTTCAAACAGATCTTTGTTGTAGAACAGGACGAATGGAGAAATGTACAGCGGAGCGCCGTATACCTTGCCGTCTACAGAGTGAGCTTCCAGAACATTGGGATAATAATCATTCAGGAAATCTTCATCCAGCACCTCATCCAAAGGAGCCGCTAATCCGGCGTCTACTAATGAAGGAATCCAGATCATCTCACTGAAGATACAGTCAACGCGGTCCCCGCCGCCTGCCATATTGATAACCTGGTTCAAAATATCACCATAAGGTGCTGTAACCCACTCGATTGTTACATTGGGATATTTTTCCTCAAAGCCAGTCTTAACACCCTCCCAGAATGTATCGTAGCCGGCCTCCAGAAGAGCATAGTTTGCTACCTGAATCGTTACCGGCTCCCCAGATGCTTCTGTACCGGCAGACGCTTCTTCACCGCCAGCCGCTTCGGTATCTGCAGCTGTCTCGGCAGCCGCTGCAGCTGTCGTGTCTGTTTGGCTTCCCCCGCCGCCAGAACAAGCCGTTGTCAGTACCATGGCTGTTGCCATTGTCAGTGCCAATGCTCTTTTTTTCATAGTAATACCTTCCTCTCTTTTAAAAATATTTTTTCACAGTTTTTTAATGAACCTGTGCAAGTTCCTGAAACAGAATGGGGTTTTACACTCGTGTGTATATCCCGGAAAAGAGAAAGAACACGCTTTTGTGTTCATCGAACCGCTGTACTTTCTCTTTCAATTAAAGTAGTATCAAAATTAACATCTTCTACGTGTTCCCCGCCAACCATACGCGTTATCATCTCTACCGTCGCCTTGGCAATCTCTTTCTGCTTCAAGCTGATAGTAGAAAGTTTCGGGGAACAAAATCTGCTGATACTGGAATCATCAAATCCGATCACCTTGATATCCTCTGGAATCCGCAGCCCAATCTGTCCGGCCGCTGTCATCGCAATGCAGGCGATCATATCATTTCGTCCAAAGATACCATCCACCTGGGATCCCATTCTCAGGCGCCTTTTGATCTCCTCCTCCAGTTCCTCCTGATTATGGCAGCCGCAAACAATGTTTTCTTTTCCCACCAGGAAGCCATTGGCCTCCATCTCATCGACAAATCCCCCAAATCTCAGATCGTCCGGAGGACTTACATGCCCTCTCGCGCTGATGCGGTCTGCGTAGACAATATTGCGGCAGCCCCGGCTGATCAGGTGGCGCACTGCTTTTCTGGCTCCTTCATAGAGTCCCGTCCCAAGCATTGCCACATTCCCGGAAAACTGATGATAGCGAATCCGTTTATATACCACAACCGGAATCCCCGCCTGCGAAAACTGCTCTACATATTCCGCCGGGAAACTGG
The DNA here is from genome assembly GCA_944376125.1 of uncultured Lachnospiraceae bacterium. Taxonomy (GTDB): domain Bacteria; phylum Bacillota; class Clostridia; order Lachnospirales; family Lachnospiraceae; genus UMGS1370. The sequence continues at coordinate 87,132 of CALWBQ010000025.1, forward strand.
CAGAGCTGATAATAATTCCATCATATTGACGGCTGATAACTTGGGAAATAAATTCAGAGCTGTTTCGGTTGGCACAGAGGGAAATCAGATAACCCGAATCATATGCATACTTATCCATCTCACTGACGATGCTGCTAAAATATTCATTGGTAATGTGATCTGCAATGAATAGAAGCTGATTGCTCTGTTTGCCTTTCAAAGCCCGGGCCATATTGTTCGGCCGGTAATTCAGTTCCTTGACAGCCTCCTCAACCCGTTTTCTCTTATCTCTGGCCACATAGCGGTTATTGTTAATGACATAAGAAACAATCGTTTCGCTGACCCCCGCCAGCTTTGCCACATCCGCCCGTGTCACCCGTTCTCTGGACTCACCCATAACGGCAGCCCCCTTTCGACACGTTATACACTCGTATGTACTATCTAAATAGTACAATATAGAAATCAGATTGTCAATATGTTTTATGCAAAAATTACTTTACTTTTTGCCTTTCCCCATTTTGATCCTGAAAAATGATACACGGATATGTACACAAAAAATTCCGCGCGAACAGGGCGTTTCAGAGTTCCTGTTCGCACAGTCCTCCAGATTTTCCTATAATTCGATTACAGGGATATTCAGCAGGCCGCAGACTTCCCTCAGCTCATCTGCAACATCGGCCCACACCAAGCTGTAGTGATGTGCTACACCCTCATCCATAATCTTCTCTATCACTTCCCGGACAGGCCGCTCCACTCTCACATTGGCCATAATACCTCTGGTGTAGCGATCCATATCCACAGCCTCACCTTTCATTAAGAACAGTTTGTACTGACCTCCGATATTGCAGAACCTGGCTATCGTCACTGTCCCCGGCTTCAAAGCTCCCCAGAAAGCAGTTCCCTGCCCTGCCAGAGGATGGTTTCTCATCAGCAGTTCGTACTTGGGATTTGCCAAAGACGGGGCCGCATTTCCACAGTGCCAGAATGTCATAATATTATTCTCTTCATCAATGTTGATCATATCTGTAATAAAAGTAGGGAACCCCGTCAGATAATTTTCTGCAATCTGAGCCAGTTCGGCATCCACATCGCCCTCGCAGCCTATATGCACTCCGTCATCTGCCAGGCGCCCCAGAACTGCGCAGGGAGTTGTGTGGAGATTTCCCATCTCCGGCCAGCACTTGATTACACCGTAATCATATCCCTGAGCCTTCATCACTTCTTTTAGCGCCAGGTACAGCTTAGAGTGATTTTCCAGATGGCCGTCCGGAAGCGTATCCATATTATAGGCCTTCTCCATTTTCTTCATATCAGCCTCATATGCCTCTTTTGGCAGCTGATCCATCTTATCAAAAACAACCTTCAGATCTGTCTCTTCGATCTTTACCCCGAACGTCCGGCGAATCAGGCTTTCATCGAATGCACAGTTATAAAATGCAGTGGGACGGTAGCCCAGCAGCCCCAGATTTGTATGGCGCATTGCTTTCACTGTGTGATACGCCAGAATCAGAGATTTTATCTTCTTTGCTGCTCTCTCATCCTCTTTGCTGCCATATACTGTGTGACAGACTGCCCCCAGCCGCTTCAGAGCCGCCGCATTCATTGTCATCGAACAGAGAGCATTAGCATACAGCCGGGTATTCTTCTCAAATGGGAGTTCATACGGAGCCCACAAAATAATCGGAACCCCAGTCATTTCTGTCAAATACGACGCCGCGTCATCGCCTGTAAAAGCACCGTAAACCATAACCATAATATCCACGGAGGCTTTCCTGAACTCTTCTGCGATCTCTTCCAATGCCTGGCTTGTACAGCCGATCTTACTAGCTCTTATTACATCCACCTGAGGAAACTTTTCCTCCAGCCAAGCGCCATATTCCTCGTTTCTCTGCTCCGGCAGTTCTTTTGGCCACCGTCCTGAATAAGTTGTTACAAATCCAAGGTGAAGTTTCTGCTCCATAGTCCCCTCCTATACTGTTTGTATATTTTTCTCTTTGTAAACACGTGTGTATATGGTTTATGTTACCATCTTTTTCTATTTTGTCAAGATATTTTTATGCTAAATGCCCAGTGCAGCTTTTATGCCAAGATGCCGGCAGCATTCAGTCCAATCCCTAAAAGCAGTGTCAGACCTACCAGCCGGTACATACTCCACCCTCTTTTTTTGATCAGATAACACATCAGAGCAGTGTAAAGAACAGGCAGCATCCCCGGGAGCAGTGTATCCAAAAAATCCTGAAGGCTAAAGATCTCCGCATCCTGACTCCCAAACGTAATATCTGTAGTAATATTTACATTGGCAACCGCCAGCCCAACGATCACAGCGCTCCCAACCATCCGAGCCGCCCTGGAAATCGGCTCCAAACTGTCTTTCAATGTCTCTGTCAAAGAAGTGCCCAGTCTGTAGCCCACTGATTCCGAAAAGCATTTTAAGCCCGCCAGGAGCAGATTCATCCCAAAGAGGAAGACCAGAGGGCCTGCCACCAGCCCCTGCCGTGCCATTGATGCCCCGATAGTCGAAAAAACAGGTGCAAAACAAAACTGTACCAGCGAGTCCCCGATTCCTGCCAAGGGGCCCATCAGAGCCATACGGACATCCCTGGTTTCTCTGGTGGATAGGCTGCGGTTCAAAGTTACCAGATGGATGCTGGTAAGGATAGGCAGAAAATTAGGATTTACGCTGCAGTAACTGATGCTGTCTTTCAATTCCCTCCGAAAATCCTGTTCTTCCGGAAACAGCTTTCGAAGCGCGGGAAACATAATATTGGCATACGACAGTCCCTCATAATTTCCATAATTATATCCGTTCTGCAGAAAATAAGATCTAAAGGCTATTTTTCTTGAAAGGAGGCGCAGGCTGGCATCCGGCAGAGGGCAGACACCGGTTCCCCCTTCCGCCTTCTCTGATGCGCGGTCTGTCCTCTCAGATTTTTCTCTCTTTATATCAGCCGCCGTACCTGCTCCGAGCGTTCTTGTCTCTCTAAAAAATTCCAGCAAAGCCAGTGCTGCAGCAGACAGGGCCACTCCGATCACCGGCATGTCCAGATAGGCCGCCGCCACGTATCCCAAAAGCAGAAACGGCACAATCTCTTTCCTCACCATAACCGTCAAAATCACGGCAAATCCGACCGCTGGGAGTATTTTCCCTGCTGTGCCCAGCCCCTCTGTCACCCATTGAGGAATCATCCGAATCAGAGTCTCCAGGCTTTCCACCTGAAAAGCTGCTGTAAATCCGATCAGAAAGCCAGCGCAGATGAAAAAAAGGATCGTAGAATTTGCCAGCAAGCGGAATAAGCCGTAATGTCCTTTTTCCACCGCGCTCTCCGCTTTTGCCGCCAATCCCGTAGAAAAAGTATAAATTCCAGTAATCAAAAACTGAATCAGCACAGCAAAGGGAAATGAGTACGCTAGAGCTGCCTCTGTGTCCACCCCATTTTCTTTCATCGTAATGGCAATGATCGCCCCGATAATCCCGGGGCCAACCGGATTTGGCGGGACCGATCCCCCCGAAGAGACGCCAAATCCTAAAAAAGCCAGCTCTCCTACTGCTCCCATGAAAAGCCCTGTCTCTACATCTCCCAAAATCACCCCTACACCCGTGGCCATCACCAGACATCGGGTCAGATATGTTCCTGTCAGCATACCCGTCAGACAAATCCCCGTCCACAAGCCAATCAATGTGCACTGAATCAGACTGATTTCCATCTTTTTGCCTCTCCTCTCTCCTTATCAACACGTGTGTATATAGGGCTATCTTAAAGGGGGAGGACACAATTGTCAATATATTTAGGCAAAAATCAAGGCCGGACCGGAAAGCCCGGCCGGCCAAAATCTCTTTACACGAATATCTGTTTCGTCAAACTCTGCGGCATCTGATTAGTCGTAAATGCTTTCTGCATCCCAGTCTACGATATTTCCGGTGTTGGCATCCAATTCAAACTCATACTCTGTTGTCTCAAAGAAGAATTTTCCCTCGTAAAGGAGCCGGCCATCGTCATAGTCCTGATGAATTCTTCCCCACGTAACCTGTGAATCTGACAGACCTGCAATTTTAAGCGCCTCCGCTTTTGCTTCCTCCAGCGTGATTCCGGCCTGGGCAGCGGCTTTCTGCGTCTTTCCTGATCCCGCTTTCCTGTCGTCCTGATAAAAACGCTCTGCGTCATAATCCCAACTGATAATGCTTCCTGTAGATGCATCAATCTCGTAGTCATATTCCTTATAGTCATCAGTATAGAACTCTACCTCATAAACCTGTCTGCCATCATCGTAATCCAGCTTTACATTGATGAAAGGAACCTGGTCTGCCTCAACACCAGAGTGTTCCAGAGCTTTTGCCTTTGCTTCTTCTGATGTAACAGCTGCCTGAGTTCCGGAAGCTGCCCGGCTCCCATCGTAATGGTAGGTAAGCTCTGCATCGTAATCCATGCTCACCACTGCACCGGTATTGGCATCAATCTCATAGTCATATTCCTTATAATCGGATGTGAAAAATTCCACATCATATACTTGTCTGCCGTCATCGTAGTCCAGCTTCGCACCGATGAAAGCTACCTGGTTTTCTTTTACGCCTGCATTCTCCATTGCGATTGCCTTCGCTCTGTCTGCGGTAATCTGGGCTGCAAATACATTCATTGCCATGGCCGCGCAGAGTGCGCCTGCTGCCAGTCCGGTTCCTAACAATGCTGCTCTTCTCTTCATAATTTCTACCTCCATATCGATCAACGTTTTGTTTTTATTTTCTTTTGATACCCAAATCATAGAGGTCAATTATTAAAGAAACATTAAAGAATAAAATTTTTCTTTATTTTCCGCACCACCTCTGGATGGCAGCTTCGGCATTCTGTACGCCGCTCCCTTGGATTGCAAGGCCCTTCTCTACTTTAGCCCCTGGACAAAGGCGGCAGATATCACTTTCGCTGCGGCCAAGGCCGCTGCCTTCATGGGTGCAGAAGGGGCGAATAATCTTGCCGGAAAAGTCAAAATGTTCCAGAAATGTAAATACGGGCATCGGCATTGTTCCCCAGTAGTTTGGATAGCCCAGATAAATCGTATCATACTGATCCAGGCTATTCGGATATTCTTTCAATTCCGGGCGGGCGTCCCTCTTCTGATCACTCTGAGCCTGGGCGATGCACTCATTATAATTCTTTGAATAAGATAGGATCGGCTCGATTTTAAATAAGTCAGCTCCCGTTATCTCCTGCAGCATCTTCGCAGCGATCTCCGTGTTGCCTACGGAAATAACCCGCAGAGCGCCCCTGAAATAGTTCTCATCAGCTCGTGAAAAGTATGCAATGAGCTGTGCCATAGCGTTTCCTCCTTTATTTTCCTAATCCCGTCAAAAATTCTACCGTCTCTGGATCGTAATGGGAAAAGAACAAGCTCTCCCCCTCATCCAATTTGCGGATGGCTGCCATATCTTCCTCAGACAGCTGAAAGTCAAACACATCAAAATTCTGAATCATCCGGTCTTTGTGGGTGGATTTGGGAATGACGACAACGTCTGACTGAAGCAGGAAGCGCAGTGCCGTCTGAGCAGACGACTTTCCATACTTTGCCCCGATCTCTGTGAGAACAGGATTTTGGAAGAAATCCCTGCGCCCCTCGGCAAAGGGCCCCCAGGATTCATGCTGAACGCCGTATTTTTTCATAATTTCGTGGGCCTTGGCCTGCTGCTGGAATACATGGGTCTCCACCTGATTGACCGCCGGTGTAACCTCTGCAAACTGGCACAGATCAATGAGACGGTCCGGATAAAAATTGGAAACCCCGACAGCTCGCACCTTTCCAGCTTTGTAGGCTTCCTCCATGGCCCGGTAGGTGCCATAATAATCATTAAACGGCTGATGGATCAGCAGAAGATCAATATAGTCGGTTCTCAACTTTTTCAGGGACTCATCAATGGATGCTTTTGCCTTTTCATAGCCGGCATTGGAAATCCATACTTTCGTGGTCAAGAACATTTCCCCGCGGGGAACGCCGCTCTTGGCGACAGCCTCCCCCACTCCTTCTTCATTGTGATACGCCTGGGCGGTGTCAATGGAACGGTAGCCCGCCGAAATGGCATCCGCCACACAGCGTTCCGTCTCAGCCGCATCTACCTGATATACACCGTAGCCCAATTTCGGCATTTTTACTCCGTTGTTTAATGTCACATATTCCATAATAAACTCCTCCTGTCCTGCGATCTTATTCTAACTGCATTATATTCTCCATTGTCTTGACATGGAAGAATCGATGTTGTAACATCGTATTAACTAAAATGCAATACTAAAAGGAGGCATTACGACTTGTTTAACCATCAGCTGACAGCCTTCGTGTGCGTGGCTGACTGCGGCAGTTTCAACAAAGCGGCGGAACGGCTGTACGTCTCCCCTCCTTCTGTGATGAAACAGATTAATTCTCTGGAACACCATCTGGGATTAAAACTCTTTGATCGGACCAATCAGGGCATCCGCCTGACGGCCGCCGGGCAGGTGATTTACCGGCATGCGCGCTATCTTTTTGACTACTCTGCCAAAGCCATTGAGGAAGCGAAACAGCAGGAGCTTGCTGCTGAAACAACCTTTTGTATCGGCAGCTCACTCCTAAATCCCTGCAAGCCTTTTATGGATCTGTGGTATCAAGTCAACCAGGAATTCCCCGGTTACCGGCTTCACATCGTCCCTTTCGAAGACAACCACCAGGGCATCTTGGCAGAAATCGCTGCTTTGGGGGAAAAGTATGATTTTCTCATAGCCGCCTGCGATTCCGTTTTTTGGCTGGATTTGTGCAATTTCCAAAAACTAGGGGACTGCCGGCTCTGCTGCGGGGTGGCCCGGGAGCACCGCTTGGCTCGAAAGGATTCTCTTACAGTAGAAGATCTTTTCGGGGAAACCATTATGATGGTAAAGGAAGGGGATTCCGGCTCCGTAGATGCTGTTCGCCGTGAGATCCAACTCCACCCAGAAATCCAGATCGAAGACACTGCCCAATTTTATGACATAGAAGTGTTCAACCGCTGTGCACAGACACAAAATGTTATGCTCACCCTTGAATGCTGGCGGGATGTCCACCCCGGCCTGATTACACTCCCTGTCAAATGGGACTACCGGGTTCCCTATGGGATTCTGTATGCCAAACATCCCGCAAAGGAGATATTAAAGTTTTTATCTCTGGTAAAACAATTACATATCATTTCCTAAAGGAGGAACTGCTGTGAGAATTTTAATTGCTGAAGATGAGCGGGATTTAAACCGTCTGATCGCAAAAATATTAGAAAAAGAAGGCTATGGGGTGGATGCCTGTTTTGACGGCAACGAGGCGCTCTACTATCTGGAACACACTGAATACGACGCTGCTGTTCTGGACATTATGATGCCTGGGAAAGATGGACTGTCCGTCCTTAAGGCAATCCGGCAGAAGGGGATCGACCTGCCTGTTATGTTTCTCACCGCCAAAGACAGCATTTCAGACCGGGTTCTGGGGCTAGACTCCGGCGCAGACGACTATCTGATCAAGCCCTTTGATTTTGATGAACTCCTGGCCCGTATCCGCTCTATGACCCGAAAACGGACCCCGCATACATCCAGCGTCCTGACAGTAGGCGATCTCCGCCTGGACACCGGCAGCCACACTGTCACAAGAGGAGGCGTTCCCATCGAACTGTCCTCCAAAGAATATGCCATTCTGGAATATATGTGTATGAATCCGGGCATCGTTCTCTCAAGAGAAAAAATAGAAAATCATATCTGGAACTATGATTACAGCGGCGGTTCAAATGTTGTGGATGTCTACATCAGTTATTTAAGAAAGAAAATTGACGGAGGGCACCAGAAAAAGCTGATCCGAACTGTCTGGGGATCCGGCTGGACCTTAAAGGAGGACACATGAAAAAAAAGAGCCTGTCCATTAAACTAAAACTGACTCTGTGGTTCACCGGCTTTATGGCACTGCTGGCCGCCCTCTGCTTGGGACTGATCCTGATTGTCAGCAGCCATGTGACTCAAAATGAAGCCTTCAATATCCTGTCCCTCACTGTCCGGAACAATATTCCGAACGTCTCCTTAGACAGCGGGTATTTACGTCTTGATCCTGACTTTGAGTTTTATTCCAACGAAGTGTATATGCTGATCTATAATCAAAATGGGGCCCTGATCTCCGGTCAGGCGCCTCCTCAGTTTCCGGTTGAGACAGAGCTGGAAAACGGCGTAACCCGCTTTGTGCCAAGCAGCCAGGGAGGCTTTTATGTCCTGGACTTTTGGATTCCCTCAGGGTGGGACAATGGTTTCTGGCTCAGAGGCGTTCTTCTGACGCCTGACGGCAGCCAGATGATTAATAACATTTTTTTGATTTTCTCCATTATCCTCCCCTTTTTCATCCTGATGGCAGCGGCAGGCGGATACTTTATTATTCGGAGAGCCTTAGCCCCCATCTCCCAGATTGCAGACACCGCTGGCAGCATCTCGGAGGGAAAAGATCTGACCCGCCGAATCCAGCTCCCTGCAGGGAGCAGCGAAGTCAGCCAGCTGGTCAATGCCTTCAACCATATGTTCCAACAGCTAGAGCAGTCCTTCGAGGCAGAAAAACAATTTACTTCCGATGCCTCCCATGAGCTCCGCACGCCCACAGCCGTCATTCTGGCCCAGTGCAGCTATATCCAGAAACATGCAGAAACTTTTGAAGAGTACAGGGAAGCCATCCAGGTTATTGACCGTCAGGCAAAAAAAATGTCCCTTTTGATCGATCGGCTTCTGGACATGACCCGCCTGGATCTGGGAACCCAAAAAATTCATCTGGAACAGATCAATCTCAGCGACATGGCGGCGGTGCTCTGCGAGGAACAGGACACAGGTGTTCGCCAAATTTCTATCTGCCCCCAGATTGAAAGCGGTATTTTCGTGGAAGCGGACTCCTTCCTCCTCTCCCGGGTAATCTCCAATCTCTTGGATAATGCCAGAAAGTACGGCAAAGAAGGCGGCTCTATCCAAGTCCGGCTCAGCCGCTTTGATGCCTCCGCCATTTTAGAGGTAGAAGATAATGGAATTGGAATTGAGGAAGCGGATCTGGAAAAAATCTGGCAGCGATTTTATCAGGCCAACCCATCTAGAGATTCCTCTTCCGGTCTGGGGCTTGGCCTTTCTATGGTTCGCCAGATCGTCCTTCTTCACGGCGGGAGTGTCAATGTCAAAAGCACTGTCGGCTCCGGAAGTACCTTTACCGTAACTCTTCCTCTGGCATCCCAAAGCCAATAAATGCTGCAAATCACGTATTTTTTCATAATTTTTTAATATTTATTTATTACGATAGCAGAGAAGAAGGAAAAACGCTGCATCCGCAGCACAGCGCTTTTCCGTTAATGATTAAATAAAATACAGAAAGAGGGATCAAAACTATGAAACAATTTCATATGCGGAGAGTCCTCCCCAGACTCCTTCCCCAAAAACCATTATTAGGCGTGGCATTTTCCCTGGCCCTTCTGAGTGCCTGCGCCAGCCAGCCGACGGCTTCCACAGCCGATTATATCGGGATCGACAAGGCTAAAGATGCCGCCCTCCAGGCCGCCGGCATCTCCGCCGATGATGCCACATTCTCTTCCGCAGGTCTGGACAGCAGAGATGGAATCTTCTATTATCAAGTGATCTTCTCCACCGGCAGTACTGAGTGGGAATACGATGTGGATGCTCTGACCGGCGTGATCATCGAAGAAAAGCTCCTTTCAGCAGACTCCTCCGCCACTCTGGCAGCCTCTGAGACTCAGCCTGCACCCTCTTCAGCTTCTCTGGAGGAATCTTCCGCTTCTTCCACAAATGGAAGTCCAGAGCCATCGTCTTCCTCCGGCCAGTTGGACTCTGCATCTGCCCTTGCAGCAGCTCTCGCCCATGCCGGGCTGACAGAAGAAGACCTTTCTTTCTCTAAAGTAGATTCTGATTTTGACGATGGCATATCCATCTTCGAGATTGAGTTTGTCTCTAAAGATGGGACTGAGTATGACTATGAGCTGGATGCCAGCAACGGCACAATCCTCAAATTTGATCTGGATGCCGAGCTCGCCCTCCCGCCATCTGCCGAGACCTCCGGAATGATCGGGGAGGATCAGGCCAGGCAGACCGTTCTCTCCAGAGTACCTGGAGCCAGCATCGATGATATTTCCGTTCACCTCCAGGAGGATGACGGCAGGCTGGAGTACACAGGGCGGTTACTTTACGATGGCATGCTGTATGAATTCCAAATCGATGCCTACAGCGGCAGCCTGATCGAGTGGGAGGCCGAACGATACTAATCGATTTATGGCATAGAGGAATGTATCAGGTTCTGGGAGAAAAAAGCGGGGTTGTCCAGCAGGGAACAGCCCCCATAAAGATCAAACTCTCCTTCCGGCACCACTCTGCCTGCCTTCTCACGTTTCCTCCCAGTAATCCGGCAAACTTTCAAAAATCTTCTTCACAGTCTGGTATGCCAGCTTGGGCCTGCGATATTCATCCACAATCCCTTTATTATTCCGGCTTTTTGGACGTTTCATGGCCCACTCCTTGCTGACCCGGACATCAGAAAACTGCCAGATATACAGCCCCATGCACCCGTCAAAAGAGGCAACCTCCTCTAACTGCCTCTTCAGGATCTCCGCCTGGCGCTCTTCGCTCCACACGTCTTTGGCCGGATCCCGGAACCCGTAGATGGCTCCGGCCCCGATCTCAGTAATCAAAAATGGTTTCCCTGCCCCATTGCCCTCTCCGTTCAGCCATGCAGACAGCTTCTCCAGCTTTTCCAATGCTGTCTCATCATCATACCAGTAAGGATACATATTCCAAGAGCAGACGTCCGGAAGATCCTGACAGATATCCCGGAAAAATTTGCAAGAGGCAGAGCTGCAGGGCCGGCTGCCATCCAGAGAGCGGATCAGGCTGTACTGGGCACTGTAGCAAGTCCGGCCGTACTCGGTCTCGCTGCTGCACTCATTCAAAATTCCCCAGATGTAGATCGAAGGATGGTTATAATGGGCCGTGATCATCTCCTGTATTACTTGTTCACACTGCTCTTCAAACCATGGATTTCTCATATCTGCCTCTTCCAGCCCCCGGGCATGATTCTCCTCCCACACCAGGATGCCCAGCTCGTCGCAGAGATCCAGGAACAGCTCATCATTGGGGTAATGAGAGGTTCTCACAGAGTTCCCGCCCATGTCCCTGATCAGCCTCAGGTCGCAGTCCATCGCCTCCAGCGGCAGAGCGCACCCGAACTGGGGATGGTCTTCATGGCGGCAGAAGCCCTTGATGCGGATCGCTTTGCCGTTCAGCAGAATCCGGTTTCCCTTTACCTGGACTGTCCGGAATCCTATCCGATCGATCAGGTCATCCACAGCTTTTCCATCTGCGAACATCTGCGCCTCGGCACTGTAGAGAGCCGGATCCTCCGGGCTCCAGCCCCTGACATCTTTGACCAGCGCTTCCCGGCTCCAGATACAGCGCTCTCCGGGCAAAACCGTTTCGCTCCCCATCCAGTATTCCTGTCCGGCGATCCGTACACAGATTTCCGCATCTCTGGCCTCTTCTGTCACATTATAGCCTTGGGCTTCAATCCGAACGTTCCAGCCATCTATCTCTTCAGACAGAGGTGTTATGTGAAGCCAGGTCAGATGCAGACCGCTTACTTCTTCCAAAACAACCCCCCGGGAAATACCCCCGTAAGATGTATAATCGTTTGGAATATCCAGAGCATACTCCTCCAAAAAACGGTTATCTGCCTCCACCTGGAGACAGTGGCTTCCATGGGCGAGCCCCTTTCCGTACACAGCAAAGGGGGTATACGAGCCGTAATGACTTCCTACTTCCTGCCCATCGATCCTTATCACAGCAAAATGGCTTACCCCCTTGAACTCCAGGCGGATATCCCCGCCTGCCTCAAAAGTGGTTTCATACAGCATTTTTCCACGATAATTTTCCAGACCAGGGTACTTTTCCACACAGCTGGGCACCGTCACCCTGCGTTTTTCCCCTTTCCTCGGTCCGTCAAGGACTGTGAAATCCCACAATTTTCCTGACAATTCCCGGCTTTTTCTGATCCTGTGCGTATCAAATAAGCGAATCATCTCGTTTATCCTCCTTAAACGTTCTCCATTTATTATCTGTCATCTTGTCCTTCGCCTCATCATAAAATCAGAACGCCCTTTTTTATGGAGCGCTCTTATCTGATTTTTCCAGATTTTCTGGCTCTGGCGCTGATTCTATTTTATCGCAAACCATATAGGAAAACAACCATCTGTATATGCCAGCACATCAGCCGGTATTCTATTCGGCCAGACACAGGGGCGGGGGCATCCTCAAGCCATTTTTCGGCTCTCGCGATGTCCCCGCCCTGATTATTTAAACACTCAATCCCCCTGATTGTATGTTAAAATTCATCTTAAAGTTTCTCCGAAAATTCTGCGGTCACCTCGGTATCTCCTTTGAGCCGGAACGTGTACTTTCCGTCTCTGTTGGTCTTCACCCATTTCCCATTTACAGCCAGAACTTCTAATTCATATCCGTTTGACGGATGCGCTGAAAGCGTGATCACGGTGCCTTCTGCCGCCTTTGCGCGGTCTGCCGCCACAGTTCCTCCCGTGATTCCCTCATCTATGAAAATCTCATAGATGGGCTGGAGCAGGTCGGTCCCGCCTCCATCGGAACCCCCGGATGCAGAATTCCCTGCATCCGGATCAGCTGCCGCGGCTCCCGACTCCGCTTCATTTGCCAGCAGCAGTCTTCCAAGTCTCGTCAGGATAAATGTGAGAGTGCCTTCCTCCCGGTTCACCTGCACCTCAAGCGGATACTGCCTGCCGCTCTGGTCTGCAACTGCAGCTAAAATCGGTCTGTCCATGTCCAATACATCCGGCACAGCGATGGTAACTTTGACAGGCGCCTTCTGCGGAAGGCTGTTGCGGCTCCCATCCTCTTTCTCCCTGAACAGACTGAACAGGAAGTCACAGAACGTGTTCTTCTCCACAGGCTTTCCGTTGATTTCGTCCGGCGCTGCGTTGCCCGGCGTCGCCGTCCGTGCTTTCGCTCTGGCATTGCCCGGTGTCGCCACATTCTCCTCGCTGTCTGCGTTGCCCGGCGTCGCCGTGGGTATCTCTTCATTGCCGCTGATCACCAGCACTGCATTGGAGGGCTCTGCTGTCGCAGAAGGACGGATGCTCAGGACCGCTCCCTGGGCAGACGGCTGGAGTTTTTCGGCTCCGGCTGCCGCCTCTGTATACTCCATAATGCCCCACTCTTCTTCATACAGCGCTCCTAATTTCAGGACAGAATCCATCAGATATTCTGCCAGTCTCTCATTGTCTGCGCTCTGCACGGAAGCTACAGCCTTTCCGACAGCTTTTTCTGAGTCTTCCCCCTCGTCTGCCGCATCAAATGCGGCGTCAATCAGTTTCTTTACCTTTTTCATGTCCTCCGGCAGCTCTTGGATCGCATCGCTTCCCAGAGAGATGTACGCCTTCAGACTCAGACCAGATTCTGTTTTCGCAGTCACGGTCAGCGCCTGGTTTTTCTCATTCTCGTCTACTGTCAGAACACCGTTTTCATTGACTGCAGTGCCAGAAGACAGCTCAGACTCAAAGCCTTGCACGGACCAGGCAGCAGTTCCAGCCGTATGCTCATAGTCTTTCAGCTCAAATTCCTGGCTTTCCCCTGTTTCCATGGTCACAGCCGCCGCCTGAATGGATGCTGCAAGCTGCAGTTCTGCGTAGGAAGATGCCCCATTGGTTCCCTCCATCGCGAAGGACAATTCCACAGATCCATCTGCTTTCTGTTCACAGGTTACATTCCCATCCAAATCACCGACCGATGCCACCGGCTTGTCGATTGTCAGCTTGATGGTTCCTTTATTCTTCATGGTAGGATCTGAGACTGCCACTGTCAGAAGCCCGTTCTCTGCTTCCTGAAGCATTACAGAAGCCTGGCTGTCGCAGGTCACATCTCCCACCTCAACGGACGCATCTTTCCAGAAGTTAATTCCCGTTATTCCCAGGCCCTTGTGGTATACAGCCTGAGCAGAATCCGTATTCATCAGCACCGTGATCTCAGGATTCTGGGCATATTCTGCGGTGTCAGCTGCCGTGGTCTCAGGCAAAAGAACGTAGCTGTAAGAAGCGTTGGCCGGATTCGTCCCATGGTCAATCCACATCTCCAGGTAATCCTGCGTACTTTCTCCTTCAGATGTTCCGATATCACTCCAATTTCCGGTTGTCCTGGCTCTGCGCACCTGGATCTCAGTATTGTCTGCCGGGAAGTAGTATCCGGTTCCTGCAGATTCCCTGCCCTCCAGATATGCCCACTGGACATCCTCAAAAGCAGTTCCGGAGACATCTGCGCTCCGATCCACAAGGTCTTTCACATCTGCTGCCTTTATTGGCAGATTGGTTTCCTGTCCGTCAACGATGAATACATTGTCAGCATTTTCTCCCAATCTCCGGTTCTCCACCGTTGTCTCTACAGGGAGATTCATTCCGCTGTTGGTAATCCCTGCTCCCAGGGCGACAATCTCGTCCTCAAACATGAACCAGGATTTCTTTCCCTTTAAGTTAGGTGCATAGGAAACCTCTCCGCTCTTTGCTTTGTCGCTGATGGCCCCTGAAAAGGACATTCCGCTGATCCCATAATTTCCGATAGTGCTTCCGCCTACCCAGCTCTCATATGAGCAGAAGTCTCCTCCCTGGGCAAAACCGGAGCTGTCCGGCGTCCCTGTGCCGATATTGACCGGAACTACCGTAGTTCCCGGAAGTCTCAACGGATTGACTGTATTCCAGTAATTATCTGTATATTGATCCTGATCCGAATCGTAAATGTAGGTCATTCCGTTGTTCTGATGCCATCCAAACCGGTTCTCATTGTTCATAATCTCCGTATTCTGGATTCGTTCTGAATACATGGAAACCGCAAACAGGTAATTGTCTGTTCTGTGAATAGCTCTGTCCATCAGCGGGAACGATTTGTGCATAGGCGGTACATATGCCTCAATAGCAGTATCTTCCAAAATGTCCTGGGCTTTAACCTTGATAGCCATATTCTCTGCCCCGGTCAGACTGTCGATATACTCTGGGTCACACTCCAGCCAATATTTTAATGCCGACAGTACCGTCTCCCTGGACTCTTGGCTGAGAGAGTCCACCATCTGCAGGATTATGGTCATCGCCTCTCTGCCTGCTGCCTGGTTGCTTCCGGATGGCCTGGCAACAGAACGTCCCTTCAAGCTGTCCAACATTAACCCGCGGTACATAGAGCTGCAGAACCCTTCTACAATGTAGTACTCCAAATTCTGCTGAACCTCTTCTGGATACTGCCAGGGCGTTCCGCCGATCAAGGATGGAATCTTCACACCGCCCTTCATAAACTCAATCCCGTAGGAGCCGATATATGGCACACGGCTGTGATCCAGGTAAGAACCGTCGGGATAAAATCCGCTGGTATATCCTTCCGCTGCAATCTTGCTGCTGTCTTCTACATTCTGGATGACAAAAGTTTCGGAAGAAGCTAACATGCCTATGTATACCAGCTCGTTATCCTCCCTGAGTGCCCCCAAACCTACGGCAGTAGTAGAGCAGTCAATCAGGTTTGCCCCCTGACTTGCTCTGTAGCCCTGAGCATGAGTGCTTGCCGTTCCGATGACACCCTCATGGTAGGGATCAGGCTGGAAGAAATACAATGCTTCTGTGTATTTCATAATCTGCTCTTCTGTCAGGCTGTCATAGATCAGGATCAGCAGTGGAATCAAATCCTTCGGCATGCCGATCTCCCAAGTCCACCAGTTATCAGTCTGACTCTTTGGCGCATAACACTCTGTACATAAATAGTCCAGGATATTTGTCATATCCTTCAGCAATGCCTGATTCTGATAATATTGGCTGCCCTCCGCCGCATATGCCTTAGCCATAGACAAAACTTTCTTGAATGCAGGCCGGAATTCTACCGCGTCATCTTCATAAGGAGTATCTGCATTTCCTGCCGCCCCTATGTCTTCTGACCACGGAATATCCGGACAGGTCTCCTGTCCCTTATAATCGTAGGCATCCCAGGCTTCTTTTGCCGCCTTGTCTATATCGGCCAGAATCTCAGTGCCGCCTTCCTGTGACGCCAGATTGGATCCGATCAGAGACTCTTTCCAGGTCTGGCGGATCTTAGCATAGTCCTCGTTTGACA
This sequence comes from uncultured Lachnospiraceae bacterium, assembly GCA_944376125.1. Lineage (GTDB taxonomy): Bacteria > Bacillota > Clostridia > Lachnospirales > Lachnospiraceae > UMGS1370. The sequence continues at coordinate 103,265 of CALWBQ010000025.1, forward strand.
CTTGCGGAAGGTTTTCTGGATCTTCATATAATATTTCCACATTAAATTGCTGTTTCTTTCCCGTATTATCCTCCGCAGCCAGCACCAGATTCCCCTTCTCCTTGGCTGTCACAATGACATTTCCGCTCGGAAGCGTCTTGATGGACAGCAGGTGTTCTGCGCTGGTGTCTCCTGCCACTCTGGTTCCATCCGTTTCGCCTTCCTGGAGCTCTCTTTTAATTTTATTGCTGCCGGAATTTCTCAGATAACTTCCATCCGGCTTTACGAATTTTGCGCTCCAGGTAATATCAGATGAGAATCCTTCCGGTTTTTCGATCTGTTTTTCCTCTCCCCGCACAATCGTGATGGAATCTCCTGTCACCACTTCAGGGAGATCATAAGTGATATCTAAGGTCACCGGCTCATTCATCTTTGCTGTGTCCAGCTTTAAATATACCTGCCCATTTTCCACAGAAGACTCCGTCAGAACTCCGCCCTTACTGGTCTCTGTCACTTGTGTTCCTTCCATCTCCGCCGTCAGTTCAATGTATCCAGAGGCCCCTGAGCTGGGCTTGGCAACCGTCAAATGGGCTACTCCTGTAGTATCATCCTTCTTCAGCACAATGGATGCCGGCTGCTCTAAAGTCAGATCTGCTACCGAATTAACCACTTCTATCTCCTGATTCGCCCACTTATTTACAGCCAGAGTTCCTTCCGAGCTGTTCTCTGCAGCCTGTATCGCAGTGGTATTGTACAGGACTGTATTTTCCGTAGCTGCCGGAACACCGTTAGAAAATTCTGACTGCTGGCCGCCGGCTCCCAGTGTATAGGAGTACTCTCCATCCTCCGGCTCCACCCACAGTTCAAACAGCTTTGCCTTCCCCTCTCCTTTGGTTGGAAAACGGTACCACACATTTGAATTGGTAATCGTATCCCCAAACACATAACTCCACTGAAGAGGATTTCCGGTTCCCGTCAAATCAGAAGCTGTCATCCAGTTCCTCGTATGCGTTCCCTGTGTCGGAGTGTCTAGGACGCTCTTCCAGCTATTGGTGGCATGTTCTGCCGCTGTGGCTGTCACCACCACCCTATAACCGCTCCATGGGTTTGGAAGGCCCACCCTGGTACGGTTTGTCACTGGGACATTGTCCACCACGTTGATCACTGTATCCTGGCTTGTCCCCGTGTTTTCAATGCCTGCTCCCAGCAGCAGTACCTCGTCCTCAAACATAAAGTAGGACTTAACCCCAGACAGTTCTCCGGACAATTCAATTCCAGAAGCCCCCACAGCACCGTCACCAGTACTCATGGACGAAGCAATCTGGGCCGAGGCTGGTCGGGCTGTCCCGTCTGCCTGAAGAAACATAGTTTCTCCTGGAATCATATTCTCCTGAACAGTATTCCAGTCCTGAGCCGTGTCACTGTGCTTGGAAAGCAGCAGCCCGCCTGAATCCAGATCCAGTTCCGCCATATAGCTGTCATTGGAAATGCTGACTTTTGAGGTTTCCCCCTGCGGGAGAGCCCAAACAGCCATAACATTTCCAATCGTCATAGCCGCTGCCATGGTGAAACTGAGCCCCCGGCGTATTTTCCGTCTCAATTTCATACTCATCCTCCTATCCCCATCCTGTTAATTTTTATTCAATTTAACAGAATAATATTGTTGTGGATCGATTATATCGTAATATATTTACAAGTTCTATATCTTTTCTTTATTTGTTTTTGTTATATTTTTATATTTTTTGCAATATTTTCACAAAAATATCGTGAAACTATTATTAAAAGTCATATATGTGGATCAATAACCACAATTATTAGACGGTTTTGCTATTTTCACAGAATTTTATCACCTAAATATAAAAAAGTTCTATAATCAAAAAATACCTCGCCTGTCCTGCCTCAACAGCAGTCAAGCGAGGTATAAAAAGGGGAGGATAAGTAGTTAAATTTCTCTTTTGTTTACACTCATAGTATGGACCAACTCAGGAATTTTATACATGAAATGCAAAAAAATAAGGCGGATACCGAACTTTTTTCCGATATCCGCCTTTAAACTATCTCATCCATTGGACCGTAAAACCTCTCTTTTCTGATTTTATCTCTTGGATGTTTGCTCCACGGCTCTGCAATTAGGCTTCGTGTTCGAGAGTGCACTACCAATATCTGCCGCTTCGCTTTTTGTACCTTCTGATCGTTTTCACGATCGGTACCTGATCTATATGAAATTTTTCCCTTTTCCATCTCCTCCTGCAAACTCACCCATACTCATTTTTTCTTTCATTCCGTTATTTATCTGGCTGCGATACCGGCTGTGCTCTTTTATAGTTTTTTCTATAAAAGTCCGTCTCTGCTGTTTGTCCTGAGATATTTCAATGATCCTTCACGGGCTTTTTGCTTCGGTACGATGGTTCCCTGGCCAAACGCTGTTATCTGTTTCATCTGTCAGATAAGCTGGCCGCTCTTTACATTCTCGGTGGAATCTACCTCCTTTTCTTTATTTTGAAATACTTTCTTTTGATGGTTTTAGTATACTTCATTCCCCTTAATTTGTCAATGCTTTTTCTTGTTTTTCTCGATATTTTTTATCTATTTTAAAATTGTATCTTTTTATTATAATTGTTTTTATTTTTATACACTTTTTCTTCCTTTTTAAGGCAAAATATCATTTATTTTCTGTCTATTCCAGCGACTTAAAGAAGGACGGGCCGCGGCACGCTCTATCCCCATCAGCCCGCCATATCTGCATCTTATACAGCATCCGTTTTAGGAAATCTCCTGCGTACCCGGCTCAGGCACACAAGATGAGCCAGAGCTGTAATGACCCAGGAAACTGGATAGGACACATACAACACGGTGAGAGAATGAAACGCAGCAAACACTGTAAATATCCAGAGAACACGGATTCCGCAGGCACCTGTCAGAGACACAGCCATAGGAAGGACGGAATATCCCATCCCCCGCAGGCTTCCAACCAGGGTGTCCATGCACCCGCAGAGGAAATACGTTGTACAGATAATTTCCATCCTCAGAATGCCGTAGGAAATCACTTCCGGATCGGCTGAGTAGATTCTCAAAAGCTCCTGGCCTCCCGCCAGTGCACCCCACCCCAGAATCAGTCCCGTCGCTGTAACCACCCCCAGGCAGATCAAAAGAATGCGGTTCAGACGGCTGAATTTTTTTGCCCCGATGTTCTGGCTGGTAAAACTTAAATTTGCTTGATATACAGAGTTCATAGCGGTATATACAAAGCCTTCAATGTTAGCAGCTGCCGTATTGCCCGCCATGGCAATAGAACCGAAAGAGTTGACAGATGACTGGATCAGCACATTGGACACAGAAAAAATCGCCCCCTGCATCCCCGCAGGCAGTCCAATTCTTATAATCTGCATCAGCTTTTTCTTATTGATAGACAGCTTTTTCAGATGCAGCCTCAGCCCTCCTTCACTTTTCATCAGACAGCGCACAATCAATCCGGACGAAATACACTGGGAAATAACGGTTGCCAAAGCCACGCCTGCCACATCCAGGTGGAATCCAATCACAAACCACAAATTCAGCACAATATTTACCAGCCCTGCTGCCGCCAGATAATATAAAGGTCTCTTGGTATCACCGATGGCCCTGAGAACAGCACTGCCAAAGTTATAAAGCATCACTACCGGCATTCCGGCAAAATAGATCCGCATGTACAGGACAGATTTATCAATCACGTCATCGGGCGTCCCCATCAGCTCCAAAAGGGGTCTGGCCGCCGCAATCCCCACAACTACCAATATACAGCCGCTGATCAGACTAGTCATAATAGCGGTGTGAACTGTATCGCTGACCTCCTGCTCTTCCTTGGCCCCGTAATGCTTTGCCACCAAAACATTGACACCGATAGAGAGTCCCACAAACAAGTTAATCAGCAGGTTAATCAGCGATGACGTGGATCCCACTGCAGCCAGGGACTGGCTTCCGGCAAATCTTCCCACCACAATCACATCGGCTGCGTTGAACAGAAGCTGCAGGATGCCGGACAGCATCAGCGGCAGAGCAAACAAAAGCAGTTTGCCCAAAATCGGGCCGCTGCACATATCGATCTCATAAGACTTCTTCATCTCATTTCTCCTCTTCGCATTTCATATCATAAATCTCTCTTCAGCCAGATACAGATTCCAAGAGTCAGCGCCTCTGTGATCAGCATGACTCCCCAAATCCCGTCTACTCCCCACAGGGCAGGGAGGATCATCACAAGAATACTGCTTAAAACAAATCCCCTCAGCAGGCAGATCCCCATCGCCAGCCCTGGCCTCATCACCGACTGGAAGTAAGTCGCTGCCACCATATTGATCCCTAGAAATAAAAAGGACAGAAAATACAGGCTGACAGCATTTTTTGCCATGGCTCTAATCTCTGGGGTCAATTCTACAAACAGTCCCGCGATTCCTTCTGGAAAGCAGAGCCCCAGGCATGTGAACACAATTCCTGAGACAGCCGCTGTGATCATCCCGTAACGGGCAGCAGCAGCTACACGCTTTGAAAATCCAGCCCCAAAATTTGCCGCTAAGATCGGCTGAACTGCCTGGCAGATTCCATTGTTGACGGACTGGACCACCAGAGCACTGTTGGAAATAATTCCATACACCGTCACGCCCTGCTCTCCAACATAGGCGAGAAGCTGACGGTTAAACAGCAGGATAATCACACCGCTCGACTCCTCCAGAAGAAAGCTGGAAAAGCCATGGAAGATAATCTGGCCGCATTTTTTCAAAATCGTTTCTGGCCATATCAATCTCAAAGTGTTTTTCTCAGATAGAAAGTGAGTACACAAGACCAGTACTGTCAGCGCGCTTCCCAGCACCGTTGCAAACGCAGCCCCGCTCATGCCCATATCCATCAGAAAAATAAACACATAATCTAAAATCACATTGAGGATTCCTCCGGCCACAACCCCGGCCATAGCCAGGCGGGGCGCGCCATCATTGCGAACAAACGCCTGGAGGAACGCTGACAGCAAAAAGACCTGAGGAACTGCCATCAGGAAACGGCCATATTCCCAAACGTACCCTCTCGTTGCCTGATTTTTCCCCAAAAAAGTGGTGATTGGATCGAAATATGCGGCAAGAACCAGAATGTACACAATCCCCACCCCGAGAATCAGAAGCAGAGCAGCGGTAAAGTACTCTTTTGACAGCCGTTCTTCCCCTCTTCCTCTGCTGACAGAGAAAAGAACACTTCCCCCGACTCCGAATAAAATCCCGGTTCCCATAAACACGGAAAAGATAGGGAGCAAGAGATTGAGGGCAGCGAGCCCTGACGGCCCTACCCCTCTTCCTATCATCAAGGTATCTGCCAAAATATAGACTGATGTGACCAGAGTGGCGCTGACGGATGGAAGCAGGTAAGATAAGAACAGTCTGGCCGGTGCCTTTGTCAAAAAAACATTTTGGTCTGTCATTCCTGAAATTAAGGGGCCGTTCTCCCTCCCGCCTAAGGCAGGAAAGGAAAACAGCCCCGTCTCCTTGTTCTTTTTCCATAAATTCACCAGGCTGCAGGTTTCCCTTCCCTGATACATTTATGTACCGAGCCGCCCACAGCGGCCTGCCGCAGGCCGGAGTATCCTACAGCACAGATCTTTTTTAAAACCGGAATTTATCTTCCAGCCAATTTTTCAGTTCTGCAATCGGAACGCGAACCTGCTCCATGGTATCACGGTCACGAACTGTCACTGCATGGTCGGTCTCAGAATCGAAATCGTAGGTGATGCAGAACGGCGTACCGATCTCGTCCTGTCTCCTGTAGCGCTTTCCAATATTTCCTCTGTCATCAAATTCGCAGTTATAATACTTGCAAAGCTCCGTGTAAATCTTCTCCGCACCTTCATTCAATTTCTTGGACAGCGGCAGGATTCCCACCTTCACTGGAGCAATCGCCGGATGGAAGTGGAGCACCGTGCGAACATCCCCCTCACCGATCTCCTCCTCATCGTAGGCGGAGCACAAGAATGCCAGGGTAACGCGGTCAGCCCCCAGAGATGGCTCAATTACATATGGAATATATTTTTCCTTGGTCTCATCGTCAAAATATGTCATGTCCTGACCGGAGGTATTCTGATGCTGGGTCAAGTCGTAGTCAGTCCGGTCTGCAATTCCCCACAGCTCACCCCAGCCAAAGGGGAAGAGGAACTCAATGTCAGTGGTTGCCTTGCTGTAGAAGCAGAGTTCTTCCGGTGAATGGTCTCTGGCTCTCATCTCGTCCTCTTTAATTCCCAGTGCCTGCAGCCAATTGATGCAGAACTGTTTCCAGTAGGCGAACCACTCCAGATCAGTGCCGGGTCTGCAGAAAAACTCCAGCTCCATCTGTTCGAATTCCCTGGTACGGAAGGTAAAGTTTCCAGGCGTGATCTCATTCCTGAAGGATTTTCCGATCTGGCCAATGCCGAAGGGAACCTTCTTTCTGGAAGTTCTCTGGACATTTTTAAAGTTCACAAAAATTCCCTGTGCTGTTTCCGGGCGGAGATAGACCGTGTTCTTTGCATCTTCCGTCACGCCCTGGAACGTCTTAAACATCAAGTTGAACTGACGGATGTCCGTAAAATCATGTTTGCCGCAGCTGGGGCAGCAAATATTATGTTCATCAATATACGCCTTCATCTCCTCCTGCGACCAACCGTCAATAGGGCTTTCCGGCTCAATGCCGTTCTCCGCCATATAGTCTTCAATGAGCTTGTCAGCGCGGAACCGCTCTTTACATGATTTGCAGTCCATAAGAGGATCGGAAAAACCACCCAGATGGCCGGATGCAACCCAGGTCTGGGAATTCATCAGGATCGCACAATCCACGCCCACATTGTAGGGGCTCTCCTGGATAAATTTCTGCCACCATGCTTTCTTCACATTATTCTTCAGCTCCACGCCCAGATTGCCGTAATCCCACGTGTTAGCCAATCCGCCGTATATCTCAGAGCCGGGGTACACAAACCCTCTGGATTTTGCCAGCGCCACAATCTTTTCCATTGTCTTTTCCATGTCTATCCAACCTCTTTCATTCGCTTTTTCTATATTGCCAAAGGCGCTCCTCGGTTTCGGTGCGCCCGCCATTCCTGTCACTCAAAGATCACGGTTCCGCCGCCCTCCGGCAGCCGCACAGTCCGGCTGTCTGCCATCTCCGCGCCGTCCGTCGCATACAGAATCTTTCCCTCTGTCTGAATCACTGCAGCTCCATCAGTCTGCACCATAGTTCCCTTCCCGGCTGCCACAGCCTCAACGGAAACCTTCTCTCCGCTGTCTGCCTTCTTTAAAGCCAGATCTGTTCCAGCCGCTTCCGACACATCCGTTACGGTAAGGTCCCCAATAGGAATCCCTGCCTCTGTAGCGAAATTTACCAGATCCTCACTGCTGGCGTAATCCAAGATCATCACAGCTTGGCCATCCTCTATCTCGCAGGAGCTGACAGCCACCGGGAGCTTTTCCTGGCCATCCTCATTGATCGCTTTTGCCTGCCCTGTCTTTTCTTCATTGTAATCTGACACGGCCTGTTCCACAAACGCCCGCAGCTCATCTTCGCTGTATGTCTCAGGGCTGCATGCCTCTACAGTGGCAGTGGAAAGGCTCCTGCCCTCTGATACATAGATCATATTTTCCTGGGGATCAAAACCTCCTCCTGCAGTCTTGCAGCCGCCCAGGAGCAGAATCAGCCCCAGCGCTGCCGTTAGCCTTGCCTTTTTCATAGTCTCCTCCATGTTCCCCTCTGATCAGGGTACTCTCCAGCAGTCCGGCCGCCGCCTGGACTGCTATGTCGTATATCATAACCGCTTTCCAGAATATTTTCAATACCTTCATTGGAGAATGGTTTCCAAAATTTCCAGGGACTTAAACTTCCTGTCTATATAGCGGTGAAGCATTTCCTCCACACAGGCTTCAAACTCAGCCAGCACCTGATCTGTCACCGTAAAGCGGTACAGCTCCTGAATAGGGGACAACACCACGTATTCCCAGGTATACGCGGCGGAATCGCTGACCCTAAAGGGCGGCTGTTCCGTATATTCTCCATTGATCACCATAGCCTTCAGCTCAAAAATCCGCCGGACCAGCCTGTTGGGGATTGCCGGCTTCTGAAGCGCCCGAAGAGACTGGTATACCAGCCTCAGCATCTCTGTGCCGTCCATATTTTCCCTGGAGTAGTAATCGCTGACTTCAAGAAAATAGGAGCCGTAGCAGGCCGCCTCCATATCTGCGGCGATTTCCTCAAAATAATTGGTTATCTCTGCGGAATGTAAGGTGTATGCCTCTCTCCCCTCAAAAAGCCGGAAAGTCCCAAATGCAAAGATCCGGCTAGCCGCCATCAGGGAATTGCCAGGCCGTCTGGCCCCCCTGGCAAAAGCAGTAATCTTTCCTCTCTCCCGGGTCAGGATTACCAGCCGTCTGTCATATTCCCCTGACGGCGATGATTTGATTACCATTCCCATGGCGGTGACCGTCTCTCTCATCCCCTGCCTCCTACAATTCCTTCCCGTTGTAGCCGTAATTCTTCATCAAAATATCGCTGTCCCTCCACTCCCGGCGCACCTTCACCCAAAGCTGGAGATTCACCTGGATGTCCATCATCCTCTCAATCTCCCGGCGCGCAGCGCTGCCAATCCGTTTCAGCATAGAACCGCCTTTTCCAATAATGATCCCTTTGTGGGACTCCCTCTCACAGATGATCGTAGCCTCAATATCCATGATCCCGTTCTTCCGCTCCTGCATCTTTTCGATGGTCACTGCAATCCCATGGGGTATCTCATCGTCCAGCAGTCTGAGGGCCTTTTCTCTGATCAGTTCCGCGGCAATCTGGCGCATAGGCTGGTCCGTGACAGTATCTTCATCGTAAAATTCCGGTCCGTAGGGCAGATGCTGAAACATCAGGTTCAGCAAAAGATCCGTATTTTTCTCCTTTAAAGCGGATACCGGAACGATCTCCGCGAAGTCACAGATGTCCTTGTAAGCGTCAATATAAGTCAAGATCTCTTCCTGGCGCTTTACCGTATCAATCTTGTTCATCACCAGGATAACAGGGGCAGAGGTCTTCCGGAGCTGCTCTGCAATATGCCTCTCACCGGCCCCGATAAAGGTAGTCGGCTCCACCAGCCACAGAATCAAGTCCACCTCTTTTAAGGTGTGCTCTGCCACATTGACCATATACTCGCCCAGCCTGTTCTTTGCCTTGTGGATTCCGGGGGTGTCCAAAAATACGATCTGTCCCCTTTCATCTGTGTAGACAGTCTGAATCCGGTTGCGGGTCGTCTGAGGCTTGTCAGAAGTGATCGCAATCTTCTGGCCGATCAGATGATTCATCAGGGTTGATTTTCCCACATTAGGTCTTCCGATCAGGGTGACAAAACCGGACTTTTTCTGATTTTTTTCCATATCTCTTGCTTCTCCAATCTTTCGTATCCACATCTTATGCCCCGAAGAGGTTCTTCACCTCGCCGAACATATCCTGATTTGCTTTTACCTTCTCTTCATTTCCAATAACGCACAGGCTCCCGGTATCCAGAACCGCCTGGACATATGGCGCCAGAGCGCGGATATCCTCCTGGCCAGCAGACAGGACTTGATCCCTCTCTTCCTGAAGCATCTCCTCCGTCACGCCGGAAAGGTAAGCAGATAATCCCCGGGATCCCTTTACAGCCGGTGTCAGCGGTGTATCCATATCGCTGATAGCTCCGATAACGTACTTGGTCATATCTCTCTCATCTACAGTAAACTCTTTCAGGTATTGGGGAAGGCCCTCATAGATTCGGTTGGTCTCAGCCAGGTTTGGATCCCTGTAAGATACCAGATACCCCTCTCCGGAGCGGCCAAAGCCGCTCATACAGCCGTAGGCCCCTCCTTTGACTCTCAGATTCAGCCACAAATAATCGTAATTCAGAATCACTTTCAGAATCCGGAGTGCCCCTGTGTAGGCTAGCCCCGTGTTTCTAAAGGTACCGCATCGGGCCACATAGTTGACCTGGGATGCTGTCTTGAAGCCCTCATTCCGGTTTCCTGACTGAAAAGTAAAGGTGTGGACCGGAGACTGCTTTCCAAAACCTTTCAGAACATCTGAAAACTTCTCCAGCTCTCTGGGCAGAAGACTGTAGCCTTCCTGGTCAGCCGTGTAGCTGACTAACAGATTATCTGGAGAAAACAGCTTTTCTGCCGTTTCTTTCAGCTTCTGAATCAACGTTTTTCTGGCTTCGCCTCCAGCCTCATATTCCTTTACAGTCTGCTCCAGGAACTGATAAAATCCAATTCCGCCTGTTATATCGTTGTAGCTGGAGGTTGGCGAGAAGTAAGAAGTGGCCCTGGCTACCGCTGCCGAGTGGGAAGCGTTTTCCAGCTTCATCCTGGCTCTGGACCGGGTCTCAGCCAATATCTCTCCCAGCCGTTTCTCATCCTCCAGCTTCGAGCGGGTCAGAATCTCTCCCAGAATGTCGAAACCGAAACCAATCTTATCATAAAGCACTTTGACGGACGCAGAGAACACTCCTGTAAAATCTGCAGGGTTGGCCAGATTCGGATAAGAAGTAACCGACAAGCTGACGCCGCCGCTGTTCAGATGGATTTCACTGGTCAAATCGCTGTAAGTGTAATGCTCTGTATCTACATATCCCAGAACAGCCTTCAGCAGTCCCGCATATGGCAGCTCCTGAGTCCCTAACCGATTGGTATTAAATAAAAGCTGCAGATAGCCGATGCCAGCGGTAAAAAGCTCGTGGTGGAGGACCGGAATTCCCTTTTCCTCCTTTTTCTCCCAGTAAATCTTTTCGCCCTCTCTGCCTATATCCTCCCTCTTTAAAAGCGGGATCTTGGCAAGATCCTCTTGTGGAGAAGGCGTCCCCTGATATTCCTTCAGAGCTTTGGTCCTCGCTGCAAGATCCTCCAACTGTTTTTGGGAAAGCCCCGCTTTCTTCTCAGCCAGTTTCGCCGCCAGAGCAGCATCCTCCTCCGCTGTCAAGTTCTTTTTTGGCTTTACTGTAATAACGGCCTCAAAGGGATTATCCAGCAGATAATCCTTGATCAGCTGCTCAAAATAGCCTTCATCCACCGCCTTCTTTAAAAAATCAAAGGTTTCCTGGTAGCGCAGATGCATCATGGGATCCCCGTCATACAGCCAGCTGTCCATAGACCACAGCCCGTACATCAGTCCCTTGGGCGCAGAACCGTAATCAGCCTCTCTATAGCGGAATTCATAATAATTCATGCCCGCCAGCAAGCTCTTTCTGTCGATTCCCATATCTGCCAGGCGGCGAAGAGTCCCTTTGACCACTGCCAAAAATTCTCCGCGCTGCTCGGCGTCAGCATTTTTGGCTATGACAGAAAAATAAGGCTGAAGAATCCCGTTTTCATATCCTCCCAGAATGTCCTGCCCAATGCCGGCATCGTAAAGCGCCTGCTTCAGGGGCGCACCTGGGGCGTCAATCAGAGTATATTCCAGGATCTGAAAGGCCACATACAGCTTGGGATCCAAATCTGTCCCAACCACTGTATTGATGGAAAGATAAGCTGCATGATCCTCCGGTTCCCCGTCCGTGATCGAGTAATAAATCTCCTTGTCCACCGGGGCTGCGAAAGGTTTCTGGAGACGGATCTGGGAATCCACCTCTTTCCTGTCATATTTGCTTAAATACTCTCTGTCCAGCCATTCCAGCTTCTCCGCCATGTTCATGTCGCCGTACAGGTAAATATAGCTGTTGGACGGATGGTAATAGGTGCTGTGGAACTGGAGGAACTCTTCATAGGTCAAATCCGGAATCTCTGCCGGATCGCCGCCGGATTCATTGCCATAAGCCGTGTCTGGAAACAGAACCTGCCGGGTCACACGGTCCAAAACGCCCTCCGGCGAAGAAAAAGCCCCCTTCATCTCATTGTAAACAACCCCGTTGATGGTCAGCTCCCCATCTGGATTCTCCAATTCGTAATGCCAGCCTTCCTGCATAAAAATTTTTGGCTCACGATAGATATTGGGATGGAGAACGGCATCCATATACACGTCCATCAGATTCTGAAAGTCTTTGTCATTGCAGCTTGCCACAGGGTATACCGTTTTATCCGGGTAGGTCATGGCATTTAAAAACGTATTCAAGGAGCCCTTCACCAATTCTACAAAGGGATCTTTCACCGGAAATTTCTCTGACCCGCACAAGACACTGTGCTCCAAAATGTGGGGGACACCCGTGCTGTCTGCCGGCGGCGTGCGGAAGCCAATGGAGAACACTTTATTGTCATCATCATTTTCCATCAGAAATAACTTTGCCCCGGTCTTTTTATGTTCCAGAACCGTCCCAAGAGAATTCATTTCCTTGATCTCTTTCTGTTCGATGATTTGATACGCGTCTAAGTCCTTTAATGTCTTCATTCTTTCCCTCCAAATCTTTTTATCTTCGTGCAGCCGAAACGCTACATATTTCCCATCATCCTGTCTTTAAAGACAGCCAGCGCCTCCCGGACGCAGGAATGTATAAACAAGATCGGGTCAGACGGCGCGGAAATCCCCACAGCGTCCTTTATCCCCCATCTCTGTGCAATTTTTTTGGCCCGGAAAATATGGAAATCATTGGTCAGAATCCCGATCCGAGTCGGCTTGTCCGGCACTGTCACATAGCTTCCAGCCGGAAAGGAGACCACATCCTGCGCCTCCTGCCGGATCCTCTTTCTCTCTGTCCGGTCACTCTCAATCACTAGGCGGCTGTATGCGATGTTCTCTACTGTACTGGTAGAATTCGCCTCTAATAGAATTTTATCCTGGGATATCCCGTTATATACCATATAATCTCTCATTGCCTCCGCCTCGGAGACAGGCTCATCCGGCCCTTTTCCTCCTGAAAGCACAAAAATCGTCTCTGGATTGTCCTGGGCATACTCAATCGCCTTATCCAGACGCCTCTTCAGCGAATTGCTGATCCCATCAGGGCGAACCTGAGCTCCCAGGACAATGACGTAATCCAGCCCCGGTTCGCCAGCCCCGGCTGCCCCCAAGAATATCATAACCTCGATAGCAGCAAAAATTGCCAGGCAGGCCAGGCAGAATGTGCTCACCGACACTGGCACCCAAAGCGGAATTTTCTTCCTGTGAAGCTGGTAATACCGGCTGCCCCAGGACAGAGCGCCAAAAAAGACAGTCAGACCTCCCCACAGCCACGCAGATGAGAAGCCTGCATATATCACAAGCGCGATTCCATATGCCGCACATAAAAGCGCACATAATCCCAATACCACTGTCAGCATATGAATCCTCCTTTTCTTACGTTTCCGTCCATACGGCGAAGCGCCTCCAGAAGCCATTACGGCTCCCGGCGGCGCAGAATATCATAGACACCAGTTTCCTGATCCAGGTCCACCCACAGCTTCTCTCTGGGGTGCGGAGCACTCTCCCTGGCATTTCCTTTTTCATCAAAAATTCCCCTGACTTGGGCAGCAAGATTCCGCCCATCAGGTTTCATAACCTCAATGGTCTCCCCAACAGAGAACTTATTTTTCTGTTCAATGCGGCAGCGCCCCTCTCCGTCTACATCCTCTACAGTTCCCAGATACGTATATTCCTTTGCATAGGTACTGCTGCTGTAGATCTGGGCATCCTTGTCAGGTCTTCCAAAATAAAATCCAGTGGTAAACTCTCTGTGGGTGCACTTGCCAATCTCTTCTTTATACCACTCCATATTGCTCTGATAAAGTGCCGGATCCTTCTGGTAATCATCTATCGCTTTCCGGTAGGTTCTGGCAACTGTAGCCACATAGAGGGCTGTTTTCATGCGTCCCTCAATCTTAAAGCTATCTATCCCGGACGCCAGCAGCTCTGGAATATGCTCAATCATGCAAAGATCCTTGGAATTGAACAGGAATGTTCCCCTTTCATTCTCATAGACCGGCATGTACTCTCCCGGCCGGGTTTCTTCCACCACGGCGTACTTCCATCTGCAGGGATGAGTGCATGCTCCCTGGTTGGCATCCCTGCCTGTAAAGTAATTGCTCAGCAGGCAGCGGCCAGAATAGGAAATGCACATTGCCCCGTGGATGAAGCTCTCAATCTCCATGTCCTCCGGAATCTGGCTGCGGATCTGGCAGATTTCTTCCAGGGAAAGTTCCCTTGCCGAAACCACTCTTTTTGCGCCGAGGCCGTACCAGAACAGGTATGTGCCGTAATTCGTATTATTGGCCTGGGTGCTGATATGGATCTCAACCTCCGGCAGGATTTTCTTTGCAATGGCAAACACGCCCGGATCAGAAATAATCAAGGCATCAGGACCTATTTCTTTTAATTCTTTGAAATACTCCTCCACCCCTGGAAGATCCCGGTTGTGTGCCAGGATATTGGCAGTCACATAGACCTTTGCCCCTCTTTCATGTGCAAAGGCAATTCCCTGGCTCATTTCTTCGTTAGAAAAATTTTTTGCTTTTGCCCGAAGGCCGAAGGCTTCCCCTCCGATATACACAGCATCTGCTCCGTAAACCACAGCGGTTTTCAAAACATCCAGGCTTCCCGCCGGTATCAATAACTCTGTTTTTCTCATATGCATCCCTTTTTTACACTGATTGCCACTCCGTCCCCTATGGGAACGATGGCGGTAGTCAGATCCGGATGGTGTTTCAGACAGTACAAATACTCTCTCATCCGGCTGTGGATTGTCCGATCCCGCCGCTCTACGGCATAGCGGGATTCCAGCAGCGTCCCATCCTGGAGGATATTGTCTGACACCAACATTCCCCCAGGCGGCAGAAGCCGCATCACCTGAGGCAGCCAATTTAAATACTGCCCTTTAGCGGCATCCATAAATATAAATTCGTAAGTTCCCTCCAGGCCAGACAGTATAGTTCCAGCATCACCCTCCAGCAGGCTGATCCGTTTTTCCTCCCCTGCCCTTTTAAAATTTTCTCTCGCCTGGGGAATCCTTTTCTCATATTTTTCAATCGTAGTAATCCGGCAAGTCCCCGGCATCGCCTGTGCCATCAGCAGGGCTGAATATCCCACTGCTGTCCCCACTTCCAAGATAGCCGAGGGATGGACGGCGGCCACCAGAGTTTTCAAAAGTGCGGCTGTCCCTGGCCGGATAATGGGAACTCCCTCTTCTCTGGCTTTCCGGGCGATCTCGTCGCACAGACTGCCATGGCCGCTCTCCAGCGAAACGATGTAATCCTCTATCCGTTCCCGCTCTGTCATGAATCTTCTTCCTCTTTCTGCGGCGTGCTGAGCTCATCCAAGATATCCCTGGATGTCATTGATGTGTTCAGCACGTAATCTCCGGGCTGAATCTCATAGTCATAGATAATCGCCTGGATAATGAAAGAATACTGATTCGAAATCAGGCCCTCATCCTCCAGTTCTTTCCCTACGGCCCGCACGGTCTCCCCGGACTCTACTGTAAAATTTTTATCATGGCCCGGAGCCTCCTCCACCGAGGAAGCGTAGAAAATCTCATAGCCGAATCGAAATCCCTGGGTCACGCCTTCATAGATCAGCAGGACTGCCAGCGCATAGATGATCAGCCGGAAACAGATTCCAATGATAGCCGACGTGACTTTGTTGATTTCCTTTGTCGTTTCGCTCATAATACAATTCCTCTTTTACCTGTCCTGAATCCTACACTTCCATAATGATCGGCAGAATCATAGGACTGCGTTTCATCCGTCTCCACAAAAAATCGCTCAGGCTGTCTTTGATGATCGTCTTGATCTTTCCCCAGTCAGCTATGTGGTGGTTCAAGCAGTCAGCAACGGCTTCATCCACCACTGTCTGAGCCTCTTCCATCAAATCCTCAGACTCCCTAACGTAGACGAATCCCCTTGATACGATATCAGGTCCTGCCAAAAGCTGGTTGCTGTGCTTCTCCAGGGTCAGGACTACCACAATAATACCATTCTGGGCCAGGTTTTGTCTATCCCGCAGAACAATATTTCCCACATCGCCTACACCGAGGCCATCTACCAGGATTCCTCCTGCTGGAACATGATCCACAATCTTGCAAGTCTCTTCATTTAATTCCAGGACATCGCCGGAATTCAAAATCACGATATTTTCCTTCGGAACCCCCATCGCCTCTGCAACTCCCGCCTGGGCAATCCTGTGGCGGTATTCACCGTGAACCGGGATGGCGTAAGTTGGGTGTACCAGAGAATAGATCAGCTTAATTTCTTCCTGGCAGGCATGACCAGACACATGAGTATCCTGAAAGATCACCTCTGCCCCCTTCATAGAAAGCTCATTAATGACTTTGGACACCGCTTTTTCATTGCCCGGAATAGGATTGGAGCTGAGGATCACCACATCTCCCGGCATGATAGACACCTTTTTATGCAAAGATGAAGCCATTCTGGAGAGAGCTGCCATGGACTCTCCCTGGCTTCCGGTGGTAATCAGCACCGTCTGCTCCTCGGGATAATTTTTTAGCTGTTCAATATCAATCAGCGTTCCCTGCGGAATGTTGATATATCCCAGCTCACTGGCTGTGGTGATCACATTGACCATGCTTCGGCCCTCAATCACCACTTTCCGGTTATATTTATAAGCAGAGTTGATAATCTGCTGTACACGGTCCACATTAGAAGCAAAGGTCGCCACAATAATTCTCCGTGTCGTATGCTCCGCAAAAATTGAGTCAAACGTGCGCCCCACTGTCCTCTCAGACATGGTAAAACCTGGACGGACAGCATTGGTGCTGTCGCACATCAGAGCCAGCACACCCTTTTTCCCCAATTCAGCCAGTCTCTGCAGATCAATGGGATCTCCAAAAACAGGAGTATAGTCGATCTTAAAATCGCCTGTGTGAAGAATAATTCCTGCCGGTGAGAAAATAGCCAAGGCAGATGCATCTGCAATACTGTGATTCGTCTTAATAAACTCCACCCGGAAGCAGCCCAGGTTAACCGACTGCCCGTGCTTCATCACCTTCCGCTTGACGCTTTTTAACATTCCGTGCTCTTTTAATTTATTGTCGATCAGCCCAATGGTCAGCTTTGTCCCGTATACTGGCACATTGATTTTCTTTAAAATATACGGCAGAGCTCCGATATGATCCTCATGGCCGTGAGTGATAACAAAGCCTTTGACTTTATCAATATTCTGCTCCAGGTACGTAACATCAGGAATAACCAGGTCGATTCCCAGCATGTCATCGCTTGGAAAAGCCAGGCCGCAGTCTACGATCACAATGCTGTCCTCGCACTCAAAGGCAGTGATATTCATTCCGATCTGCTCCAAACCGCCCAGAGGGATAATTTTGACCTTTGCCTGTCCTCCATTCGCCTCTCTTTTTCCTTTGGAGGCCGCCTTTTTCGCTGCAGTTTTTCTCTCAGCCGCCTGCACGCCTACAGCCGGAAGCTGCCTGCCGCTGTCTACTTTCATTAACTCCTGTTTTCCCTGAGTCCTCTTCCCATGAGACTGTCCTGTCTGCCGTGGGCCTCTGGAGACCTTTTTCGGACGTGGAATCCGTTTCTTTTCTGCTTTTTCTGCTTCAGCGAAGCCTTGTTCCTTTGCTGTCTGTTCTGTTTTCAATCATTTACCTCCTTTAATATGCCTCTGCCGCATCCGCACTGCAGAGGTCCTGTTCATCATCACTGTTCAAGATCTACATCCATGTCGGAAATCAACTGGGAAAAAATAGGGTACAGACAGTCCAGCTCCTCTTCATCTTCCACAAACACATACACTGCATCCGCCTCTTCAGGCTTGGAAATATCCTTGAGAATATAACATTCCCCGTCTTCCTCATCGCCGCTGTCTGTCACCAGGAGATAATTTCTGCCATTGATCCTAGTTTCTTCCAACACAAAAAAATCCACCATGCTCCCATCCTCTGTCTGCATGGAAATCTTTCCTTCTTTATTCATTGATTCCTCCCATCGACCGCCTGTCCAGATAATTCTGGAGAATAATAGCAGCCGCAATCTTATCTACTACTGCTTTCCGGTTCTCCCGGCGCACTCCGCTCTCCATCAGGATCCGCTCAGCCGACACCGTGCTTAACCGCTCATCCCAGAATACCACAGGAAGACCGGTTCTCTTTTCCACCATGGCGGCAAATTCCTCCGTCTTTTTCACCCGGTCTCCTGATGTATTGTTCATATTTTTAGGATACCCTAAAACGATCTGGACAATCCCGTATTCCGCAGCCAATTCCGCAATGCGGGCAAGGGTGCGGCGCAGCTTATTTTCTTCTTTCCGCGTGATTGTCTCCAGGCCCTGGGCAGTAATCCCCAGCCCATCGCTGACGGCCACCCCCACTGTCTTTGAGCCGTAATCTAACCCCATAATTCTTACTGCTTCTGTCATTTTGCTCTCTTTACTTTATGCCGAAAGGGCAGACTGTCCCCTTATGAAATACGGCAGCCCAGACAGCAAAAAATCCCCGCCCGGACTGCATACCCGTTCTTCTGTCTCTCGCTCCCAGCGATTTTTCTTATAAATGGACAGCAAAACTAGTTGGTTCATCACCAACTGTTTCTTATCCCTTATAGCCGGCCTTTTCCTTTCTGTTATGAAGCCACACTGTCTCTGCCCTTCACAGCTTTCCGCCCCAGCCTCAGTGCCATGGCGATGCCGATCCAGCAGAGCAAACTCCCCTCTCAGCTGAGCTTCGTCTCAATGTATACTGCCATCAGTTCCTCCAGAATCTCATCCCTCTCGACCTTCATAATGAGACTTCTGGCTCCCTTATGGCTGGTAATGTACGTTGGGTCACCCGACATAATGTAACCAACGATCTGATTTACAGGGTTGTACCCTTTCTCGGTCAGGGCAATATAAACGTCTCTTAAGACCCTGCTGACTTCTATCGGAGCCTCCTGAACCGGTTTAAAATATTGTGTATTTTGAATATCGCCCATCTTCATCCCGTCCTTAATCACTATTCTTTTTTATTCTAAACCAAAACTGTTGTTTCGGCAAGCCTCTATTTTCTTAACTTTTCCTAAAGCAGAATCACTTCATCTGTCAGCATTTTTTCCGGTATTCCAGTGATAATCTCCCCCCGGCTGCCGCTCTCCGCCGCCACTCTGACGTACTCACGGGTGTGTCCGGTCATATATTGCTTCCCTCCGATCACCTCCGGCTCCTCCAGAAGGATCTCACACGTTTTTCCGAGAAAAGACTTACGGTATTCCAGCGACATCCGCCTTTCCAGTTCCAGAAGAGTCTCACTCCTGGCAGTTTTGACAGGCTCCGGAACCTGATCCGGCATTCGGTCTGCCCGAGTTCCTGCTCTGCGGGAATACTTAAAGATATGCATCTCATAAAAATGCACCTTTTTCAAAAATTCCTTTGTCTCTTCAAACTCCTCATCCGTCTCTCCCGGAAATCCTACAATCACATCCGTAGTAATAGCCGGATTTTCAAATACTTCCCGCAGGATCCGGCACCTTTCCAGATATTCATCTGGCGTGTAATGCCGGTTCATCCGCTTCAGCGTAGACTCACAGCCGCTCTGGAGTGATAAGTGGAAATGAGGGCAAACTTTCGGCAGTTTTCTCAGGGCCTGGGCAAACTCTCTCGTTATGATCCTCGGTTCCAAAGAACCCAGGCGAATCCGATCCACCCCCTCGATGCCATGAACCAGGCGAATCACATCCAGCAGATCCGCCTCTCCCTCCAAATCCTTTCCGTAAGAGCTGAGATGGATACCTGTCAGAACAATCTCGCGGTAGCCTTTTTCAGCCAGAGTTCTAACCTCTCTCTCGATATCTGCGGCCCTTCTGCTGCGGATCCGGCCTCGCGTATAAGGGATAATACAGTAGCTGCAGAACTGATTGCAGCCGTCCTGAATTTTAATAAAAGCTCTGGTATGGTCTGCAATCCGGTCAATGTGGAGTTCTTCGTATTCTCCCTCATTAGCAATATCAACAACGTAGGATCCTTGTTCTCCTCTGCTCTTCGCAAAATAGTCCTCCAAAATAGCTGCGAGGTCTTTTTTCTTATTGTTTCCGATAATCAAGTCTACCCCTGCATCTTCTTTTAACCGATCAGCTGCCGCCTGCACATAACAGCCGGTCGCTACCACTACGGCCTGGGGATTTTTTGCCTTCGCCCGGTGCAGCATTTGACGCGACTTTTTATCTGCTACGTTGGTCACAGAGCAGGTATTGATTACATACACATCTGCTTGATCTCCAAAGTCTACAATCTGATACCCGGCATCCTCTAAAATCTGCTGCATTGCCTCTGTCTCGTATGCATTTACCTTGCAGCCCAGGTTGTGAAGAGCCGCTGTTCTCATCCTCTCACTCCTATCTGTCTGAATTCGCTTTTCTCCTCCAAGCGGATGTATCTGAATACAATTTTTTGTTCCCATTTTCATGCAATCTACCTATTGACTTTTACCCTTTACCTCTGTAGTATTAGAAGTAAAGAATTGAGAGTTTTGATTACAATATTACATAGTAACGAGGAGGATTCGTTTCATGAGAACCGTTCATATTTCTTTAAATTCTATCGACAAGGTAAAATCCTTCGTCAATGATCTGGCCAAATTCGATGTGGATTTTGATCTGGTTTCCGGCAGATATATTATTGATGCCAAATCCATCATGGGCATTTTCAGCCTGGATCTCTCCAAACCCATTGATCTGAATATCCATGCGGAGAATAACATTGATGAGATTTTAAATACCCTGTCTCCCTATATCATCGACGAACAGTAGAAATACACAAATTGCAGCGCCCCTTTTCGGGGCGCTTTTTATTTCATAGAAAACGGGCCGGGCGCTGCCTGTAAGACCAAATCTCCTGCAAAGTACGCCTGGCATGAAGTGTCTGATCTCACGATCCCGTCAGCGGCACCAAACAGTCTCCACTGTGGCAATCGCCTCTTCCACCAGCTCGTCAATATTTTCACTCAGGTTTTCTTCAGAACGGCGGATAATTCCCAGATTGGGCTTTGTAACCGGGTGTTTGGCCACAAAAATCGTGCAGCAGTCTTCATACGGCTGGATAGAGGTCTCATAAGTGCCGATTTTTTCTGCCACATCTACAATCTCCTGTTTGTCAAACCCGATCACTGGGCGGAATACCGGCATACGGCAGGCATCATCTGTAGCAGCCAGCGACTGCATCGTCTGGGACGCCACCTGTCCGATACTCTCTCCCGTTATCAGCCCATAGCAGCCGCTCTGTTCTGCCAGCCGCTCCGCGATCCGCATCATATAGCGCCGCATAATAATTGTCAGCTCCTCATGGGGACACTTATCGTAGATGTAGAGCTGGATATCTGTAAAATTTACAATGTGCAGAGGAATCGGTCCTGCATACTGGGCTACAATTTTTGCCAGATCCACTACCTTCTGTTTTGCCCGATCACTGGTGTAGGGCGGTGCATGGAAATACACAGCTTCAATCCTAACGCCTCTTTTTGCGATCATGTAGCCTGCTACAGGGCTGTCGATCCCCCCAGATAACAGCAGCATCGCCTTTCCGTTCGTCCCCACCGGCATTCCGCCGGGGCCTGGGATAATTTCTGAAAATATATTAATTTTGTGGCGCACCTCTACCCTCAGAAGTACATCCGGATTGTGGACATCTACTCTCGTATCCGGAAAGGCTTCCAGGATCAGCTCCCCCAAATCCCGGTTCATCTGCTCAGAGCCTACCGGGTACTGTTTGTTCGCTCTGCGGGATGCCACCTTGAAGGTAAAATGCTTGTCCGGATACACCTCATCTACGTACTGCTTTACCTTCTCTTTCAAATCTTCATAGCCCTGATCTTCAATCTGGACCATAGGGCAGATTGCGGCGATACCGAATACTTTCTTTAATGCTTCCACGGCCTCATCGTAATCAAAAGGCTTGGATGCCTGGGCATAGATCCGCCCGGACTCTTTTGACACCAAAAAGCCTCCATCCGTCTTTTTCAGTGCCTGATTGATCTGTTTGATCAAGGCATCTTCAAACAGGTATCTATTTTTTCCCTTAATTCCAATCTCTGCATATTTGATTAAAAATGACTGATATTCCATCTTTATCTATCCTCTCTGGTAGCGGCGCAGCAGCGGAAGCAGCTCCCTCAGCGCGCCAATGCAGCCGTCAATTTCTTCCCTGGTATTCAAAATGCTGAAACTAAACCGAAGAGTTGCGTCCAGCAGTTCCCTTTTCAGTCCGATTCCTTTTAATGTCCCGCTAATCGCCGGATGGTTGGAAGAGCAGGCGGAGCCGGATGACACGTAAATCCCCCTATCCTCAAGGGCATGGAGAAGCACCTCGCTCCGCACGCCAGAAAAACTGGCGCTGGCTATCTGGGGTGCCCCTTCTTCTCCTTTCTGGCTATTGACAGTAACGCCATCCAATTCGGAGACACAATCTATAAAATAATCCTTCAGCCCACAGATATAGGCAATCTTTTCGTCAAAATCTGTGTAGGCTTCCCTGGCTGCCATCCCCAATCCGGCAATGCCCGGCACATTTTCTGTCCCAGACCGCATCCCGCGCTGCTGGCCGCCTCCCAAAATCAAAGGCTTTATCTTCGCTTTCTCATTGATATATAAGAAGCCGACACCCTTTGGCCCGTGGATCTTGTGGGCGCTGACGGAAAGGAGATCAATCCCCAGCTTTTTCGGCCAGATCCGGTACTTGCCGTAAGCCTGGATCGCATCCACATGAAACAGGGCTGACGGATTTGACGCTTTGACAATCCGGCCAATCTCAGCGACCGGCTCCACCGCTCCAATCTCATTGTTCACATACATAACAGAAACCAGAATAGTATCCGGGCGAAGGCTCTCTCTCAATTCTTCCAAAGAAATATGTCCCTGGGAGTCTACGTTGAGGTAGGTCACCTCAAACCCTTGTTCCTCCAGCATAATCAGCGGATTGTACACAGACGGGTGCTCAATCCGGGTCGTGATAATATGTTTTCCCGCCCGCTGGTTCGCCAGTGCTGTCCCGATCAAAGCCATATTATTGGACTCAGTTCCCCCTGACGTAAACAATATTTCTTTTGGCTGCACTTTCAAAGTTTTTGCCACCTCATCTGCAGCCGCCTTTACATAATCCTCAGCCTCTTTTCCTTTCCTGTGCCTGGCTGATGGATTCCCATAGTCTTCTGTCATAACCTTCACCACAATGTCCTTCACTTGATCTAACACTCTGGTGGTAGCAGAATTGTCAAAATAAATCTCTTTCATCTCGTCTCCTGTCTTTCTCATAACTGCCAATGCCCCGGCACTCCAGTTAAAAGGCTCCCTCCGCCTTCATCATCAGCAGATCCAGTTAAAAGGCTCCCTCCGCCTTCATCATCAGCAGAGAGAGTATGGCCAGTCCGGCCGTCTCCGTCCTCAGGATCCGTCTTCCCAAAGAAACCGGCTGTACTCCTGCTTCCCTGGCTTTCCGAACCTCCTCTTCATCAAAGCCCCCCTCAGGCCCAATCAGGATTCCTATAGTTTTCACTTCCGCAGACAGAGCCTTCAGCTCGCAGCGGATAGACTCCATCCCCTCCTCTTTCTCATAGGGAATCCAGGCCCGATCCATTGCAGCCGCTGCTGCAAGAGCCTCCTGAAAGCTCATAACCCGGCCTATCTGAGGGATAAGACTTCGCTCTGATTGTTTCGCCGCACTTTCCGCAATCGCCTGCCACCGTTCCACTTTGGCTTTTTCTTTCTTCGCGTCCAGCTTTACTACAGTATTTTTCGTGGCAACTGGAATCACCTGAAAAGCTCCCAATTCTACTGCTTTCTGGATGATCCATTCCATTTTGTCCCCCTTAGGGAGCCCCTGAAACAGGCAGAGACGCACTGGAAGTTCCCGGCTCTGCTCTCTGGAGATAATCTCCGCTTCCACCTGTCTCTCCTCTATAGAAAGGATCCTGCAGAGAAAATCCTCCTCTGAGGCAGTCGAAATCAGCAGAACTTCCCCTGCTCTCATCCGCAGAGCGTTCTTGATATGATTCACATCCGGCCCTGTTACAGTAATGCGGCCGTCCCTTTTTGCTTCCGACGGTACAAAAAAATGATGCATTGCTTATTTTCTCCTGGCTGTTACGCTGACCCACTCACCCTGGCGGGTTACTTCCAGCACTTCAAACTCATCGTTTTCCGCAAAGGCGTCCAAAACAGCCTTCTCTTTCATATTGATGATGCCGGAAGTGATAAAAATGCCTCCATGTTTGATATGAACTGGTATCTCTTTCTGCAGAAGGATAATCACATCCGCCAGAATATTGGCTACTGCAATATCATACCGCTCATATCCTGCCCAATCCTGAACCTTTTGATCATCAATAATATTTCCCTGGAGAACCTGGAACTGTTCCTCTGAAATCTCGTTCGATTCCAAATTTTCCCTGACTGCTGTTATTGAATTCTCATCCAGATCTGTCCCGCGAACCTCTCTGGCACCCAGCTTGATTGCCGCTATTCCTAAAATGCCGCTGCCGGTTCCAACATCCAGAACCCGGCTCTCCTCCGTCACATACTTTTGGAGCTGACGAATGCAGAGCTGGGTCGTTTCATGCATCCCGGTCCCGAAGGCTGTCCCTGGATCGATCTGAATCAGCAGTTTTTCTCTGTGCTCCTCAGGGATGGCTTCCCAGGTAGGCTTAATCAGGATATTGTCCACTGTAAACGGTTTGAAATACTGCTTCCAATTATTGATCCAGTCCTTGTCCTCTGTCTCAGAGGCCGTGATGATCCTGGCACCCAAGTCCGTAAAGATGGAAAGTTCATCCAACCCCTCCTGGACTTTCTCCAGGATCTCCGCGGCGTCCTCCCCCTCATCCAGATAAAAGCTGATCTTGGCCACACCGTCATCCGGCCCAAGATCCGGCAGGATATCAATAAACATTCCCTTGGTTTCTTTTTCTGTCAGCGGGATCTTGTCCTCAATCTCTATCCCCTGGATCCCGATCTCATCAAACATGCTGCTGATCAGATCCACCGCCCCTGTGGTGGTTGTCAATGTGAATTTCTTCCATTTCATAAGCCATTTCTCCTTCTAATCATGCATGGTTCATAATAGCATACTTTCTTTTCTCTGACAAGTCAACTGTTTGCCTTGAGGCGCCCTGGCTTTAAGCCTGCAGCCGCAGGTTTTCCTTTCCCATTTTCCAGAGGTTTATTCGCTTTTGACCGCCGTTCTAAAAAATTTTAATTTTTTTTATTTTTTTTGCAATAAAATCTTCACAGTCTGCATTAACTTATTGAACGGATGAAAATGCTTCTGTCACAGGGTACAGAGAGATGGCAAATCAAGAACGAAATTCCTTGATGCATTACATTCCATCACACCGCCGGACCGATGTCTCCTGCCAGAGGATTTTCACTATTACAAACTAACGGCAATTAGATTTTGTAATCCAAGAAAGTGGAGTGCCGCAATTCCCGAAGAGGTGTGCGGCACTCCACTTTTATATTTTTTCCAAAATATCTTTTAATTCTGAAACGCATTTTAAAAAGCGCTCCATTTCCGCCGGGGTCAGATGCTCAAATCTGCCTTCAAGCTGCTTCCTTACATAGTCCTTTTCTCTTTCAATAAATTCCTGCCCCTGCTTTGTCAGCTGAACAAGAACCAGTTTTCGATTGCTGTCATCGGAACAGCGCTCTACGTACCCTTCGTCTACCAGGGGAGCTACAATCCTGGTCGCCTGCTCTCTGGAAACAACGATGCTCTCCGCCACCTGCCCCATGGTCAATCTCTTTTGGCCTGCCAATGCCATCAAGGTATAAAACTGCTGCCGGGTCAGGTGCACTTCCCGAAAATCCAAAGCGTTGCGAAGAATTTTTTGACAAGAAAAAAATGCCTCAAATAATGCCGTCGTGCTAATCTCATTGGTTACCCTGTCCATCGCTCTCCTCCTAACCTTATTATAACCGTTTCTTTGCATATGTCAATCATTAACTTTTGCCAATGGTTGACAAATATCAATTAATGATGATATACTGACTATATTGGATTAAATTTTAAATAAAAGGAGGACTACTATGGCAGATTACCGTTTATTTGTAGAAGAATATGCCGCCAACCAACTAAAAGAATGTATTGGTCACAACACCATTGATCCAGTTCTTTTTTCCGAATATGGTGTCAAGCGCGGCCTGAGAGATAAAAACGGAAAGGGTGTCCTGGCAGGGCTTACAAACATTTCCCTTATTCAGTCCCGCAAAGAAGTGAACGGCCAATCCGTTCCATGCGATGGAAAACTCTTGTACCGGGGATACGATATCCGCGATCTGGTAAAAGGGTTTCTGGACGCCGGACATTTTGGTTTCGAAGAAATTACCTATCTGCTTCTGTTCGGCGTTCTTCCCACTGCTGACCAGCTGACTGAATTTCAGGACATTCTTACCCGCAGCAATTTCCTCCCCACTAATTTCGTACGCGACGTCATTATGAAGGCTCCCGGCAAGGATATTATGAATTCTATGACCAAAAGTGTTCTGACCATGGCTTCCTATGATGACAAGGCTGCCGACAATTCCCTGGAAAATGTTCTCCGCCAGTGCTTGGCGCTGATCAGTGTTTTCCCCATGCTGGCGGTTTATGCCTACCAGGCCTACAATCACTATGAATGTGACGACAGCCTTTACATTCATCGCCCGGATCCAGCCCTTTCCACTGCTGAAAATTTTCTCCGGCTTCTCCGCCCCGACAAATCCTACTCTGACCTGGAAGCCAAGGTACTGGATCTGGCACTCGTGCTTCATATGGAGCACGGCGGCGGAAATAACTCCACATTCACAACCCGAGTTGTAACCTCCTCAGGTTCTGACACTTACGCAGTCATCGCTGCAGCCCTCTCATCTCTGAAGGGGCCCAAACACGGCGGTGCCAATATTAAAGTAGTTGAGATGATGGCCGACATCAAGAAACATGTCTCTGACTGGTCTGATGAGGACGAGGTTCGGGCTTATCTGGAAAAGATTCTTCACAAAGAGGCTTTCGACAAAAAGGGCCTGATCTACGGTATGGGCCACGCCGTTTATTCCATTTCCGATCCCCGCGCCTTGATCTTCAAAGCCTTTGTGGAAAAACTAGCCAAGGAAAAAGGCCGCAATGAAGACTTTGCCCTCTACTCCATGATTGAGACCATGGCCCCCAAGATCATCGCCGGAGAGCGTGCCATCTACAAGGGCGTCAGTGCCAACGTGGACTTCTACAGCGGCTTCGTCTACAGCATGCTGGACATTCCTACGGAACTGTTCACCCCCATGTTTGCCATCGCAAGGATCGTGGGGTGGAGTGCTCACCGTCTGGAAGAGCTGATTAACGTTGATAAAATCATCCGGCCGGCATACCAGAGTCTTCTGTCTGAGGAAGCTCTCCCCTACGTAAAATTAGAAGACCGGAAATAAGCCAGAATATATAAAATGGGATCATTGGCAGCCAGCTCATTGACACCCCAAAGACAAAATAACAGAGCTGATAACCGCATGTTTATCTGTGTGTTATCAGCTCTGTGTCTTATGTATCCGGCCCTTGAACCGCCGGGCCTGTATATCATTTCATTCCATCTTCAAAGCAAAGATACGCATCCATCCCTGGTGCAGGTTCATCGAACATCATCCAACCTCTTTGTTGCTGTTTCCCATCGAATCTCTCTGCACTCAATTACTCTGTGTTTAGTCTCATACTCTCCTGGTCTCAGGCTTCTGTCTGCGTACTCTCCTTCTCCTCTCTGATTGTCATAGGGGTCATTCCGGATCCATTTCATCGGCGGGCAGAATGGCTGCTGAAACTGTGAGACTGCGGGCATACGGAATGGATCCAGATTCCCAAAATAGAATCGTCTTCTCGTCTCATCCCCCTCCCGAAATGCTGTTCCACCAAAGGAACAATCCGCAAAAAGCCAGCCGTAAGGAGCAATATAAAATTGTGCCCAGTCATGGCTTCCCGCGGAAATCGGCGTCACATAGAGTCCTGACTGCCAGCGTGCCGGTATGCCTGCGATGCGGCACATCGTAATAAACAGCAGCGCCTGAAAACCGCAGTCACCCTTCCAGCCGGAAGCCACATATTCTGGGATATCTGGGATCGTGATGTAGCTTCTTACAAAAGAATACATTACATGGGAAGTTATGTATTCGTATATTTTCTGTGCCTTCAAAAGTGGATTCATCTCCTGCCCCACCACTTCCCTCGTCACCTCTCTCAGATATGCTGTAAAGCGGATATGGGGGAATTCCTCCTGTAAATAGAAGGATGGCTGGACATCGGAAACACGATCCGCTTCTAAAATCTGATATTTCATATGAGTCTCATAGGAAAATTCAATGGAATAGGTCTGCCCGGGCTGATGGGCGGTGTGGATGCACACAGTTCTCTGAGGATATTCCGGATCAGCCACCGTATACTCGTCCTCTCTGGCGGGGCGGCAGCCTTCTTTCCCCTGAACCGCAACCTCCAGCAGGCGGAAATTTCGCACCTGAGCATACTCCACAGGGATCGGCAGGTAAACCTTTATTTTCTCTCCCGGCCGCTCCGCCGTCTCCGCCAATTCCAGTGTGCTTTTCAGATGGATCCGATAGGACACACTCCCCTGGCTTTTCATCTTGCGAATCACTTCATCTCTGATCTTCCCCTCTTCATCAGAACCTCTGTCATCCGGAAAGATCAGCCGTTCTCGGAACCAGGGGCGAGTTTTCACCATATTGCTGAAGAAATCATCTTTAAAATGAACTTGCCCGTCTATGTAAATCCACTCAGCGGCATTCTCCTCCCACATATTGATCAGCTCTGATTCAGAAAAATCCCTTACCCTTTCCTGCAGCAATGCCAGGGCATCCGTCCAGGAATAAGGGTATTCCCCAGGTATTCTGGACAATATCTCCTTCTCCAGGATCAAGCGTTTTTTCAAGGCCATGGGGATATCCTTCTCCAGTCTTTTATCGATCACTCTCAAAGCTCTCTCAAAATCTCCATGCCATTTCAGCTTTTCAATATCCTCCGGCAGAGGCACATGAAGGCAATAAATATCAGAATACATCATCCTTCTCCTTCTATACAGAAAATAGGGAGCCGCCCTCACTGACTGCTCCCTTATCTATTTATTTGCCAAAAAAGCCTTTCTTTTTATGAGGCTCCGGCGAAGGTACACCCCTCATCTCCTCATCAAATCTGCGGAGTGCCTCTTTCTGCGCCTCAGTCATTCTCTCAGGAACCTGAACCACTAAAGTCACATAATGGTCGCCCCGAATATTCCGGTTTCTGAGGGAGGGAACACCCTTTCCTCTCAGCCGCACCTTGGTATCAGTCTGAGTTCCCGGTTTTACTTCATACTCCACTTCACCGTCTACCGTCTTGATGCGGATGGGACCGCCCAAAGCTGCCGTAGCAAACGGAATATAGACAGTGGAGAAAATGCTGGTGTCCTGCCGCTTCAGGAACGGATGGTTGGATACGACTGCCTCTACCAGCAAATCGCCTCTTTCCCCTCCATTGGTTCCAGGCTCACCGGCTCCAGCCAGACGAACGCTCTGACCATTATCAATGCCTGCCGGAATATTAACTTTAAATTTCTTCCTGACAGTCTTATATCCGGTTCCGTAGCACTTAGGACATTTTTCCCTGATAACCTTTCCGGTTCCGTTACAGTCGGGACAGGTCTGGACATTCTGGACCTGACCAAAAAATGATTGCTGCGTATACATAATCTTGCCCTTGCCGTTGCATTTCGGGCAGGTCACCGGAGAAGTCCCCGGCTTTGCACCGGTTCCGTGACAATCCGGACATTCCTCTTTATAGTTTATTTCAATTTCCTTCGTACATCCGAAGATCGCTTCCTCAAATGTGATTCTGACAGAAGTTCTGACATTAGCGCCTCTCATCGGCCCGTTGCTTCTGCTTCTGCTGGAACGGCCTCCGCCGAATATATCGCCGAATATGTCACCGAATATATCACCCATGTCGCCAGAGAAGTCAAATCCGCCAAAACCGCCCGCTCCGGCTCCGCCTGCAGCCCCGTCAAAGGCCGCATGGCCAAACTGGTCATACTGCTGGCGTTTCTGGGGATCACTTAAGACGCTGTACGCCTCGGATGCCTCTTTAAACTTCTGCTCCGCCTCTTTATCTCCAGGATTTGCATCCGGATGGTATTTCTTGGCCAGAACGCGGTATGCTTTTTTGATGGCTGCTTCATCAGCGTCCCTCGGAACGCCTAGCACCTCATAATAATCCCTTTTACTCTCTGCCATGTCTGCTCCCTTTCATAGTTAACGAACATCCAAAAGGGGTTAGACGCCTTATTTCAGACGCCTAATCCCCATCTATCGCAGTTCCTCCGCTGTCATGCGTTCTGACGCATCAGCCAGGCTGCCTGCCTACATTAAACTTCTTTGTAATCACCATCTACTACGTCATCACCGTAGTTTTGGCTGCTCTGGCCGCCCTGAGTACCCATATCCGGGCCTGCCTGCTGGCCTGCACCTGCCTGTGCCTGCTCATACACCTTCGCAAACAGTTTCTGAGCACTGTTCATCAGTTTCTCTTTTCCAGCTTTGATATCGTTCACCTGCGCGTCAGTCATCTGATCAACAGGAGCACGGTTAATTGCTTCTTTCAGAGCGTTAAGGTCAGCTTCCACCTCTGCTTTGTCATTGGCATCCAGCTTATCGCCGACTTCTTCCAAAGCCTTCTCAGTCTGGAACACCATAGAGTCAGCATCATTTCTGGCATCGATAGCCTCTTTTCTCTTCTTATCCTGAGCTTCATACTCAGCAGCCTCTTTTACTGCCTTCTCGATATCTGCCTCGGACATATTGGAGCCAGAGGTGATCGTGATATGCTGCTCTTTTCCTGTTCCCAGATCCTTTGCAGATACATTTACGATACCATTGGCATCAATATCGAAGGTAACTTCGATCTGCGGAACGCCTCTTCTTGCCGGCGGGATTCCGTCCAGACGGAACTGTCCTAATGTCTTGTTGTCACGTGCAAACTGACGCTCGCCCTGTACGACATGGATATCTACTGCAGTCTGGTTGTCAGCCGCTGTAGAGAAGATCTGGCTCTTCTTGGTCGGGATCGTCGTATTTCTCTCGATCAGTCTGGTAGCCACACCGCCCATGGTCTCAATAGACAGAGACAACGGTGTTACATCCAGCAGAAGGATATCTCCTGCACCGGCATCGCCTGCCAGCTTGCCGCCCTGGATTGCTGCGCCGATAGCAACACACTCATCCGGGTTCAGAGACTTAGAGGGCTCATGTCCGGTCAGCTGTTTTACTTTCTCCTGAGCAGACAGCATACGGGTAGAACCGCCTACCAGCAGAACCTTGCCCAGCTCAGCTGCTGTAATGCCGGCATCCTTCAGTGCATTTTGAACCGGAACTGCAGTTCTCTCAATCAGATCACTGGTCAGCTCATCAAATTTTGCTCTGGTCAGGTTCATATCCAGATGTTTCGGGCCATCAGCCGTCGCAGTAATAAACGGTAAGTTGATATTTGTCGTTGTAGCTGTAGACAGCTCCTTCTTTGCCTTCTCAGCAGCCTCTTTCAAACGCTGGAGGGCCATCTTATCCTTCGACAGGTCTACGCCCTCTGCCTTCTTAAATTCATCAATCATCCACTGGGTAATCCGGTTATCGAAATCATCGCCGCCCAGATGGGTATCACCATTTGTAGAAAGAACTTCAATTACGCCGTCGCCAATCTCGATAATAGACACATCGAACGTACCGCCGCCCAGGTCGTACACCATGATCTTCTGCTCTTTCTCATTGTCCAATCCGTATGCCAGGGCTGCTGCCGTCGGCTCGTTGATAATACGCTTTACATCCAGTCCGGCAATCTTTCCGGCATCCTTGGTTGCCTGACGCTGTGCGTCGTTAAAGTAAGCAGGAACCGTGATAACTGCCTCTGTCACCTTCTCGCCCAGATAGCTCTCTGCATCTGCTTTCAGCTTCTGCAGGATCATTGCAGAGATCTCCTGAGGAGTATATTTCTTACCATCAATGGTAACCTTGTAATCAGTACCCATATGTCTCTTGATAGAAGAGATCGTCCGTTCTGCGTTCGTCACTGCCTGACGTTTTGCCGGCTCACCTACCAGACGCTCACCAGTCTTTGTAAATGCGACTACTGACGGTGTTGTACGTACGCCTTCTGCATTGGCGATAACAGTTGGCTTTCCGCCTTCCATAACTGCCACACAACTATTTGTTGTACCTAAGTCGATACCAATAATCTTGCTCATAGCTTTTTCCTCCTAAATATGATAGACAAACTTAATAAATTAAGTAGCATTTCTATATTCAATACCGGGGCCGCTAATTCGCGACCTGCACCATGCTGTGCCTTACCACGCTGTCCCGGTAAGTGTAACCCTTCTGAAGTTCTGCTGCTACAATATTCTCTCCCAGATTTTCATCTTCGATATGCATCACAGCATTGTGGAAGTTGGGGTCAAATTCTTTTCCCACCGCCTCAATAGGCTTAACATCCATATCCTCCAGAATCTTTACAAACTGCTTATATATCTTTTCCATGCCGTCAGCAAATGGGGTTCCCTTTGCGTCATCCGGTATAGAAGCCAACCCCCTCTCGAAATTATCCACCACCGGAAGGATCTTTTCAATCACATCCTTGGCGCCAATCTCATACATGGCAGATTTTTCTTTATCCGTCCTCTTGCGGTAATTATCAAATTCTGCCATAGTTCGCTTTATGCGGTCTGTCAGCTCATCAATCTTCTCATCCCGAGGATCCTTTTTTTTCTTAAAGAAACCTTTTTTCTCCGGTTCCTGAGCGGATCCCTCTTCCTCTTTATCAGACTGCTGACTGTCGTTCTCTTCGCCGGCTGTCTGATTTGTTTGGGTGGCTTCCTCGCCATCCGTCTGAACAGTCTCCTGATTTTCCAATTCGCTGTTCTCCTCTTTCTTTATCTCTTCACTGCTCACGTCTCAATCACCTTTCTTCTTTTTTAAAGGTTTCATCTAACTGAGTCATCAGATTCTTTAATGTTGTCAAAACCTTTTCATAATCCATTCTCTTAGGTCCTATGATACCAATGGTGCCCCGGAGTCCCTCTCCTAATTCATAGTTAGCTGTCACAACACTGCAGTCCTTCATGCTCTGAACCGGCATCTCATCTCCGATGTAAACCTGTATTCCAGACTCGGAAGTCTGTTCATTGGAATTCACATCATCGATCAGCTCCTGAAGAGCATCCTTCTGCTCAAAGGTACTCAGCAACTTGCTTGCCTTATCCCCTTCGCTCAGCTCCGGATACTTAAAAATATTCGTAGCGCCGCTGGTATAGATCTGAAGATCTTCCTCTTCCGCCCGGATAGCTTCTGCCACCTGATCCAGCACCAGTTCTACCACCTGACCATGAGGCCCTGCCTCTTCTTTCAGCTTGCTGATAACATCCAGATTGATCTCCTCAATGGTGAGACCGTTCAGCCTGCTGTTCAAAAGGATATTTAGGTTCAGCACCTCATCGTTCCCAATAGGATCCGGAACAGAAATCATCGTGTTCTTGATAATGTTTCCTTCTACAACTACTACCACCAGCAGTTTCTTCTCATCCACCTTTGAAAGCTGGATAAATTTCAGTTTGTTCTGATGGTATCTTGGGCCGCTGATCATCGCTGCGTAATTAGTATTAGAAGCAAGCAGCTGTACCAGCTTTTTCAGAACCAGTTCCAAACGGTCTACCCGCTGAAGCATCAAAGACTTTACTTCTGTTACTTCGGTCTCCTTTTCCTCCATGATCTGATTCACGTAAAACCGATATCCCTTATCTGAGGGAATCCGTCCTGCGGAAGTGTGGGGCTGAATAATGTAGCCCATCTCTTCCAGATCCGACATTTCATTCCGGATAGTAGCGGAACTGAGCTTTAGGTCTGAATACTTGGAGATCGTTCTGGACCCTACAGGTTCGCCGGTTTCCAGATAGGTCTTAATAATTGCATTTAAGATTGTAATTTTCCGGCTGTCCAGTTCCATCTTTCCCCATCCTTTCTAAGCTCTCCGCTTTGTCTTTGTTAGCACTCGTTATATGAGAGTGCTAATATTTACAATTCATAATATATTCCTTTCCTTACCATTTGTCAATACACATTTTCGAAAAAAAATATAAACTTTATAAAAGAAATCGTAAAAAAGTCTTCCAACTCTGTTCAATCTCCTTTTATATTGACATTTAACATTTTTGTAATATAATAGTAACCATAACCCCTACACAACGTTCATTTTGTAGTAATAGTTCGGTAATAAAAGCAAGTTTCATTCAATATTAATTCGAACTGTTCGTTTATGTGAGGTATTTTTTTATGAAAAGAAAATTTAGACAGCCTCTGAAAGTGCTTGCTGTCGCCGGATTGTTTTCCATTTTTACTGTTTTTCCGGCAATGGCTGCCATTCAGGGCGACATCACCAGTGTCACTGCTGACGAAATTACTGGATGGGCTTGGAATTCTGACAGCTTTGATACTACCATTCCGGTAGAAATCCAGATTTTCGCGGAGGGAGAAACGACCCCCGTGGAAACTCTCACTGCTGAGGCAGAGGAATTCAGCCAATCACTCAGCGACTCAATCGGAGATGGATGGCACGCATTTTCTGTTCCTATTGATTGGAGTGAATTGGGTGACGGCAATTTTAAGGTTGCAGCTTACTCCGTTATGGGTGAGACACGCACACAGCTCGGCAGCAGTTTCACTTACACCGACGGCAGCAGCAGCCGGATCATCGAGGGGCCCGGGGATGTCCTAAATATTTCGGAAGAAGAGACTGCCGCAGACTCTGAATCTGAGGAAACGGCAGAGGAAGATCCGGTTTCCATCGGAAATTATCTGGGAACGTTTACCATAACCGGCTACTGCGGCTGTGAGAAATGTTCCGGCGGCCACGGATATACATATTCCGGCACGATCCCCCAGGCAAACCACACATTATCTGCTGATCTTTCCCTGCTTCCTCTTGGAACCAAAGTTATGATCGACGATATTGTATATACGGTAGAAGACAAAGGCGGCGGCGTCAACGGCCAGAAGGTTGATATCTTTTTTGCCACCCACGAAGAAGCCCTGGCTTTTGGCACTCAGAAGGCCGATGTTTATCTGGCTTCCTGATTCCTACATAAAAATTGCATACTCGCTTATTACACCCGATAGCCTTTCCGCTCATCGGGTGTTTTTTTACTTGACAAATCAGGAAATCTGTGTAAAATTAAAAACCATGCCCGTTTTATTACAAAAGTGTTACATTTGTTTATGTTATGTTACTTTTATTTTTCTATTTTATG
This sequence comes from uncultured Lachnospiraceae bacterium, assembly GCA_944376125.1. GTDB lineage: Bacteria > Bacillota > Clostridia > Lachnospirales > Lachnospiraceae > UMGS1370. The sequence continues at coordinate 138,405 of CALWBQ010000025.1, forward strand.
TTACCTGTGTTGGACTGCGGGCATAGAAAGAGAGGATCTTGATTTTGAGTTTATTCAGAACGTTAAAGAACGCTGCTGCAGGGCTGTTTCTGGCCGTCTTTATCTCAGGCTGCTTTTCCTTTTCCAGCCTGGCCGCTTCCCTGCCAGGAGCGCTGGATACCATCGAGGGGTCATTAATTTCCGGATGGGCATGGGACGCTTCCAATCCCGGTCAGCCTGTGGAAGTCACTGTAACCGTTTCTGACTCTTCCGGAAAGGCTGTCAGCGAAATGACCACCGCCGCGACGAACTACCGGGCCGATCTGGCGGCTCAGGGCCGCGGAACCGGCTCCTACGGCTTTTCCGTCTCTATGGACTGGTCTTCTGTCCCGGAAGGGATTTATACCGTTCGCGCTTTTTCGAATGGTCAGGAGCTTCCGGGAACACGCCGCTATGTCAATGGCAGCGCCTCCGGGAGCGCTCGGTCTCTGGGCGTCTTTAAAATTACCGGTTACTGTCCCTGCGATGCCTGTTCAGAGGGCTGGGGACGCCACACTTCCACCGGCGCCATCGCCTCAGCAAACCACACCATCGCTGTAGACCCTGGAACCGTCCCCTACGGCAGCAAGGTGCTGATCAACGGCGTAGTCTATACAGCCGAGGACCGTGGAGGCGGCGTCAAAGGAAATCATATCGACATCTTCTACAATACCCATCAGGAGACCAGAGTCAATGGGACTCAGTACCAGGAGGTCTTTCTGCTGGCATAATATGCAAAGAGGACTGTCTCTGAAATTTGTGTTTTCAGGACAGTCCCTTTTTTTCGATTTTAATTCTCTTCATCCAGCAAAAATTCGCTGAGAACATAATTGCTGATATCGATTCCCCAGTCTGTCAGCATAAAACGGCTGCCTTCCTCCCGCATCAGCCCGTTGGCAATGAGTCTGTCAATCTTCTCACCGTAAACACTGCGGATCTTGACGCCGAACTGTGCAGTAAAGTCGATATCGGAAACTCCTTTTGTCATTCTAAGACCCAGAAACATAAATTCTTCCATTCGGGAATTTCTGGTCTGAGCCTGGACATTCTGGTACAGCTTTACCAGGCCGTCCTTCATAAAATCCAACTGCAGATAGGTTTCCAAATCCGTTTCATTGGAAAAGCGGGAGCCCTTATAGCAAGAAGACGATCCCAGCCCCAGCCCCAGGTACTCTGCGCCGGTCCAGTAGCCGATATTATGGCGGCACTCGAACCCCGGCTTGGCATAATTGGATATCTCGTAGCGGATGTAGCCCTGCTCTTCCAGAAACTCTTTGGTCACCTGATACATCTTCCGCTCCGTCTCTTCATCGGGGAGGGGCGGCCAGGAGCCTGGCCCGGAACCGCCGCAGCCGTCCTGCCCGTACCGTTCCCAGAAAGGTGTGTTCTGTTCGATAATCAGGCTGTATGCGGAAATATGCTCCGGTTTCAGCATGGCCACCTTTTTTAATGTATTTTTCCAGGATTCTAGAGTCTGGCCCGGAAGGGCCGACATCAGATCCACGTTGACGCTCCAGAATCCCGCCTGTCTCGCCCTCTCAAAACTCTTCAGAAACTCTTCAAAAGTATGGATTCTTCCCAGGGCTTTCAGTTCCCCGTTGTCAGCCGACTGCAGCCCCAGACTGATGCGGTTGATTCCGCACCCCCGGTAGATGTCCAGCTTTTGAGCAGTCAGCGTTCCCGGATTGGCTTCGATGGTAATCTCCGCATCGGGAGCCACCTCAAAATACATACGGATGGTTTCCATGATGGCCCGGATCATAACCGGCTCCAGGATGGACGGGGTTCCCCCTCCGATAAAAATTGTACTGACCCGGCGCTCCGCCGCTGTCAGACTGGCGGCCTGAATCTCTTCTAGCAGCTGCCTTACATATTCCTCCTGCACCTTAGCCAGCGCACGGAAGGATAAAAAATCGCAGTAAAGACATTTCCTGGCGCAGAATGGTATGTGTACGTAAAGTTCTAATGGTTTCTTATTATTCATCGTCTAACTTCAATACGCTCATAAAGGCTTTCTGCGGAATCTCCACATTGCCGATTTGGCGCATTCTCTTCTTTCCTTCCTTCTGTTTCTCCAGAAGTTTTCTCTTTCGGCTGATATCACCGCCGTAACATTTTGCCAGCACATCTTTTCTCATAGCCTTTACGGTCTCTCTGGCAATGATTTTTCCTCCCACTGCCGCCTGAATGGGGATCTCAAATAAGTGGCGCGGAATCTCCTCTTTCAGCTTCTCGCACATCTTTCTTCCTCTCTCATAGGCTGAGCCTGCAAATACGATAAAGGACAGAGCATCCACCTCTTCCCGGTTGACCAGGATATCCAGCTTGACCAGATCTGATCTCTGATACCCCTTCAGCTCATAGTCAAAAGATGCATACCCTCTGGAGCGGGATTTCAGGGCATCAAAAAAATCATATATGATTTCATTTAAGGGGAGATCATACTTGAGCAGTGCCCGGGTCCCCTCGATATATTCCATCCCCAGATAAACGCCGCGGCGCTCCTGGCAGAGCTGCATGATGGCTCCTACGTATTCCGAGGTCACCATGATTTCTGCTGAGACAATCGGTTCCTCCATGTATTCGATCTCAGACGGATCCGGCAGATTGGAGGGATTTGTCAATTCGATCATTTCGCCGTTGGTCTTGTGAACGCGGTAGATAACGCCTGGAGCCGTCGTTACCAGATCCAGATTATATTCTCTCTCCAGTCTCTCCTCGATAATATCCAGATGGAGCAGCCCCAAAAATCCGCAGCGGAAGCCAAAACCGAGGGCCAAAGAAGTTTCCGGCTCAAAATACAGGGAGGCATCATTGAGCTGGAGTTTTTCTAAGGCATCACGCAGATCCGGGTACTTGGCGCTGTCAGCCGGGTACATGCCGCAGTAGACCATAGGCGTAACTTTCTTGTAGCCAGGCAGAGGTTCGCTGCAGGGATTGTTCTTGTCCGTAATGGTGTCCCCCACCATGGTCTCCTTCAAGTTTTTGATGCTGGCTGTGATGTAGCCGACCATGCCGGCGGAAAGCTCCTCGCAGGGGATAAACTGGCCCGCGCCGAAATAGCCGACCTCCACCACCTCTTCTTCCGCCCCGGTGGCCATCATTTTTATGACTGTACCTTTTTTCACCGTTCCCTCTTTGATCCTGCAAAAGACAATGACGCCCCGGTATGAATCATAGACGGAGTCAAAAATAAGCGCTTTCAGCGGAGCGTCTGGATCCCCTGTGGGGGCCGGTATCTTATGGACAATAGCCTCCAGCACATCGTCCACATTCTGCCCAGTCTTTGCCGAGATCCTCGGCGCATCCTCGGCCTCAATGCCGATCACATCCTCGATCTCCGCCGCCACGTGATCCGGATCTGCGCTGGGCAGATCGATCTTGTTAATGACAGGGAATACATCCAGATCGTGGTCCAGAGCCAGATATACGTTGGCCAGAGTCTGTGCCTCGATCCCCTGGGCTGCATCCACTACCAGAATCGCTCCGTCGCAGGCCGCAAGGCTTCTGGAGACTTCATAGTTAAAATCTACGTGGCCTGGAGTGTCGATCAGGTTGAAAATATATTCCTCCCCATCCTTGGCTTTGTAGACGGTGCGAACCGCCTGGGCCTTGATGGTAATCCCCCTCTCCCGCTCCAGCTCCATATTGTCCAGAACCTGAGCCTGCATCTCCCGGCTGGTCAAAAGCCCTGTCTTTTCGATGATCCGGTCCGCCAGAGTCGATTTTCCATGGTCAATATGGGCAATAATACAGAAATTGCGAATTTTGCTTTGGTCTATTGTAGCCGCCATATATGGTTCCTTTCTAACACATTTGTCGTCTCATCCCTTCTTATTATTAGGGAGTTCTTAAAAAAATATAGCATTTTTTTCCATTCCTTGCAACTGTCTAAAATCAAATGGGCTTCTCACTCCCCTTCCAAAACCATAGCTACGATCTCCGCCAGCGGTTCCATGGCATTCCGCGCTTCCTCATAGGTATTCGTCTGCGCTCCCACCTCCACCAGAACTGATCTGGGACGAAGGTGAAGATTGTACCGCAGACCTTTCAGATAAATTTTTCTCGTAAATCCTGGATACCAGGCTGCCGCCTTTAGCTGCATCTGAAAACTGAAAGCCAAATTATCATCCCTGTAGGGGTTAGGCAGGTATTCCACCGGCCCGTCCGGTGTCTGGCTCAGCCCGTTAAAAAACATAATCTGTGCTGTTGGCTTTCCGTTTACTTCCGTAACCAGATGGACATTCTCCCCCACGCCATCCCTGTGGATGTCCAGTATCACCTGGATATCCGGATTTTCCTGAAGAATCCCGGATATTCCCTCCAGAGCGTAGGTGTAAGCCTGATTTCTGTCCAGTTTTCCGTCCCTCAGGTCGTAAACGCTCCTGTCATGGAAAACACCGAAACCTTTTTTCTCCAGAAGCTCTGCAAGATAATCCCCTATCGCCACCACATTTTCTCCCGGTTCAGAATCGGAGAAAGCCTCCTGAGAATGGGTATGGTAAATCAAAATCTGCGGCTTAGAGGGATCCTTTTCCAATGTAAAATCTTTCTCCAGCATTGTTTCCGCATTCATCATATCCCGTCCTGCCGTAGTGGAAGTGTGGACATTGTAAAAATTTTTCATAAGAAAATCATAGTCTGCCAGCTGAGCCAGGCTGTAAACGGTTCCCGGAGCACCAGACGGAGCGTAAGCCGCACTGTCCTCCAAAATTGCCGCCTGCGAATCCATAGCACTCTCCTCTGCACTTTCAGCACTGGCCCATCCCTGATTTGCAGTCTCTGCCCGTTCTTCTTCTGCTAAATAAGAATGTTCTATGTAAAAATCTCTGGCCGCCAAATAATCTCGATAAGCGGGATCCAATTCTCTCCATTCCTCAGCGGGTTCTTCTTCTCCCGCCTTTCTTCGGTACCAGGGATTTAAGCTGTCAAAAAATGCCAGGAGAGACCACTCTTTTTCCGCCTCAGCAGACGGCTGACGGTCCTCAATTTTCTGATTCCAGACAAACTCCACCAACCGATCCGCCAGTTTCCGCCCCTCCGCCTGCCATGTGCGCCCTTCATTTTCCCACTGAAGGCGCAGCAGCATAATTTGTTCCTTTCCCCATGCTGCTGCCAAACAAACCAACAGAACCCCCAGAAAAACTGCCATACCAATTCTCAGCCATCCAATCAACGTTCTCTTTTCATCCATCACATCACCGACCTTTTACCAAGGTATGCATGAATGGCAGTGAAATGAACCTGTCTAACACAAAAAAGAAGGCTGCGGCAGAAATGCTTGATGGATCGCCTCCGAAATCGTATAGCTCATAGCCTTCACTGTCTCATCAATATCCGGCGGCGTCACATAAAACGGCCCGAACTCAGGCTCCAGAAGCTCCCGGATCAGCTGATACTGCTCCTCACTCTCCAAATTCTCCAGATAATCTCCAGCCTCCTGAGTGGAACTCTCGCCTTTCAGAACACGGATCATAGCCTGAACCGTATCCTGGACAATGGCTGCTGCGCCGACCACGGTAGGAACACCTATAGCCAGAACCGGAATTCCAAGGCTCTCTTCTGTCAGAGCTCTCCTGTGATTTCCTACCCCAGAGCCCGGATGGATCCCCGTGTCTGTAAGCTGAATCGTGGTTCCCAGACGGCGAACGCTTCTGGCCGCCAGAGCATCGATAGCGATCATGCAGTCTGGTTTTGTCTGACTGATAATTCCTCTGACTATCTCTGCCGTCTCCATGCCAGTCTGGGCCATAACCCCTGGGACGATCCCGCTGACGGCAATCATGCCTCTCTCCCTTAAAAAATCGGCTCCGTATTCCATATCCAGATGGCGCGTCACATTCAGATTCCCTATGACCCTGGGGCCCAGAGAGTCAGGCGTCACAGAGCTGTTGCCCAGCCCCACCACCAGGAGATGGCGAATTCTTTTTTCTCTGCCTTCTGCCAGATTTTTTAACTGCACAGCCAACTCTGCGGAGACCTGTCTGTGGTAGTCTTCATCTTTGAGCGCCATCTGCCCAGCTTCCAGCGTGATGTATGTCCCGACCGCTTTCCCCATGGCCCGGCTCCCTTCCTCATTCAGAATCTCCACCTTGGTCAGCTTTACCCGGCTCTCCTCCCGGTACCATTCCCTCATAGAGACGCCGGAGAGTTCCTTTGCCTTCTCCGCAGCGTCCTCCTTTTTCTCCAACGCCAGATCTGTCCGTATTTCAAATGTTCTCGGCAAACATCCCCCTCCACGCGCACTCTGCCGCAGAGCGGCTCCTAACTTCTTTTTTTCTTCCATTTTATCAGCCTTTCTATACTAGTTTTCGCAGTCAGCAGCCATGCAGCCGCCTTCCCTCTTCGGTGGGACAGATAAGCTCCATGGCCGCCTCCGCCAAATGATTCGGCACAGTTAAAACTGATACCATTTTCTCCGAAAAACCATAGAAATATGTATTGACAATCCTGAAAGAAAACGTTAAAATACAATGGTATGTTTACATTGAACTGTCCGTGTCCAGACTTTGATGGAAAACACAGAGAATATATGTGAATGGAGGTGCTACCATGGCAAACATTAAATCTGCAAAGAAGAGAATCTTAGTCAATCAGACCAAAGCTGCTAGAAATAAGGCTATCAGATCCAAGGTTAAGACCATGATCAAGAAGGTTGACGCTGCTATCGCTGCCGGTGACAAGGCTGCTGCACAGGCTGCATTATTAGCTGCAACTTCTGAGATTGACAAGGCTACCAGCAAGGGCGTATACCACAAGAATACTTCCTCCCGCAAGGTATCCCGTCTTTCCAAGGCTGTAAACGCAATGGCTTAATATCATAGAACGAATAAATTCGAAAAATCCCGCCGGATTGACCCACCGGCGGGATTTTTGCATATCCTATATCAAATCTTATTTCGAGGGTAACCGTATGCAGCAGTCACCTACCCCAAGACTCACATTCTCCCAGCTTCTTGAAAACAAGCATCCCCAGGCAATGGCATGGGTCAGAGGCGGCAGCCATGCCCCCCAGCTCAGCGGCCTGGTGAAATTCTACAGCACTCCCTACGGCGGCGTCCTGGTAGAAGCGGAGATCTTCGGCCTCCCCAATCAATCTGTCCCCAATTCCAGCAATTTCTACGGAATGCACATACACGAGACCGGAGACTGCTCTGATGATTTTGCCAGCACCGGCACTCATTACAATCCCGGCAGCCAGCCCCATCCGGACCACGCCGGAGATCTGCTCCCACTTCTTGGCAATCAGGGCTACGCCTGGAACGCCTTCTACGATAAGCGGTTCCAGATCAGGGATATCTTAGGCCGTTCCGTCATCATCCACGCCATGCCCGACGATTTCGTCACACGGCCGTCCGGAAACTCAGGCGAAAAGATTGGCTGCGGAGTGATACGGGAGGCGCAGTAGGCGGGGACAGAGGATAAAAGAATCTCTTCCAGATCCACGGAGAGATTCTCTTATCTAATTTATTTTCATAATTACGGATACTGAATCTCTCTCTTCACCCGGCCCCATCCGGTCTCCGCTTCCCAGGCCGTCTCCGCCAGTCCGGGCAGCGACAGGCCGCCGTCGATGATCAGCGATACGCCTGTAATGTAGGACGCCTTATCGGAAGCCAGAAAGACTACCGCGTTGGCAATGTCCTCCGGTGTGCCGTACCGCTCCAGGGGAATCCGTTTTGACAAAAATTTTATTTTCTCCCTGTGTGCCGGATCCGCCTTTTCTTCCTCCTCCGGGGTGAAGCGGCGGGTGGCCCCGGGGCAGATATTATTCACCCGGATTCCGTATGGCGCCACATCCAGGGCCACTGACTGGCAGGCCCTGTTCAGCGCCGCTTTGATTCCTCCATAGACCAGATCTCCTGGGTGGGCGCTGAATCCTCTGGCAGAGCTGATATTGATGATGCTGCCGCGGATCCCCTTCGCCGCCATATATTTTGCAGATTCCCGCATCAAGATCACATAGTTGCGGAACAGAAGGCGGATCAGGTAATCCATATTCTCTTCTGTCAGGTCAAAGATGCTCTCCAAGATGGTCACCCCGGCATTGTTCACCATCAGATCCAGACTGCCAAGCAGTTCCACCGCTTTGCGGAAAAACTCGACCCCTGCCCCTTCTTTTGACAGCTCCGCTTCTATGCAGACGAATTGTCCTTCCGGATATTTCTGTGAAAGCTCTGCCGTTACCTTCTTCGCGTTTTCCTCCTTGCTCCAATAGGAGAACACCACATCGTAGCCGGCCTCCGCCAGCCCATAGACAATCCCTCTTCCAATCCCGCTGCTCCCGCCTGTCACAATCGCTTTTTTTCTGTCCATTATGCCTTCTCTCCTTTTTCCACTATATTGTTTTCCTGCTGTTCCTGGGGAATCTGGGCTGAAAATGCAAGAAAAACCAGAAATCCTGTCCCTGTGTTTGCAATGGAGTGGGTGTCCCCGGCAGGGATGAAAACGGCATCCCCGTCCCGAATCTTTCTGCACTCTCCATTGACTGTCATTTCCCCGCTCCCCGAAATAATATAATAAACCTCTTCGTGATCTCCGTGGGCGTGCGCTTCATAGGCTTTTCCCTCCTGAAGCATGGCATAGGCCACGTAGAGCATGCCCTTCATGCAGTAATTTTCTATCTCTGAGTCGTAAAATTCCTGTCCCTTTAATAATTTATAATCGATCCCAAAATCGTGGACGATTGTCGGCGGGACATCTCTCCAGTTTGCAATGACCATCATGCGCCTTTCTCCTCTCAGCCCGGAATCACAAATGTTTCTTCTTCCAGCCCCGTCAGAATCTCGTGGCCTGTACCGGTTACCAGCACCATATCCTCTATCCTCAATCCTCCGAATCCGGGTATATAGATTCCCGGTTCGATGGTAATAACCATATTTTCCTGCAGCGTCTGCTCTGCAGTCGGCACGATGGACGGCCATTCCTGGCTTCCGATCCCCAGGCTGTGGCCCAAAAATGGGTTAAACCATTGCTCCCAGGGATGGCCTGCCACCATCTCCATGGCCTGGCTCATCAGATCCTTATAAGTGGCCCCCGGACGAATTTTATCAATGCAGGCCCGCTCAATCTTCCAGACCAGTTCATACAGCTCTCTCTGCTGATCGCTGCACTCTCCCACTGCAAATGTCCTGGTCCAGTCCGACGCGTAGCGCTGCACTACAGCCCCGAAGTCCAAGAGAACCATGCTCCCCCTCTGGATCCGGCTGCTCCCCGGCAGATTGACTGTCCGTGTGGCATTCTCACCAGTCAGAGCTTTCATGGTAAACGGGACGCCGTCTGAGCCATTCTTTCTCATAAAATATTCCAGCTCCGCCACCAGCTCCAGTTCCGTCATCCCCGGACGGATTATTTCTTTCGCGTGTTCCATGGCCGCCCTGGCGACCGCTGCAGACGCTTTGATGTTCCGGATTTCTTCCTGGGACTTTATGAGCCTTGCCTGCCGCAGGCAGGGTGTGATATCCTCCCAGACGCCGCTGTCTCCGCTTCCCCTCCACGCCCTTTTTAACGCAAGGTAAAGCTCCAGCTCCATGCCATCCTCTTCAATGCCTATTTTTTCTGCCCCGGCTGTCACTTCTGCAATTTTCGCTGCCAGTTCTTTTACTCCGCCGCGGTAAGGCACCAGCTCAACACGCTCTTCATCTACCTGTTCCTGAACCAGAGGTTTCCAGTTCATAGGAAACAGGAACAATGTCCGTGAGGGTGTCATCACCACACAGTTACAGCCGATCTGGCAGGGCCGCCTGGCCGTTGTGTAAAATCCTATTGTATAGTAAATATTTTGTGGAGTTGTTACCAGCACCGGGAACTCCCTGGCCTGAAACAGCTCCCTGTAACTTCTTTTTCCCATAGCCTTTGGCGCTCCTCTCTTATCTTACCACCACTTAATCAGCTCCGTCACCTCTTCCCTGAGCCGGACAAATTCCGGGGCCGCAATATCCCTGGGCCTTGGAAGATCGTTCTGCAGAGTCTGCTTAACCGTGGTTGGCTTGTTGGTGAGCACCATGATATGTTCTCCCAGGTAGACTGCCTCCTCAATGTTGTGGGTGATAAATATAACTGTCGTCCCCGTCATCTCCCACAGCCGGATCAGTTCATCCTCCAGCTTGAAGCGGAGCTCAATATCCAGCTGCCCGTAAGGTTCATCCATCAGCAGCAGCTCCGGCTCTGTGGCAAATGCCCTGGCGATGGAAACCCTCTGAAGCATGCTGGCAGAAAGCTGTTTGGGGTAATATTTACGGTACTTCGTAAGCCCCACAATCTCCAGATATTTGTCCACAAGTTCACGCTTTTTCTCCTGCGGCACGTGTTTTATATCCAGTCCAAATGAGACATTCTGCTCAACCGTCAGCCAGGGCATCGTAGAATTTCCCTGAAAAATATATGCGATATGATCTTTTTTGGGATCCACGGGATGGGAATCCAACAAAATTTCTCCAGATGTGATATCATAAATCTTTGTCAGGCTGTTCAAAAAAGTCGTTTTTCCGCAGCCGGTAGGGCCAACCACGCACAGCAGGTCGCCCTTCTCTACATCAAATGAAATGTCATCCAGCACCAGCAAATCACCAAACTTTTTTGTCAGATGGTTGACCTGCACTTTTACCTGGCGTTCGTTTCCTGCTTTTGCTTCCATATTATTACAGCGCCTCCCTTTTCACAGAGTTTTATCTACAATACTGGTAATCTCTTTTCTCAATGACAGAAATTCTGGAGACGTATACTTTCTCGGCCTCGGCAGATCAATCTGATACTCTTTTTTGATAGTCGCCGGACAGTTGGACAGAACAAGGATCCTGTCAGCCAGATAAATTGCTTCCTCGATATTGTTGGTCACGAAAATAACTGTCCGTTTTTCTGCCTGCCAGATTCTCTGCAGTTCCTCCTGCATCAGATAGCGGGTCTGGGCATCCAAAGCCCCGAACGGCTCATCCATCAGCAGAACCTTAGGCTCAATGCTGTACGCCCTGGCAATCCCCACCCGCTGTTTCATGCCTCCTGAGAGCTGAATGGGGAAGGACTGCTCAAATCCCTGAAGTCCTACCAGATCGATATATTTCTGTGCCCGCTCGCGCCGCTCTTTTTTGGGAATCTTGGCTGTTTTCATTCCGTATTCTACATTTCCCATGGTCGTCAGCCATGGAAACAATGTAATATTCTGAAATACCACTCCGCGCTCAGGTCCTGGTTCTGTGACCTGCCTGCCATTTACTGTAATAGTTCCCTCTGTGGGCATTTCAAAGCCTGCAATCAGATTAATTAACGTAGTCTTTCCGCACTGTCCAGGCCCGAAAAGGCAGATGAATTCATTCTCCTGGCATACAAAATTGAAATCTTTGACTACCTGGTTTTCACCGCCTGGAACCTGGAATGTTTTGCTGACATTGCAACACTCGATTAATTTTCGCTTCTGTTCCACCGACATAACCTTGCTTCAACCTTTCTGAATATTGTAGAAAGCATCATTCCCACCAGGCCGATGGCCAAGATGCCTGTCATAATCTGATTCATATCGTTGTTGTTCATCCCTGCAATGATGATCCATCCCAGCCCTTCCGAAGATCTGACCATCTCTGCAGCCAGAACCGTAGCCCAGCAGCTGGACAGAGCTACCTGCAGCCCTGCAAAAATGGGAGGAATTGATGCCGGCAGTACAACAGTAAATAAAATTCTGCTCTTTCCGGCTCCCAGCATCCGGGCGGCATTCATGTATTCTGGATTTACATTTTTCGCTCCACTCCAGGCATTCTGTGTGACATAGCAAAAAGAGGCTAAAAAAATCAGAAAAATCTTTGCATCTTCTCCTAAACCGATCCAGATAATGGAAATTGGAATCCATGCAATGGGAGGGATCGGCCGGATAATCCGAAACAGCGGAGCAAAGATCGCCTCAATCAGAGGGCTCCATCCCATGCTGAGCCCCAAAACGATTCCCACTGCGGCCCCGATAAAATAGCCGATCATTACTCGTGCTAAACTATAGGCCACGTGAACAATCAGAGTGCTGGAACCAATTTTCCCTCCAAAAAGGGTCTGCAAAAATTTTTCAATGACTGGAAGCGGCCCCGGCATCAATTTACCTAATTCTCCTCGGGTTCCCAAATGCCATATTCCAAAAAAGACCGCCAGCGAAATGACTGCACAAATTAATTCTGCGATATTAAACGTTTTTTTCTTCATTGGGCATTCATCCCCTTTGCAACCATAATCTCAATTTTATGCAGGATTGTATCTAAAATCAATCCTACGACACCTATTGTCAGCATACCCACGATCACCAGATCTGGTCTGGAAATATAGCGTGCCTGTTGGATCATGTATCCCAATCCTTTGCTGGCCGCAAGCATTTCAGCTGCCACAAGAGCCATCCAGCTTCCTCCGAGAGCTGTCCTAAGCCCGGTAAAAATCATAGGCGTCGCTGTTGGGATCGCTATTTTAATCAGCTTCTGCCACTCGGTAGCTCCAAACACATCCCCTACCCACAGGTGGAGGTCATCCGTCTGGCGGATCCCAGTATATGCATTTAATATACACGCTACAAAAGAATTGACGAAAATTACCATTGCCTTCGCTTCAATTCCAATTCCAAAAATCAGGATAAACATAGGGGTCCAGGCAAGTCCTGGAACCGGACGGATCAAGTCAAACACCGGGCGTACTAGCCAGTCGCACCACTTATTCCAGGCCATGGCGATCCCCAGGGGGATCCCCAAAATCGCTCCAATGCTGTAGCCCAGCAGACACACCTTCAGGCTTTCTAGCAGATGCTGACCTAAAGTAGCACCGTCTGGTTTCGTTTCTACTAATTTGGAAAGGAATGTGTCAAATGTCTTTACCAGCCCTGGAAACACAGAGCTTTTTGTAATTTTCATCACATCAATCAGAAGATACCAAATCAGCAGAACCGTAAGGACAGACAGGCACGATACAGCCATATAGATTCGTTTTTTCGATTTTGTTCTCATAACACCAGCTCTTTCTGTCAATATTGAGGTTTCCTATTAATAAGTCCCGCCGCTATGATGCAGCGGGACCGATCTTCTATTCTGCTTTTTCTGCCCGATATTCCAGCAGCCGATCAATAAAGCTGTGATTTAATGCTGCCTCTATCTGCGGCATGGAGCCCTCCTCAATCAGCCCCTGCTCCATGAGGAATTCGCCCATAACTTTCATTGTGTTCCCAAATTCATACTCTGGGTTTGCCAGCTGTTCCCAGGTCCAGAAGGTTACATTAGCAATCTCTGAGGCCATATCCTCGTCCGAATAGGTGGTTCCCCCCTCATTCAGGTAAAGATCCATGGCATATTCTGCACGGGCATCATCATCCTTTGCCAACCGGTCCATTGCCTCATAGACACAGTCGAGAATTGCAACGACATCGTCAGGATACTGGTCTGCCAGTTCTTTGCTGACAATAAAGGAATCGACCAGAGGTCCGCCGGCCAGATCAGTGTAATCCGCTACCAGCGTATAGTTGGGATCGCTCTCCAGAAGGTTGGAATACGGAGGCGTGGTTGCCAACAGGTCTCCTTCCCCTGTAATGTACGCCTCGTAAGCCTGAGGGTGATCCATTGCCACGAACTCAATGTCGCTGGAGGTCAGCCCCAGAGCCTCTGCATAGGCATAAGCGATATACTGCTGCGGGCCAGCGCCCAGACCTAAAATGGACGCCCCTTTAACTGTCTCCGGGCTCCCGTAATATGGGGTGTCGCCATACTGCCCCGCCTGCACGATAGCGCTGTCTGTCCGGCCGTACATAGCCTGTCCTCCGAAATTGATCGTTGCATCCCCTACATAGTAGAAGTTTTCGGTTGGGAGAACATAGACCGCCGCCATGCCGTTTGCCGCTGCGTCGATCTCTCCCGCATTGAGAGCTTCATTCAAGGCTGGGCCGTTTGCCAAGGTAACAATTTCCACATCCAGCCCTGCTTCTTCAAATAATCCCAGATCTCTAGCATAGTAAAGATATAAGCTGGTCTGACGCACCTGACCGCCGATCTTCCAGTGTCTTCCCGACAGCTGCAGCTTTCCGGAAGCCTCCGTCTCTGCGGCAGACTCGGAACCGGCTTCCGCCTCTGTGCCTGCTGCCGCGGTACCAGCCGCTGTAGCCGCTGCCTCCTCTCCTCCGCTGCATCCGGCCAGCAACCCCAGAGCCATTGCAGATACTAAAAACATACCAAATCTTTTATTCATAATCCTTCCTCCTTAGAACTTGATCCGCCCTCTCCATCATTTCAAAGCAAGCCCGAGCATTGTGGTAAGGGCATTTTCCTTTTCCTGCTTTCTCTCCATTTGTGAAAATATTCTGAAGAGCCAAAACGTCTTTTTCATATTTCGGATCTCCGGTTCCACATCCGCCGATGCTGTTCCAGTCCCCTGTGTCATAATTTACAATAAACTTTTCTGTATAATTCCAAATTGCAATCGCACAATTCAGATACCGCTTCTCTCCTGTCATCTGGTAGGCGTTGAAAAAAGCTGTGATGCCTTCTGCCTGCACCCACCAGATCTTTGCCCTGTTTTCCTTACCGGTGTAACCATCTCTGATGTAGAAAAGCCCGCCCTCCGCTCTGTCAAAGCCTTCCATCTCGACGTGGCCGAGCAGCATCAGGGCAGTCTCATCTGCCCTCTTGATGAGCGCGTCATCTTTCAGCCATCTGGCTGCCCTGGTCAGCAGATACGAGCACTCGCAGTCATGGCCATAGTTGATTTCTCCATCCAGGCGTTTCCCATTCTCTGACATTCCAGCCTTCAGGTGTCCCCAGTTGACATCCACTGCTGTGTCCAACAGGAATTCCAGCTCCTCCCTGAGCACTCTGTCAATGCGTTTATCCCGAACTGTCTCCGCCAGATTTAAAATCCCTTCAAACAGATGCATGTTGGAGTTCAGCAGTTTTGCAGCTCCTGTGCGGTTTTTGACCCACACATTCACCCAGCCATCCTTCTGCCAGTCCCGGGCCGCTGAATCGCGATATCCGCCGTTGTCCCACTTCATATTAGCGTTTACCAGGCGGAAAGTCTCCAGCGCCATTTTCAGCGCCTCTTCGTTTCCAAATACCCGATAGTACTCGGACATGGCATAAATCAAAAAGGCCTGGCTGTATGTTCGTTTTTCTGGTTCTGATATCTCTCCTCTGCATGTCAGCATCCAGTAAATGCCGCCGTAAATTCTGTCCCAAAAGTGATCCCGGATATAAGAGAATGCCCGGTCAGCAAGCCCTCTGTCCTCCTCTTTTTGATAGAGGGCATAAGAACGGCTGAATGTCCAAAGCAGACGGCAATTTAAAACCGCCGATTTAGGGCTGTCTGGGTCCGGTGTCAGATCTCCTCGAACCCGGCCATAGAAGCCGCCGTTTTTCTCATCTGTAAGGCAGGTTCTCCAAAAAGGCAAAATCCCCGTTTCTACATTTGCTTTCATCCTGTCCCGCAGGTCTGTTATCCTCTCGAAGTCTGTCATTGCCCTACTCCTTGGCATAGTCCAGCAGATTGACTGGCAGATAATCTGTATTTTCCGGCGATACATCCGCATTTTCAATAATTGCGATTTTCGCCCCCGGGCCAGTCACATGTGTATGCCAAACCCCTTTTCGGACATTGTACATGACTCCTTTTTCCATAACCGTTCCTTCCAGTCTGCCCAATTCACCGCCTGTACCGTCCGATACATAAAGTGTACAGGAGCCTTCCAGCAAAATGAAAACCTCATCAGAGGTATTATGGCGCTGCATCTCTTTAATATTTTCCGCATGAAATTTCGCAGTATCATTCAGAAATGCTGCCCTCCATCCCTCAAAGTACACCAGAGGATGGTACCCTTCTTCTGAGCAGGTGAGCTTCTCCAGTAATTCCTGTTTCACATTTTCACCCCTTTCATTTGTCTCCCACTAGTTTCCAAAAAGAGCGTTTTGTTCCAGCCATTTTTCTTTCCAGTTTTTGAGAAAATTGAACAAATTATTCTGTAATATTAAGCTCTTTTCTATAAAATACAACAATTTTGCCATTGAGTAAACAATAAATGCAAATCCTTGCAATCGTTTTTACTTTTCGGAGAAATTTTCCGCAAATTTTTCGATTTCAAAAAAGCAGCTCCGCTATTTTTCCGCAAAAGAAAACCTATGCAGCCCGTTTTTTTACAGACAGCACAGGTTTTCGAGTGAAATTTTATTTTAGACGGCTGGCCAGCACCGCCTTTTTACACGCCTCAATTTTTTCCAGCTGCACCGGCCGCCTTATAAGCTCAGCCTGCAGCGCTCCTATAATCGCCAATTCGCACATACTGGCCAGATGCAGATACTGCAGGTCATCCGGGATATCATAACTGTAAGTAAGACAAATATCTGCCAATTTTGCCATTGTCGAGTTTGGTTTTGCCGTTATGACAATCGTCGTCCCGTGGTTGTGTTTCACAATATTCAGTGCCTCAATGACAGACTTAATCTCTCCGCTGTAGCCGATCCCGATCGCCACATCCCCCTTCGTCAGAGTGCTGGCAGTCAGATTCATATCCAGATTTCCCTTTACGGTCTGGCTCAAAATATTAATCCTAAGCAGCAGCTGCTTTGCATACAAAGCCGATACATATCCGCTGCTCTGCCCAAATAAAACCAAATTCTTCGCATCCATAACCGCATCTGCTGCTTTCACCAGACTTCTTGCATCCAGGGTACGCAGCGTGTCCGACACGGCATTCTGCGAACTGTTCATCAGTTTCTGGATCACTGTCTGAATCGTATCGCTTTTTTGGATAGGCGCATCCGCCACAGAAGGGGAAATCAGATTTTTTTCGATATAAACCTTCAGCTCACTGAATCCTTTATAGGATAGAGCCTGGCAGAATCGAGTCACGGTGGATGGAACGGTCCCCGTTTTTTGGGCCATCGTAGTAATGGAGTAATGGACTACGGCTTCCCGATGGTTCAAAATATAATTGGCGATCCTTTTCTGCGCCTTTGAAAGAGATGCATATTGTTTTTTGATCCTTCCGATATATTCAATATCATCAGAAAATTCATCTATATTTTTCAATTCCTCCATGTTTTAGCATATCACCTCCACTATTTAATTAGTATTATATAAATAGACAACCTATTTTTCAATTATTTTTCGAATTCTTTGCAGAAATCTATCTAATCAAGAGGAATTTCTTGCAATAATTTGCTTTTTCTGTTTACGAACCATTCCTTTTCCTGTAAGATAAAAAAGAGAAAAGAACAGCCATTTTTCTTTCATAGGCCAAAATCATCATTAAAGGATTAGAACTATGAAAATCACACAAGTTAAAACTATTTTGACTTCGCCGAACCAGAATTACCTCTTCGTAAAGATTGTGACGGATTCTGGCCTGTACGGCGTGGGAGATGCCTCCCTCAACGGCAGAGAGCAGGCAGTGGCCGACCTGATCGACGCCTACCTGACTCCAATGCTGATCGGGCGGGATCCTGGACAGATTGAAGACTTCTGGCAGCTGGTATACCGCGGTTCCTACTGGAGAGGCGGAAACATCGTTATGAGCGCTCTGTGCGGAATCGACATGGCTCTCTGGGATATTTTGGGAAAATCATCTGGGAAGCCGCTCTACGCTCTTCTGGGCGGAAAAATGCGAAGCCGGGTACTCTGCTACTCCCATGTCCTGGGCGGAAACAAGGAGCAGCAGATTGCCCAGGCTTCCGATTATGTCAAGAAGAGAGGGCTGAAAGTTATACGCCTCCGGGCCGGGCTTCCCGCCTCCAACGGCACATTCGGCGTGAAGAAAGAGCAGTGCGGCCCCGTGGTAGAACCCTGGGACCCGGAGGATGAAATCTACAGCACCATTGAGTTTTTCGTCAAGGTTCGGGAAGCAGTGGGGAAAAATGTAGGGATTATCTATGATCTCCACGAGAGATTCAGTCCCGATCAGGCTATCCGCATTATGAACCGGCTGGAGCCCTATGATCCCTTCTTTATCGAGGATCCCATCGCTCCGGACTGCCCGGACAGCCTCAGATATGTGCGGGAAAAGACCACGGTTCCCATCGCCTTCGGAGAGCTGTACAAAAGCCGCTGGGAATGCCTTCCGGCCATCTCCAACCACTGGATTGACTTTATCCGCTGTGATGTGATCCGCATCGGCGGCATCACAGAGGCCCGCAAGATCGCGGCTCTGGCAGAAACTTTCGATGTTAAAACAGCCTGGCACGGCCCCAATGATGTGTCGCCTATCACCCACGCTGTAAACTGGCATCTGAATGTTTCGGAATACAATTTTGGAATCCAGGAGGACGGCACTGCCGACTCTCTCATCAAGGAGGTTATCTCCGGAGGGCCTTCTTACCAGGACGGCTGCCTTGTCATGGGTGATGCCCCCGGCATCGGCTGTGATATCGACGAGGAGGCGGCTGCCCGGTATCCTTTCCGCAAGGCTTATATTCCGATCTGCCGTCAGAAAGATGAGAGCCTGCATACCTGGTAGGAGCAGGATCCTGCAGTACTTTAAGATAAATCTGCAAAGGCCAGCTAATTTCGGGCCAGCGGGAGACAGCAGCGTCTGTACCCGCTGGCTTTGTTCAGCCCTTCTCTCCCCCGGAATTCTCTTTCTTCTCCAGATATCCATCTATCCTCATGCTCTCCCCGTCAGTCCAGAGAATAACTGCCCCCTGTTCCCCTGTCCGAAACACGTCAGCCTCCACCCTCTCTAAACGCTCCAGTGTCTCCCCATGGGGATGGCCGTAAGAGTTGCCTTCTCCATAAGAAATGACCGCATACCGAGGATGAATTTTTTCTAAAAGCGGCCATGTCGTGCTGAATCGGGATCCATGATGGGCAACCTTCAGCACATGGACCGGTCCAAGCCTCTGCTGCCCTGCCAGACGTTTTTCATCTTCTCCCTCCATATCTCCGGTCAGAAGCATCCGAAAAGCCCCGTACTCCAACAGGAAAACCAGAGAGTGGCGGTTGGTCTCATCTTTTCCAAAGGCCGGTGAATCCTGGTCCGGGTAAATGCAGGTCATAGAAAATCGCAGCGGTCCTTCTTTTTCAATTCGGCTTCCCTGGCTGAAATAGTAGACAGCCCCTCCCTGGCCTGCAGCCAGCTTTTCCAGTTTTTCATACACTGCCTGGCCTCTTCCTGCCCCAGGGAGGATCAGATTCCGAACGGGGATTCCCTGCTCCAGCAGGTATAAAAGGCCACTGATATGATCCTGATCCCCGTGAGTCACAATGCTATAGTCCACGGCACTGATGCCCTTACTCTCCAAAAATGGAAGCAGTGTTTGACGGCCAAGAGATTTCTTATCCGTGCTGCCTCCGTCTACCAGAATTACAGTTCCCCCTCTCTGAAGAATAATCCCGTCCCCCTGTCCCACATCCAGAAATGTGACGGTCAGTTCCCCGGGAGCAGGTGTCCTCAGCGCTAGCGGGCCCAAAACAGCCAAGGCCATCCAAGTCGCCGCCTGGATCCAAAACAGCCGCGCCGGCCTGTCCTCCGACTCCTTCTTTCCGCTTCTCTCAGCTTTTCTACAGAAATTCCATGCAGCCCATATTCCCAGTACCACCCCATAATACAGGCCAATCTGCCAGACCTTTGGCCTTCCGGTGAGAAAGCTGCTTCCAGGGATCGCCTCCATCCATCTGCAAACCTTCTCATAGAACGCAAAGATCCAGCATCCTGCCTGGAGGGCCAGCTTCCCAGCCATAGGAAACAAACTCCCCAGAACAATCCCGATAATCCCTGAATACAGCACATACGCCATCAGGGGAATCACAATCATGTTCAGCAAAATCCCATAGACAGGGAATCGAAAAAAATGGAACGCAATCATCGGTGCCGTTATGACCTGGACTGCAAGGCTGGTTATAAAACCTCCGGCAGCATAGCAAACGAAGCTATCTCTGATTTGAATCAACCGCTTATTCTGTCTTTTTTTCTGATTCTTCTCTCTCCATCTCCGCCATTCTTCTGACACCCCTGACCCAATCCAGGCGATTCCCAGAACCGCCCCAAATGATAGCTGGAATCCGCTCTGAAGAAGCTGGTAAGGCTGCTCCCCTGTAATCAGGACTGCTGCCAGCCCCAGTGCTGACAGAGAATCGTAGGTGCGTCCCACACAGTCTGCCCCGAAAGCACACAAGACCATGATGATCGCCCGCCTTGTGGATCCCGATGCCCCGATCAGCAGGCCATAGCTCAATATTGCAGCACAGGCGGCACAGACTGCCGGGAGGATGGGGCAGCCTGCCTTTCTGATAAGGCGGTACAATCCCATCCCTAAAATAGACAGATGGAGACCGCTGATGGCTAGCAGGTGAGCTATGCCGCTTTTCTGATAGAGACCTCTTATCTCAGTATCCAGAGTCCTCTTATCGCCCAGAAGAACGGAGCAGAACAGTCCCGCCTCCGGTTCTCTGCACAGAGACCGGATGAGGCCGCCCCACCGGTTTCTAAGGCGGGCCAGCAGTTCTGGATACGGCCTCATCTCCTTGTGATCCCCCACTGCCTCCGCGCTGGCCCAGCTGATCTGCCCCGCAATTCCCTGAGATAAATAGTAAATCCTATAATCAAACTCCCCCGGATTCCGGGCAAATTCCAGCCTTCTGATCTCTCCCCTTACCAAAATCGTTCGTCCGATAAAAAATTCACCTGTGTCCTGTGGGGATAGGGTCTCTGCCTGAACCTGAAGGCGCTCCGGCGGCTTTCCATCTCCATTCCTGCTATTTTGCCCTCTGTTCTCCCGAACATTCTTGAGCCAGATTTCCCAGCCGTCACTCCCCGCCTCTATCCGCTCGATCTCTCCAACAAATTCCCTGCTGCCCTCCTCCTGTCTTTCTTTTACCCAGCGCTCCTGCGCCTCCAGGGAGGAAATTCTGGCCTCCGCCCAGAACACCCCAACAGAAAAGGCAATAGCTCCCACGCAAAAAGGCAGAAGTCTCCCTCTGCCCTTTCTTTTCTTCTCGGAACCGCGGCTGTGACTCACGCAGCCTGCCAGACAGATCCATGCCAAAACAGCCATTCCAAACGCTGCTGTTTCCAATATGCGCGCATCTGCCGCTTCCATTCCTGCCATTTTTATCTGCAGAGCGAATACCTCTCCAAGTACGAACCCCGCTGCAATCACAAAAAATGGCCGTCTCATATTTAATTTTTACCATACTCCTTTGTCAATAACAATTCTACTGCCAGGCGGTCTGAAAGCCGCCCCGTCTTTACATCCTCTTCCAGCTGAGCACACAGATCTACATAAGACAGGATCTGAGCCCTGGTAAATGCCCTCGCCTGCGGCATCGTCTTCCCCACCACAAACGGCTGGATCTTCATCTTCCCTGCGATAGCTCCTCGATCCATCCCCTTTCCCATCAATTCTTTGACCTGGAGGATCTGGTTAAACTGTCTGGCGATCAGGAACAGGATCCTCATGGGAGGCTCTCTCAAAGTCAGAAGATCTTCGTACAAATCCATGGCCCGCCTTGTCTGCCGGCCGGCAATGGCCCCGATCATCTCGAAAATTTTGTTGACAGCCTGGGCCGCACAGATCGCTTCCACATCCTCATCTGTCACTACATCTCGGCCCATGGTAAAGCAGATTAATTTTTCCAGCTCCATCCTGATATTGTCCATATCCTCCCCTGTTTTGCTGAGGAAGAGTTCCATGGTCCTTCCAGTGATCTTTTTGCCTTCTTTGGCCAAAAGTCCTGCCGCCCACCGGGACAGCTGAGCAGTATCCTGGTGATTTAGCTCGGCTGCATACCCTGCCTTTTTGACTGCCTTATAGAGTTTGCTCCGCTTGTCCACCTCCGATTCTACAAAAATCAGGCAGGCCGTCTCCGGAATGGAGGGAAGCCAGGCTGCCAGCTCATCCGAAGCGCTTTTAAAAAAACCGCTGTCTTCTATCACGATCAGCCTGCGCTCCGCAAAAAACGGCATGGTCTCTGCCAGCCCGATAATCTCATTGACATCCAGCCCCTTGCCTTCAAAATGATTATAATTCATTGTATCGCCGCCAGTAATAGCCTCCTTCAGTCGGTTCTTATAGCTCTTTTTCAGAAAGGCTTCCTCCCCGAACAGAAGGTATACCCGGCGGAAGCGGCCGCTTTTTAAATCTTCATTGAGCGTTTGCAAACTATTCCTCCTACTGCTCTACGTATTCCAAATTCTGCTCAAACAATGTCTTCAAAGAGACAATATCCTTAAACATCACATCCTGGGAGCCGTTGACTGCAAACTGTACCCGGCTGACGCTCCCGGTTTCTGCCAGGCTGTTGACCACCGAGTAGATCGGGATATATTCTTTTACATTCAGGCTGTTGTTTAAAAAAGCCTGGTCAAAATTAATGTAACACACACTGTCATTTACCGATATATTCAGGATCTTTGTCTCGGGGGGGAGGGTCGCATACAGCCCCTCTGTGTGCGGCCCTTCAATCAGCTGCTCCACAATCAGCCTCTCTGTGGAGGTATTAATGCTGTGGACTACCTCCCGCTCTTCCCGGATCAATTTTTCTCCTGTCTCATCTGCAAAATACAAGACAAGCTGGGACTGCTCATAGGCATTGACATCACTGATGCTCTCGACAAAATCACTCGCTGCCAGCATCCCTACCGGGGTCCCGGAAGAGTCCATGATCGGCTGATCGCCGCTGTAGATATTAATGTAATCGATCCCCTCTATCTGGGTAAAGACTTTGACTAATGCCGCCCGGCACAAAATTTCCCGCGCTGAATCCATCAGCATATAGTTGGCGTCAAAGTAAAGGTACAGGACATTGTTTTCCAACGCATACTTCTGAAATTCGACCTTCTCTCCCAGGGCAGCCTGGCAGTCCAAATCTGCCGGAACCTGAAGGAACTGGCCCATCAATTCTTCTATCAGTCTTCCTTTGTCCTCCGCCTGTTCCGGAACATAGTCCCTGGAGACCAGCTTGGTGCCAGAGGAGTTCAGGTAGTAAATTTGGTAGACCCCTTCTCCGTCTGTCTCTGTTTCTTCCGCTGCTCTGCAGCCGCCTGCCGCAGCCAGGCACAGCAGGCAGAGAAGGGCCAGGTACAATCTCTTCATGTCATCCCTCCTGTCCGTCTACGCAATATACGTCAAGGGGATCTTCACCGTAAACGTGGTTCCTTCCCCTTCTTTGCTTTCCAGCTTGATTGTTCCCTGATGCATCAAAATCACGCTCTTCGTGATTGCAAGGCCAAGTCCTGTTCCCCCTGTCTCCCGTGACCGAGCTTTGTCGACCCGGTAAAACCGTTCAAAGATCCGATCCTGAAATTCCTCCGGTATCCCAATGCCCGAATCTGCCACCTTAATATAAAAATACTTGTGGTCAGCATCCAAGGTCACTCTGACCCATCCATCTTCCACATTATATTTCACTGCATTTTCCACAAGATTGTTGAGAGCCAGGGAGAGTTTTACCTCATCCACTTCCGCGCTGACCTCCCGGATGCTCTCCAGTATTAATTCGATATTCCGCTTTTTGGCAATCGGCCGAATCCTTTTTAAAATCAGCTCGAGAAGACCGTTTATGCTGACCTGGGCGATATTCATCTCTGCAGCCGATTTATCCATCTTCACCAGGGAAAGGAGGTCGTCAATAATCTTGCTTTCCCGGTCAATCTCATCAGAAATATCCTGCATAAACTCCTGGTACAGCTCTGCCGGCACCTCCTCCATACTCATCAGCGAATCCGCCAGCACCCGGATGGATGTGATCGGCGTCTTCAGCTCATGGGAAACATTTGAGACGAATTCCTGCCGGGACTGATCCGCTGCCCGCAGTTTTCCAATCGTCTGATTGACCGCCTCGGAAATCCGCTGTGTCTCAAGATACGTGTCCTCCTCCACAGCCGTCTCCATATTTCCATCTGCCACCTTATCTATCATGGATGCCAGATTCCGGTAAGGCTGAGTCAAAAGCCTGGACAGGGCAACTGCAGCCACCCCAAGGATCAGCACCACAATCAAGTCCAGGAAACCTGACTGTTCCTCCATGGCATCTGCTATCGAAACCAGATTTTCAGTCGAGGCTGTAACCACCATAACGCCGTCTATACTGTGCCCAGGTGCATCGCTGTAAATCGGGATTGTCTGGGCAAAATACTGTTTTTCTTTATTGTAAACATTGCTCAGCTCCCCTTGAAAGCACCGGATTACCTCTTCCGCTATGTTAATCTTTCCCACAGACAAGTCAAAGGTATCTGCTGTTATCTTATAATTTTTATCAACAATAACGATACGGCCGTTATATAAATCGGCCGTTATCTCCATCTCTGTATTGAGGGCAGTATCCTTATACTCTGGCATAAAATACCCGGCTCTGGTCATTTTGCTGCTCAGGATCTGGCACCGGTTCAGCACCTCACTCCGGCGGCTGTCAATCTGGCTCTGCCTGACCGTCCCCGACAGGATATTTCCCTGAAGAAGAAGGGGAAACAGCCCGACTGCCATGATCACCAGCACCAGCGGAACCACCATGCTGAATGTAGGGGGCCAGTTTCCCTTTCCCTCTTTTTTCCACAAAATCATTCTCAGTCCTTCCATTTTCCTGCCGCACAAGTTATGACAGCAGACATACAGCTTAAATATCCAGCATCTTTGTACACGCCACTGCCAGTGATCCCGGACCTATGTGGCATGCCACACTCAGAGACAGCGGATCTACATGAATGGGAGCGTGCGGATACAGCTCATGGATCTCCCGGCGGAATTCTTCTGCTGCTTCATAGTTGTCTGTGTGGGCGATCTGGAGGTAACTGTGTCTGGCCTCTTTGTCATCCAGGCGGTTTTCCAGATCATGGGCCAACGCCGTCAGCATAATCGTCTTTGCCTGCTTCATTGTCCTCGCCTTTGCGAAAGCATCCAGCTTTCCTCCGTCAATCATCAGCACAGGCTTAATCCGCAAAAGAGTTCCGAGAGCTGCCGCCGCCGGGGTGATGCGCCCTCCCTTTTTCAGATATTTCAGGGTATCAACTGTAATGTAGATCATGCTGTCTGCCTTGGTCGCCTCTAATGTTTCTTTAATCTTCTCTGCCGTCCACCCGTGTTCTGCCATAGCTTTGGCGTCCAGAACAGACTGGCGCTGCGTCACTGAAATTCTGTGGTTATTGACCACCCAGACTTTCCCCTCATAGTCTTCAGCCAGCATTACAGCAGTCTGGCAGGATCCCGACAGCCCGCTGGACATCGGGATGTGGACGATCTGATCATACTCTTTCAAAACCTTATCCCAGAGACTCATCACATCTTCTGGAGATGGCTGTGACGTAGAAATATTGGCCCCTACTGCCAGCCTCTGGTAAAATTCCTCCTGAGTCAGATCAATATCTTCAAAATAATTTTCCTCGTTGATCATAAAGGGCATAGGAAGTACAAATACTCCTAATGTGCCAGCCTCCTCCTGGGTAATCCCACTGTTGCTGTCAGTTACGATCGCAATCCTCATGGTTCCTTCTCCTTTTCTCACATACATGCTTTTCTGCATCAGGCAGATAAAAAAACAGCTCAAATACCAGCGCTCTTAATCGTCTTTTTCTTTATTACTGTACAATCATGTCTTTCTCTATTCTATCCTATTTCATGGAGAAAAGAAACTATTTTTTATGTTCTTCTGGACGAATCTTTTTCTTTCCCCTATAATAAAGAAAAGTAAAATGGAAACAAAGGAGATTTGCCATTATGCCTTACTGTCCGAAATGCGATATGGAATTTGTAGAGGGAGTCACAGTCTGCTCAGACTGCGGAGGCCCTCTGGTGGAATCTGAGGAAGTCTATAAAAAAATGAAACAGGAAGAAGATTCTTTTAAAAAGGCGCCTGAACAGATGGATGCTTTGCCTCCGGAAGAGGAAGGATCCTCTTCCCCAGATGATGATTTTCTGAAAAACTGGGGCAAAAAATCTGCCGTTCACCCCGGGGTCTATGTAGACGCTGCCCAGCGGTATGAAGACAGGAAATCCTCCGCATCGGCCTTTTACATAATCGGCGGAGTTATCACAGTTTTTTCCGCAGTGTGCTGGGCAGGCATCATCCATCTGGCTCTTTTAGTGCGGATCGTTCTGACAATAATAGGGGTCGGATCCCTGATCATCGGGTATAAGACTCAGAAGGAAGCCAAGGCCCTGGCTCCTGAAATTGAGAAAGAGAACGAGCGCACGCAAACGATTATCCAATGGTTTGTTGATACGTATACCGGCGAAGAGCTGGACAGCCAAGTTCATTCTGAGCATCCAGACCTCTCCCCAGAAGAGCTGAGCTTAAAACGCTATGAGCTGATCCAGGATCTTCTGGTCACCAGCCATGATCTGCCGGATCCAGTGTATGTGGATGCCCTGTCAGAAGATATTTATGGAAAATTGTACGGAAAGGATTGAACTTCCTTTTAAAAACTAATTTGAAAAGAGACTGTTCTGCAGAACACCAGCCGCTTGGCTTCTGCAGGACAGTCTCTTTTCAAATTTCAAACATTACATCTGATATTTCATCTCACCGCACAAAATCAGCAGGCTGCCCTCTATATGCACCCTCTCTCTTTCAGCAATTTTCTCACTTCCTCCTCTGCCGGCATGACTCTCAGAGCACCTTTTCTGGTAGTGATCAGAGAAGCGGCAGCATTGGCAAACGCCAGCATTTCCTGAAGATTCTCTACTGTCAGACCTTTCATACCGTGATCCAGGATATAGTTCAATACACAGGCGCAGAAAGTATCTCCCGCCCCGGTTGTCTCCACAGTGTTTTCCTGGAGGAAAGGCTTTGCTTCTACGATGATCCCGTTCTCCGTTTCTGCTTCCTGGTAATAAGCCCGGCTTCCGTCCCTCCCCATAGAAACAAGAATCAGGGGAATTGCAAATTCCCGGCGAATTCGTTTCACCCCTTCTGTATAGCTTTCTTCCCCTGTCAGCCATTGGATTTCATTGTCCGAAATCTTCAGGATATCGCAGTGTCCCAGTCCCCAGCGAACCTGCTGTTTTGCCTCTTCCAGGCTCCTCCACAGGGGCGGTCTCAGATTCGGGTCAAAACTGATCAGGGCACCATGCTGTTTCGCCTCCAGAACTGCCGCCTGAGTTGCCTGGCGCACGCCCTCATCCGTCATTGACAGGGTTCCAAAATGAAAAATCCTAGAATTTCTGACGAGATTCATATCAATCTCGTCTTCTCTCAGCATCATATCTGCCCCCGGGTTTCTGTAAAAGGAAAAATCCCGGTCTCCATCGGCCAGCGTGTGGACCATCGCCAGGGTTGTATGAATCTCACTGTCATAGACCAGATTGCTCCCGTCTATCCCTGCTTCCTGAATGGTTTCTGCGAGAAGCCGGCCAAAAAAATCATCCCCAACTTTCCCAATAAAGGCCGTCTTTTTCCCAAGTTTTTGCAGCATGGCAAGGACATTGCAGGGTGCTCCTCCAGGGTTGGCTTCAAACAGCCCGTTTCCCTGCTGGCTCCTGCCATTCTCAGTAAAATCAATCAGCAATTCTCCCAATGCCACCACATCGAACATCTCATCATCCTCCTGTCTTATCTCTCAGCCGCCTGTTGTTGAAAAATGCTGGTAATCTTTGCAGGTCGTCCAGTCCCCTCCCCACAAAAATCCATGCCTGGCAAATACCCGCACACAGGCATCATCTGCCTCAATTTTATATAAAAATGCTTTTCCCCGATCCATATATGGCTGGCTTCCCTCCGGCGAACAGCACAGAACGCCATCTGCATTGGTTCTGACATAAGGATTATAAAATGGATTAATATCCACTGCTAATCCCAGACTGTGGAGGGACAGCTTGTCTTTCCCCGGAACCTTCCGAAAATTAAAGCAGCTGGAATTATTGTCTGCCATCGATGCCTCGTCATCAGCACCGTACTCGTCGATCAGGCGAACCTTTTCAATCGGGTACTTTTCCTCATATAATTCCTTAAAAACATCCAGAAGAGCGCGGCTGACACTCTTATCGCAGATCAGCTCACCCGCTGTCGTTCCTCCCGGTCCCCAGTGGAGGATTCTCAGATACCGCAGGGTTTCTCTCGGAACTGTACAATCCTCTTTAAAAGAGTTTCCCTTGATTCTGTCAAAAATCGGATCTGTAATCTCCGTCTCAAAAAAATAGGCGCTGGCCTCCCCGGGCTCTAAAAAAGCACCGTCTTGCACTTCTTCTCCCGGAAGCACATCTTCCGGTCTCTGTCTGTGTCCCACTTTGTTTTCTGCATAGTCCATTTATCTGCACCTCTCGTCTTTTTGTACCGGTCAGAACCGGGCATAAATAAAAGCTGAAGGATCATAGCCTCTGCCATAGCATCCAAACAGCAGGATCCCAAATGCCAGGGCAGCGCACACACACCCTCTGATCTCAGGTCTTCCGTCTCCATCTCTGTGGGTCTCTTTCCAGGCAGATACTGCCCACAGCACCGCCAGGCTGACAATGAGGACTGAACCGTCTGCCGCGCTCATCCCCAATGCCTCAAAACCTGCTTCTGTAAACAGCCCAGTGTCACCGGAAAACATTCCTCTGAATAGATCCACTGCCATCTTCAGCGAGTCAGATCGGAAAAATACGAATCCAATTGAAACCAGCACAAATGTCCTGACTCTCTGGAAGACAGCCCATACCGGATTATCCCGGTTCAGCCGCGTCACAGAATAAAATTTTTTCTGCAATGGTTCTGTCAGCAGAGCGGCTGACATTAAAACAGCGTGGTACAGGCCGGATCCGATGATAAAAGTCCACTTCCCGCCATGCCACAGTCCCAGCAGGAACCAGACAATCAGAAGAGCCGCCGCTGTAGGAATTTTCTTCCCCTGTTTTTTCCCAAAGCAGCGTTTTCCCCAGCTTCCAAGGCGCTGAAAACACTCTGTCTTTAATATAGGATACATTACAAAATCTTTGAACCAAGCTCCTAGAGTCATATGCCATCTTCTCCAGAATTCTGCAATCGACCGGGAATAAAATGGCTGTCTGAAGTTTTCCTCCAGCCTGACCCCAAATATTCCGGCAGTCCCCAGAGCAATATCCATGGCTCCTGCAAAATCTGTGTACAGCTGAAATGAAAACGCTGCCGCCGCCAGTACCAGATACCAGCCGCTGAATGTCTCATAGTCGCTGTAGACTGTATTTACGATGACTGCCAGGCGCTCAGAAATCACCAGTTTCTGAAACAATCCCCAAAGGATTCTCTGGAAACTGCCCAGAATTTCCTCCCAGCCTGCTCCTCTTCCGGAAAACAGTGTTTCAGACAGGAGTTCGTATCGGGCAATGGGGCCCATAGCCATCTGCGGAAAGAAACCGCCGAACAAAATCAGTTTTACTGGATTTTTTTCAGCCGGCACCGATCCCCATCTGACTTCTGTAAGGTACCCCAGCAGCGTCAAGGTATAAAAGGAGATCGCCGCCGGCGCTGCCGTCTGCACCGGTGTCCACTCGTAATTCCGCCCTGTCAGCCAAAAAAATTCCTGTACCGTATATCCCGGAAAATTGATGTACTGGAATCCTGCCAACAGCCCCAGCAAAGCCGCCGCTGCTGTCCAGAAAAAAATACTTGAGATCCTGTCTCGATCCCCCCGAAAGTGCTCCACACCCAAGGCAGCGGCCCACACGGCGAGGGCTGACAAGCCATAAACTGCCAGGCTTTCCATCCCACCAGAAAGCACCAGAAATAAACCACTGATTAAAAACAGCAGACCCATTCTCCACCTTTTCGGGCACCCATAAAAAAGGGCTGCGGCTACTGGCAGGAATACTGCAAACTGATACGATACAAATGTCATCTTCCCTGCCCCTGTTTCTTAGCAATCAGATCTGCCATCTCTCCCACGTTTTCCATATGGGTGACTTCACCCATACCAAATTTTACGCCAAACGCCTTTTCCACTGCCACAATCAAATTAATATGCTCCAAACTGTCCCAGTCCTCGATATCTGCCGCCGTTGTCTCATCCGTTACATGGATATTGGGATCATCAAACACATCCTGAAACACCTCATCCAGCTTTTGAAAAATTTCCTGCCGTTCCATCCTTCTCTTTCCCCTTCCTTTTCTCGGCCATCTGCACGGTTACCGCAGCCGCTCCGTTCTAATCACAGAACAGCATGGCCTGTAGTTCTCCGTTTCCAGTTCCCAAACCGTGCTGCCGTCTTCATTTTCTTTTTCTAAGTGAAATCCCATAGTCCCATAAAAGTCTCTCACCATCTGATTTTTTGCTGTGGGATAATAATATCCTCTTATCAGAGAAATCTTTCTCTCTTTTGCCCTTCTTACCAGCTCATCCAGCATCGCTTTTTCCATATCTCTCCTCAGCACCCTGCAGGACATAAGCCACAGTTCTATGTGCAAAATCTGTTTGTCCTGTCTTCCCAATATGACAGAGACAACGCCGTTATCTCCGAAGCGGTCCTTCAGCCTCCCGCAGAGATCCAGATAGTCCGGGTCCTCTGCGCACTGTTCCAGCTCTGCCTGGGTAAAGCGCTTTGTTGTCAAATTGAATTGATTGGATTTATTGGTCAGCTGAGCGATCCTGGCCATGTACTCCGGCGGATAGGAACCAATTTCTGCCTCCATATCCAGCGACAAAAGATACTCGCTGTAATCCGCAAAAGCTGCCTCCTGCTTTTTCCTGAGGGCATTCTCCTGGTACATAGCATTTCTCTTTAAGTCATCCTTGGACAGCCCTACCGGCTCAAAAAAACCTGACCGATCCAGGATCTGGATATATCTCTCCGGCTGCGGCTCCTGCCCCTCCGTCATTTCCGGAACTGCAGCCAAAGGCACCTGATTTGCTACCATATGGCGCTCCGCAGGATTGTCATCCACAAATACCAGGGCATCCTGGCCAATATTCAGCTCAGAAGCGATCTCTCTTAGATTTTGATCTTTTGGGAGCCAGTTAGCCTTGATCACAATAAAGTCTTCCGGAACGAGCACACTGTCCGGCCGCTTTAAACCTGCCAGGGCATTCTCTTCCTGATTTTTAGAATCTATATTCAGCAGAACTCCCATTCTTTTATGAGCTTTTATATAGGTCTGGAACTCACTGTAGACTTGAGCCATCCCAGTTTCCTGGCCTATGGCGATCCCCTCTGGCCCGTCATCCCCAACGACTCCTCCCCACAGGGTATTGTCAAGATCCAAAACCAGGGCTTTTTTGTTTTTTCCATAGACTGCTTTTATCATATTAGCCAGATTGAACGCCAATTCCGGGATCGCAGGCACTGCAGGGCTGTATTTGTACATGTGCCAGTACAGCGGATCATCCCAGCGGCTGAGGCCGTATTCCGATGCCAGCCAATCAATATCCTGAATCAGGAAATCATCATGCTCTGCAGCATACTGATAACATTTTTGATTGAGCTGCCCCAGAAACCACTCTCTGCCCCGAAAATCCCAGACATCCATGTTTCCCAAAAGGCGGTACGGCAGTTTTTCAAAATTATTCTGAATAACTGTACAGTGGAACTGTCTTGCAATTCCCTCCCATGCCTGGCGAAAATGGGCGTACTCTTCCTCCACCTTTCTCTCCGCCTCTTCCCTGCTGTCCTCAGGCTGGGGAAAGACCGATTCCGGCACATTCCTGCTAGTCGTATGGATATAAACCAGATCCGGAGCAAACGCTGTCAATTCTTCATTTCCAAAGACGCTGTCCTCGTAATACCTGTTGTAACCCGATTCATAAAATTCCGCTTCAATCCCATAATTCAAGAGAAACAGCTCCAACAGCTTGACGATGTCATCTGTTGTAGAGCCGCCCAAAACCGCGATCTTCTTTCGGAGACGCACAGAGCCGTCCTGAAGCAGTGCTCTTTTAATACTTTTCTTTTTCTTAAGCAGATACTCTCCATCAAAAGGATACTCTAACTCTTTCATGTGCTTTCCCTCTGTAATTTCTTTTGTGACATTCAAAAAGGGAATATCTTTTTCTGATATTCCCCTCGCATCAGCCAATCACTTTTGAGGCACATAATACTCATAAGAAATATCCACGACCTTATCATTTTTCAAACCACAGTCAATGATAATCTGGGAATTTCCCAGGGTAACCGTGTAAAGCCCGAGGCTTTCCACTGCATCCGGATAAGCTGCCTTAACTTCCTTGGGTGTCTGCCCCAGCTTGACACCTTCCTCTGTCGCCGCGCCATTCTTCAGCACAATTGTCTGAATAATTGTCTTTTTGGCTTCATTCTGAGTCGTATAAAGGTCGAAATCCTCATACTGGTATACTTTGTCTTTACCTCCGTTTGCACAGTTATTCAGGACATTGATGTCTTCCGCCTTCCCCAAGCTGTTCAAAACCGGCTGTGCCTCTGCTCCTACTGCCATCTGAACCTTCTCTGCGGTAAACGTATAGGCTGTTTTAGCCCCTGCTGCCCAAGTGCACATACTTGAAGCCAGAACCGCTGCTGCCGCCAGCACCCCTGTCAGCACTCTCTTTTTTCTTTTCATATCTGTTTCCTCCTGTTTTATTATTCTTCCGATTCTACATAAAATTTTGAGATATATCCCAGCTCTTGAAATTCTTTCGCCTGGCAAGTCTTCTCATCCTCATACGCCTCTAGTCGTTCTTCGTAATAAGAGGCAGTCTCTGGTTCCTTCCTGTGATCTGGCAAAGCCAGCTCTCTCTGGAGCTCTGCTCCCAAATACCGGGCCACCTTTTCTGCTCCGTATACGTTTAAATGGAGGCCCTCATCATAAGTATCCGTCGCCATGTCCAAGCCAGTTTCTTCCATCAGTTCCAGAAAATTATAATATAAAAGTCCATGCTCTTGAGCATAATCTTCGATCTGCTCCTCATACGGCTCCGGCCACTCCGGATACAGACTCGGCGCTTTCATCAGAATGAGAGAAATTCCATGTTCTTCACAAACCTCCCGAATCTGATCGAGGTATTGATAATTTTCTTCCGGAAATGTGTAATCTGCCCTCCGGCGCTCTCTTGGGAACTCAGCCGCCGGCCTGACATCAGCTCTCAAATAATATCCCTGAAAGGAGGTAAGCGGTTTCTCCTGCCAGCTATAGATAAAATCTTCCTTCTCGAGACTGCTCCACCGGGAATGGTAGCGAAGAATCGGAAATATATATTCTATCATATGCTCGTCCTCCATCATGGAGGCCTTGATTCCCTCCCATTTATACTGTCCCCACGGCATTCCGTCAAACACCATCCGATTGTATTCCTCTGTGTCCTGGCCTGTCACTTCCATCGCCTGGACATTCAGAAGAACGGCCTTTGGCGTCTCCCTTTCTAATGTATCCATCAAAATATAATAAGACTGGGACATCAGCTGATTGGAATTTCCCCTGATGAAGCTGGTAATCCCAAATTTTCTCCAAAGCTCCATGGGTGAGATATTTTCATAGGATTCACAATTTCCAATAATCAAAAGGTCGTGGGACGTTTTGTCCCGATAATATTCTTCTGTAAAATTTCCTTCAATGACTGACCCCATATATTTCGGCATCAGGATTCTCTGGGCAGAGGCAGCCGCCAAAAGGAACACTGCTGCCGGCAGAATCACAGATATTAGGAGCCGCCTTTTATTTTTCGCTCTGTTCATTATGGTGTCTGCGGGTAGGCGCCGATGTCAAAATTGTGAGCCCGCCATGAATTTGCCTGAAGCTGTCCTGTTGTCACCAAACACCAGCGTCCTCCCGTTGTTCTCGGTGTTGTATCAAAATGGTACCATGTTCCATCCACATTTACCAAATTCCAGTAATGATCCCCGTCTGATTCTCGAACCACGCAGATATTCGGCATCCCTGCGGCTTCCAGAAGGTACTTGGACATTGCATAGTACTCAAAACAATTTCCTGAATGGCGGCGAAATCCGTACAAGGCAGCGGCAGCTTCCCCGCTCTCCGGTCTCAGCCCTCCGCTTGTGTATGTCATATTTCCGCGAACATAATTATAAATAGCTGCTGCCTTCTCAGGCTTTGTCATAGCTGAATTCGTAATAGAAGCCACAATCTGGGCTGCTATCGCCTCTGCTTGAAGTTCTTCCTCGCTCTTTTCCTGGATCATCTCTGTCACAGAGCCGTCCTCTCCCAGGACATATTGAACCTCATCCACTTTGATCGTCTGGCCCTTCAACATTCCTCCGTCTGAGCCAACCCGGTAGCGCTTTCCATCTGTCTCAACCCATGTATCTTCCAGCATATAGCCCTGACTGTCAAAATAATACCAGATACCGTCTATCTTCTCCCAGCCATCTTTCAGATAACTTCCGTCAAAATTTTGATAGTACCAGCCTGTATCATCCTTTTTCCATCTGC
This sequence comes from uncultured Lachnospiraceae bacterium, assembly GCA_944376125.1. GTDB lineage: Bacteria > Bacillota > Clostridia > Lachnospirales > Lachnospiraceae > UMGS1370. The sequence goes on from CALWBQ010000025.1 coordinate 172,635, forward strand.
TTACTCCAGGTCCCGGCCCTTCGCTGCTTTCAGCGGCATACTTATTCCCAGATATCTCTTCCGAAAGGTTTTCAATCCAGACCCCTTGGCCGTCAAAATGTTCGGTTCTGCCGTCGATCTGATAGCTTCCCGTTACCATACAGCCTGTCCCGTCAAAATAATACCATTTTCCGTCGATCTGCTTCCAGGATCTCGCGACATAAGAGCCGTCATCTTCCTGATAACGCCAGGAGGGAATCCCTTCTTCCTTTTTCTCCCATTGTCCTGCATATGTCTGCATAGCCGCCCCCGCAGAAAGAGCGGCAGAAATTATAAAAATTGCCGCTTTTTTCTTCTCCATCTTTCTCTCCCTTATTACAAATTTGTTACGACCTATTTTCTTTATTTTACTCTTTCCTGACAGATATTGTCAATCATTTCCCTATAAATTAAATGGACGAAATATCGTCTTTTATATAGACAACAAACGGATAATATGATATACTCCCCATTACCACTTATCGCACCGGTGCAGTGTCACAACCACATAATCTGCTATTGTTTTATTTTATAAGGAGATTGCTTATGACCCATGAAGAATTTAATCTGCTGTCCGAACTGCTGGACAGTAAACTCGATCCCATTAAACAAGACGTGGCCCAGACCAAGCAGGACATCTCCGAGCTCAGGCAGGATGTCTCTGAGCTCAAGCAGGATGTCTCCGTGCTCAAACTGGATATGGCTCAGGCCAAGCAGGACATCTCCGAACTCAAGCAGGATGTCTCTGAACTCAAGCAGGATGTCTCCGAACTCAAACTGGATATGGCTCAGGCTAAGCAGGACATCTCTGGACTCAAGCAGGATGTCTCTGAGCTCAAGCAGGATGTCTTCGAGCTCAAGCAGGATGTCTCCGAACTCAAGCGAGGCATGGCTCAGCTTGATGCACGAGTCTCTGTTCTGGAAACGGACATGGCTCAAGTAAAAACTGCTGTCTTCGAAATGAAGGCCTGCATGGAAGGCCATATTCTCCCCTGCATCAAGATACTTGCCGAAAACTATCTTCCTGCTGCCAAACGGTATGAAGCTGCGGTTGTCGATTTGGAGATTGTAAAGGCTGACGTAGAACTTCTGAAAATGACTGTCAAAGATCACAGCCGCCTTCTTCAGGAATTCGTCCACTAATCGCACATATTACCGGAACCCTGTGTGCATCTGTCCATTGCCAGAATAAAAGATGGGCTGCCGTGCAGCATAATTCTGCCGCGCAGCAGCCCGTCAATTTTTTATATATTATTGATTATAGCACACAATTTTCCCAAAGTCTGGCTTCAGAGAAGCACCGCCCACCAGGCCGCCGTCAATATCCGGCTGTGCAAACAATTCTGCTGCATTTCCCGCATTTACAGAACCGCCGTACTGGATGCGGATTGCCTCTGCAGTGGCTTCATCGTAAATCTCACCGATGCATGCGCGGATCGCTGCACACACCTCTTCAGCCTGCTCTGTGGTCGCAGTCTTTCCAGTTCCGATAGCCCAGATCGGCTCGTAGGCAATCACCGTAGTTTTTGCCTGGTCTGCCGTCACATTCAGGAAAGCAATCTTAATCTGCTGGCGAATCCAATCAATCGTGATGCCCTGCTCTCTCTGGGTCAGGCTCTCACCGCAGCAAATGATCGGGGTAATACCGTGCTCCAGAGCCTTTAAGACTTTCTTATTAACCGTCTCATCAGTCTCAGCAAAGTACTCTCTTCTCTCAGAGTGACCGATTACAACATACTTAACGCCTGCATCCTCCAGCATCTTAGGAGAAATCTCTCCGGTATACGCACCGCTCTCCTCAAAGTACATATTTTCTGCGCCAATGTGGATATTAGTGCCCTTAGCAGCTTCCATGGCCGGAATAATATCAATAGCCGGAACACAGAAAACAACATCTACCTCTTCATTGTTTACCAATGGCTTCAGAGTGTTTACCAGGTTTACTGCCTCAGTAGGCGTCATATTCATTTTCCAGTTTCCGGCAATAATCTTCTTTCTCATAACGTTAGCCCTCTTATCTTCCTATGATCTTATTTATCATTAGCCGCCGCTACACCAGGAAGCTCCTTGCCCTCTAAGAATTCCAGAGAGGCACCGCCGCCGGTTGAAATATGAGTCATCTTATCGCCAAATCCCAACTGGTTAACTGCTGCCGCTGAATCGCCGCCGCCGATGATTGTAGTAGCATCAGTCTCTGCCAGAGCCTGTGCCACTGCAATGGTCCCTGCTGCCAGCGTCGGATTCTCAAATACTCCCATCGGACCATTCCATACCACGGTCTTTGCATTCTTAACAGCCTCTGCATACAGTTTGGAAGTCTCCGGTCCAATATCTACGCCTTCTTTATCTGCTGGAATTGCATCTACAGAAACAACTTCTGTCTCAACAGGAGCATCGATTGGGTTGGGGAATTCAGAAACTACAACTGTATCGACTGGAAGGAGCAGCTTCTTTCCCAGCTTGCCTGCCTTTTCAATCATTTCCTTGCAGTAATCAATCTTGCTGTCATCTACCAGAGATTTGCCAATTTCTTTGCCCTGTGCTTTCAGGAAGGTATAGGCCATGCCGCCGCCGATAATCAGGGTGTCGCACTTCTCCAGAAGATTAGAAATAACGTTCAGCTTGTCGGCAACCTTTGCTCCGCCTAAAATTGCCACAAACGGGCGAACCGGATTCTCTACAGCGTTGCCCAGGAAATCAATCTCCTTCTGCATTAAGTACCCTACCACAGCAGTGTCCACATACTGAGTCACGCCTACGTTAGAGCAATGCGCCCTGTGAGCAGTACCAAATGCATCATCTACATATACATCACACAGAGAAGCCAGATCCTTGCTGAACTCTTCTCCATTCTTAGTCTCTTCTTTGCGGTAGCGGGTGTTCTCCAACAGAACTACATCCCCGTCCTTCATAGCTGCAACCGCTGCCCTTGCATTAGGTCCCACTACTTCCGGATCCGCTGCAAATTTTACTTCCTGTCCTAACAGCTCAGACAGTCTCACGGCAACAGGCGCCAAAGACAGCTCCGGCTTGGGTTCTCCCTTCGGTTTACCTAAATGAGAGCACAGAATCACCTTGCCGCCGTCGGCAATCAGTTTCTTGATAGTCGGCAGAGCTGCTACCAGACGGTTCTCATCTGTAATCTTGCCATCTTTTAACGGCACATTAAAATCGCATCTGCAGAGAACGCGTTTTCCTTTTACATTAATATCATCAATGGATTTTTTGTTAAGCATAGCCCACAGGCTCCTTTCTTTGTCAAATAAAACAGGCTGGAAGGCTGTTCGCCGCCACTTCCATAGTAAAAACGGGTCCGGCCCATACGACCGGACCCTGTAGGTCAAAGGTTCATTATGCTAACTCAGCGAAATATTTGATGGTTCTTACCATCTGGCTGGTATAGGAATTCTCATTGTCATACCAAGAAACAACCTGTACTTCATATAAGTCATCGCTGATCTTGGATACCATAGTCTGGGTAGCATCGAACAAGGAGCCATATTTCATACCAATAACATCAGAAGAAACGATCGGATCCTCATTGTAGCCGAAGGACTCGCTTGCCGCTGCCTTCATAGCTGCATTGATACCTTCTACAGTGACATCAGTACCCTTAACAACTGCAGTCAGAATAGTTGTGGAACCGGTAGGTACCGGAACACGCTGTGCGGAGCCGATCAGCTTGCCATTCAGTTCCGGAATAACCAGGCCGATAGCCTTAGCTGCACCGGTAGAGTTGGGAACAATGTTGGCAGCGCCTGCTCTTGCTCTTCTCAGGTCGCCCTTTCTGTGAGGTCCGTCCAGGATCATCTGATCGCCGGTATATGCGTGAATGGTGCTCATAATACCAGACTGGATGGGAGCGTAATCATTTAATGCCTTAGCCATGGGAGCTAAGCAGTTAGTGGTACAAGAAGCTGCAGAAATAATCTGATCATCCTTGTCCAAAGTCTTCTCATTAACACTATAAACAATTGTCTTTAAGTCATTGCCTGCGGGAGCGGAGATAACAACTTTCTTAGCGCCTGCATTGATATGAGCCATAGCCTTATCCTTCTTGGTGTAGAAGCCAGTGCACTCCAGAACTACGTCTACTCCTAATTCTCCCCAGGGAAGATCTGCTGCGTTCGGTTCTTTATAAATGGTAATGGTCTTTCCGTCAACGATAATGCAGCCTTCGCCAGCCTCTACGGTATGCTTGCCCTCACCGATATGGCCACAGTATCCACCCTGAGCGGTGTCATACTTTAACAGGTTTGCAAGCATCTTCGGATCAGTTAAATCGTTAATTGCAACAACGTCATATCCCTCTGCTCCAAACATCTGTCTGAATGCCAGACGGCCGATACGGCCAAAACCATTGATTGCTACTTTTACTGCCATGATTCATTTCCTCCTATTGATAAACTCGTTAAATATTAATCAACTTACCGTTTATTGTACATAATTTTATTCGAAATAGCAAGTCCTTTTTTGAAATTCGCTTGGATTTCCGTTGCGTTTCCTGACGTTTTTGCTATACTTGGTAAAGGATGCCGGCGAGCCGAACTTCAGATACCTTAAAAGCCGCAAAGTACAGCGGAGCTCGGCAATAGGTTCTCTTGCTCGCCCCTCACTCTTACTCGCAGGATGTATTATATGGCAATTTATATTTATTTATAGAAAGGCAGGCTTTTTATGATCGATACCCATGTGCACACAGAATTTTCTGCAGATTCCTCCGCCCCGGTCCGGAGCCAGATCGAACAGGCCATCCGCCTGGGCATGCCCAAAATCTGCATTACAGACCACCATGACCCTGATACTCCTTTCACAGAACTGGATTTTACCCTGGATCTGAAATCATATTTTCCAGCCATGGAAGCTCTCCGGAAAGAATATCAGGGACAGATTGAAATTCTTATCGGAATTGAACTGGGGATCCAGAGGCATATCGCAGATCTTCTGGAAACCCTCTCCCGTTCCTGGCCCTTTGATTATATTATTGGTTCCAGCCACTTTATAGATGGGAAAGATCCCTATGATGCCTCCTTCTACGATGGCCGGACAGAGGAAGAGGTCTTCCGCCGCTATTTTCAAGTGACTCTGGAGAGAATAAAAGCCATACCGAATTTTGACAGTCTGGGACATTTAGACTATATTCTGCGATACGCTCCAAACCAAAACCGTTTTTATTCCTATGACCGCTACCGTGATGTGATTGATCCTATTCTGGAAACTCTGATCGTCCAAGGACGGGCATTGGAATGCAACACCGGAGGTTATCAATATGGTCTGGGGACGCCAAATCCGTCGGCTGATGTTCTGAGGCGCTACCGCAAAATGGGCGGGGAGCTGATCACTATCGGCTCCGATGCCCATGATCCCAAGAATCTGGGCTACGCTTTTGCCCAGGCCCGCAGCCTGCTGAAGGAATGCGGTTTCCGTTATTACACAGTCTACAAAGATCGGAAGCCCTGTTTTTACCCCTTATAATTATTCTTCTTTATGGAGGCTATCACTATGAACGTATTCGACATCATCGGCCCGGTTATGATCGGGCCTTCCAGCTCCCATACTGCCGGGGCAGCCCGCATCGGGAAGGCGGCAGCGCTTCTTCTGGGCACTTTCCCAGTCAAAGCGGATATCCTGCTCCATGGTTCCTTTGCCAAAACTTACCGCGGCCACGGCACAGACAAAGCGCTCGTCGGCGGCATTATGGGAATGGAGCCCTGGGATTCCAGGATCCGAGACAGTTTGAAGCTGGCGGCTGCCGCCGGCATTCAAGTCGCCTTTTCTACCGGAACCATCGACGGCGCTCATCCCAATACTGCCCGGATCACCCTCACCGGACCTGACCAAAAATCTGTCCAGCTTGAAGGTTCTTCCGTCGGCGGCGGAAATATTCTGATTACCAAAATCAATGGCATGGAGGTTGCTTTCACAGGCCAGAACCCCACCCTTATCATCCTTCACCAGGATATGCCAGGCGTCATAGCGGAAGTAACTGCCTTTGTCTCAGAGCATCAGGGCAACATCTGCAATTTCCGGCTGAACCGTCTGGAAAAGGGCGGGGACGCCATTATGTCTATCGAGCTGGACGGCACTTTCAGCGAAGAGCTGGCTGGCTGCATCCGAAAAATGCCCCATATTCGCGATGTCATCCTCTTTCACTTGTCCTGATCCCTCTGGCTGCGGGATATACAAGAAAATCCTCCAAAAACAGTGCGAGCCGCGGTTCCGATGCCGGTACCGCGGCTTAATGCATATTATTTACTTACAGAATCAAGCTGACCTTCAATGATATATCGCTGCAGAAGAATGTACAGCAGAATAACTGGAAGGAGGGCCACAGCACACATAGCGCAGGCTAAAGGCACATTCTGAACTGCACCGTAAGCCGTATAAAAGGCTTTCCTGACGGTCAGGATCACCGTTGATTTGCTGGTATCTGTCAGCAGGTAGCTGGGCATTGCATAGCTGTTCCACGCTCCAACAGCAATCATAATCAAGCGGGTAACTGTGATAGGCTTCAGCTGCGGCAGGATGATAGTAAAAAAGGTTCTAAAAATCCCAGCCCCATCGATAGCCGCCGCCTCATCCAAATCTTTTGGAATGGATATGATAAATGAGGTATAGAAAAACATAGTGCTGGACATGCCGATTGCTGCAGTCTGAAGAGCCAGTGCCCATATCTTGTTTACCATGTGAAATTTTACCATCAAAGAATAAGTACCAACCAGCAGGGAAAGGCTGGGAATCATCATAATGCAGATATTGAATGTCCTTAAAGTAGTAGAAACTTTGCCTCCTGCCCTGGCCAGACCGTAGGCTGCGATCCCGCCCAATACAATCTCCACAGCGCACACCTCGGCTACCAGTACGATAGAGTTCTTGAAGCTGCCTATGAGAGATGAGGATGTGAACGCTTCAATGTAGTTTTCCAGCGTCCACTTTTCTGGAAGATACAGGCGCGGCGTCAAATCCGTCACATACCGGAATGATTGGTTCAGCATAACATAAATCGGGAGCAGGTACAGAATCACCAGAAAGGCTGCGATGATATATACCCCGGCTTTTACCTTTTGATTTGGAGCATAAATCTCCTTCATTTTTGTTTTTCCGGATGCAGAAGTTTTCATCTAAAATTCCACCTCCTTGCTCCTCAAATACCGGTTAATCGGAACGGCCACAATAAATATGATCACAAAAAGCGCGATGCCGACTGCCGAAGAGTATCCGGCTTTCTCGTCATTAAAGTAGAGGAGTGATATATAGTAGGACAGAGAAAGAGACTTTCGGTTCGGCCCGCCGTTGGTTAATGTTACAATAATATCGTACAGTTTGAAGCCGCCGATCAGGTTGGTAATTACGGCCGTTGTGATGGCTGGCATCAGAAGCGGGATGTCCACCTTAAAAAATGCCTGCCATTTGCTGGCACCGTCCAGTCTCGCCGCTTCCTGGTACATTTTGGGAATATTCTGCAGGCCAGCCAAATAAATCAGCATACAGAAACCCATTGCCTGCCAGCTATTTATTAAAGTAATAATAAGGACAGAGCCAACTCCGCTCTTCATCCAGTAGATATCCTCAATTCCAAAAAGATTCAGAAAATTGTTTAAAACGCCGTTATCATAACTAAAAATGTAGTACTGAATTGCACCCATGATGACGCCTGAGATCATAATGGGCATATACAGAATCAAGCGAACAAAATTCCGGCCCTTAAACTGTTTATTTACAAACAGCGCCGCAGACAGGCCAAAGATATTCTGAAGCAAAGTGCTTCCAAAACCGTATACAAATGTGTTTGCCGTAGACCGCCAGAACACTTTATCCGAAAAAAGGGATAGATAGTTCTCCAGTCCTATAAATCTCATGTTCTGAGAAAAGCCGTTCCACTTAAAGAATGACACTCTCAGCGCGTTTCCAAGGGGAACGATCATAAAAATAAAGATCAGCAGAAAAGCTGGAATACTAAGCGACAATAATATCCCTTTTTTCCTCTTGTCCATAACAGCCCATCCTTTCCAACAGAGGACCGCAGGCTGTCCACGGTCCTCTGTTTCCTATAATTCTATTTCCAGTGTATCTAGCCTGACACACTCTCCTTCTTTAGCCTTCTTCCTGTGCAGCCGCATACAGATCCTGATAGTTTTCTCTCAGGTACTCGATAATCTCCTGCTTGCTTTCCTCTGACTGGTCCTCGCAGAACATTCCGGCTGCGACCTCAAAGATGCTCCACATTCCGGCCGGCATATACTTGCGGTCCCACAGATTGTCATAGAATACATCCGGATAATGAGATTCCATCTCTTCCATCATCTGCATGCCGTACGATTTCGTTGTCTCAGAAGGCAGAGTGCTGATCTCACCCGCTGCTGCGTTGATGCCGTCTGCATTCTCAGCAACATAATTCAAGAACGCTTTGCAGACATCCATCTCCTCTGTATCTTTCCAGATTCCAAAGGAAGCTCCCTCTCCGATACCGCAGAACCGGGCGCCGCCTTCCTGGCTTGCGCAGATCGGAATCATAGCCATCGTCACATCAGGGTTCAGAGCCACCACAGCAGTCTGGTAGGAGGTCCCGATACCGACGATGAACGCACATTCATTTCTGGCACAGCGCTCAATCGCATCTGTCTGTCCGATAGTTCCGCAGTCCTCATACAGGTATCCATTGTCGAACCAGGTCTGAAGGTAATCCAGGATTGTCTTAAAATCTGCCCAATCCCAGGTTCCGTTGAGTATAGCTTCATTATCATTATACACTGCCCCCTCATAGCTCAGCCAGGAGCCGTCTGCATTCGCCAGAGCACCCGCCGAGGTAAAGTAGTTGGCAATCGGTGTATAGCCTGCCGCTTTTATCTTATCGCACGCTTCATTAAAATCATCCCACGTTTCGATCGCCCAGGGATCTACGCCGGCAGCCTCACAGACATCCATGTTAACTGCTGTTCCCAGGCAGGAACCGGTCGTCATCAGAGTATAAATTTTGCCGTCGGTATCCTGGATAACACCCAAAGCTGCGTCATTCAGGTCATCCGCCCACTCTTCTCCGCTTAAATCTGTCAAATATTCTTTATAGCGGATCAGGCTCCAGCCATGGGTCTCAAAGACATCTGGCAGATCGTTGGAAGCCATTCTGATCTTCATAGTATTTTCATAATCCTCGCCGTACTCATCCAGCGTTACCTTCACGCCCGTTTCGCTCTCAAATCCAGCAATCACTTCCTTATAAGCTGCCAGAGTATCGCCGGTCAGATAGGTTGCGATCTCAATCTCTCTGCCGCTGAAATCGGTCGTCCCGGAAGCCTCCCCTTCTGAGGATTCCTCAGCCGCTTCGCTACCAGAAGACGCCTCCGTATCTGCGGCTGCCGCGGTGGTCTCAGCGCTGGTTCCGCTGCCGCACGCAGACAACATTAAAGAGCTTACAGCCAAACAAAAAACTGCAGTTGTTCTTGCCCACTTTTTCTTCATATATATTCTTCCTCCTTTATTTTCAGGCGAACCTGTTTTCGCCTTATTATCTCGTTGTTGTCTCATAAACATTGTCTAAAATTCGTAGCGGCAGCCGTCGTATGCCACTTGGTAGCCTTTTGGGTTTTCTTCCTCGCAGATCTTGTCATGGGTGAAATCTGCCCAATGGGCAAAGTGGCTCAGGGCAATGATGGTTTTTGAATCAATACAGCCCATCTCTTCCATTCTGTCCCGCACTTCATCTACCGCTGCGAACCCCATATGACCTCTTCTCCAGTCCCTGCTGAGAGCTGTGCAGTCCAAGCTCACAAAATCAAACCTCTTTCCCTCAAGTCTATCCCAGGTACATTCCGGAAAAATCCCCGTATCATGGGCGTACAGCATCTGTTTATTGTCTTTTTTTATGATATACAGAAACGATTTTTCCGGTTGATTATGGTCAGCCAGAAGAGCCGTCACCTCATATCCCTCTTCCGTTCGGATGGTATCAAAAGGTTCCAGCCGGTGAAATACGATAAAGTCGTCAATATTGCTGTGAATGGATGCCGCCTCACGGAATCCCTTTTCAATCGTGTCATTCCCATACACAAACAATTTGCTTCCCTCCGTCCCCTCTGCAAAGTTGGATGTTCTCATGCAGATATCCTGGGGAAAAAAGTGGTCGTGATGGCTGTGGGTGATCAGCAAAGTCTTGACAGCCTGCAGATTTAAATGATACTGTTGTGCGTGGTAGTTCGTGTCCGGAGGGAAATCAATCAGGAGTGAGGTGTCAACCAATGCCTGACATCTTGTCCGTATATTTTTCCCTCCATATTTCCGCGCCAGTTCACAGGCTCTGCAGCTGCAGAACAGCGCCGGCCAGGCTTCAGAAGCCGATGTTCCATAATATGTAATTTGCATGATATCGCCGCCCTTCTAAAGTCGGAGGATTTTTAAGACCTGCCGAATTTTTCGGAACCTTGTCTGTATGAAATGGCGTATCTGACAGTTGGTTGTTATAAAAATCACAAAATGTTGCCGATTCCTTCTTTCACTGCAGAATCCAAATATTTGTGCTATCTGTTAAGTATTTTCCAATATAGCCTTTAATAGCTTGTTAGTTTTTTGTTAATTTTCCCGGTTCCACATTTCTTATATTGTTATTTATATCATATTTTGGTATAAATAAAAGTAAATTATGTTGCAAATTTTTCATATTTTGTTGTTCATAAGGAGTTGACACCATGGGGATCAAAAACATCGTTTATTTTAACCAGAATAAACCCACCAATGAAACGATTCGAATTTTAGACTTCGGGTACCATGAAACCATACAAGGCCACTATTCCGCTCAGACTGTCATCGATCACTACGTCCTCCACTGCATTGTCAGCGGAAAAGGTACCTACCAGGTTCACGGCCGCACCTACCATCTGGGCCCCGGCGACTGCTTTCTGCTGATCCCCCGCGTCCCTATTTCCTACCAGTCTGACCCCCACGATCCCTGGGTATACTATTGGGTAGGATTTGACGGGATCGATGCCGTCCCGCTTATGCAGCTCTGCAACATCAGCACAGCAGCCCCCATCCTGCACTATGGCCATACCCGGGAACTGGCTGAGCTGATCCGCCCTCTCACTGTTCCTAAAACCGTATCGGTTTCCGACAGCTACATCGCCCTGGGCCAGTTCTACCTTCTTTGTTCCAAGCTGATGGAGCACAACCGCAACATCAAGCCTCTGTCCAGAAAAGAATACTATGTCAACCAGGCCATTGCTCTGATTCAGGACTCATACTACAGCAATATCTCCGTCCAGAGCATCTCCGATGCCATCGGCCTGGACCGCACCTATCTGTACCGGATTTTCAAAGAGATCAGCGGAATGCCTATGCAGCAGTATATTACAAATCTCAGGCTGAAACGGGCCTGCTATTTTTTGTCAAACTCTACTTTATCCTACTCTGAGATTGCTTACTACTGCGGCTACCTCTCAGAGCAGTATTTTTCTATGGTTTTTAAAAAGAACACCGGCATGACACCGTCGGCATACCGAAAGGGCTCCGCAGTTCACGCCAAGGCGGAGCCAGAAGGGAAAGAACTCCCGACCAAACAAAAAAATGAAACTGGAGATATAAAGGAATGAAATTACAGTACAAATCTATAGAAGAACTCGTCTGTGCGGCTGAAAGCTGCAAAAAGAACATATCAGAAATTGTATTAGAAGAACAGGCCCAGACTGCAGAACAAACTCAGGAGCAGCTCTTTGCTGACATGAAAAAACGGTTCCACGTTATGAAGCAGTCTGTCAAAGAGGGAATGGCCCCCGATCTCCGTTCTTCCAGCGGTCTTTCCGGCGGCTCCGCGGCCAAAATGCAGGCCGCTGTCGAACAGAAAAAAAATCATTTCGGCCCCCTCTTTGGGAGTGCTATGGCCATGGCTCTGGCAGTAGCGGAATCCAACTCCTGCATGGGCCGGATTGTGGCAGCCCCTACCGCCGGATCCTGCGGTGTCCTTCCAGCGGCCCTGATTTCCGTCATGGAGGATCAAAACATTCCGGAGGATGCCGTCGTAATGTCGATGTTCACTGCATCCGCCATCGGTATGGTCATTGCAAAAAATGCCAGCATCGCTGGGGCTGAAGGCGGCTGCCAGGCTGAGGTAGGGACTGCATCTGCTATGGCTGCAGGAGCCCTGACAGAGCTTCTCGGAGGAACGCCCCAGATGGTCTGCCACAGCTGTGCCATTGCCCTGAAAAACATTCTTGGGCTGGTATGCGATCCAGTAGCCGGTCTGGTAGAAGTCCCCTGTGTAAAACGGAATGCCATGGGGGTAGCCAACGCCTTCACCGCCTGCGAGCTGGCCTGCGCTGGAATCACCAGCGTCATTCCCGCTGAAGAAGTGATCCAGGCCATGAACCAGATTGGACGGGAAATGAGTAGTTCTTTAAAAGAAACCGCCGAAGGCGGTTTGGCCGCCACCCCTACTGGCTGCAGACTGTGCCGGGAAATTTTTGGCACATCAGCATAACATTCATTCTGCAGGATCAAAAAACGAGCCAGGTCCGTAAACGTCCTGGCTCTTAATTCTATTCTCATTTTGCATTTTTGATCAGCTCTGCCACATCCATAGCTTCATCAGCCGGCACCATCTGGGCCGTCACCTTAACGCCCTTGTCAATGAGATAGGCAAAATTTTCTATATCCTCTTCTGTAACATTTACAGCTTTCTTCAGCATCTTTGTGTTCGTCTTTCCGCCCATGTTTCCTACATTGACGTTTTCCATATGAAATCCTTTATCATAAAGATCCCGGATCGTTTTCGGGTTCTTAGCTACAATAAACACCCTTTCCCCCTCATACTTTCCAGCACACAAATTTGCCGCCGCACGGTCAACTGTAAGAATAGACAGCTTGCACTGCTTGGGGCAGGCCAACTTCAAAGCCTCTTTATTGACAGTATCTTTCACAACCAAGTCATCCACCACCATGATACGGGTAGCTTTAGTCGTCAGGCTCCACACCGTTGCCACCTGTCCATGAATCAGACGGTCATCAATTCTTACATTTACAATTTCCTGCATTTTTTGTTCTCCTTTCTGTGCCAGACTATCGCTTCACTTTTACAAAAATGGGGGATGTCCAAGCAGCATCGCCATTTTTCTGCCAAACTCTGAGCCGGATGTTGCAATCCTTCTCGAATTTCATTTTTTTCTGATAGGCAATATCGTATGAGCTCTCCGGATATGCTTTATTCACCCGAATTTTGTAGGCATTGTGCCACCAGGGATCATCCCGGTAGTGTTCCAAGTCCCCCCAGGTTTTCTTTGTCAGTTCCTTCACCTCATCCCAGAGGGCATATACCTTCGATGTGTACAGCATATCTCTGACCTTCATAGGATACTCTTTTCCATCAATCCACAGATGAACCACGCTGTCAGCATCCGCTTCAATCTCAAAAATAAATCCCTCTGTCGTTACATTGCTCGGCCCCATCCATTTTCCAGTGGCCGTAGACTGGTAGGTTGTCACATGGAAATCACAGCTCTTGTCATCCTGCTTTACGATCTCCTGTCCAAAATTATTCCAGCATTTTTCCACACTGAGAAGGGTTCCTTCCGTCTCCAGACGCCCGGTCCACTCTTTCAGCCATTGGTCTTTGTAAACCCTGGTATCAGGCCCCCACCCCAGTTCCAGGCGGAATTTAAAGCGGATTACCCCCTCCGGGCGCTCCCGCTCCCAGGTTCCAGAATGGATAACCATTTCCTCCAGTACATTGTCCTTTACGATCTCAATCCGATCCACTGCTCCTGTTCCTTTTACATGGAAAGTCAGCTCTTCTTCCCCATCTGTTTCCAAGATTCCGCCCATGACAGTATCCCCGATGGCGTAATCCACCTCAATCCGGCTCTGAGAGACGCCATAGGTCCGGCGGTTTATAAAGGCATCCCAGATTGCCTCCTTCGTCGCATCCTCCGCCAGAACGCACATGCTCCCATGTTCAAACACGCCAGGCACACTGTGATTATCCCCTGCTGCCATCACACCTACATGCCAGCCCTCTTCCAGTCCCCGCTCATAGGTGGTTTCCCCGGTTCTCGGCCCCATATGGACGTGGCGGTTCATTCCGAGAGGACCATCATCGTTCTCGCTGCAGCCGTGGCTGGAATAGATTTCTGCAAATGGCGAAAATTTCTCATCGTGGGTATCCCAGTTTTTTCCTCTGGATCCCGGCTGGTAAGCAAGATGGTGAGGAATCCCGATCACATCCTGACCCTGGTAAGCCTTTACCAGCTCCTGATAGCGCATAGGATGGCATTGGTCACCATCATTCTTCAAAAAGAATACATTATGGTCACCATCCAGGCCCGACCCCTGCCATTCGTACCCCATAAACATCGGGAATCCTTCTTTTTCCGCCCTCTCAGCCAGCTCTCTGACCTGCGCCCAGTCCTTTGCGATGGTCTCATCATCGTAGCGATCCTCTACCTTTATTCCGAATTCCGTCGGTCTCATATAAAATGGATAATAGGCGATAGGCCAAAAATCCATAGTCTTTTTGATCTGTTCATACCACATATCCAGCCCCTCCATCTGCTCGTGATGGATATTGCTGTGCATATCTGTCCAAAGTTTTTTATATTTCATGGTATTCTCCTTCATTCTACAGGTTTATGGCGGGCAGCCTCCGGCATCACCATGACGGCCGGTTCTGCTGGGTGTTTCGCTTTTCCCCAGGCTTTTAGGCGCTGGTGGCGAAGCCGCTGCTCCTTCTCCCGCTTCAGGCAGGCAGCAGCCTCCTGGTCTGTCATAAAATATGGCACAGCCATCTGGACAACGTCAGGCCGCTGTGCTGAAATATCCGTCTCCTCATCCGGATCCTCCAAGAGATGGAAAACTCGGATCTTTTCTCCTATCCGGACAATTTTATAGGGATAACAGATAACCGCCTCCGCCATCAGCAAACTACCCTCGCGCTCCAGAATCTGCTGGATCCTGATCGGGCTTTTGTCTGGGCGGAAAATTTCAGAAAAAGAGAGCTCCGCGTTCTCATCCGAAGCCGCAAGCCGCAGAATACCCCGGGAAACATCCAGCAAACTGACAGGATCTTCTGTTGTCCCGGCACCGCCGCTCCCCGCTGCGATAAAAGGAACCCGCACAGCATCTTCATACAAAGTCTGCTTGCCGAAAATGCCCCTTTTCCCCAGCTGCTCTCCGTGATCGGAAGTATAAAGAAAAACGTACTGTCTGCCTGATTCCCGCTCTATGCGGCAGAACGCATCATACAGCTCTCCCAGATAGCGGTCCAGTGTCTCTACTAAACCGCAATAGGCAGCTCTGCAGTCCATAGCTTTTTCTTCTGTACAGCTCTGGAGGTAATCGGAATACTCTGAAAGCGCAGGAAATCCAAGGCCCTTTCGCCAGTTTTCTTTATCTTCGCTCTCCACCTCCAGCCGCTCTTTATATTTTTGGTATAGCTTGGGGCTGCAGGCAAACGGGAAATGGGGGCCATAAAACCCCACAGTCAAAAATACCGGCTCTCTCTGTTCTCCTCGCTGGCGCTCTCTCTGCAGGCCGCCAAGAAATTCCAGAGCAGTTTTCAGGACCCTCTCATCGTAAGCCATCACAGGCGAATAGCCGCCCCCTACCGCTTCCAGGCAATGCTTTCGATTTGTAGTTCCAGCAAAAGCCCCAAAATCCGTCCGGTTTTTCCCGCCTGTCCCCCAATATTGAGAGGTGATATCCCCAGCCAGCCGCTCATCAAAGCCATGATTCTGGTCATCCCCTTTAAAATGCATTCTCCCAATCAGAACGGTCCGATATCCCATTGTTCCCAGATCATGCGCAATGGTCGGCATATCGATAGGCAGGGCAGTATCATTATTAAAGATCCCCAATTCTGAAGGAAGAAGGCCAGACAAAAACGACATGCGGGAAGGTACGCACAGAGGAGCATTGCAGTAGCATCGTTCCCAGCGCCACCCTTCCCCAGCGATTCTCTCCATATTGGGCGTATCTGCCGGGGAATCGCAAAATCCGGTATACGCCCAGCAATGCTGGTCTGACATCACCAGCAAAATGTCTCTCACTGTGTTTCCCTCCTTGCCTGCCGAATATCTGTGCAGACAGAGCCCTCCGCCTGCACAGAATCAGATTTTTCACAAATGTTACATAATTCCCAGAGCTACCATAACGGCAGAGAACACAACGATAGCCAGAATGATCTTGGTGGCCGACCATTTCTTTTTGTCCAGCAGATACCACACAACCAGAGTCAAAATCAGGGGCAGGACACCAGGCATGATCTTGTCAAAGATCTGTTCCTGAATTCCGATCACCATGTCGCCGCTGACAAACTGGTATGCGATTTTAGCGCTGACTGTTGTGGAAGCCACGCCGCCGATTACGATCAGACCCATCATGGTAAGGCCAGTGGTAATCTTGTCAGCCAGGGACTTATTCTTAAAGAACAGATTAGCAGCATCAATACCCATTGAATACCCCTTGTGGAACAGGTACCACTGCATTGCTACAATTGTGACCAGCCAGACCACACAGAAAAACAGCGGGCCTACCGGGTTGCCATCATTCATACACATGCTCATTGCAATGCTCAGCAAAATTGGGCTGTAAGTGCCGACAACCATAGAATCACCAATACCAGCAAACGGTCCCATCAGCGCGTTTTTCGTATTGACAATCAGCTCCTCGCTGACATCCTCACCTTTTGCTCTGGCTTCCTCCATAGCGATGGTAATGCCGGGAATCAAAGCCCCCAGCTGGGGTTCCGTATTGTAATACTGCATATGGCGCTGCAGAGCCCGCTTATATTCCTCGGGATTGTCTTTGTAAAGTTTCTTTAAGATCGGCTCTACTACATGGCAGAATGCCAGGCCCATCATACGCTCAAAATTCTGGGTGGCCTGGGCAAAAAATATGTACGACCACGCTGCTTTGTCAATATCTTTTTTGGTCAGCAGGCTGTTTTCATTCTTATTCTTCATAACAGTCATCCTCCTCTTCTGCGCTGGTGTTAGCTGCAGGTGCAGCAACGACTTTGGTTTCTCCCTGTGCCATAACAAACACCAGGGCAACAGCAGTAGCAAAAACTGCCAAGGCTGTTACCGACATACTGGTGGCGCCGATCATCACCCAGCCCAGCAGGAACAGAACGATCATCCATTGTTTTGCCAGAGACTGTTTTAACAGCATTGCAAAGCCCAATGCCGGAAGCAGCTTGCCGGCCACCTCGAAGAAATGAAGAACGATCTCCGGCATACTGTTGATCAAGAATTCAGCCAGAGGGGTTCCCAGATAGCAGATCAGCATAGCAGAACCGCCCCGGAGAATAAAGCTGGGAACTGCAGCCAGATAAGTTGCCTTGTGAATGCCGGCTCCGTCGCCCTTTGCAGCAGCTTTGTCACCCATATGGGCAAAATAGGCATTGATCGTCATAATGAAGTTAAATAAGCCCAGTCCCAGCATGCTCAGCGGAACTGCCAGTGCCACTGCCTGCTCTCCGGTACCGCCTGCGGCCAGTGCCAGCGGAATGCCAATATATGCCGCCCAGTTTACATCTGCCGGCATAGCACCGCCTGGTGTAATCTGTCCGATGAACAGCGCCTGTACCATCGCTCCGGCGATGACGCCGCTTCTCACATCCCCTAAAATAATTCCTATAATTAAGCCGGCTACCAGCGGGCGCCCGATCATGTTCCAGCCCCCGGCTACACCGAAGAACCACGGCGTACGCTTACTTCCCAGGTAAGCAAACAGCCCAATCAGTATTGCTTGAAATAAAGTCATACCTAATTCCTCCAATCTTTACACAAAACCTTTTCTATTCCTCTTCGCACTCGTCATCCCCATCTGGGGTGCCTGCATACCGGATCATGGCATTTTTGCCTGCCTCCAGAGAGCTTTCTGCCAATGCTTCCGCGCTCTCCTGAATCCTGGCCGACATAAAAGCGTCAATGACTGCCGGAAGATTTGCTCCTCCAATCACCTCAATGGATTCACTCCGGCTCAGTTTCAGCCGGAGAGATACATTAAAAGGCGATCCGCCCGTCAGGTCTGCGAAGATCACGATTCCATCGCATCCTGCAAGCCGATCCAGAGCGGCTGTCAGCTTTTCTGTCAAAGTATCCACAGAATCTTCAGGTGTAAAATCTACCGCCTCATAATTCTCCGGCTCCCCTGCCAGAAGCCTTAACCCGCTGGTGATTCCCGTCGCAAAGCTCCCATGTCCGGTTACAATCATTCCAACCATCGCTTTCTCCTTTCTTTTCTATTTATCCCACACATCCCGGTTCTTCTCCCGGAATGTCAATGGCACTTACCTTCCCAGACTTTCATAGTCCTCCGGGTTTTTAGAGCTTGCCTTATCACATTCTCTGCGGTTGACCTTCCACTCCGGCCGAATCGGAATCTGTCCCTTCAGCAGCGGGTCATTTGTCTTTTCCTGGATTTTTTCCAGCCTGCCTGCCATATCTTTCCTGATCTCTTCGTATTCTTCCCGTCCAGCCAGATTGCAGCGCTCTCCGGGATCATAGATCAAGTCATACAGAGCTTCTTCATACTTTATCTGCAGATCCAGCCCCCTCTGGGAGAAAAAGTCTTTAGACGGCGATTCGTCAATATTAGACCGGTTAATCTTCAGCCATTCCTTATCATAATACCGGATATATTTATACCGTTTTGTCCGTACGCACCGGATAGGTTCATATGAAGTATGGAAGTTGACCTCCGCAAAAATCTCCTCTCTGACCTCCCCCTGTTCTCCTTTTAGCAAGGGCTCCAGAGACACGCCCTC
Source organism: uncultured Lachnospiraceae bacterium (assembly GCA_944376125.1). Classification (GTDB taxonomy): domain Bacteria; phylum Bacillota; class Clostridia; order Lachnospirales; family Lachnospiraceae; genus UMGS1370. The sequence goes on from CALWBQ010000025.1 coordinate 191,401, forward strand.
CAGCCATTCAGGCTTCTGTGTTCCCAGCAGATCACAGAGTGTCGGGAAGACATCAATCTGGGAGACCAGACTGTCAAACACGCTTCCATTCGCCTGGCTGCCTGGGATCCGCAGCATCAGGTTGACGCCAATCCCAGAATCGAATAAGGTACACTTAGCGAAGGGGTTGGCCAGGCCATGATCCGTTGTGAACAATACAATCGTATCATCCAGGAGCCCTTCCTCCTCCATGCAGGAAATCACCTGCCCAAAACATGCATCTGCACTCTTAACGCTCATCAGATAACCGGCAAAATCTGCTCTGGTCTCAGGGCTGTCAGGGATGGGGTACGGCGGAACCGCATAATCCGGCGCGATATCCTTATCGATCTTGTCAGGAAACCTCCGATGGGTGGCGTACATACCGTAAGATAGGAAAAATGGCTTTTTCCGGTCATACCGCCGAAGCCACTTACAGACTTCCATCGCGTTTTCCTTGTCCCAATCCACCAGGTCCTCCTGACGGAATCCGGAATTATCCCGGCTAATCTCTTCCTGATATCCTATAGCCTCGGCCCCCTGCTTTAAATCCAGGTACCACCCCGCCTCATGCTGAATCCCACACAGGACAGTCGTGTATCCGAGACGATTAAAATATCGGACCATATGTTTTTCATAGTCCAGAGTAAACCCTCTCTGGGACAGTCCCAGCATGCCATTCTGATGAGGATAAGTTCCCGTCAGGAGCCCGGCGCGGCTCGGGGAACAAGTGGGTCCTGTGCAATATGCATTCCGAAATACTGCGGCATTCCTGGCAAACTCTTCCATGTGAGGCGTTGGGACTTTATAACCATATGGGCTCAAAATCCTTCCGGAATCATGGGTATGAATGTACAAAACATTCATGGTCTTCGTCCTCCCTCCCTTATTAATTTTGCTTGTTTTTTTCTCGTATAGGCATAATATATATTATATTTGCATAAATGTCAATACATTTATGCCTCTAATGGTGTTATCATTTTGTATTTTATTTGTATTTATTTTGTGTGTAATGTCTAGCTTTGCATTGAATTTCCATGGAAATTAAGTTATAATGTAAATACGGACTTATGAATTGATTGAGATATAATGTAACTATATTTAGAGGTGCTGTATGACACAAAAACGAATCGCCCAATACAAGCAAATAGAAAATGACTTGCTGGAAAAGATCAATCTGGGGTATTACCAAAAAGGCGATATGATCCCAACCGAGCTGGAGCTCTCTAACACGTACCACGTTTCCCGTGTGACGGTCAGGCGTGCTACAGACAATCTGGTGGCCAGAGGACTTCTCTCCCGCATTGCCGGAGTAGGAACGTTTGTCTGCCATCCCGATGTCACTTCCAATCCAACCTTCATTCAGGGTTTCTCTGACACTATGGAAAAAGAAGGGATCGTGGTTCACACAGATGTCCCTTCTTTTATGATTCAGCAGGCCCCCGCCAACATTGCCTCCCTCCTGGAGATTGAGAAGGGGGAGCCGATTTATTTTATTGAACGGATCCGATACGCCAATGATGAGATCCTTCAGTTTGAAACTACCTACATGTCAGCCCGTCTCTATCCGGATATTTCCATTCAGGTTTTAAAAGGATCGAAATACCGATACTTTGAACAGGATAAGGGGCTGAAAATCGCCTACAGCCATCACACAGTAACACCTCTTCTCCCCTCCAAGCGGATCGCTGACTTATTCGAGATCAGCCAAAATACCCCCATCCTGAGAGTTGCCAATGTAACACACCTGACCAACGGGCAGGTGATGGACTACACAGAGCTGACTTTAAACTCACCCAAATACCAGCTGACTTATATCAAAAAATAAAGGCGGCTTTTCTCAATATGGTGGACAGGTGATTTTGCAAAATGCCGCTCATTGGCGGCATTTTACATTGCATCTGCCACGTCTTCCAAAAACTGTTTCCAGGCATCCTCATGCTCTACAAAGTACTTAGGGCAGATCTTTCCCCCCTCATCGTAGTGGCGGATCACATCCTTCTTCGGGTTCAGCTCCAGCTCCCGGCATAGCCAGGCTGTCAGCTTAACCATGGAATCGTAAGTAGCCTGCTCATACCGCCCCGATTCATCCGGGTGGCAGCTCTCGATAGAGATCGTATCATCATTTCTCCCCTTCGTGGCGTAAGCCATCTCACTGATCGGAACTGCCTGGATAATCTCTCCCTCCAGCCCTACAATAAAATGAGCGCTGACGGATGTTCCGTCGCCAGTCTGGTCTGCCAGGCTGTCAAAGTAATCCCGGTTATTTTTTGCCGTAGTTCCAGGATTCGCTACATAATGGATCACTATTCCATTGACCTGTTCCAGGCTGACCGCCGGGCGGGAGTAGATATTTTTCCGTATGAAATCCTGCTGGATCCACGATGGCGCCTCTATAGCTTTCAAATCTATGTCTGGTCTCTCTTCCTCTTTTCCCCACAGGCACCAGCCAATTCCAATACCGATCCCCATAAAAATCAGGAGAACAATCAGCCAGATCACTGTCATAAGAGCCCATTCCCCTGTTTCGGAGTCCCTGCGGCCTGCTGCCTTTCTGCTTTTTTTCTCGTCCGGTTTTCTTCCCGATATCCCCGCTCGGCCGTCTTTTTTCTTATCAGACGGTACATAATATTCTGTATAATCTCCTTCATCCCGCATAAGAAATCTCCTCTCCGGCCCTGTCACCGACAATGCCTCGGCAAGAATTGACCTTTTTCTTTCCTCCACCAAATTACCACAATCATTATCCATTGTACATAATGTATCTCATTAGAAATTCTAATAATTCATTTATATTGAACATTAGTGCTAATATATGCTACACTAAAAGAGAATTGTCACTTTTATCCCCATACTATTATACAAAAGGAGCATATTACAAATGGGCGGAATTTTTGGTGTTGTATCAAAAACAAGCTGTGTTATGGATCTGTTCTTCGGCACAGACTATCACTCTCACCTTGGAACCCGGCGGGGCGGCATGGCTGTCTATGGCCCCAACGGCTTTCAGCGTTCGATTCATAATATTCAGAATTCCCCGTTCCGAACAAAATTTGAACGGGATGTAGAGGAATTAGAAGGAAATCTGGGAATTGGCTCCATTTCCGACACAGATCCTCAGCCGCTGCTGATCCAATCCCATCTGGGAAGCTATGCTATTGCAACTGTAGGAAAAATCAACAATGAAGAGGAACTGGTTCAGAAAGCATATGAAAACGGGCATATTCATTTTCTGGAAATGAGCGGCGGCCGCATCAATGCTTCTGAGCTGGTTGCAGCTCTGATCAATCAGAAGGACAGCCTAGTAGAGGGGCTTCTCTATGCTCAGGAAATGATCGATGGTTCTATGACCATCCTTCTGCTGGCTCCGGAGGGAATCTATGCTTCCAGAGACCGCTATGGCCGCACCCCTCTGATCATCGGCAAGAGGGATGACGCCTTCTGCGTCTCCTTCGAGAGCTTCGCATACATTAATCTGGGCTACAAGGATTACTCTGAGCTGGGCCCCGGGGAGATCGTTCTGATCACGCCGGATCATATTCAGTCCCTGAGCAAGCCCAGAAATGAAATGAAGATCTGCTCGTTCCTGTGGGTGTACTACGGCTATCCCACCTCCACCTACGAAGGGGTCAATGTAGAACAGATGCGCTACAACTGCGGCCGTCTGCTGGCACAGAGAGACAAGGGACAGGATGTCCATCCCGACAGTATTGCCGGTGTTCCCGACTCCGGCACTGCCCACGCTATCGGTTATGCCAATGAGTCTGGGATTCCCTTTGCGCGGCCTTTTATTAAATACACGCCTACCTGGCCCCGCTCATTCATGCCTCAAAAACAGAGCCAGAGAAACTTGATTGCCAAAATGAAGCTGATTCCTGTAGATGTCCTGATCCGCGGCAAAAGTCTGCTTCTTATTGACGATTCCATCGTTCGCGGCACCCAGTTGGGTGAGACAACCGAATTTCTCTACAATAGCGGTGCTAAGGAGGTTCACATCCGTCCAGCCTGCCCGCCTCTGCTGTTTGGCTGCAAATACCTGAACTTCTCCCGCTCCAACTCTGATCTGGATCTGATCACCAGACGGATCATTCGGGAGCGTGAGGGAGATAATGTCTCCGATGAGGTTCTGGCCGACTATGCTGATCCTGACAGCCAGAACTATTCCGAGATGGTAGAGGAAATCCGGAAGCGCCTGAATTTCACAACGCTCCGCTTCCATCGCCTGGATGACCTGGTAACATCGATCGGCCTGTCCCCATGCAAGCTCTGCACCTACTGCTGGAGCGGAAAAGAATAATCTGGTATAATCCCATTAAACGGCAGAATTTCTCATTCATCTTGACAATTCTGCCGTTTTTCTTTATAATGCTTGATAGTTTAGGTTCCTAAGTATTTTCAGGAGGTGATCGCTATGGTTGGAAAACCTTCAGCCGGCCGTCTCATTAGCCGCCTGTCCAACCAGATTCGAAGACAGTTGGATGCCTTCTCCATCCGCAACAGCATGAGTGGTTCCCAGGGAAGGATTCTCCACTTTATCCTGGCTCAGCCAGATGAAGTCTTTCAAAAAGATATTGAGGAAGAATTTTGTCTCAGGCCGTCCTCGGCCTCCGGTATCCTCAAGCTGATGGAACAGAATGGACTGATCCGCCGGATTAGCTCTCCACGCGACGCCCGCTTGAAGCAGATCATCGTCACACCTAAGGCTTCCCTCCTAAAAGACCGGGTCATCCACGACGTCAATGAGCTGGAAGTCTCCCTTACCAGAGGGATCTCTGACGCTGATATGGAAATTTTTTTCCGGGTTATCCAGCAAATGTACCATAATATTTCGGATTAAAAATTCTGTCTCGCCGGGCACTTCGGTATCCCGGCGAAAAAATCGTTTCAATGCTTAGGTTCCTACATAAAAATCAGAAAGGAGTTCGCCATGAAAACAACTATTGATTTCCAAAATGGAAAACTATTTCCCATGATCCTCCACTTTTCTATTCCTGCTGCTGTCTCTCTTCTGATCACAGCCATTTATAATATTGTAGACCGGATCTTTGTAGGAAATTTCGTCGGCACGTCAGCGCTCGCGGGACTGTCTATCTGTTTTCCCCTCTCTTACATGATGATGGCCTTCGGCCTAAACTGCAGTGCTGGAGGCTCCACTCTGTTCAGCATCTTTGGCGGAAGAAACGAGCAGGAAAAAATGAATCTTTCCTTTGGCAACGCCTTTGTCCTTGCCGTCATCTCAGAATTCTTTCTGATGTTATTTCTCCTGCTGTTTGCAGATCCCATCCTCCGCATCTTCGGCGTAACCGAAACCTCCTACGAATACGCCATTACCTACTATCGGATTGTCGCTTTGGGCTGCATCTTCCAGGGACTAACTCAGCTATTCTGCGATTTCGTCCGTGTCTCCGGCAAACCTTTCTGGGGAATGTGTGTAACCGGAATCGGAGCTGTCACCAACATTATCCTGGATGCCCTCTTTGTAGCCGGTTTCCACTGGGGTGTCGCTGGAGCCGCCTGGGCCACTGTTATCGGCCAGCTCCTATCTACTCTTTTCGGGGCCTGGATGGTATTCGGAGGCAGATCCCAAGTACAGATTTCCCTGCGTATTTTCAAACTGAAACGAGAAATCTGGCCTGAAATCATCTCCTGCGGTTTTGCCTTCTGGATTGCCCAGATGGCCATGGGCTTTATCAGTCTGGTATATAACAGCCAGCTAGGCTACTACGGCAAAGATGCGGCTATCAGTGTTTATGCAGTTATCGCCAGCATTATGACCTTTGTGATCATGCCGGCCAGCGGCATCAGTCAAGGGATTCAGCCTATCATTGGAAACAATTTTGGCTCCGGCCGGTATAAACGGGTCATGAATACACTATATCTGGCCACCGGCTTGTCCGTTGGCATCACCTGCATTATCTGGCTGATCGTCATGTTCTTTCCGAAACAGATCTTAATGGCATTCGGAGGCAATGAGGATATGTTCGCTATCGGAATATCCGGTCTGAGGATCAATTTCTGCATCACCCCGATCCTCGGCTTTGTGATGCTGGCCACCACATTTTTCCAATCTCTTGGAAAGCCGATCCCATCCATTGTGATTACGATGCTTCGCCAGGTCGTATTTCTGGTTCCATTTTTATATATCCTTCCGCTTTTTTGGAACATCAATGGAATCTTCTACGCCCAGCCCATCAGCGATGCCCTGGCTCTGGTTCTCTCTTTGATTCTGGTCATCCGAGAGCACAGAAGACTGCTCCAAAAAGCCTAGAGCTGCTTATCATTGCCCCTTCAGCAGCGGCCCCGCAATGGCTGCTGCTTCCCGGGCGATTTCCAATTCTTCATTCGTTTTAATCACCAAAACATTGACTTTGGATGTCCCGTCAGAAATCTTCACCGCTTCTTTCTGCTCACGGTTTTTCACCTCATCGATAGTGATCCCCAAAAATCCCAGATAATCACAGATCTCCTGCCGAATATCGGAATCATTCTCTCCGACTCCGGCTGTAAAAACAATATTATCTACCCCATTCATCGCTGCAGCGTAGCTTCCAACGTATTTCGCCACTTTATAGGCAAAGATTTCTCTGGCCAGCGCCGCCTTTTCATTGTATTTAATCTCTGCATCTTTCAGCTCTCTGAAATCACTAGAATAGTTTTTCGAGATTCCTAAAACCCCTGATTCCTGATTCAGAATTTGCATAATCTGTGAAAAATCCAGGTTCTCCTTTTTCGCCAAAAACTCCAGGGCGCCAGGATCTACATCTCCGCACCGGGTTCCCATGACGAGCCCCTCCAGCGGGGTAAACCCCATAGAATTGTCGACCACCTTTCCATATTTGACGGCGCTGATACTGGCGCCGTTGCCCAGATGGCAAACTATAGTCTTTACCCGTTTGGGATCCTGCTTCATAAACTCAGCAGCCCGCTGAGAAACATATTTGTGGCTGATCCCATGGAATCCGTAGCGGCGAATTTTATATTTCTCATAATATCGGTAAGGAAGCCCGTAAAGAAACGCCTTGGGCTCCATTGTTTGGTTAAAGGCTGTATCAAAAACCCCTACCATCAGCGTATCCGGCATCAGTCTGCGGCAGGCATCCACCCCGATCAGATTGGCCGGATTGTGAAGAGGTGCCAGATCGTTGCATTCCGTCATCGCTTGTATCACCTCATCTGTTATCACCACAGACCCAGTAAATTTTTCGCCTCCGTGCACCAACCTGTGGCCGATCACATCGATTTCCTTAAAATCTTTTATGATCCCCTTTTCGGGATCTACCAGCATGTCCAAAAGGATGTGAACTGCCTGAGTATGTGTCTCCATGGGGATCTCTTCCCGCATACTGATCCCAGTGTCCGTCTTATAAGTAAAAACACCGTCAATCCCAATGCGCTCGCATACCCCTTTGGCCAATACCTCTTCTGACTGAGAATCAATTAACTGGAATTTTAATGAGGAGCTGCCGCTGTTAATCACCAAAATATTCATCATATTCTCCTCCCTGCTGTATATATTGTTTCTGATTATATATCACTTCTTTGTGAAAGTCAAAAGAGCCCCTGACAGCAGGTTGTCCAGTTTATCTCTGCCTGTTTAGATTTTTTTTATTTTTTTACCACATTTTCATCACAGTTTCCTGGTAACATATGGAGTGTTGAAAGGGCAGATGCCTTTTTCACATAGACTTTTTCATACTCACGGCCGGCAGGTAATACCTGACCGGCCCCTCCCCTTTTCTGGGATTCTATTTTATGAACAGGAGGTTTTTCAGATGGCACAATACGAATACCATTCTTACGGAGAAGATCCATACGAATCTTTCGGCGATAATAATAGAAACTCATTCAGAAACCGCAGACAAAAGAAAGGCCATTTTCTTAAAAAAATGGCATCTTTTGTCTTGAGCGGTGCACTTTTTGGCATTGCTGCCGCAGGGGCCTTTCACGGCGCCGACAGACTTCTGACTGTAACCGATCCAGCCAATATAGAAACAGCTGTGGCCAATCTGTCTTCCAGCTCCAGTCCGTCTTCTGTCGGCCTATCAGCTTCAGGCACTGATCAGCCATCTATCCTGCTGACCGACACGGCCTCCGGAGGCCAGGGATTGAATTTAAATGTCACACAGGTGGCAGCAGCAGGGCTTCCCTCGATCGTCTCGATCACAAACATTTCTGTCCAGGAAGTCCAAGACTATTACGGCATGTTCAGCCGCTATGGGCGCTGGCGCACTCCAGTGGAAGAGACTGTGAGCTGCGGATCCGGCATTATCATCCGCGCGACAGATTCCTATCTCTATATCGTTACCAATTACCATGTGGTAGAAAACCCGACAACTCTCTCTGTCAGCTTTGTTGATAACCAGACGTATGAGGCTGAGCTGTGCGGAGCCGATGAGGCCAACGATCTTGCTGTCATCCGCGTACCGATGAGTTCCATATCGTCTGATACCCTGTCCCGGATCACAGTGGCGTCCATCGGAGATTCCAATGCCCTGGTAGTCGGTGAGCAGGTGGTTGCCATCGGCAATGCCCTTGGCTACGGCCAGTCTGTCACCACCGGTATCGTAAGTGCTCTGGACCGCACCATAGGTTCCAGCAACTCCAGCCAGACAACCTATATTCAGACGGACGCAGCAATTAACCCCGGCAACAGCGGCGGAGCCCTTCTAAATATGAATGGCCAGGTGATTGGCATCAATACTGCCAAGCTGTCCTCAACCGAGGTGGAAGGCATGGGCTATGCAATCCCCATCTCCCAGGTTTTAGGCATTATTGAATCGCTGATTGTTTAAGCATCGCTGTCAGCCCTTTATACAAAACCCCCTCAGCAGACAGTCCTGATGAGGGGGTTTTGTATAAAAATATTTAAATCACTGCAAATCCCGGCCATAACAGATACAAGATCCAGCCAAAGACGATAACGCTGATCAGGCACATAGGAATGGTTTTCAGGCCCCATCGGATCATTTTATTCATATCAATCCCGTACCCGGCAACCATTGCCGGACCTGCCCCGGACGAAGGCAGGCAAATAGAGATGTTGCATGCCGCATAGCAGAGCAGCAGGAAAGGAATCGGATTATATCCCAGCCCTGACATGGTAGTAATGATAATTGGCCCCACCAGAGCTGCACAGCCTGTAATCGTCATAATGTTGCTGAAGAAACAGCCCATAATAGAGAAAACGATAATGGCAGCCAGAGCACTTTGGCCAGCAATGGGTACCAGGAGCTGTGAAATCATTCCTCCCACACCGCTATCCGTGATAATATCTCCTAAAGCCGTACCTCCGGCAATCAAAAGGAATACGCCCCATTTGATCTTCGGCATAGTGTATCCCCATTTTAGAACCGGTTCTTTTTCATTTGCCGGCAGCACAAAGCATAGGAGGGCCGCCAGCAGGAAGATATAGTTCGCCGTCAGAGTCGGGAACAAATTGGAGAACAGCGGCCTTGCCAGGGACAGCGCAAATGCTCCGATAAACAGGACTGCACTGAGAATCTCTCCCCGGTTCATGGGCCCCATCTTTTTCAGCTCTGCCTCCAGAGCTTCCCGCGTTCCCGGCAGTTCATCATACTCCATTTTGTTGGTCAGCAGCAGCAAAAGCATAGGAACCGCAACAAAAATCACTAAAGGTACACATCGAATAATCCAGTCTATATACATAAATTCCTGTCCAGTGTACTCCTCGATCAGGTTTACCACCACCAGGTTCATGGCCCCTCCCAGAGGCGTTCCAAACCCTACGTTTGATCCCCAGGCTACCGCTAAAAGGGCACAGGTTGCGTAATTAGAATTTTTGATCTGGCTGTCATCAATGTTTACAGCCTTAATGGTCGTCAAAACAATTGGAAACAGGGCGGCAGCTACTGCTGCGTTGGCCACTACAGAAGATAATACCACTGAGAAAATAAACCACATGGCTACCAGCCGCTTAGGGTTATTTCCCACTTTCATCATAATCGCCAGAGCCAATCTCCGGTCAAATCCCCATTTTGTCCATGCCAGGGTAATAATATTAGCGCTAAGCAGAAGGACGACTGTCGCGTTAAAATATGTTGCCAGCACACTGGAAGTATTGGCAATCCCAAAAAGCTGCGAAATCAGGATTGGAAGCAGAGCCGTCACCGATGGATCCACTGGCTGCATAATCCACCACACCAGCATCCACAGAAGCAGTCCGATCGCTCCCCTCATGGTATTGTCCAATCCTCCGATCGGAATCACCATCAAAATCAGAAACAGCAATGGTCCCAACAATACTTTTAGTAATGTTTTCATATCTGTATTTCCCCTTTCCCCCTAAAAATAACAGATTCAGGCGCCCAGCATATTTAAGCGCACCGGCTTTGCTTTTTCATACGGGTGCTCTTTCAATAGTTTCAGGTTCAGATTTACCCCAAGTCCAGGGCCTTCAGGAACCGTAAAGCAGCCGTCCTCTACATCCCAATAGCGATCCGAAAACTCTCTCAACCACGGTGCCTCCGCCGGATGGTATTCCAGATGCATAAAGTTTTTCATCACTGCCGCCATATGGAGACTGGCCGCACAGGTGATAACACTGCACATATTGTGAGGAGAGATCAGGACATCGTAAGTCTCCAGCACGCCGTTCATCTTCACCATACCAGTTATCCCTCCTACATAGCGGATATCCGGCATGTACACATCCAGACATCCCTGCTGCAGCAGCGGCAGTACCGCCTCGGCCCCTGTCTGCATCTCTCCCCCTGCAACCAGAACACCGCTCTGCAGCCGGAATTCCCTAAGCAGCTCTGGCTTCTTCTCTGGAATAGGCGTTTCCAGCCAGAAAGGATGATAAGGCTTTAGTTTATCCGCCACATACAGCGCCGTCTTCAGATCGAAACGCCAGTGGGCATCTGCACCAATGGCAATACGGTCGCCTACCGCCTCCCTCATAGCAATAAATCGGTCGCATCCCTCATCAACCAGTCTTTTCTGGTCATCTAAAGGCGTCCTCCATGAAACTCCGTCAAATGGATGACATTTCAGAGCCTTATTTCCCTCCGCTACCAGCTCCTTTGCAAATTTTCCAAATCCTTCCGGTGTCCGGTCGCGTATCGCCCGATTAAAAGACGCGTAGACTGGAATCTTTTTTCGGATCGCTCCTCCTAGAAGCTGATAGATCGGCTTCCCAAGAGCCTTTCCTTTTAAGTCCCACATTGCAATATCGATCCCAGAAGCTGCTGCAGCTGTGATCAATCCTCCGCCGCCGCCGTCCACTGAGAGCTGGTCTTCCAGAACATCCTTTCCGATCAATTTGCTTCCCATATTGTTTACCGCTGCTACAACCTCGAACTCCAAACCATCTAGAGTTGCGTCCCCAAAGCCAATGAGACCCTCATCAGTCTCTGCAATCACAAAGACATAGTTAGAATACATGGAGGCGTGGGTCACCTCCGCCCAGATCTTCGTAATCTTCATCATTGTCCCCCTTCCTTTTATAGTTGTGCACTCTCTATATTTTTATCCGTTTTAAAATAGTTAACTATATTAAAATAAATATCATATTTTGTTATAGTTGTCAATCTAGTTTGGTATTTTTACTGTCTTTTTCTTAAACTTGCATATTGTTCTGGATTATGTTAAGATTCCTCTAGTCACTTTTTTACAGGGAGTCGGAGCAGATGAGCGCAGAAAATACAGAAATCCGTCTCCAGATCTACAATGATCTGCGGGAACAAATTTTTAAAGGAGAGCTGAAGAGCGGGATGCGGCTGGTAGAAACCAGACTGGCCCAGAAATACCACGTAAATAAAGCTCACATCAGATATGTACTGCTGGAGCTGGAAAAGCAGGGATTGGTTCAGCATATCCCTATGAAAGGCTTTACTGTAATCGGGGTTTCCAAGACAGACCTGCTGGAAGTCGCAAAGATTCGGGAAATGTTAGAAAGCGCTATCTTCGATGATTTTCTGAAAAGGGCCTCTGATGAGGATCTTACTGAGGTGATGCTGTATACCAAGCGCAAAATCGCATTTCTGCAGGCAGATCTGAAGCAAGAAGCCCACAAAGAAACTTTGGCTACCTTCGATAAAATATACAGCTGCACCGCTTACCAGCGCATGGCTCACATGCTTTTGGAATACCGCGAATATATCAATATTATGATACAGCTGGCCTTTGATATGCCGGATGATGTAGAAAAAACGATTCAAAATTCCACTCTGCTCTACCACGTTTTCGAAAAGAGAGATTACGAGCTCTGCAAAAAGTGGGTTGAGATCCGCTATAAAAATCTGGTCTTCAAGATCAATCATTCCTCCGCTTTTCAATGACGATTTCTTGTATCAATTTGGATGCCTGGGAGGTTTCCGGTCAGGGACTCCATTGGCAATCTGCTGCAGTATGTCATTAGTCTGGAAAATGTCAGGCAGACAAAAAATCCCGGCTAAAAAGCCGGGCCAAACATGGCGAAAACCCTTGTAAATAAAGGATTTTCCCGCATTTACAAGGGTTTTCTAAAAAACGGAGATGGTGGGATTTGAACCCACGCACCGGGAACACCGATCTGCCGCATTTCGAGTGCGGTCCCTTCAACCACTTGGGTACATCTCCTGAAGCCGGAATAATGCCAGCTTGTCTATTATACACGATAATTCTGATTTTGTGTAGTAGTTTTTTCAGTTTTTCTAATCTCATCCGCCCTGCCCCTGTCTATGGCCACCCGCTGGATGTGGATTCCCAGAAATCCCACCTCTTGTCTGGGGATCGGGCGTTTCAGTTCTTTTCCCATCCTGCTGCAGATTTCCTGCGCCAGCGCATAGGAATCCGGGAAATTCGTTCGCGCATAATCCTCCATATCCAGATTAACGTTCTCACCCTTCCGGATCCGTTCGATCATATAGCGGATATGGCTCATCAGACGGTTGTAGCCCAGCGAATCCGACGGCAGCCTCGTCTGAAGCCCCTCCTCTATCATCGAAATACTTTCTTTTACCAGACGCGCCGTGTCCATGGACTCCGACACATTTTCTCCTGATAATCCTGCATGGATGTGAAGGCTGATATATCCAGCCTCATCCTCGGAAAGTCTGACCCCTAGAATCCGCTCAATTACCCTGCAGCCATCCCTGGCGGCAGCAAATTCTTCCGGGAACAGAGCTCTCATATCCTGGACAAAAGGGTTGGGGAGAAGTTCCCCATCCCTTGTCCGTTTTACTGCCAGAGCAATATGGTCTGCTAAGGGAAGCAGGATATCCCGTCTCATATTAGGGAATCGTTTCTCCGCCTCATCTATAATCTCTGCGGTTATCTCCAAATAAATCGGCTCTATGCTGTTTATAATAGCCAAAGCTGGTGTTTTTCGCTTTCCCTCTGCCAATTCATAGCGCTTTGCCTGGGAGAATGATTCTACTCTCTGGCCGGTCCGTTTTCCAAACCCGACTCCATTTCCTAAAAAAATAACCTCCCTGCCGTTATCCTGATCCAGCGCTAAAATTCCATTATTGTTCAACGCCTTAATCACCCTGTACATCCCATATCTCTCCTCAGCCCATTTTCCTTGGGAAAAGCTATCGGATCAGCCGTCCTACCCGATCCAGCGCTTTTACATTCCCGGCTGCGTCAACGCAGATCTCCTGTCCCTCCGTCAGCCCAGTGTAAATCACCATGCATGCCTCCGAAGCAGCATTCTCTTTTATATATTGTAAATCAAATTCCATCAGTTTGTCACCCTTTTTTATCGTATCTCCGTCTTTTACAAACACTTCAAAACCTTTCCCATCCAATTTCACCGTATCTACACCGATGTGAAGCAGATACTCGATTCCATCCGCGGTCTTCAGTCCAATGGCATGCTTTGATGGGAATACAAAGACTACTTGGCCGTCCTCCGGCGCCAGAACCTGACCATTCTCCGGGAAGACTACAAAACCATCTCCCATCATTTTCCCGGAAAATGCCGGATCAGGAGCCTCGGTGATGGAAGCTGGCCGGCCGTTAAAGGGAGAGTACAGATCCCGTCCAGATTCCGTTTCTGGGCTCTGAGGTCTGGCTTTCTCCGCCTTTGGCTCCTCCTGTGAGAGCCTGGCCTCCTCCGTCTCCTCCGCCCCTGTGTATTCTATATCAGGGGCAGTCTTTAAATACTCCTCAAAATTCGATTTGATCACTGTGACAGACGGACCGTAAATAATCTGAACTCCCTGCCCTTTTTTGATCACTCCAGAAGCTCCGCTTCTCTTCAGGAGTTTTTCATCGACCAGCTCCGGTTTCTTTACACTGCAGCGCAGCCTGGTAGCACAGCAGTCCACGTCGGTGATGTTTTTCTTTCCTCCAAGTCCTTTCTCAATCAGTTCATTGACACCGCCGTCCGGATGTCCGGATGCCCCGCTCCGCTTAGCGTTCACATCCGCCTTGGTATACAGTTTCGTCTCCTCATCATCGTCTTCCCGGCCTGGGGTCTTTAAGTTAAATTTTTTAATCAAAAATGTAAAAATGCCATAATAGAGGAAGAAATAGATAATTCCCACCGGAATAATCCTCATCCAACTGGTTTTCTCATTGCCCTGAAGAATACCGAAGATAAACAGATCCAGAAGGCCGCCGGAGAAGGTCAGCCCTACTGCAATATTCAGCATATGGGCAATCATATATGCTGCGCCGGCCAAGATCACCTGCACTACGAACAACATCGGCGCAGCAAATAGGAACGAAAACTCAATCGGTTCTGTGATTCCTGTCAGCATACAGGTAAGTCCTGCGGAGAGGAGAAGACCGCCGGCAGCTTTTTTCTTTTCTGGCTTCGCGCAGCGATACATAGCCAGGGCTGCACCCGGCAGACCAAAAATCATGAAAATAAATTCTCCCGAAAAATAACGGGTAGCATCTGCGCTGAAATGGACTACATCTGGGGATGCCAGCTGTGCAAAGAAAATATTCTGGCCGCCCTGTATCAGCTGTCCGTCTACCATCATGGTTCCGCCCACCGCTGTCTGCCAGAAAGGAAGATAAAATACGTGGTGGAGGCCAAATGGGATCAGGGCCCGCTTCACAATTCCGAAAATCAGAGTACCCAGATACCCGGTACCCGTCACCAAGCCTCCCAGGGCAAAAATAGCGTTCTGTACCACCGGCCAGACGAAATACATGGCGATCCCAACAAACACATAGACAACGGTAGAGATAATCGGCACGAACCGGGATCCTCCAAAAAACGAGAGCGCATTAGGAAGAACGATCTTGTGGAAACGGTTGTGCAGAGCTGCCACGCCGAGGCCAACAATAATGCCGCCGAATACCCCCATCTGCAGAGTCTTTAATCCACAGACAGATGCGATGGTTCCGTCCAAAACGCCGGGGGCAATGCTCCCGTCTGCCAGAACCTGTCCATTAATCTCCAAAACCGCATTGATAGAAACATGCATGACGAAAAAGGCAATCATAGCTGACAGAGCTGCCACCTCTTTTTCCGCCTTGGCCATGCCGATGGCAACGCCCACGGCAAAAATCAGAGGAAGATTGTCAAAAATTACATTTCCTGCCTTACTCATAATGCTCAGCAGGGCATGAAGCATCGTGCCGTCTCCCAGGATTCCCTCCAATCCGTAGGTGGCGATAGTGGTAGCATTGGTAAAAGAACTCCCTACACCCAGCAGAAGTCCGGCCACCGGCAGGATGGCGATGGGAAGCATGAAGCTGCGCCCCACTCTCTGAAGTACGCCAAAAACTTTATCTTTCATATTCTCTTCCTTTCCCGGATAGAACTGCGGCATTACCGGCCTTTTCACAGCGCAGCAGTGTCCCTGCAGGGGAGGAACTTTTCCTGCAAATCAAAAAGGCATTAACCACCCTATGAATCTGTTCATCCATAGAGATAGTTAATGCCTGCATTACCAGTAACACACTATTATCCGACTCTTGATATACCTACTATACCGTCCGGTTCTGGTTTTGTCAAGGGGGAATATCGCATTTTCCAATCCATTACCCCAGATATTTTTCTACCAGCTCCTGCAGCACCTCCGCTGTTATATTTTTGCTTTTGATTAGCTCCGCCACCTGACCGATCTCCAGCTCCTCCAGCTCCTTTTCCAGCTGGATCCGCTCAGATTTCAGTTTCTTGACAGCTGCCGAGGCTTTCTCCAGGTCCCCATTGATCTTTTCCAATTTGTCTTTCAAGATCTCTTTCTGCGTCCTTCTGACTCGCTCTCCCATTTTCCTTCGCCACCTCTATTTCCGTTCTCAGGCTTTTCCTGCCTCTATGGTAATTTTATGAGGCCGCCCGTGAAAATATTCTCTGAAGTCCCGGAAAAATGAAATCGTCAAATACCAGAGCTGCAGCCAGAGAGATTGCCATGGTCAGCCCAAAGGTCCCCGCCAGCCTCACGGCGGTTCCTCTGGCGATCAGTCCGGGGATATAGCCTGGAAGGAGAATTCCGTAGAGAACCAGCCAGTGAACCAGAAGAACCGTAAAGCTGTGTTTTCCGATAAAGGCCAGAATGGAAGACAATGGGGTTAGCAGGCGTTCACATCGGACCGCAGCCGCCGTTATGGCCCAGGCGATTCCGCAGATCAATATTGAACCGTTAAAAATGATCCCTTCATAGTCCGGCCGCACCATCATAATGCGGATCGACACGGCTGCTGTGACAATGCCCAGTGCAAAAAGCCAGCCGTCATAGCGGCGCATCCAGGGCCTGGTGACAAAATAACCCGACAGAAAGATTCCCAGCCACAAAATCCAGTTGAACCAGGCAGCCCCTCCCAAACCATAGGACTTCAGCACTGAAGCTGCAAAAAGGACAGCCCCGATCAGAACAAACAGGAGCTTCCCGCCTTTCTCTGTCATCCTTCCTACTGTCTTTCTGATCAGAGGAACTGGGATGTAGAGCAAAAGAAGAGCGTACATCAGCCAGAAATGGGGAGCGATGTCAGAGGAGCCGCTGAAGATTGTCTTCGTTCCTCTCACCAGCAGAGTCCCGGGAGACAGATCTCCAGCCCAAAACACCGCCATATAGAGGATATAAAACAGCACTAGGGGAATTCCGGTCTTGACCAGTCTTTTTTTCCAGAACATCCAGGGACTTTCCTTCTTCTCCCCAGCCAGCAAAGCACCGCTAATGAGAAGAAATAGGGGATTGCAGGTTAGAAAAATCAGAGCTCCCACAGCAAATACCATCCAGCGGGCCGTGTGAGCCGGTGTCTCCAGCATCACCACGCAGAGGACATGGTAGGCCACCGCGAAGCAGGCTGCCATGGATCTCAAAAGATCCAGATACAGAAACCGGCTGCCTTCTCCTCTCTTTTTTAAAGCACCAAAATGCGGCGCTGATACCGCCCCAAAAGCCAAAATCCACCACACCAGAAACCTTATCAGGGACATGCTGGAAATCACCTGTCCCAGATCTGCCTCTGTCCAGGAAACCGCGGGATAAGCTGTAACCTTTTTTAAGAAAAATGAGCCATCGAGGTCAAGCCGCAGATCCCCATAGTCCCGGCAGGCGATCTGAAATTCCGCCGACCGGCTGCCCTCCAGGAGATACCTGTTTTCTGTGTACACTTCCCCGCCAGACGAGCTGTATACCTGGAGAGGAATATCCTCCTTTAAAGGTTCTGCAAATTCCAGCCGCAGGCTGCCGTAGGGAACACCGGCCGCAGCAAAATACATCTGAGGATCGCTGCTTTCCTGGATAAACTCCAGACTGCCGTCCTCTTTCTCCGAGATCTGATACCCGCTGCTGGCCTTTAATCCGCCCGGCCAAAGACTGATTCCCTGTGCCCCTGTTCCGTGGCAGATTCCCGCCATTGCCAGAAAGCCCTCCAGCAGCAGAGCTGCCAGAAGGCTTGCGATCAGCTTGATTCCTATGGTCATTCCTATTGTTTTTCCCGATTTGTCCATATCTTCTGCCCGCCTAAATTATTGGCCGAAATACTGGTCAATACCGGCGAGAAGACCGGTCACCAGGGTGTCCAGAGCCGCTGACGAGTGATCCGACGCCTTATCTCCCAATTCAATATCAACGGAGGGGATTGTGGAATATGACGTCTGGGTCAGATCCATCTCCATAGAACCGCCGGAAAAAATCTTGACGCCGGCCGATTTCAGCCCGGCAACCAGGCTCTCTCCCAGGGCATTGTGCTGCTGCCAGTGGGATTTAACCGGTTCCATATTGCGGTAAGTCTCATTGCTGGGCACACTCATATAGAAGGCGCCTTTGTCATTGGATGTGGAATCCCAGTGGAGAGCAATGTGGCAGTCTGCAGCATTGTTTGCGATGACTGTCCTCGCCACATTATCAAGCTGGACATCTTCTGTCTCCCGGATCATCAGGACATCATACCCATCTGCCAGCAGCTTTTCCTTCAGCTTCAGGGCCATAGAGAGCGTCACCTGGTGCTCCGGGGTTCCGTCTGCAAAGGTCATCCCGGAGGAGACCGCTGCCGCTGTTGTCGCACCGGCCTGAGTGGTACCGCTGGTAACTTTGGGAGTACCGTCGGGGTGGCACAGAGTCTTTACGCTGCCCCCGCCCTGAGTTCCATGGCCGGCATTGACACAGACCACAATCCCTTTCCGGTTATTCTCCGCCTTATAGAGAACAGCAGTTCCAGAATTGATTTTAGACATTCCTGCATACTGCCAGTCGGGATTCAGCCGTATCTCCTGCTTCTGCGCCGATGAAAGGGGGCTGTCTTTTGCCTGGGCCGCGTTTTCTGCCTCCGCAGCAGCCGTCTCCGCCGGCTTTGCTGCAATATATTGGTTGGAAACATAGCACTCCTGATCCTGATAAATCACCCGGCTCCAGCTCCCGCCGATTCCTGTTCTCTTCAGCGCCGCTCCTTTATCAAGCCGGCCCACGATCTGTCCTGAGGTGCTGCCTTCCTTTCTGATATTGACCCGGTCACCGGTAATATACACGGTATCATCTGCCGTCTGGTAAGCCGGCGCTGTCTCCATGGAGACAGCCGTCTCTTTCAGGCTTGTCTCCGCCTGAGGCAAGGTATTAGGAATATGTTCCCCGCCCGCAGCCTCCTGCGTCTGAATTTCAATTGGCTGATAGTCTCCCCCAGCACAGCCGCTCAGGATCCCTGCAGTCCAGACAGCCGCGGCTGTCAGAAATGCTGCCCGTTTTGCTCTTCCCATCATAAAATGATTCCTCCTCCCGCTACGCAATCGCCGTCATAAAAGACTACGGCCTGGCCTGGTGTCACCGCCCGGACCGGCTCGTCAAATACACATTCCACTGTATCTTCCCCAGCTTCCCGGATAGTACATGCGGCCCCTTTGTGGGCATAGCGGATCTTCGCATTCACTCTTGCGGCCTCCCCGCGGAGGCCATCCATTGCCATCCAGTTAAGATTACTACACCGGAGGGATTTTGTAAATACATCTTCACTTTCCCCAATCACCACCTGGTTTTTATCTGGCCGGATGGCTGTGACAAAAACTGGATGCCCCATAGCCAAATCCAAGCCTTTTCTCTGTCCAACCGTATAGTGGATGATGCCCTTGTGGTGTCCCAGCACCCGGCCATCCTTATCGACAAACTCACCCCTCGGGACAGAGGCACCAGTATATCGTTTAATAAACCCTGCATAATCCTTGTCCGGGATGAAGCAGATTTCCTGACTGTCCGGTTTATCAGCCACCGGAATCCCAGCCTTCTGGGCGATTTCGCGTATCTCCTCCTTGTCCATCCCTCCCACCGGCATCAGGGTGTGGGCCAGCTGATCCTGGGTGAGATTATACAGGGCATAGGTCTGATCCTTGGCCTGGGAAGCGGCCCTCCTTACTGCCAGCCGCCCGTTGGGGAGTCTTTCGATTCGTGCGTAATGTCCTGTGGCCACCAGCCTGGCCCCAAAATCAGCACTCCTGGCAAGAAGCGCCTCCCACTTGACCCAGCGGTTGCAGACGACACAGGGATTGGGCGTTCGCCCCTTCAGGTACTCCTCTGTAAAGTAGTCCACCACATACTGTTTAAATTCCTGGTGAAAGTCCATCACATAATGAGGAATTCCCAGGTAATCCGCCACACGCCTGGCGTCCTCTAAAATCGGGGTTCCGTGGTTCAGTTCCCCGCCCCCCTCTGGATCCCAGGTCTGCATAGTAACGCCGATCACTTCGTAACCCTGTTTCTTTAACAGCAGGGCTGCCACGGAGGAATCCACGCCCCCGGACAGTCCCACCACAACTTTTTCTCTTTCCATCCTATTAGTATTCCTCTTCGGCCTCTTCTTCTCCGATATCGTTTTTTGGCTTATTCAGGCCATCAATCACTGTACCGCTCTTCTGGCAGTAATCCCACAGAGCTGCATGAATAGCCTCTTCCGCTAACAAAGAACAGTGTACCTTAACTGGAGGCAGTCCGTCAAGTGCTTCGCATACAGCTTTGTTAGTCACTTGTAGGTTTACAATACATGTGTTACAACTGAATAATTAAAAAGACGGAAATACATTTTCTGTGTTATAGTTTTAGCGACCAAACAAAAACAAAACAAGAAAGGATGTATTTCCGCATGGCTAGTA
>CALWBQ010000026.1 GCA_944376125.1 uncultured Lachnospiraceae bacterium
CTCCGGCGCAGCCCCAAAAGGGGCTTGCTGGTTTGCTTTGACTTCCTACTACCACTCCAAGTGGTTTATTTCTTGTTTTTCTTCACCGGCTCACCCGTAAACGGGTCAATATACTCTACTAATGACATCTGATCATATTCTAAATCCTCTTCTATTTGATTCTGAATATACGCTTTGATTGCAGCTGTATTCTTCCCTACCGTATCTACATAATATCCACGGCACCAGAAATGTCTATTTCCATATTTGTACTTTAAATTTGCATGCTTTTCAAATATCATAAGCGAACTTTTCCCTTTCAAATATCCCACAATTTCTGATACTGAATATTTCGGTGGAATTCTGACCAGCATATGGATATGGTCCGGGCAACATTCTGCTTCTATAATCTCTATTCCCTTTCTTCTGCATAACGTTCCCAAAATCTGTCCCACATCTGCCTTTATTTGCTTATATATTACCTGTCTACGGTATTTTGGTGCAAAAACAATATGATACTTGCATTCCCATTTTGTATGGGCTAAACTATTTACGTCCATTCTTTTGGACCTCCTGTGTTATTCTATTTGTGGTTTTGCAGACCCACTTATTATCATAACACAGGAGTTCTTACTTTTATCTAAAGATCCCCCCTCCCCCTGCAGAGCAGGGGGGTTATTTTTACTGCGGCACAATTAGCAGACACAGGGGGCGGAAACGCCCCCTCTGCCTGCCGGGACACAAGCAGGGGAAGGCGCGGTTTGCATAAAACCGGGCCTTCCCCTGTGTTAAGACTATTTGGGTAAATAGTCCTCATATGGAGAAAAAAGGTATTATAAAGATAGTGGGCTGTTTTAACAGGAACAATGCTCTGCAAGAACAGAGTGAAGTGCCGCCGCGCTGCTGGTATGAACATGGGCGATGGGAATATTGTTTTTTTTGGCTTCCTGAGAAGCGCTGATCGCCATTTTGTGGGAAGCAGTTCCGGTGAATAAAATCAAGAGATCAGGGCAGCCAATTTTTTTGCGGATCTGTCCGTGCTCTTTCACAAAGACCTTTGCTTTGCAGCCATAGCTTTTGCATATGTCTTCATATTGATACACCATCCGCTCATTTCCGCCGATAATTACTACGCTCATAAAATTTACCTCGATAGACAGTGGTTAGTTGAAACTAACTAAAATATAGCATATTTTTTTGGACATGTCAAGAACATTTGAAGGAGTTGATGCTATTTTTGCAGGCATATTGAAATGAGAATGGAGAGCCTGGTTCCGCGCATATATATGGAGGTAAGTGTGCGGAGGACAGTATGCCTTTCAGACAGGCTGTCTGGGAACTGGAAATGGAGGGGACCATGATCAAGGAGGCGAGAAAGCTGCTGGCTGTCTGGGGGGTGGATGCCGTTCTGCTGGGCGTCCTGATCTGCACTGCGCTGGGAGGAAGAGGGCGTTGGGAGGAGCGAGAAGCGGATGCCGGAGGGGAGGCTGCGGTGAGAACGGATGGGGAAAAGAGCGTGGCCCTGACCTTCGACGACGGCCCCCACCAGATTTATACGTGGAGGCTGCTGGATGGCCTGCAGGAAAGGGGGGTAAAAGCGACTTTTTTCCTAATGGGAGCCAATGTCCGGGAGAATCCGGATCTGGTTTTGGAAATAGCGGCCGGCGGCCATCTGATCGGCAACCACGGGTATCGCCATGAAGATATGACAAAGGGGGAGCTGGAAGGCATGTGTGAATCGATTGAGAAGACCAGCAAGCTGATTCAGGAGATCACGGGAAAGGCGCCGGAATATGTCCGGCCTCCCTACGGATCCTGGAACGATGATCTGGAAGAGGCTGTAGATCTGACGCCGGTATTTTGGTCCGTGGACAGCCTGGACTGGAAATACCAAGACGCAGACCAGATTGCCAGGAGGGTGCTGGCGCAGGTGGATGATGGGGACATTATTTTAATGCATGATATCTTTTCCGCGTCAGTAGACGCGGCACTGGAAATCGTTGACACCTTGCTTGACCGGGGATATACTTTTGTTACGGCAGATGAGCTGCTCGTTGATTAGGACAGGTGATAAGATGGATTTATTTGATTATATGAGAGAAACTGCAAAGGAAACGGAGGCACCGCTTGCTTCCAGGCTGCGCCCGAGGACTTTGGAGGAAGTAGTGGGACAGAAACATATTTTGGGAAAAGATAAGCTGCTGTACCGGGCGATCCGGGCAGATAAGCTGGGTTCAGTGATTTTTTATGGGCCTCCGGGAACGGGAAAGACGACTTTGGCCCGGGTGATCGCCAACACCACCAGTGCTGAGTTCAAACAGATCAATGCAACCGTGGCGGGAAAAAAGGATATGGAGGAAGTGGTTCGGGAGGCGAAGGATGCCCTGGGGATGTACGGAAGAAAGACCATCCTCTTTGTAGATGAGATCCACAGGTTTAATAAAGGACAGCAGGATTATCTGCTGCCATTTGTGGAGGATGGCACCTTGATTCTGATCGGAGCCACCACGGAAAATCCGTATTTTGAAGTAAACGGAGCTCTTCTGTCCCGCTCCAGGATTTTTGAGCTGAAGCCATTGGAGAAAGATGATATTAAAGAACTGCTGAGAAGAGCAGTGCAGGATAAAGAGCGGGGGATGGGAGCTTACCGCGCTGAGATCGATGAAGATGCCATGGAGTTTCTGGCAGATGTGGCCAACGGGGATGCCCGCTCCGCCTTGAATGCCATCGAGCTGGGGATTTTGACAACCGACCGGGGGGAAGACGGGGTGATCCACATTGACTTGGCAGCAGCTCAGGAGTGCATCCAAAAAAGGGCTGTCAGGTATGATAAGAGCGGGGACAATCATTACGACACAATCTCTGCTTTTATTAAAAGCATGAGAGGGTCAGACCCGGACGCCGCAGTCTACTATCTTGCGCGGATGCTGTACGCCGGAGAGGACATAAAGTTTATCTCCCGAAGGATTATGATCTGCGCTGCGGAGGATGTGGGCAATGCAGACCCCCGCGCTTTGACGGTAGCGGTAAGCGCAGCCCAGGCGGTAGAGCGGATTGGTATGCCGGAGGCTCAGATTATCCTGGCCCAGGCGGCGGCCTACGTGGCATCTGCTCCCAAAAGCAACGCCGCGTGCACAGCGATTTTTGAGGCGATGCAGGCAGTGGAAGAGACTCGGACGATGCCGATTCCCGTCCACCTTCAGGACAAGCACTACCAGGGGGCAGAAAAGCTGGGGAGAGGGAAAGGGTATTTGTATGCCCATGACTATCCTCACCATTATGTGAAACAGCAGTATCTTCCGGATGGGCTGACAGAATGTCATTTCTACCGGCCTTCGGATAACGGGTATGAAAAGCAGATCAAAGAGTGGCTGGATTTTTTAAAGGAGCAGACAGATGAAGAAGACTGAAAAGACCAAGAGACTGATTGTAATATCACTGGATGCGGTGGGGAAAGCGGATCTCAAGAGGATGGAAGCTCTGCCGAACTTCAGCCGCTTTTTAAAAAGGGCAGCGGTGTGCAGGGATGTGGAGAGTGTGTATCCGAGCTTGACGTACCCGGCTCACACCTCTATTGTGACAGGCCGCTATCCGAAAAATCATGGCATTGTCAATAACTTGAGGTTCCAGCCTGGCCGGGAACATCCGGACTGGTTCTGGCAGAGACGTTTTATAGACGGAACAACACTGTACGATGAGGCGGAGAAAAGAGGGCTGAAGACGGCGGCTTTTCTGTGGCCGGTGACAGGAGGGGCGAAGATTTCCTATAATCTGCCGGAGATATGGGCAAACCGGCCCTGGCAGAATCAGATTACAGTGTCGCTGATGAACGGGAGCCCTGGGTTTCAGTGGGAAGTGTTCTCACGATTTGGCTCTATGCTGGACGGCGTGAAGCAGCCGGCCTTGGATTCGTTTGTCCAGGCATCTTTCCTCTATACTTTGAAAAAATATCGGCCTGATGTGTCGCTGGTGCATTTTACAGATGTGGATAGCCGCCGCCACGATTTTGGCGTCAGCAGTCCAGAGGCAGATGAGGCTCTCCTGCGCCATGACAGCCGTTTGGGTGAGATTCTGGACCTTCTGGAAGAGATGGGCTGGCAGGATGATACAAACCTGGTTCTGCTGGGAGACCACTATCAGAAGGATACTCGAAAAGTGTCTTATCCTAACTACTATTTAAAGAAATTGGGCTGGCTGAAAACGGCGGGCAGCAGGGTGAAGAGCTGGAGCGTGGTGGCCATGGAAGGCGGCGGTTCCTGCTATCTTTACCTGCGCCGGAAAAAGGACCGGAATCGTGTGAGAAAATGGCTGGAAGCCTGGGAGAAAAGGCCGGATTCACCGGTGGAAAGAATCTATGACGGAAAAGAGGCTGCCGCTATGGGCGCAGATCCGGACTGCGATTTTATGCTGGAGGCGGCAGACGGCTGGTATTTCCAGAACGGGGTGGAAAAACCATGGGAGAAAGTTGACCGCCAGAGGGATCCAGCCCTCCATCTGGGCAACCATGGCTACCATCCGGCCAAGCCTGGGTACCGGACCTTTTTTGCCGGGGCGGGCCCTGACTTTGTCCCGGGAGCAGAGGCTGGCTACATGAGCCTGATCGATGAAGGGCCGACGCTGGCCAGGCTTCTGGGGGTTGAGCTGCCGAAAGCAGATGGAAAGGCAGTGCTCTCCCTGCTGAGGGAGAGCAGGTAGAACGCAAGGCTGCCTGTTACATACACCGCTGAAGAATCAGGCGGAAGATGAAAAGAAGAAGGGCAAAGACGCCTAGAATGCCTAAAAAGACCCTCAGAACGGTCAGGCTGAAAAAGCCGGCAGCCAGAATGCCGAGGTAGAGAAGGAGAAACATTGCGTATCCGGCATAGGCCCAGCAGCGGAGGCCGATGATCCGGTTGCGCTCATCGGTCTCCCGGATCTCCTCTTTTTTGCGAAGATCTGGATTCCGCAGAAGGATCCGGTTCCTCCGGATCCGAATCAGCCCGGCGGCGGCAAGCGCCGCTCCCAAGGGGATATAGACTGCCGAAATGCGTTCTGCGGCTTCCGGGCTTGGGGCAAGGATGGGAAGCCAGCCAGAGCTGACGGACCAGGCAATCAGCGTGAGAACACCTAAGATTAGAAAGACCACACCTAAAAGAATACGGTTTTTACAGCGCTTTTCAAAATCGATGGGGCTGTCAAAAAAGTAATGGTTCAGCATAGATCATTCCTCCTCAAATAAAAAAACTTCTTCAATCGTCATATGGAAGTATTTGGCGATTTTATAGGCGAGCTGCAGAGAAGCGTTGTATTTCCCATTTTCCAGGGAAATAATAGTCTGCCGGGTAACGCCTACAGCCTCGGCCAGGTCTTCCTGCCGGATTTTTCCGGCTTTGCGCAGTTCCTGGATACGATTTTTCATAGACAGAACCTCCTGGTACACTGCGGTTTATATGGCGCCTGGGGTTCAGCGGAAGGACGCCATATGAACCAAAAATGTATAAAGTACTTTACATTTTTAATATAACAGATGGGGATACGGATGTCAAGCAAACTTTACATATTTTTTGAAAAGCCTGAAGCGGGGGAATTACATAGGCGGCAGGGACTGGTTTTGCAAAAAAGCGTTGACGAATCGCATATTTTATGATATAGTGGACGGGCGAATGGAAGAACCTAGGTCTTTTTTTTATGCCCAAATTCCGACCGGAGCGGGAGAGAAAAGAGACCTCAACATCAAGAATTTAAGTGGAGGTGGAAGTCGTGCGTACAAGAATTACACTGGCATGCACAGAATGTAAGCAGCGCAATTACAACATGACCAAGGACAAGAAGACTCATCCGGACAGAATGGAAACGAAAAAGTACTGCAGATTCTGTAAGAGACATACTTTGCACAAGGAAACCAAGTAATTGCGTGTAGTAAAGGATGTGAATATATGGGAGATGCGGTAAAGGAAAAGACTGGCAAACCCAGCTTTTTCAAGGGTTTAAAAGCCGAGTTCAATAAGATTATCTGGCCTGCGAAGGATACGATAATGAAGAGCACTGTCATGGTGTTGGTCGTGTCACTGGCGCTGGGCTTATTGATCGGCATCCTGGATCTGATCATTAAGTACGGTCTGAATCTCGTTCTGTAAGACTGAAAGGCGGATTAGAATGGCAGATGCACATTGGTATGTAGTCCATACCTACTCAGGCTATGAAAACAAAGTAAAAGTAGACATTGAGAAGACGATAGAGAACCGGAATCTTCAGGACCAGATTTTGGAGGTTTCAGTGCCCATGCTTGCAGTGACAGAATTAAAGAACGGCGTGGAGAAGCAGGCAGACAAGAAAATGTTTCCGGGCTACGTGTTGGTGAACATGGTTATGAACGATGATACCTGGTATGTAGTGCGGAATACCCGCGGCGTTACCGGGTTCGTAGGGCCGGGTTCCAAGCCGGTTCCCCTGACTGATGAGGAGATCGCCAGTCTGGGCTTCCAGAAAAAGGAAGTGGCTGTGGACTTTGAACTGGGCGATATGGTGGTTGTTACCGCCGGAGCCTGGAAAGATACCGTTGGCGCGATCAAGGCAATCAATGAGAGCAAGAAGTCCATTACAATCAATGTCGAAATGTTTGGCCGAGAAACCCCGGTCGAGCTCAATTTCAGCGAAGTAAAGAAAATGTAATCCTCACGGAAGACATTCTTGGCTGAGAGCCGGAAGGCTCATGTAACAGGAATCGGCCTTTGGATTTTTCGAAGGCTGGTGGGAGGGAAATCCCCGACAATACCACATAATTTAGGAGGTGCCTAAAATGGCAAAGAAAGTAACAGGTTATATCAAATTACAGATTCCTGCTGGTAAGGCAACACCAGCACCGCCAGTTGGTCCCGCATTAGGCCAGCACGGTGTAAACATCGTACAGTTTACAAAAGAGTTCAATGCAAGAACCGCTGATCAGGCTGGTATGATCATCCCAGTAGTCATCACTGTATATGCAGACAGAAGTTTCAGCTTTATCACCAAGACCCCGCCGGCTGCCGTTCTGTTAAAGAAGGCCTGCAAGATCGAATCCGGTTCTGCAGTTCCGAATAAGACAAAGGTAGCTACCATCAGCAAGGCAGATCTTCAGAAGATCGCAGAATTAAAGATGCCTGATTTGAATGCAGCAAGCGTAGAGGCTGCTATGAGCATGATCGCAGGCACCGCAAGAAGCATGGGCATTACTGTAGAAGAGTAATCGGTCCTATTGATCTGATGGAATATTGAAGCACGTGGGAGGGAAATCCCCGACAATACCACTAGGAGGTTATTTAGAATGAAAAGAGGAAAAAGATACGCAGAGGCTGCTAAAACAGTAGACCGCTCTGTCCAGTATGATACAGCAGATGCAATCGCTCTTGTAAAAAAGACCGCTTCTGCAAAATTTGATGAGACCGTTGAAGTTCATATCAGAACCGGCTGTGATGGACGTCACGCAGACCAGCAGATCCGCGGTGCAGTTGTTCTGCCCCATGGAACCGGCAAGACCGTCCGGATCTTAGTATTTGCAAAGGGACCAAAGGCTGATGAGGCTCAGGCTGCCGGCGCAGATTACGTAGGAGCAGAGGAGCTGATCCCGAAGATCCAGAACGATGGCTGGCTGGATTTTGATGTAGTTGTAGCGACTCCTGACATGATGGGTGTTGTAGGACGTCTGGGCCGTGTACTTGGACCGAAGGGCTTAATGCCTAACCCCAAGGCAGGTACCGTTACCATGGATGTAACTAAGGCAATCAACGATATCAAAGCCGGTAAGATCGAATACAGACTTGACAAGACCAACATTATTCACGTGCCAGTTGGAAAGGCTTCTTTCACAGAAGAACAGTTAGCGGACAACTTCCAGACGCTTATGGACGCAATCCTGAAGGCAAGACCCAGCACCTTAAAGGGCGCTTACTTAAAGAGCGTGACCATGACCTCTACTATGGGGCCTGGAGTCAAGCTGAATGTAGCAAAGCTGGCTAACTAAGCCTGAAATTTGGATTGACAACCGATATAGATTATGATACAATACGCAAGTATTGACTGCCGAAGACAGCAGGTGCCGTAAGGCTTAAAGCTGATAATGCCTGCCGAGGAACGTACAAATCAAACCAAGATTGATTTTGTAGACCCCTTTGTCCTTCGGACAGAGGGGTTTTTCGCAGGGGATACTTCAAAATAAAATAAGGAGGTAAACCATCATGGCAAAGGTTGAATTAAAGCAGCCGATCGTAGACGAGATTTCTGAATTACTGAATGGCGCTGCAACTGCGGTGGTAGTAGATTACCGCGGTCTGACTGTAGAGCAGGATACCCAGCTCCGCAAGCAGTTAAGAGAAGCAGGCATTACTTACAAGGTATATAAGAATACTCTGATCAAGCGTGCTACTGAGGGAACAGACTTTGCAGCTCTGGATGCCAACCTGGAAGGACCGACTGCATTGGCAGTGTCCAAGACCGATGCAACTGCACCGGCAAGAATTCTGGCTGAGTTTGCAAAGAAGGCTGAGAAACTGGAGATCAAGGCCGGCATTGTAGAAGGAACCTACTACGATGCAAAGGGAATGAACGTGATCGCTACGATCCCGTCCAGAGAAGTTCTGCTTGGCAAGCTGCTTGGCAGCATCCAGTCTCCGATCACCAATTTTGCTCGCGTTCTGAATCAGATTGCAGAGGCAAACGGTGCGGAAGCAAACGCATAAGAAGGAATCTATCATACAAATTTTTAATGGAGGTAAATTATCATGGCAAAATTAACAACCGCTGAGTTTATTGAAGCTATCAAGGAATTATCCGTATTAGAGTTAAATGAGTTAGTAAAAGCATGCGAGGAAGAGTTCGGCGTATCTGCAGCAGCAGGCGTTGTAGTTGCAGCAGCAGGCCCGGCAGAGGCAGCAGAGGAGAAGACCGAATTTGACGTTGAGCTGACCGAGGTTGGCCCCAACAAGGTTAAGGTTATCAAGGTTGTTCGTGAAGTTACCGGCTTAGGCTTAAAGGAAGCTAAGGACGTAGTTGACGGTGCTCCGAAGGTTGTTAAGCAGGGCGCTTCCAAGGAAGAGGCTGAGGATATCAAGACCAAGTTAGAGGCTGAAGGCGCAAAGGTTACCTTAAAGTAATTCAGATAATTTTAATCGATATTCGAGAACTCGGGTATTATGAAAAAGAGGGTGAAATCTTCGGATTTTGCCCTCTTTTTTTGTGGTGGTGCGCCGCCAGGCGCACCTGGGAATGGATTCCGGAAATCCTGGCATCAACACAGGCTTTTGACAGATAGATATATAAAACTCACAAAAATTTTACGAAAATATGATAATTATCTTTACAAAGTCCATGGTTTAATAAGGATATGATACCGCGGTGAGGATGCTTTTTTGAGAGGAGGGTCAAAGTGCTGGAATTGATACAGATCAGGAAATCCTTTGGCGGAATGGTGGTTTTGGACAAGGTTGATGCGGAAGTGCCGGATGGTGAGATTGTTTCAATCCTGGGGCCTTCTGAATGTGGAAAGATGACGCTGATGCGGATTATCCTGGGGATGGAGGAGGCGGATGAAGGCCAGATCCTTTTCCAGGGGCGCGACCTGACAAAGGTTCCAATGGAGGATAGAGGATTTCAGGTTATGTTTCGGGACTGTCCGTTTTTCCCAAATATGAATGTATATAAAAATATTGTATATGGACTGCGGAATAGACCTGGAATTTCCAGCAGGGAAGAAGTAGAAATGCTGATTGATCTTTTGGGGTTAAGGAGGATTCTGAAAAGCCGCGCGGGAGCGCTGACAGCGGGGGAAAAAGAGCGAACGGCGCTGGCTCGCCTTCTGGTGATGAAGCCCAAACTCCTTCTTCTGGAGGATCCTTTTGAGGATCTGGAAGATGAGGAGAGGGGAAAGGTTACAGAAGTTCTCAGAGGGATCCTTGGAAAGTACTGCATAACGGCTGTGATGACGGTGAGGGATTCTGAAAAAGCACTGATGGTTTCGGACAAGATTTTAATTTTAAACAGGGGGAGAGTGGCCCAGTACGGGACACCCCAAGAAATTTTATTTCGGCCGGAGACCCCTTTTATTAAGGAATTTGTCTGGAATCATCTGGAAAATAAAAGGAACAATATCTCCAGTCTCCTTCAAAACGGCGCCAGAGGAGGAACATCGGCGGTACAGGGACTGCACCTCTGAACAGGGCAGTCCCTAAGAATGAAGGTTAGGCTTCAACCTCTGATAAGATGGAGCGGATTTTTCCTTCCATCAAATCGAATGCCACATCGTTCATCCCGCTGTTGGTAATGATGTCGGCAAAGACCCGGGTTGGCTCCACATAAAGATTGTGCATGGGCTTAACCGTGGTCAGATATTGGGTTACAATCCCTTCCACATCTCTCCCTCTCTCCTTGGTGTCTCTCAGGATACGGCGCAGGATTCTCTCATCGGCGTCAGCATCTACGAAGACTTTGATGTCTAAAAGATCTCGAATTCGCTCATCGAACAAGACCAGAATTCCCTCAAGGAGTATGACGGGCTTTGGTTCAACCCGGACAGTTTTTGAGGAACGATTGTGAACTGTATAATCGTACACAGGACATTCCACAGCCTGCCCTTCCTTTAGACGGGCCAGGTGTTTTACCAGAAGCTCGGTCTCAAAGGCATCAGGGTGGTCATAATTCAGTTTTTTGCGCTTCTCAAAGGGAAGGTCATCGTGAGAGCGGTAATAGTTGTCATGGTAAAGAACCGCGATCTGGGGGCCAAATGCGTCCTTCAGCCGGTTTGTGAAAGTCGATTTCCCGGAACCGGTGCCTCCTGCAATTCCAATAATAATTGGTTTCATATGTGCTCCTTCCATATAAAGTCAGATTGATCGGATCAGTGTGGTCTGGCATCTTCTATTATACACGAAAAAAGAGGATTGGGGTAGCAGGAATAACAATAAACCAGGCAAATTTCAAAATCCTGTCTCTGCCCCGGCTTGTCAATCTGTGCTGCTCTCGGTTATAATAAAAAAATTAGGATAAGAGACGGAGGAGTTTGCGAGACGTGGCAGAAAAACGAATGTTATCAAGGAAGGCACAATTTGGCCTTCTTTCACTGATCCCTATTTTTTTTATGGCAGCAGGGCTGCTTGTCCAGCCTATTGGCGAAATTGGGCCTGGACTCATACGGCTGATTGAAGAGCCTGATTTTCTCATTACAGATTACTTTATGATCGGGGGCATCGGGGCCGCTTTTATCAATGCCGGGATTCTGGCGCTGTTTAGCATCTGGGCGGCGTATTTTCTGAAGATGGATTTGTCAGGCCATACGATTACGGCTGCCTGCCTGATGTTCGGATTCTCTTTGTTCGGCAAGAACCTTCTGAACATCTGGGCGATCCTCTTTGGAATTTTTTTATATGCCAAATACCACAAGACTTCTGTGTCCCGGTATCTTTATATCGGGTTTTACGGAACCAGCCTGTCGCCGATCATTACAGAAATTATGCAGGTCGGCCATCTGCCGCTGGCGGGAAGGCTGGCTCTGAGCCTGCTTGCCGGGAGCGTTATAGGGTTTGTGCTGCCTCCCATGGCGACCCACGTTCACTATGCCCATAAAGGCTATTCTCTTTACAATGTAGGGTTTGCCTGCGGCATCATTGCCACAGTGATCGTCTCAGTCTTAAAATCTTTTGGAATGACCATAGAGGCCAGGCTGCTTTGGTCTTCGGGGAATGACGGCGTGCTGCTGGCTATGCTGCTGATTCTTTTTGGCGGTATGGCGGTTGGAGCTCTGGCTTGGGGAGGCAGGGAGACTCTGGCTTCCTACCGGAAGATATTAAAGACTTATGGCCTTTCCGGTACAGACTATTTGAAAGAGGAGGGCGGGGCGCCTACTGTTTTCAATATGGGGATCAATGGACTGTTTGCAACCATCATGGTTCTGGCTGTGGGAGGCGACCTGAATGGGCCGACGATAGGCGGAATCTTTACCATAGTTGGGTTTTCTGCAACCGGAAAGCATTTGAGAAATATCTGTCCTATTATGTTCGGCGTCTGCCTTGGAGCAGCATTTAAGACCTGGAATATTTACGATCCATCGCCATTGCTGGCCTTACTGTTGTCTACAACACTGGCCCCTATAGCGGGGGAGTTTGGGTGGATCGCAGGAATAATAGCCGGCTTTCTCCATTCCTCTGTGGCGTTAAATATTGGGATAGTATACGGAGGAATGAACCTGTACAACAACGGGTTTGCCGGCGGTATGGTGGCAATTTTTATGGTTCCGGTCATCCAGGCAGTCCGGGACAGAAGGGCCAGGGCAAGGGGAGGATTGTCCTTATAAATACCAGGCTGCCGCGATATATAATCAAAAAATACTAAAAAAAATAAAAATTAGTGAGAAAAAATCGTAGTTTTTTACGTTGATTTTATAAATTGGGGGAGATAATCTTATAAAATAAAGTTCCATAATGACAGAATAGAAGGAGGAGAGAATATGC
This sequence comes from uncultured Lachnospiraceae bacterium, assembly GCA_944376125.1. Taxonomy (GTDB): domain Bacteria; phylum Bacillota; class Clostridia; order Lachnospirales; family Lachnospiraceae; genus UMGS1370. The sequence continues at coordinate 12,435 of CALWBQ010000026.1, forward strand.
TGGAACAATTGGAAGAGAAAGCAATGGTGCAGTTTTTATCAAAATTTGATGAGCATCCTTTTTTGATAAAATTTCAGGGAAGAGAATATCAGATAGGCACAGGAACCCCCGATTTTACAGTGAATTTTAAAAGCGTTATTCCTGTTGGGGAACTGCTGAACAGCACATCGATCGCCCTGGGAGAAGCGTATATGGATGGAAAATTGGAGATAGAGGGCAATTTGTACAATGCTCTGGATCACTTCCTGGGACAGATGGGAAAATTTTCTACAGATGAGAAGGCATTAAAAAAACTGATCCATACCTCGCTGTCTAAGAAAAATCAGGAAAAAGAAGTGACGAGCCATTATGATATCGGCAATGACTTTTATAAGCTGTGGCTGGATGACACTCTCAACTATTCCTGCGCATACTTTAAGAACCCAGATGACAGCCTGTATCAGGCGCAGGTCAATAAAGTCGACTACATTCTGCAGAAGCTGTACCTGAAAGAAGGGATGACACTTTTGGATATTGGCTGCGGCTGGGGATTTTTGCTGATCGAGGCGGCAAAAAAATACAAGATTAAAGGGACAGGAATCACCCTGAGCCATGAGCAGTACGCAGAGTTTAAGAAGAGAATTGAAGAAGAGCATCTTCAGAACTATCTGGATGTCGAGCTGATGGATTACAGAGATCTGCCTAAATCCGGTAAAACGTTTGACCGGGTGGTCAGTGTCGGGATGGTGGAGCATGTGGGGAGAGAAAACTATCAGCTATTTAATGACTGCGTCAGCCAGGTACTGAATGATGGAGGCGTCTTTTTGCTTCACTTTATCAGTGCATTGAAAGAGCACCCGGGGGATGCCTGGATCAAAAAGTATATTTTCCCAGGCGGCGTTGTCCCCAGCCTGAGAGAGATGGTGTCTGCCATGGCTGAGGACAATTTCCATGTGCTGGATGTAGAAAATCTTCGCCTTCATTACAACAAAACGCTGCTGTGCTGGGAGAAGAATTTCACAGAGCATCTGGATGAGATCAGCAAGATGTTTGATCAGCGCTTTATTCGCATGTGGGATCTCTACCTGTCAGCCTGCGCGGCAACCTTCCACAACGGCATTATTGACCTTCATCAGATTTTGGCAACCAAGGGGGTCAACAATAACCTGCCCATGGTAAGGTGGTACTGATCAAAGAGACAAAACTCCAGCGGAAAGCGCCAGGAGTACTGCGGCCCGCTGCACAGCGGGACGTTTCAGTACGTCAAACGGCAGAAGATTCATAGCGATGATCGCGATAGTCACCGGATAGATAAGGCTCAAAACCGGGGAAGAGATGGCGATAATCGTGTTGAGGCCGAGGATGGAGAGAAAAAAGCTCCAGCCTGTGAGAATCCATCTCCAGTGGTCAAACCCGAGCACTGGAAATTTTTCTGCAAAAAATTTCGAGCAGCTGCAGATCAGGCCGACACATACATTAAAGCAGGCGATGAAGAAAATCAGAGCCAGAAGGGCAGGGCCGGCATTGCCAAAAAATTCTCTGCAGAGGGTGCTGAGAATTTCCGTTCCGTTCTGTGCCCCTGCAGTGAGACTCCCGCTTTTTGCGCCGAGAAAGGTCAGCATACCATAGACTGTCCCGAGAAAAATTCCTGCGATGACACCGCCCTTGATTGTTTCAAGGGCGATTTCATTGCTGTCGGTTATGCCTAGAGCGCGGATATTGATCGCAATGACGATGCCGAACACAACGGCGGCCATGGTATCCATAGTCTGATATCCCTCGGTAAAGCCTTTCAAAAACGGGTGCACTGCGTAGGGGGCTGCCGTCTGCAGAACGGGAAGCTCCATATGAGCCAGTCCGGCGGCAAACATGACAAAGATCAGAGCCAGGAGCACAGGTGTCATGCGCTTTCCGAGAATATCCTTCAGACGCTCAGGCTTTTTGGCGACAATTCCTGCTGCGGCAAAAAAGATCAGAGAGAACACAACTGAGGCAGCCATCTGCAGGGGAACGCCCAAAAGCCTTCCGGTTCCGAGACGGTCGGTCAGGAAGGCGAACATGGAGTAGCTGGTGCTGGCTGTCCTTGGAATCGCCAGCATAGGCCCGATACAGAGGTAAATGATAATCGAAAAGATCAGCGAGAATTTGGGGTGGACCTGCTGGCAGAGATGGTCAAGCCCTCCGCATTTTGCCACAGCGGCCACGCCCAGGACGGGCAGGGCAACGGCCGACAGAGCAAATCCTAAAAAAGCGAATACAGAGGCAGAGCCGGCCTGATAACCGATAAAGGGCGGAAAGATCAGGTTTCCGGAGCCGAAAAACATAGAAAACAATGTGACGCCGATCAGCAGCACATTGCGCAGACTTAACTTTTTCATAATCATATCCTCCCAGTGCAGCAGGAAGCTGCTTCTTCCAGTTTTTTCTGTCACTATAGTAGCATATTTGACATTGATAGACAATATTTGGAATGTCTGAAGATTTTTAGCGTAAAGGTTGATTTATTGGTCCTGCCATGTTATACTTGTTCCCGTTGCAGAGCCCACAAAACCAAGGTCTTACGGGCCTGCCGCCGATTCCCGGCGTTAAATGAATCGAGTGTTCGAGACCTTCCACTCGTAAAACAAAACTAAAGGAGAGAATTGAATATGAAACCAAACAAGAAATCAGTGTACTATCTGGCTCAGGCGGCGGTGATAGCGGCCATCTACATCGTGCTGACGGTCTCATTTGCAGCGATCAGCTTCGGACCGGTTCAGTTCCGCATTTCGGAGGCCCTCTGCGTGCTGCCGTATTTCACGCCGGCGGCAGTTCCGGGTGTGGTGATTGGCTGCCTGCTGTCGAATTTGTTGGCAGGGGCTATGCTGCCAGATGTAATCTTTGGAACCTTGGCCACTCTGATCGGAGCAGTAGGGTCTTACGCCCTGAGAAAAAATCGCTGGATGGTCTGCATTCCGCCGATTTTGTCCAATGCCCTGATCATTCCCTTTGTTCTTCGGTATGCATACGGCTCAGAAGATCTGATTTTCTACATGATGATTACTGTGGGGATCGGGGAGATCCTGGCAGTCGGAGTCTTGGGCGGAATCCTGATGGGAGCATTGGAGCGCTACAGGAGCCTGCTTTTTAGGACGGCAGCCTAAGCACAATACAATAAAGAGCTGACCCGACGGGGAGTCGCAGCACAGATGGCAGGACAGCCATCCGGCAGCGGCTCCCTGTTTTGGTTCGAATGTTCTTCTGTGTTTCTTTTTTGGCTTACGGTTGATTTTCTAACAGGGCATTGATAAAATAGAAGTGAGGGATCAGGCCGGGAAGCGGAGATAACCGCTTCCTGGCCTGACCAGGCATAAACAAAAGAGGAGGAGCAGGGATGGTGCGTTTTACATATACAATTTCGGATGCTCAGGGGCTTCATGCCAGGAATGCTATGCAGCTTGCCAGGGCAGCAGAAGGATATCACAGCAGGATCCGGATTTCCTGCAGAGAAAAGGATGTGGATGGAAAGCAGGTTCTGGGCCTGATGGAGCTGGGAGGCCGGTGCGGTGATGTGCTGACCTTTACGCTGGAAGGTGATGATGAGGCGGAGGCCGGCGCATACTTGAAAGCTCTGGTGAAGGAAGTTCTTTAAACGGTTTAGATTATTGTAGAGAAGGATGGAAAATAAGAAATGTATGAGATAGATTTTCAAAAACCTCAATCAATCCATTTTATTGGGATAGGCGGAATCAGTATGAGCGGTCTGGCAGAGATCCTGCTGCAGGAGGGATTTGCTGTGTCCGGTTCAGATGCCCATGAAAGTGAGCTGACGGAACGGCTGAGGAACAAAGGAGCCAGGATCTTTATCGGCCAGAGGGCATCTAATATTCCGGAGGAGACCGAGGTAGTGGTATATACGGCGGCCATCCATCCGGACAACCCGGAATTTGCTGAGGCTGTCAGGCGGCAACTCCCCATGCTGACCCGGGCCGAGCTTTTAGGTGAGATGATGCGCAATTACCATCAGGCTGTGGCTGTAGCCGGAACTCATGGAAAGACAACTACGACCTCCATGCTGACGGAGATCCTCCTGGCAGCCGGCAAGGATCCGACCATCTCTGTAGGAGGAATGCTGGACTCCATCGGAGGCAATATCCGGATCGGCGGCCCGGAACTGTTTGTCACAGAAGCCTGTGAATATACAAATAGTTTCTTGTCATTTTTCCCCACTATCGAGATCATTCTGAATGTGGAGGCTGACCATCTGGATTTCTTTAAGGATCTGGACGACATCCGCTGTTCATTCCGGCGCTTTGCCGAGAAACTTCCGGCAAACGGACTGCTGATTATAAATAGTGAGATCAAGAATCTGGAGGAATTGACAAAAGATTTGCCCTGCCGCGTTCTGACTTTTGGAGGGGAAGGAAGCACATACCGGGCGGAAAATATCGTCTATGATCAGTACGCCCGGCCGTCCTACGATCTGATTGTGGATGGGAAGGCAGAGGACCATATCAGTCTGGGCGTTACAGGGCGCCACAATGTATGGAATTCCCTGGCGGCTATCGGAGCGGCCAGGGAGCTTGGAATCTCCATGGATGCGGTAAAGAGGGGGCTGTCAGGCTTTTCAGGGCCTCACCGCCGCTTTGAAAAGAAGGGCGAGCTTGGGGGGATTACTATTATAGACGACTATGCCCATCACCCGCAGGAGATACAGGCTACGCTGGCGGCGGCCGGAAATTATCCTCACAAAAGGCTTCTGTGTGTGTTCCAGCCCCATACGTACAGCAGGACAAAGGCGCTGATGGATGAATTCGCTCAGGCATTGTCAATGGCCGATGAAGTGATTCTAGCGGATATTTATCCCGCCAGAGAGACCGACAATCTGGGGATCAGCTCCCAGGACCTGGCAGAAAAAATCAGGGAGAAAGGGACTGCTGTGCATTATTTTCCATCCTTTGATGAAATTGAAAGATTTATTTTGGAACACTGTATCAACGGCGATTTGTTGATAACTATGGGGGCCGGAGACATTGTAAAAGTGGGAGAAAGGCTGTTGGGACAATAATTATCCACATTATCCACATAGTTTTCAACATTTTATGTAAAGAAGCTATGTGGATTTTTTTATTAACATAAATTCTTGTCTGAAAATTTTAGAATACTCGAATTTATAAGGTTTTCGACAGGATGCAGCAAGATTCGCAGGGGAAAGGGACAAAAGTTTTCCACATTATCCACAAAATCCACAATATGATTTGTGGAAAGCTGGGGCTATTTCCATTTCCTGCGGTTTATGGTAGAATGAAATTACTTAGACTGGATAAGAGAGAATGAGGAACAGTATGGCGATTCGAATGACAGATGGGGCGGCATCCAAGATTACGGTGGTTGACAATGCGTTTATTGATCATTATATGGCTTCCGCCAGCGGGGAATATGTAAAGGTCTATCTGTACCTGCTGCGGCATCAGTCAGAGCAGATCGGGATAGAGGACATTGCAGGCGGCTTGAATCATACGGAGGCGGATGTGCGCAGAGCATTGGCCTACTGGGAGCGTGCAGGTCTGCTCAGCATCGGTGAGCCCAAGGCTTCCGTCCAGCCTTGCCCTCAAAAAGCAGAGCAGCCCCAGGCCGAAGTGAGACCGTCCGGGAGCTATGGGGCGGATGACTTGAACCGGCTCAGCGGGGATGATGCGTTTGCTGAGCTGCTCTACATTGCCCAGAAATATATGAATAAAGTGTTTTCCCAGAGGGAATGTCAGATATTTGCGTATCTGTATGACGGGCTTCATATGCGTCCGGAGTTGTTGGAATACCTGGTAGAATACTGTGTCCAACTGGGGCACACCAATATTCGCTATATCGAGACGGTGGCTCTCAACTGGCATCAGAGAGGGATTGCGACTGTGGACAGCGCCAGGAACTATGCGGGTTCGTACAGCAAAGATTCCTTTGCCGTGATGAAAGCATTTGGGCTGACAGACAGAAAACCAGCCCCGGCAGAGCAGCAGATAATTGAAAAATGGTTTCAAGAGTGGGGCTTTTCCAGGGAGCTGGTTTTGGAGGCATGCCGCCGGACGATAGAAGCCATCCATACCCCCAGTTTTAAGTATGCGGATACGATACTGGGTGATTGGAAGAAGGCGAATGTTCACACGGCGGATGATGTCCAGCGCCTGGACAGAGAGAGAAGCAGAAGACGGATAGAGGATAAAGAACAGCAGGGCGGCCAGAATATAGGGCGCACAGTTTCCAAGCCGTCTGCAGGCCGCCGGGGCGGCAACCAGTTCCACAATTTTGAGCAGAGGGATGTGGATTACGATGCACTCATCCTAGAGCAGCTTAGACAGAAGTAGGAGGATATATGGCACTGAGTAATTCCCAGTACAATGCGATTATGAGGGACTACGAGCGGCGGCAGATTGATAACCGCCATGACCGGGAAAAGCGGGTGGAGGAGATCTACCGGAGGATTCCGGCTATCCGGGAGATTGACAGCGCCGTTGGGGCCAGGGCAGTAGAGCGGGCCCGGCAGCTTCTGGAAGGTGATGAGGGGGCCAAAGCCCGCCTAAAAAAGGAACTGGAGGAGTTGGGAGAGCAGAGAACAGCCCTCCTGGAAGCCTACGGCTACCCTAAGGATTATATGGAGATGCGGTATGTCTGCCCGGACTGCCGGGATACCGGATATGTCAATGGGGAGAAATGCCACTGTTTCAAGCGGGCTCAGATGAAGCTGCTGTATGCTCAGTCTAATATCGACGACATTATCCGCAAAGAGAACTTTTCTACGTTTTCTTACGACTGTTTTGACAACGTCCAAGTAGTCCCGGCGATCGGAAAGACGGTGGCGCAGTATATGAAGGAGGTGGCGGCCAGGTGCCGCCAGTTTGTCCGGCAGTTCGGTTCGGAGAGAGGAAACATCCTGTTTACGGGAAACACAGGGGTGGGAAAGACCTTTTTGAGCAACTGCATTGCCAAAGAGCTGATTGACCAGTATTATTCTGTAATTTACTTATCGGCAGGGGATCTCTTTGATCTTTTTTCAAAAAACCGGTTCGAGGCAAGGGCGGAGGAGGAGATCAGAGACAGCTGTCAGTCGGTGCTGACCTGTGATCTGCTGATTATTGATGACCTGGGGACGGAGGTAAATAACAGTTTTACTTCCTCTCAGCTTTTTTACTGTATCAATGACCGGCTGAACAGCGGCCGGTCCACGATTATTTCTACAAACCTCTCTTTGAACATGATGAGGGACAGCTATACGGACCGGGTGACTTCCCGGATTGTCAGCGGCTATCAGGTGATTCCTCTTTATGGGGAAGATTTGAGGCGGAGAAGGCTGAGGGGTTGACGAATGGGTAAGGGAATGTTATAAAATAGGTGCTTATTATGCAACCAACTGATAAATGAAATGGAGGACGCGATGCTGTACGAAGAGAAAATTATTGAGACAATTCCGGTTGGGCCGTTGGGGCTGATTCCATTGAAGAGCTGCAAGACCCTGGGAGAGAAGGTGGACAAATATCTAGTAGATTGGAGGCGGGAGCGGGAAAGCGAACATAAACATACGATTGCTTTTGCCGGCTATCAGAGAGATTCCTACATTATAGGCGCAAAGACACCCAGATTTGGCTCCGGAGAGGGAAAGGGAACTCTGGAAGAGTCAATTCGAGGCGATGACCTGTATCTGATGGTAGATGTCTGCAACTACAGCCTGACGTACTCTCTCTTTGGGATGACCAATCACATGTCTCCGGATGACCATTTTCAGGATCTGAAAAGGGTGATTGCTGCAGCAGCCGGAAAGGCCAGGAGAATCAATGTCATTATGCCGTTTTTATATGAGAGCCGCCAGCATAAGCGCTCCAGCAGGGAATCCCTGGACTGCGCCATTGCCCTTCAGGAACTGACCAGAATGGGTGTGGAGAACATCATTACCTTTGATGCCCATGACCCGAGAGTGCAGAATGCCATTCCGTTTAAAGGCTTCGAGACCGTACAGCCGATTTATCAGTTTATCAAGCATCTGCTCCGGAATGAGACAGACCTGCAGATCGACAGCGACCACATGATGGTGATCAGCCCTGACGAGGGGGGAATGAGCCGCGCCGTATTTTTTGCTAATGTGCTGGGGCTGGATATGGGTATGTTCTATAAGAGAAGGGACTACACCAAGATTGTAAACGGGCGGAACCCCATTGTGGCCCATGAATTTTTGGGCAGCGATGTAGCCGGCAAGGATGTGCTGATCATTGACGACATGATCTCCTCCGGGGAGAGCATGCTGGATGTAGCCAAGGAGCTGAAGAAGAGAAAGGCGAGAAAAGTCTTTATCTGCGCTACATTTGGCCTGTTTACCAATGGCTTGGCCAAATTTGATGAGTATTACGAGAATGGGATGATTGACAGAATTCTTACGACCAATCTGGTGTACCAGACGCCGGATCTTCTGTCCAGACCCTATTATATTGATGTGGATATGAGCAAGTATATCGCTCTGATCATCGACAATCTGAACCATGATGCTTCCCTGAGCGAACTCCTCAATCCTACCAAGCGAATCAACAAGCTGCTGAATGCCTACAGAAGCAAATAAAGTCAGCCGTGCTGAATGAAACAGAATAGAACCCCCGGGGGATGCTGCCTCCGGGGGTTTTTGATGACCGTACAGTCCCATAACAGCAGTCCCGCTTCTTGCTGCGGCAGGGATAAAAAATAATATCTTAAGAAAAGATTAGGTTGAGGTTTTCGCGGTTATTATATAAAATAATAGCAGGGGCCAAAATGGATCGTTTTGGCCCTATTGTGACTGTGATCTGCCAAGCATTGAGAAAGGAGCCTGAACAGGGCGGCTTATGAAAAAAGGATTATTGAAGATCGGAGTCCTGCTGCTGATTTTTTTGGCGGCGGCGGCCGGCTATTTTATATGGATACGAAATCAGAATCTTACGGAAAAAAATGAGAGAGTTTATATCCCTATGGAGGAGAGCGCTTTCCCGGTTATGTATATGGAGATGTTTGGGGAGCGAATGAACTGTCTTTACGGGTATTCTCAGGATATGCGGGAGGCCATCATGCGGGACACGCTGACTGTCCTTCCGCAGGACCGAAATCTGGCGATCCGGCTGGAGCGCTATGAGGGGACGGTTACAGGGATTTACTATGAGATCCGCAGCTTGGATTTGGAGAGGCTGATTGAACGGACTCAGGTGGAATCATGGGAGACGACAGAAGATGGGATCCGGGCTGTCCTGCCGATTCAGAATCTGCTTGCCAAAGATCAGGAATATCTGCTGAGCCTGTCTGTGACAACAGAGGAGAATGGGACCATTGGCTACTATACCAGAATTGTCTGGACGGACAATGAAAATGTGAAAGATTTAATCGATCTGGCAAAAGACTTTACTTCCAAGACATTCCACTATGAAGAGGCTTCCGAGCTGACCATGTATCTGGAGCCGGATGCAACGGCAGACAACAGCTCCCTGGGAAGGGTGGACATTCATTCTAATTTTTCCCAGATTACATGGGGCGGGCTGGCTTTGGAGCAGAGGGGAGAGATGCAGGTATCCTTAAAGGAGCTGGACGGCATTATGGCACAGATCCAGCTAAAATACCTGGCAGAACGAACCGCGGAGGACGGGGCAGAAGAGATCTATGAGGTGACAGATGATTTTACGCTGAAATGGAATCAGCAGCGGATCTACATGATGGATTTTGACCGCCGGGTAAATCAGATTTTTACCGGGGACCGGGATTCTTTCAGCGGCAAGAGGATCCTGCTGGGAATCACCAACGATGATGAAGTGAGCGCTGAGGCGAGCCCCAAAGGCAGATGCATTGCGTTTACGGCTAACCGGGATTTGTGGCTGTATGACCAGTCTGAGCAGAGAGCTGTCAGCGTATTTTCCTTCCGGAGCGAAGAAAATGCGCACACGTACGAGTGCGACAGCCATGATATCAAGATTCTTCGGGTGACGGACGAAGGCGATGTGGACTTTCTGGTTTATGGCTATATGAACCGGGGAATCCATGAAGGCCAGATGGGGATTGGCGTATATCATTATTCACAGGATGAGGAGGCGCTGGAGGAGCTGTTCTTTTCGCCGGTCATCTGTTCATTTGAAGCATTGGACCGGGATCTGAAACAGCTGTGTTACCTTTCAGAAAGCGGGATGCTGTATTTGATGAAGGAAAACGCCATATATGGAATCGATCTGAGCAGCCGGGAGTATGTAGTGCTGGCTGATGGACTGAGAGAAGGAACGTATTCCATCAGCGGAAGCGGTCAGAGGCTGGCCTGGCAGACGAGCCGTGAGCGGGACGAGGCGGAGAGCATCAGTCTGATGGAACTGGAGACCGGGAACCTTCAGACGCTGGAAGCGCCGTCGGGGGATTATATCCGGTGTCTGGGCTTTGTGGGTGAGGATTTTCTGTATGGTTTGGCGCACAGCGGTGATCAGTGGATTGTCAATGGACGCCAGGAGGAGGTCCCTATGTATGCTTTGGAAATTTTCGGAAGCAATGGGGAAATCCAGACCCGCTATGAGAGAGAGGGGCAATATATTGCCAATGTGACAGTGGATGAGAGCAGAATCCATTTAAGCCTCATTGTCCAAAACGCTGGAAATTCCTACAGTACTGTTGACAGTGATACGATTGTCTGCAATGCTGCTGCGGAGACTTCTGCTGCGGAGAAAATTGGATGGTATGCATCTGCTGACAGAGGAAGGCTGTATTTTGTCCAGCTGACATCGGATGTGAGAAGCGGTGACAGTATTGAGGTGTCAGTTCCCCGCAGAGTCTCTTATGATGACACTGTAGTTTTGGAATTGACGGGGGCGTCCTCTGCTGACTCGGGCATGAGATTTTATGCGTATGGAAACGGCCACCTGGCAGGAATCACGGAGAATTTTGCCGAGGCTGTGCAGCTTGCTTATGAAGATATGGGGGTAGTGACGGACCAGGAGCAGAATGTACTCTGGAACCGGGTAAACCGATCAGATGCACATGCGATCCGGGATGCTGGGAACGTGGGCTACAGACTGACCAGCCATCTGGACGAGCTGGATGAAAGCAGGGAATTTGCTGACGGCGTGATTGGACTGGATGGCCGTGGACTTTTGCTGAATCAGGTCCTGTATTTTATCGACCAGGGCTGCCCGGTCGTGGCGTTTATTGGGGAAGGGCAATATGTGCTGCTGACAGCCTTCGATCAATTCAATGTGACGCTGTACGATCCGGCATCTGGAGAAAGCTGGAAAATGGGTCTCAATGATGCTTCCGAATATTTCCAGAATCTGCAAAATGACTTTGTCTGCGGGCTTTTTGCGGGATAAAAACGGGGGATGGCTCTTTACAAGTCTCATTTTTATGATATAATCAATATGCATCGTGAAAGACTTAATAATTTCGTAAAGATTTTTTTCGAATTGTAATATAAAAGCCGGCAGGGCTTCTGCCAGCAGCAGGGTTTAGGAGAATAGAATGGAACAGTATATCATGAAAGGCGGCAATCCACTAGTGGGAGAAGTCACCGTAAGCGGCGCTAAAAATGCTGCGCTGGGGATTCTGACTGCAGCGATCATGACAGATGAAGACGTACTGATAGAGAATCTTCCGGATGTCCGTGATATTAATGTCATGCTGGAAGCAATCGAGGAGATTGGGGCGAGAGTAGAGAGAGTGGATCGCCATACGGTTCGGATTAATGCATCGACTATCCAGGAAATTTCTGTAGATGATGAGTATATTCGCCGGATCCGGGCGTCCTACTATTTTATCGGTGCCCTTCTGGGCAAATATAAGAGTGCGCAGGTTCCTCTTCCAGGAGGATGCAATATCGGAAGCCGTCCTATCGATCAGCATCTGAAAGGGTTCCGCGCTCTGGGCGGGGATGTCCGGATCGAGGGCGGAGCGGTGATCGTCCACGCTATTGACTTGGTGGGAAGCCATATTTATTTGGATGTAGTCTCCGTAGGAGCTACGATCAATATTATGATGGCAGCGACCCTGGCAGAGGGGCTTACGATTTTGGAGAATGTGGCTAAGGAGCCCCATGTGGTGGATGTAGCCAACTTCCTGAACAGCATGGGAGCTAATATTAAGGGGGCCGGGACCGATACCATCCGCATCCACGGCGTCAAAAAGCTCCATGGGACAGAGTATTCCATCATCCCGGATCAGATCGAGGCAGGCACCTTTATGTGCGCAGCCGCTGTGACCCGGGGAGATGTGATGATAAAAAATGTGATTCCCAAACATTTGGAGGCGATCACGGCGAAACTTTTGGAGATTGGCTGCGAAGTGATCGAGTTTGATGATGCCGTCAGAGTGGTGGGAAAGCCGGCGCAGCGCCATACAGATATTAAAACGCTGCCTTACCCGGGGTTCCCTACGGATATGCAGCCCCAGATGACGGTGACATTGGCCCTGGCTGCTGGAACCAGTATGGTGACGGAGAGTATCTTTGAGAACCGTTTTAAATATGTGGACGAGCTGGCCCGCATGGGGAGCTGCATTAAGGTGGAAGGAAACGTGGCGGTGATCGATGGCGTGAAGCGGCTGACCGGAGCTCAAGTCAATGCGCCGGATCTTAGGGCCGGGGCCGCCTTGGTGCTGGCGGGGCTGGCGGCTGAGGGCGTTACAGAAGTAGATGAGATCGGCTACATTCAGAGAGGATACGAATGTTTTGAGGAGAAGCTGCAGGGGCTGGGAGCCTTGATTGAGAAGGTGGACTCTGAGAAAGAGGCCCAGAAATTCCGCCTGAAAGTGGGCTGAGTGCTGCCGCCGGCCTGGAAGGCTGCGCGATGCATCGGGAAATCTTCTCAAAAGAAGACTATTGACATGCATATAAAAATGCGCTATAGTTAGCAGGTAACTGATAAAAACATAATTGAAAAGTTCACAATATCCCTTATTCAGAGTGATGGAGGTACAAAGGACCTGTGAAGTCACGGCAACCCCGGTCAGGCAGACAGCCTAAGGGCCGGAAGGTGCCAACCTGAGCGAGGAGCTGTCCGGCCTGGGCGGCTGATCGAGCAATAAGAGGATTTGAAGAGATTGATTTCAAGTCCACATTGCTGTGGGCTTTTCTTTTGTTTTGAAGAGGGCTGCGGCCCTCTCCGGCAGGGCAGGAGATTCTGCCAAAGTGTGTTCAGCGCACGTATTCTACATAAATTAGGAGGATAATTCATGGAAAGACGATTGTTTACTTCGGAATCTGTTACAGAAGGTCATCCGGATAAAATGTGTGATGCCATTTCTGATGCGATCCTGGATGCTCTGATGGAACAGGATCCCATGAGCCGCGTGGCCTGCGAGACGGCAGTGACCACAGGGCTGGTGTTGGTGATGGGGGAAATTACGACTAAGGCTTACGTGGACATTCAGAAAATTGTCCGTGAGACTATCCGTGAGATCGGCTATGACCGTGCAAAGTATGGATTTGACTGTGATACCTGCGGCGTGATAACAGCCATTGACGAGCAGTCAGCTGACATCGCTCTGGGTGTTGATAAGGCTCTGGAGGCCAAGGAACACACGATGTCTGATTCTGAGATCGATGCCATCGGAGCCGGGGATCAGGGGATGATGTTCGGCTTTGCCACCAATGAGACAGAAGAGTACATGCCTTACGCAATCTCATTGGCTCACAAACTGGCACGCCGTCTGACAGAGGTGCGCAAAAACGGCACCCTGAAGTACCTGCGCCCAGATGGAAAGACCCAGGTGACGGTGGAATATGACGAAAACGGAAAACCATTCCGCTTGGATGCGGTGGTTTTGTCTACTCAGCATGATGATGCGGTGTCCCAGGAGCAGATCCACGAGGATATTAAAAAGCATGTATTTGATGCCATTCTTCCGGCAGAGATGGTGGATAAAGACACGAAATTTTTTATCAATCCTACTGGGCGTTTTGTGATTGGAGGTCCTCACGGGGACAGCGGCCTGACCGGGCGGAAGATCATCGTAGATACTTACGGCGGATATGCCCGCCACGGCGGCGGCGCATTTTCCGGAAAGGACTGCACCAAGGTAGACAGATCTGCTGCCTATGCGGCCCGCTATGTGGCCAAGAATATTGTGGCAGCAGGGCTGGCCGACAAGTGCGAGATTCAGTTGTCCTATGCCATCGGTGTAGCGCATCCTACCTCCATTATGGTGGATACGTTCGGCACAGGAAAGCTGAGCGATGAAAAATTGGTAGAGATCATCCGGGAAAACTTTGATCTGCGCCCGGCCGGCATTATCAAGATGCTGGATCTTCGCCGCCCGATCTACAAGCAGACGGCGGCCTACGGTCATTTTGGAAGAAATGACCTGGATCTGCCATGGGAGAAATTAGACCGGGCAGAAACCTTGAAAAAGTACTTATAAAGATTGGCAGGGCTGTGTGCGGGAGATGTCCGGCACACAGCCTTCTTTTGTCTGGGAGGGATTCGATGAAAGCGATGACAGTAAAGCTGGAGGGAGTCAGAGAGGACGGCCAGACTTTGATTATTCCTGTTGAAGTCCTTTTTTCTTCCCGCAGAACCATGGGCCTGGAGGTGAAGGCCCATGGGCAGGTGATTGCCCGGATGCCCGGGAAGGTAAGCCGGAAGACGGCCCTGCAGTTTATCGAAAAACACAGTGAATGGATCATAGATAAGTGGCTGCTGGCGGAGGCCCGCCGCAGGGCAGAGGAGAGCCGGGGTCCGAAAGACTATGAGACAGATCCGGAGGTGAAACATGCGTACCGGGAGGCGGCCAGGGCAAAACTATCAGAGAGGACGGCTTTTTTTGCCGGGAGAATGGGGGTGAGCTGGAACCGGATCTTCATTAAAGAGACGAAAACCCGGTGGGGGAGCTGCAGCCAGGCTGGAAATCTAAATTTTAACTGGAAGCTGATTCTGATGCCGCCGGAAATTCTGGATTACGTGGTGGTCCATGAGCTGGCCCACAGAAAAGAGATGAACCATTCCCCGCGTTTCTGGGCGGAGGTGGCGGCTGTCCTGCCAGATTATAGGGAGCGCCGGAGGTGGCTGAAAGAGCACGGAAGAGAGTACTGACAGGGAAGAAGACAAAAATGCCAGTCTTGCGGCTATAGGCTATTTGTGGTATACTTCCCCATATAATGCGCGAACTGCGCCGCGGGGCCAAAGGGCCTTATGAGGGCAGACAGACGGCGCTTTTTGGAGGCTGCATGTCAGAGATAGAGAAAAATTATGCCATTCAGGTTGAGAATGTAACAAAAATATATAAGCTGTATGACAAGCCCATCGACCGGCTGAAGGAGTCTCTCAGCTTGACCCACAAGGAGTACCACAGGGATTTTTACGCTCTGAACGGGCTTTCTTTTAATGTGGAGAAGGGACAGACTGTGGGGATCATTGGGACGAATGGGTCCGGGAAATCTACAATCCTAAAGATTATCACCGGTGTCCTTACTCCCACCACGGGGCGCGTGGAAGTGAACGGAAAGATTTCGGCTCTCCTGGAATTGGGGGCAGGCTTCAATATGGACTACACGGGAATTGAAAATATCTATATGAACGGGACGATGATGGGGTATTCTAAGAAGGAGATGGATGACAAGCTCCAGGATATCCTGGATTTCGCGGAGATTGGCGACTTTGTCTATCAGCCGGTCAAGACCTATTCCAGCGGTATGTTTGTGCGGCTGGCCTTCGCGCTGGCCATCAATGTGGAGCCGGAGATCCTGATCGTGGATGAGGCTCTCTCTGTGGGCGATGTGTTCTTTCAGGCCAAGTGCTACCGCAGGATGGAAGAAATTCGGAAGAGCGGGACCACGATTCTGATGGTGACTCACGATATGGGGAGTATTATCAAATACTGCGATAAAGTAGTCCTGCTGAATAAAGGGAATTTTGTGGCTCAGGGAACCGCAGGACATATGGTGGATCTCTATAAAAAGATTCTGGCGGGCCAGATGGAAGCCCTGGAGGAGGAACTGAAAGGGAAGGAAGCTGACGGGATTATGAATGATTTTTCCGGAGACAGATCCTCTGGAAAAAAAGAGGGGAGCTCCCGCGGGCTGATGAAGGAGAAGATCACCATCAATGCCAACCGGACAGAGTATGGGGACGGCCGCGCAGAAATCTATGATCTGGGACTTTTTGACAGCAGAGGCAATCTGACCAATCTGCTGCTGAAAGGTGAAATGTTCACTATCAAAGAGTGCATTCGCTTTCACGCGGATATAGAGTCCCCCATCTTCACGTATACCATCAAGGACAAGAAGGGAACGGATCTTACGGGGACCAACACCATGTACGAGGGAACCGATATCCAGCCGGTAAAGGACGGCGATGAATATCAAGTAGAGTTTACCCAAAAAATGACTCTTCAGGGAGGCGAATACCTGCTGTCTATGAGCTGCACAGGTTTTGAACATGGGGAGCATGTGGTGTATCACAGACTGTATGATGTGGCAAATCTGACAGTGATTTCCAACAAAAACACTGTGGGAGTTTACGATATGGAATCTAAGGTAAAGGCAGAGAAACGATGAAAGATATCAGTTATGACATACTTGATCTGTTAGAACAATACGGGCCGGAGGCCAAGGGCATCCAGAAGGCGCTGGAAGAGCAGGAAGGCGCTGAGGTGCTCTACGCTCTCTCGCCGATTCGGGAGAATCTGATAGAGTGGTACGATTGGGATCCGGAGGGGACGGCTCTGCAGATCGGGGCGGATTATGGGGCGCTCACCGGTCTCCTTCTCAGAGGTGTCCGGGAAGTGAGTGTCTGGGATCCTAGGGATGAAGACCGCGAAGTCGTCCGGCGCCGATATCCGGAGGCAAACACTCTCCGGTATTTTAAGGAGCTGCCGGAAACCGGGAACTGGGATTATATCCTGGTGCCAGATCTGAGAAAAGATTTGATACCCGGGGAGGGAGAAGAGGCGGTGAACCTTCTGCTGGAGAAGCTGTTTGGCCTGCTGAAGCCAGGGGGAAAGCTGATGGCGGCAGGGTTTAACCGGATTGGCCTTCGCTTTTTTGCAGGAGCAGAGGCAGATCAAGAATGTGAAGCCTTAACTTGGCGGCAAATAGAAGCCTTGACGGGGAGGCTTGGAGCCAGCAGCATCAGGCGCTATTACCCGGTGCCGGACCACCGGCTTCCCACAGCAGTCTATTCAGACAGAAGACTCCCCAAAAAAGGGGAACTGACCAACCTGTCTGTAGCCTACGACCGCCCGGGGTACCGGTATTTCAGCGAGGAAGCCGGTTTTGACGAATTATGCAGAGAAGGACTATTTAGAGAATTCGCCGATTCTTATCTGGTGATCTGGGAGAAACCATGAAAGAGACAATCTACGTAAAATATAATCGGACCAGGAAGGCAGCCTTTCAGATCCGTACAAGTATTATAGAAGAAAATGGAAATTTGTGGGTAGAGAAGACGGCCCTGACCCCGGAAGCGAAGGAACACCTCTGCTCTCTGGGCGAAAAGCAGAAAATTCTGGAACGCCAGTATTCCAATGTGAAGCCTGTCTGGACGGAGCTCTCAGAGGATGGCTGGACGGCACGTTTTCCGTTTGTCCAGGGAGAGACTCTGGCGGAGATTCTGGGACGAAAAATATGCAGTGGGGCAACCCCTGTTGAGGAGATCTGCGCTGCTATGGAGCGGCTGTTTGCAGTGCCGGAGGGAACTCTGGAGCCGTTTGCCGCCACGCCGGAGTTTAAAGCCGTTTTTGGAGAGACGCCGGATCTTGCGGATCAGTCCTGCCCGGTCACCAATTTGGATGGGCTTTTTGAGAATATGATGGTCAGGGAGGATGGAACCACCTGGGTTATTGATTACGAATGGGTTTTTGATTTCCCGATCCCGTCAGGCTTTGTCAAGTATCGGAATTTGGCATACTTTTATTACCGCTATGAGAAAATTCTCCGCTGCGGCAGCATGGAGGCTTTTCTGGAACAGTTCTCCATTTCCCCGGAAATGGCTGCTGTTTATGGAAAAATGGAAGAGGCGTTTCAGGCGTATGTCCATGGAGACAGCACTCAGGGCTATTTAAAGCATTTTGAACAGAAGCTGGTTACTGGGGAGGAACTGAAGGAAAAGGACAGCGAGCTGAAGAAAGCTATGGAAAGAATTCTGGTTCTCCAAGAGGAGGAGGAGGATCGGAATCTTACTATCAAAAAAGATCAGGAGATTATGCGCCTGACTAATAATCATGTGGCCAATTTGGAAGTCATCATTCGAGATCTGCGCCATGAGATAGACGAGATGGGCAAGACACTGACATACCTGAACAGCCATGAGGCGCTGGTTTTCAAGGTATACCGGAGACTGGCAGACAAAGTTCGCAGACGGTTTCCCAAGGGTACCAGGCGGCGCAAGCTCCTGGACTATGGATTTGGAACCTTGCGCCATCCAGGATATTATGGCCGCCTGTATCTGACCAGGGATGGAAGAAACAGGATCGAGGGGGACTTTAAGATCGGGGAGGATTACCGCACAACGGGACGCCTGCTGTTCCCAAGCGAAGAACATCCCGTGGTATCGGTAGTGATTCCGGTTTACAACCAGATCCACTATACCTATGCCTGCTTAAAGTCAATTTTGGAACACACGAAGGATGTTCCCTATGAGATTATCATTGCCGATGATGTATCCTCTGACGCCACGGCAGAGCTGCCTAAATTTGCGGAGAATCTGGTAATCAGCCGCAATGAGACAAACCAGGGCTTTTTAAAAAACTGCAACCAGGCAGCTAAGAAAGCCAGGGGCAAATATATCATGTTCCTGAACAATGACACCCAGGTGACAGAAGGGTGGCTCAGCGCTCTTGTGAATCTGATCGAATCGGATCACACGATCGGCATGGTGGGATCCAAGCTGGTTTACCCGGATGGAAGGCTGCAGGAGGCCGGAGGCATTATCTGGAGTGATGGTTCCGGATGGAATTACGGGAGGCTGGATGACCCGGACAAGGCGGAATATAATTACGTGAAAGATGTAGACTATATCTCCGGGGCAGCTATTTTGCTGCCCAAAACCCTGTGGGAAGCTATCGGAGGTTTTGATGAGCGATTCGCTCCGGCGTACTGCGAGGATTCCGACCTGGCATTTGAGGTGCGAAAGGCGGGGTACCGGGTGGTGTATCAGCCGCTTTCTAAAGTTATCCATTTCGAGGGCGTGTCCAATGGAACCGATGTAAACGGAACCGGGCTGAAGCGCTACCAGGTGGAAAACAGTCGGAAATTAAAAGAAAAGTGGGCGGATGAGCTGAAATGTCAGTCGGTAAACGATGGGAATCCCAATCCATTTTTGGCAAGGGAGAGGAGCCAGAAAAAGCCAGTGATCCTGGTGGTGGATCATTACGTTCCCACTTTTGATAAAGATGCCGGCTCCAAGACCACATACCAATACCTGAAGATGTTTATCAAGAAAGGGTATGCAGTAAAATTCCTGGGGGATAACTTCCTGCACGAAGAGCCCTATTCTACAGTCTTAGAGCAGATGGGGGTGGAGATTCTATACGGGGATGAGTACAGGACCGGCATTTGGGACTGGCTTGAGAAAAACAGCCAATATATCGACTTTGCATATCTGAACCGTCCCCATATTGCTACCAAGTATGTTGATTTTATCAAGGAACATACGGATATTAAGGTGATCTATTACGGCCATGATCTTCATTTCCTGCGTCTGGGCCGGGAATATGAGCTGACCGGGGATCTGAAGATCAAGAGGGAGGCAGATTATTGGAAGGCGATTGAGCTGTCTATGATGGAAAAAGCAGCGGTTTCCTATTATCCTTCCTATGTGGAGATCAATGCGATCCACAAAATAAATCCGGAGATCAGGGCAAAGGCTATCACTGCCTATGTCTATGATACTTTTTTAGACAAGATCGAGGATGACTTTGAAAAGCGGGAGGGGCTGGTCTTTGTAGGAGGCTTTGCACATCCGCCTAATGCCGACGCGGTACTGTGGTTTGCCGAGGAGGTATTTCCCGCCATCCGCCAGGCAATCCCGGATGCCCAGTTTTATGTAGTAGGCTCTAAGGTGACAGACGAGATCAAGGCTCTGGAGCAGCCTGGAAATGGGATTATCATTAAAGGCTTTGTCAGCGATGAGGAGTTGGAGGCGATTTACCAGAAATGCCGGATTGTGGTAGTGCCCCTCCGATACGGCGCGGGGGTGAAGGGGAAGGTTGTAGAAGCCATCTACAATGGCGCCCCCATTGTCACCACATCGGTTGGAGCTGAGGGCATTCCGGAGGTAGAGAAGACACTGCTGACGGCAGACGGGGCCGAAGAATTTGCAGATACGGTGATCCGCCTGTACCGGGATCCGGAGCGCCTGAAAGCTCTGTCCCAGGCAACTCAGGAATATATCCGGGCTCACTTCAGCGTAGACGGAGCCTGGGAGATCATAAAGGAGGACTTTTCCAAGTGAGCAGACCTGCATTGACTCCAGACATGGAGTACATTGTAACGATATTAGAGAAGATTATAAACATTCCAAGCCCCAGCGGATTTACCGGGAAGGTGATGGAGGCCATCAAGGCGGAGGCAGAAGGGTTTGGATTTCAGGCTGAATACTCTGCCAAAGGCGGGCTGATCATTACTGTCCCGGCAGAGAAAGAAGCTGGCAAGGAAATGAGAGGAGTTCTGGGCATCTCGGCCCACGCCGACACCCTGGGCGGGATGGTTCGTTCTATCACATCATCGGGAATGATCAAGTTTGTCCCGGTGGGCGGTTTTATGATGGAGAGCATAGAGGGGATGTACTGTAAAATACACACCCGCAAAGGCCATGTCTACACTGGCACAATTCTGACGTCAGAGCCTTCTGTCCACACCTATGATGATGCCAGGACTCTGGAGCGGAAGGCCAAAAATATGGAGATCCGGCTGGATGAGCAGGTAAAGGGTCCCGAGGATGCAGCGGCTCTGGGGATCCGGCCTGGGGATTATATCAGCTTTGATCCTATGTTTGTTTTTACGGACAGCGGTTTTATCAAATCCCGCCATCTGGACGACAAGGCGTCTGTAGCGGTTCTGTTGGGCTTCCTGCGGTATTTAAAGGAGAGCGGGAAGCGGCCGGAGAGAACGGTAAAGCTGTGCATCAGCAATTATGAGGAGGTAGGCCACGGGGCATCCTGGATACCAGAAGACATCGAGGAATTTCTGGCAGTCGATATGGGTGCGCTGGGGGATGATCTGAGCGGGGATGAGTACAAGGTCTCCATCTGCGCACTGGATTCTTCCGGCCCGTATGACTATGAGATGACCAGCCGGCTGATCTCTATTGCGGAGGAGAGAAACATCGGATTTGCAGTAGACATTTTTCCACATTACGGATCTGACGGCACGGCGGCTCTGCGGGGCGGCAACAATATCCGCTGTGCTCTCATTGGTCAGGGGGTTCATGCTTCCCATGGGACGGAGAGAACTCATGTCAAGGGGCTGGAACAGACCTTTGAACTGCTGAAAGGCTTTGTTGGAGTCTAATAACCAGGAGGAAAGAGATGGAAGCAATATTACTGGCAGGAGGGCTGGGCACCAGACTCCGCAGTGTGGTCAGCGACAGGCCGAAGCCCATGGCTCTAATTGAGGGCCGTCCCTTTATGGAGTACGTGGTTCACGAGCTGACTAAGAGCGGCATTGATAAGATTGTCTTTGCTGTAGGCTATAAGGGATCTATGGTGGAGGATTATTTTGGGGATGGAACTGCTTTTGGCGTACAAGTCTCCTACGCATACGAGGAGACTCTCCTGGGAACAGCCGGAGCCATCCGCAATGCGGGAAAGCTGATCCAGGAGGACCGGGTTTACGTCCTCAATGCTGATACGTTTTATCAGATCCAATACAGCCGGCTGGAGAGCCTTCTGGATGAGAAGTGTCTGGACATGGCGCTGGTCCTCAGGAAGGTTCCGGATATCTCCAGATACGGGGAAGCCGTGCTGACAGACGGAATGCTGACTGGCTTTAATGAAAAGACGCCCCAGGAGCGCCCGGGGACGATCAATGGAGGAATCTACCTGCTGAAAAAAAGCCTGATTGAAGAAATTCCGGAGGGGAAAGTTTCCTTGGAGAACGAGATGATTCCCAGGTGGATGAAAGAAGGAAAACGTCTGGGAGGAATTGTCAATGACGGGTATTTTATCGATATCGGGATCCCAGAGGCTTATTTCCAGTTCCAGGAGGATGTAAAGAAAGGAGCAGTTGTATGGTAATCAGAGGAAGAGCGCCCCTTCGGGTCAGCTTCGCAGGGGGCGGTACAGATGTGGCTCCTTTCTGCGATGAGCAGGGCGGGGCGATCATCGGAAGCACGATCAATAAATATGCGTACTGTTCCATTGTCCCAAGGGATGATGAGGAGATTGTGGCCCATTCCCTGGATTTTGATACAACCGTGAAATATAATACAAAAGAAAATTATGTCTATGACGGCCGGCTGGATCTGGTGACGGCCGCCCTGAAGGCTATGGATATCCGCCAGGGATGTGAGGTCTATCTCCAGTGTGACGCGCCTCCGGGGTCTGGGCTTGGAACCTCCTCTACAGTCATGGTAGCTCTTTTGACAGCCATGGCCCGCTGGAAGGGCGTGGAGTTGGACAATTACGCCATGGCAGATCTGGCTTACCAGGTAGAGAGGATCGATCTGAAGATCGATGGAGGCTATCAGGATCAGTATGCGGCTACCTTTGGAGGATTTAATTTTATTGAATTTCACGGAAGGAATAATGTGGTAGTCAATCCTCTGAGAATTAAAAAAGATATTATCCATGAACTTCAGTACAATCTGCTTTTGTGCTATACAGGAAATATCCATGTGTCTGCCAATATCATCAAAGACCAGGTGAAAAATTACGAAAAAAAGGATGCCTTTGACGCTATGTGCGAAGTCAAAGCCTTGGCCTATGCGGCTAAGGATGAGCTGCTCAAGGGAAATCTTTACAGCTTTGGAAAGCTCTTGGACTATGGTTGGGAGAGCAAAAAGCGTATGAGCAGCAAGATTACCAACCCTCAGATTGACATGCTGTATGAGGAAGCCAAAAAATCCGGGGCTCTGGGAGGAAAGCTGCTGGGAGCCGGAGGCGGCGGATATCTGCTGATCTTCTGCCCCTACAATGTGAGACATAAAGTGGCAGCCCGGCTGGAGGCGGCCGGCGGCCAGATCGCTGACTGGAACTTTGAATTGAGAGGTGCCCAGAGCTGGATTGCAGATGAAAACCGCTGGAGCTACGATTCGGTTAAGGTTCATCTTCCTAACGGAGACTATCAGTTTCCGCTTTAATGGACAAAGGAGGTTTCTTGATGGAAGACGTTCAGAAGCCGGAAGAGAGAAATTCCGGAAATTTTGGCGGCAGAAGGGGAACCGGGCGAGTCATTTTTCTGGACCGAGACGGCACGGTAAATGAAGAGACTCACTATCTGCACCGGCCTGAAGAGGTACGTCTGCTCCCTGGGGCCGCGGAGGGAATCAAAAGATGGAATGACAGCGGCTTCCAGGTGGTGGTTATCAGCAATCAGGCGGGGATTGGCCGCGGATACTATACAGAAAAAGATTTTTGGGCAGTCAATGAGAGGCTGAACCAGCTTTTGGGAGAAAAGGGAGCACATATTGATGGCTTCTACTTCTGCCCCCACCATCCCAAGGCGGGCATAGGGGAATACCGGAGAGCCTGCCGCTGCCGCAAGCCAGGTATTGGGATGTTTGAGGACGCAGAGAAAACCTTTGCCGTGGATAAAGCTCATTCCTATATGATAGGGGATAAGCGGATCGACACACAGG
Organism: uncultured Lachnospiraceae bacterium; assembly: GCA_944376125.1. GTDB lineage: Bacteria > Bacillota > Clostridia > Lachnospirales > Lachnospiraceae > UMGS1370. The sequence continues at coordinate 36,152 of CALWBQ010000026.1, forward strand.
CGGGCCATAATTTTGGCCTCCGCTCGGTTTTGGTAGCTACCGGATACGGACAGGAGGAAGCAGAACAGGCCCAGAAGGAAGAAAATCAAAAAAAGGATTATGACTTTTATGCGGCATCGCTAGAGGAAGCCGCAGACTGGATCCTCAGGGAGGAATATAAATGGAACCTATGAGATATTTAGAAATGTTGGAAGAGCGCTATCCGGTTCTGGGGAAGATAGTTCCGCAGATCCGGCAGGCTTATGAATTGTTGGAAGAGTGCTATGCCGGAGGAAATAAGCTGCTGGTGGCAGGAAATGGCGGGAGCTGTGCAGATTCGGAACATATCGTAGGAGAATTGATGAAGGGCTTTGTGAAGAGGCGGGAAGTGTCTCAGGAGGATGCGGTGCTTCTGAGAAAAGCAGGAAGATTTCTGTCAGAGACAGCCGATATCCCGGAAAACTTGGGGGAGGAGCTGGCCTGCTGTCTCCAGGAGGGGCTGCCGGCCATTGCGCTGACAGGCCACAACGGCCTGTCCACCGCCTTTCTAAATGATGTCAATGGCGAGATGATCTATGCACAGCAGCTCTGGGGATATGGAGAGGCGGGGGATGTGTTCCTCGGAATCTCTACATCTGGAAACTCGAAAAATATTCTCTATGCTTTGGTAGCAGCCAAGGCGAAGGGTATGAAAACCATCGGTCTGACTGGACGGGACGGCGGGAAGATGGCTGGATTTGCAGATGTCTCAATCATCGTACCGGAAGATGAGACCTACAAGATCCAGGAACTGCACCTTCCGGTTTACCATGCCCTGTGCCTGATGCTGGAGGAACGGTTTTTCATGTCATAGGAAACGAAGAGTGAGGAAATAGGAACGAATGAAGAAGCATGTATTTGCGATTTGTGCTTATAAGGATTCCCCTTATCTGGAAGCGTGCATCCGCTCGCTAAAGCAGCAGACGGTTCCGGCAGATGTAATCCTGTGCACATCTACGCCCAGCAGCTATATTGATATGCTGGCAGAGAGCTGGGATATTCCGGTCTTCGTGCGGAAGGGCCCCAGCGATATCAGGGATGACTGGGAATTTGCCTATCATATGGCGGACGGTGATCTGGTGACGATCGCGCATCAGGACGATATGTATCACAGACGCTATAAAGAGATTCTTCTGAGCAAAGCCGAAAAATATCCGGATATGACTCTCTTTGCTGCGGATTACGTTTTGGTCAGGGATCACGATCTGGTTATGAGGGATAAAGTGAGACTGGTGAAAAAGCTGCTCCGCATTCCCCTGAGGGTTCCGGCTCTCAACAGTGCCGGGCTGGTGAAAAAGGCGGCGCTGATGTTTGGAAACCCCATATGCTGTCCCTCCTGCACGTACCGCAAAGAATTGCTGGGAGAACCGCTGTTTGAATCTCAATATAAATATGCTCTGGACTGGGATACTCTTCTCCGCCTGGCGCTCTGGGAGGGGCGGTTTATCTGCGAGGAAAAACCTCTGCTGTATTACCGGATCCATGAGGGAAATGCAACTAAGGCATGCATGAAAGATCACAGGCGGGAGGCCGAGGAGCGGGCGATGTTTGGCCGGTTCTGGCCGGATCCGGCGGTGAACCTGATTATGAAATTCTACCAGAAAGCGTATCAATCCTATGAAGACTAAGGAAACAGGAAAACAACTTGTCCTCTGCCTGACAGCGCTCCTGGTTCTGGGGGCGGGGATTGGCCTTCTCTTTTGGGACGGACCGCTGGGACGGACCTTTGCTGTCAACGGAAATGGGGCTGCGGCCCTGGAGCTGGCTCTGATATTTGCCTGGCTGGCGGTATCGCTGTGCGTGGTTAGGAATCGCAGGCTGTCTGCGGCATTCACTCTTCTGGGGTGCGGGGCTGTGGCCTGGTGTCACATGGCGCTGATTCCCCTGCTCATCTCCGGGGCTTACGGTGCGTTTTTGATCCTTTTGGGGCGGCGGGCCTTAGAGATCGGCGGCGTGTCTGACTCTGACCTGGAATACTGGGGCTGGCCAGCCTGGGCCGTCATGGGATCTGCCGTCTGGATCTGCCTGGTGTGCCTGGTATCCGCCTTTGGATTCGGCGGGACCAGCCTGTGGCGGGGGATGGCCGGAGGTCTGGCTGTCTGCGTGGCTGCCTGGGAAGGGCTGGATTTCAGAAAAGGCCGGAGAAGGCTTTCTTCTGCTGCGGGGGAAAGAAAGCTGACCTGGCAGAAGGGGCTGATCCTGGCGGTGATTTTAACCAGTTTTCTTCTGCAGGCAGCCAGGATGAATATAGCTCTGGACTATGATTCCCTCCATTATGGTCTGCGGTCACCCTATATCTTGGACAATGGAAATGGAATCTATGAAAATCTGGGAAATATTAATGTGGTCTACACGTACGCCAAAGGGCTGGAGATTCTGGCACTGCCCCTTTCCGGGACAGCGACTTACGGCTTTGTTCTCAGCTTCAATATCTGGGTCACAGCGGCCGCAGCCGCTTTAGTTTTCAGGATTGGAAAACGCCTGGGAGGGGCTGAATGCGGCTGGCTGTCTGCTGGAATGGTGTCCCTGATTCCTGGAATTATGAATATGGCGGTTACTGCCAAAACAGATTCGATTACGCTGCTATTTCAGATGATTATGGTGGACGGCATATTAGGAGGTCTGGAGAGCGGAGGAGATCACGAATCCCGGGGAGAGCAGCAGAGGCGGAGGACAGGATGGCTCACGGTTATAGCGGGGGCCTGCATGGTCAGCTATACATTTAAACCAACGGCGATGGTGTTTTCTACCGTGCTGGCAGCAGCGGCAGTTTTCTGCCTTTTCCGCGGGAAGCCGGTCTTTGGGAAAGGGATGATCCGGCTTTTGACAGTTCCCGCTTTGGCGTGGATCGGAGTGTGGGCACGGACGTATCTCCTGACAGGCGTGCCGTCCACATCGGTTTTTACCAGCATTTGGGAACGCCTGGGCTTTCAGGTTCGATGGCCATTTGCTTTCAGCGCGATCCCCAATGAGGGAATATCCCTGGGATTGCTGGGCGGCCTGGCCCATCTGGGAGGGCGGCTGCTGAAGATGATGGTTGCCCCACTGGGAGAGGACATGGATCACGTTATCATTGCCTGGGGGACTGGGCTGGTTCTATTATGCATGCTTGCAGTGCTCCTGTTTGGAAAACAGGCGGCGGAGCAGGGAAATGACGAAAAACGGCGGCAGAGGAAGGCTCTGTATCTGATCCTGGCTGCGGTGACAGCCCTGAGTATTGTCAGCATTTATCTGCTGTGGCAGGTGGATGGAAATTATTTTATGCTGCTGTACGCCTTGGCAGTTCTGGGCGGGAGTGTGGCGCTGACTGCAGGGAGAAAGAGAGACTGCAGCAAATCTGAGAGCAGGATGAGCCGGAAGCTGTCCGGATGGACAAGGGGGTTGGCGGTGCTGCTGGCAGTGTTTCAGATGGCTGTGATGCTTTTGACTAGCTGGGCCGGAGGAGTCGGATTTACGCCGGTTCGTCTGATTCACAAAGGCTATTACAATCATCGGGCTGAGGCGAGGGCTTTCGCTGAGGAAGAGGGGCGGGGCCAGATTTGGGATTTCCTCTCAGCAGATCCCACGGCCAGAGTGATCGCTTTCGGGGATCATCCGGCGTGCCTGAATTTTGCCTGCAATGTCCAGTCTTACTATGACGTAACTGGAAGCGGCGGAAATGTGGTTCTGGTTAAGACCCTGGACAATTTTAAGGAGTTCCTTCAGTATGCCGGGATTCAGTATCTTTATGGGGAGGCCGGTCACTTGGAAAGAGGAACCCGGGAATGGGATGTACTCCGTTATCTGGTAGAGGATGGGAGCTTGACAGATATTCGGTATGAAAACGGCAATATGGTAGGCCGTGTTGAACTGAGCGGCGGCAGCGATGAAGAAAAGACGGCTGCCCAGGCGGAGGAATTTTACAGAAATATGATCCTCCGCTGATGCTGCCTGCAGAAAGGGAAACAGTATGGAACAAAAGAAATGCCTGGAACTAAAGAACAGATGGAAAGATGATGCTATTGCGGTTCTGCTTCTGGGAGCCTTTGCTTTTTTTATCAACCGGGGGATCGAGATAAAGGGCCTTTACATGGATGATCTTTATCTGTGGTCCTGCTACGGGGAGCAGTCTTTTTGGGAGTTTAACTTTCCGGTAGGAAGCACCCGGTTCCGTTTCCTGTATTATCTGATGGCATGGGTGGAGCTGGCTCTTGTGGGAAACCGGGTGACCTGGTTTGTGCCCATCAATATTGTTTTGAATATTCTGGTGGCTGCACAGGTTTACTGGTTTGGAAAAAAACTGGCGAAAGGGCCGTTTTTTGGATTTTTGTCCGGGGTGCTGTATTTGCTTTCCAGGATGGCTTACTATCAGATCGGCCAGGTTTATGGGCTGATGGAGACGGCGGCCACATCGCTGGCCCTGGGAATCCTGATTCTTTTGTACCAGGAGCTGAATGGAGAGGGAAAAAAGACGGGATTTTACTGGGCCTGCGGCTTGTATTTTGCAGTCTGCTTTGTCCATGAGCGGTATTTGGCCCTTCTTCCCCTGTTCTATCTGACCCTGCTGCTGGGCTGGAAGAAAGAAAGCCGCCCAGACTGGAAAAAATGGCTGGCACCGCTGATTTCTTTTGGCGTGGTTATGGCTATCCGGGCTGCAGCTATCGGTTCTGTGCTTCCGGCAGGAACCGGCGGGACAGAGGTGGCAGATACCTTTTCGATGAAAGAGGCCGTGGGATATGCTGTCAGCCAGGTCGCCTATATTTTTGGAATCAATGCAGGGCCGGAACATCTAAATGGAATGGCCTGGTCAGATTCTCCCCGCTGGATCCAGCTGCTGGTATATCTGGCTGACCTGGTGCTTCTCGTATTTACAGCGTCCTTCTTTATCAGACTGATTCTGAACTGGAAGACGGCTCTGAAGCATATCAAAAACAGTGCCCTTTTTTTAGCGTTTATTGCCTTGTGTATTGGGGCTTCCAGCGTGACGGTGAGAGTGGAGATGCGGTGGATCTATGTTTCCTATACCGCTGCCCTAATGTTTCTATGCTATATGTGCGGAGCACTCCAGGAGCTGCCGTCAGGGTTTGCCAAAAAGACAGAAGGAAAACTGCAGGCCAGACTCCGGGATAACCGGAAGAAAATCTACGCTTTTGCATGCGGGGCGGGATTCTGTCTGTATCTGTTTTTGATGTTCCCTGTGGAGAGCTTTTACCGGGGTCAGTATCCGAATCTTTACTTTTGGCCCAATCAGCTTCGCTATAATTCCCTGGCTGAGGAGACGTATGAGAAATACGGAGATGAGATGTTCGGCAAGACCATTTATATTGTGGGAAATACCTATGAGATGAGCCGCTTTACTGCCGACACATTTTTCAAAGTGTTTGATCAGGAGAGAAAGGCGGAGGGAACTCAGGTAGTCTTTATCGACAGTATCTTGGATGTGGGCCAGGTGACAGACGATATGCTGATGATCCGGGAGGAGCCGGAACACAACAAATTTCAGGATATTACTGGAGCGGTGAGAAGCCTAAAATGTGAGATTATAGACGGGTATTACCGGGATGGCTGGATGGACGAGGAGGCCAGCATTCGGGTGATGGCCGGAAAAGATGGAACGATCCACCTGAAATTTATGTTCCCAGGGGTTTTAAACGGCGGCGAGGTGACCGCCATATACCGAAATGGAGAGCTGGAGGCAGAGATCCCTGTAACAGAGAGTGTCTACTGCCAGGACATTCCGGCAGAGCCTTACCAGATTGTAGAACTTGAATTTAAAAATAATTTTTATATGCAGAACGCTCAAGAGCAGCGAGGGAAAAAGAGGCTGGCTGTGCTGATGGAAATTACGGCCGACTGAACTGCGGCCACCCCGTTCTGAATGGTTATATGGTGTACAAATAGGAGGAACTACAGTATAATGAAACGGTCATACGCATACATCCTGTTTCCCATTTTAGGAATGGCGTTCTGCCTGTGGTACGTCTGTGCCGCTACCAGCGATGTTGTAAATTCAGACTATATCAGGCTGGTTAATTCATACTTGCCGGATATATGGAATCCAGAAAAATTTTTTGTCGCTGATGTGCTGACGCGGATCCCTGTCAACTATCTGGCGAGGATCTTGAATGTAACATGTTTCGATTTCAGCGTCCGTTTTGACCAGGTGCTGGGGATTCTGGGCCTGGGTCTGGCTGGATTGGCTGTCTGTTCCTATGCAAAAAAAGAGGGGTTGGGATTTCTGACAATGGCAGCAGTAACCCTTCTGATGTTTGGACTGAATAAATGGGAGATGCTGACCAATGGCAGCGGCTGGGCCCATTTCCTTACCTTCGCTGGGTTTTATTGCTACTATCTGGTTTTGGACCGAGTGTGGAAAGCGGAGATGGTGCTGGGCAGGAAGGCTGGCCGGAGAGACAGGATCCTCCTGATGGTTCTGCCTTTTATCATTACTCTCGGGATTGCCGGCCAGTACTGTGCGATCTATTCTGGTGTGATGATTGCCGTCTATGGATTTTTGATTCTGCTGCCGGCGGCGGGAGGGCGCATCCTGAAAAAGGGAAGTCAAACGTCCTTCTGGAGCCGGGCTGTCAGCCGCGGCGGCCTCCACTGTGTTAGATATCTGGTCTGTATTCTGATTCCTCTGGCTCTCTACATGGTGAGCAACTCCTTTGCGGTGGAGGAACATGCAGGAGCCACGGATTTGACGATGCTGCAGGCGATTCAGCAGAAACCGAAATTTTTCCCGGCCTTTTTCCTGAAATCCTTCGCGTCGATGTTCCTTGGAGGGGAGACCATGGAACAGAAATTTCATTTCCCCAACAGGCTCATGCTGCTCATCGGCCTGGGGGTTATGGCTGGATATCTCCTGGCTCTGTGGCTTAACGTCAAATATCGTTTGTATGAGAAGACTATCTTCCCGCTTCTGCTGATTCTTTCCGGCGGCTGCAGCCATGTTCTGATCCTGATATCCCGCTGGATCTTTCTGGATCAGGAAAATTACGGGATGAGCTCCCGGTATGCAGTGCAGTTTCAGATGGGGATTATCGGCATTGTTCTGACAGCCGCCCTGGTGTGGAAGATGGAGGGACACAGGCTGGGACTGAGGCGGAGAATCAGCTCCATCCTGGCGGCAGTTTTCTGTTTTGCGATTGTGGCAGGAAATCTGGTTACCACAGCGGATGAGATTCAGAAGGCGCCCTACAGGAAAGAGCGGTATGAAGAAAAAATTGAGGCGGCTCTCCACTATGAGGAGGTCAGCGATGAGGACTTAGAGACAACTTTTGAGTACCGGAAGGGGCCTGAGAAAATAAGGGCAGCTCTGGGAATTTTAAAAGAAAACCATTGGAATGTATACAGCCGTTACAACGAGGAAGAACAATAAGCGCCAGGAGGAAGAGAATGAAAGTTGTACTGTTAGCGGGAGGATTCGGTACCAGGATCAGCGAGGAGAGCCATCTGAGGCCAAAGCCGATGATTGAGATAGGGGAGAAACCTATTCTGTGGCACATTATGAAGTATTATTCTGAATTTGGATTTCACGAATTTGTTATCTGTCTGGGTTACAAGCAGTATGTGGTGAAGGAATTTTTTGCAGATTATTTTCTCCACACATCAGACGTAACCTTTGATCTGGCAAACAATAAAATGGAAGTCCACAATAATTATTCGGAACCCTGGAAGGTAACGCTGGTGGACACTGGCCTGAACACCATGACGGGGGGAAGAGTAAAGCGGATTCAGCCCTACGTTGAGGGGGAAACTTTTATGCTGACCTACGGGGATGGAGTGGCGAATATAGACCTCCATGCTCTGACAGCTTTTCACAAAAGTCATGGGAAGATTGCCACTTTAACATCCGTCAATATGGGCCAGAGATTTGGGGTACTGGACCTGGATGACAATGGACAGATTCAGGCATTCCGGGAAAAGAATGACGATGACGGAGCCATGATCAACGGCGGTTTCATGGTATTTGAGCCGGGGATTTTTGACTATCTCCAGGACGATGCTACAGTGCTGGAAAAGGCGCCGTTGGAAAATCTGGCAAGGGACGGCCAGCTAATGGCCTACCGCCACAGCGGTTTCTGGAAGTGCATGGATACCCAGAGGGACAAGCAGCAGTTAGAAGCCATGTGGCAGTCTGGAAATGCTCCCTGGAAGATTTGGAAGGACTAAAGGAGAGAGATAGAATATGACACTTGAAGAGCTGTCAGGATTTTATAAAGGCAAGAAGGTTCTCATAACGGGACATACGGGATTTAAGGGAACCTGGCTCTGCAGGATTCTGAATCTGTGCGGTGCGGATGTCTCCGGCTATGCGCTGGAACCGCCTACGGATCCATCTATATTCCGAGTGATTGGTCTGGGAGGACAGATGGATTCCCAGATCGGGGATGTACGAAATTTGGAAGAGCTGCAAAAGACCTTTGACCGGGTCAGGCCGGAGATTGTGTTCCATCTGGCTGCCCAGCCCATTGTAAGAGATTCCTACAAAGATCCAGTGTACACCTATGAGACAAATGTGATGGGAACTGTCCATGTGCTGGAGTGTATCCGCCATTGCGGTTCGGTTCGCTCATTTGTCAATGTCACCACAGATAAAGTTTACGAGAATAAAGAGTGGGAGTATGGCTATAGGGAATGTGATCCTTTAGATGGGTATGATCCCTATTCCAACAGCAAGTCATGCTCTGAGCTGGTTACCCACAGCTACCAGAAATCCTTTTTCCAGGATGGCCGGTGCGCTGTTTCAACATCCAGGGCGGGCAATGTCATTGGCGGCGGGGATTTTGCTAATGACCGGATTATACCTGATTGCGTCAGAGCTGCTGCTGCAGGAAAAGAAATCATTGTGAGAAATCCCCATTCCGTTCGCCCATACCAGCACGTTCTGGAGCCCCTGGCAATCTATCTGACCATCGCCATGAGACAGTATGAGGACGGGAAAATGGCGGGATACTATAATGTAGGACCGGACGATGAAGACTGTATCACCACCGGCCGGCTGGCTGATTTGTTCTGTGAAGCCTGGGGGGACAATGCCAGATGGATCAACCGGTATGATGGAGGCCCCCATGAGGCAAATTTCCTGAAGTTGGACTGCTCCAGAGTAAAGAAGGTTTTTGGATGGCATCCCAGATACCACGTGAAAGAGGCTGTGGACAAGACTGTGGAGTGGTTTCAGGAATATCTGAGGGGAGAGGATATGCTTCAGGCGACAGACCGTCAGATACGGGAGTTTTTCGGCTGATGATTCTAGAGAAGGGAGATTTTCAATGTTTGAACATATGAGTGAGCAGGAAGCAAGAGCTAAGATATTAGAGCTGACTGCCGAATACTGCGATACGTTTCACAATCAAAAAAAACCATTTAAGGCGGGGGACAGGATTCCTTACGCATCTCGTGTTTACGACCATGAAGAGATGGTAAATCTGGTAGATTCGGCCCTGGAATTTTGGCTGACTTCCGGGAGATACACAGATGCGTTTGAGAAGGGACTGGCGGAATATCTGGGCGTCCGTTTCTGTTCGCTGGTCAATTCGGGGTCATCCGCCAACCTTCTGGCATTTATGGCGCTTACATCCCCTCTTTTGGGGGATCGCCGGATTCGGCGAGGTGATGAAGTGATTACCGTGGCGGCTGGTTTCCCCACAACGGTTAATCCGATGATCCAGTATGGGGCGGTACCGGTTTTTGTGGATGTGACGATTCCCCAGTACAATCTTGATACGTCCATGCTGGAGGCTGCCTTGTCTGAAAAGACCAAGGCTGTGATGGTTGCCCATACGCTGGGAAATCCATTTGATTTGAAGCGGGTAAAAGATTTCTGCACAGAGCATGGTCTGTGGCTGGTGGAGGATAACTGTGACGCACTGGGAAGCCGCTACACCATAGACGGGGAGAGCCGCCTGACCGGAACCATCGGCGATATCGGAACCTCCAGCTTTTATCCGCCTCACCACATGACTATGGGGGAAGGAGGGGCTGTCTATACCGACAGCCCGCTGTTAAACAAGATTATTCGCTCTTTCCGCGACTGGGGCCGGGACTGTGTCTGCCCGTCGGGCAGAGACAACATGTGCGGCCACCGGTTTGACCGCCAGTATGGAGAGCTGCCTCTGGGATATGACCACAAATACGTCTATTCCCATTTCGGCTACAATCTGAAGGCGACGGATCTTCAGGCAGCCATCGGATGTGCCCAGTTAAAGAAATTCCCGGAATTTGTAAAGAGACGCCGCCGCAACTTTGAACGGCTTCGGGAAGGACTTCAAGGGACGGAGGACGTTCTGATTCTCCCCGAGCCGTGCCCGGGATCGGAGCCCAGTTGGTTCGGCTTCCTGATTACATGCAGAGAGGGTGTGGACCGGAACCGGCTGGTTCAGTATGTAGAGAGCCATGGAATTCAGACCCGCATGCTGTTTGCTGGTAATCTGACCAAGCATCCGTGCTTCGACGAGATGAGAGCAGCCAAGAGAGAGGCGGAGAAGAATGGCCGGAAAGATAGTCAGGCCGGATACCGGGTCATCGGGGATCTGCCGGTGACAGACCGGATTATGAGAGATACCTTCTGGGTCGGCGTTTATCCGGGAATGACAGATGAGATGATGGATTATATGGCAGAGACGATCCGGGAGGGAATCCGGAGTTAGTACAGAGCTGCCTGCCCGGCAGATGCAGAAATGAGAAAGGAAGGGAGTCCCATGGATCTTGCAAATGTGCATCAGGCAAACTTGAAAATTTTGAGAGAGATCGACCGAATCTGCCGGAAGGAGGGGATCCAGTATCTTTTGGATGCAGGGACTCTTCTGGGGGCGGTTCGCCATAAGGGATTTATCCCCTGGGACGATGACGCAGATGTAGCCTTTACCCGGGATAATTATACCCGGTTTATCCGCGCGGCGAAACGGGAGCTGGCCCCGGGGATGACGCTTCTGGAACCGGGAGATCTGAGAGATGGAACAGCCTTTTTTGACTTTACCGCAAGGATTTTATATGATAACAGCCGTACCCATGAGGATAGTGCAGAGATGGCTTTCTACGGCGGAAAGCTGAACCACCTCTGGGTGGATCTGTTCATTTTGGATGAGCTGCCGGAAAACCGTTTTCAGGCGGCCTTCACAAAGTTCATCCAGAAGGCGATCTACGGCCTGGCTATGGGACACAGGTATCGGCTGGATTTTTCTAAATACAGTCTGCCGGAAAAAATTATGGTAGGCGGCCTCTCAGCGGCAGGGAAGATTTTGCCTATGAGATGGATACGCCGGATGCAGTTTTGCGCCGCAGTGAAGGACCGGAAGGGGAAAAGCAGCCTCTGCTATTACAGCAATTACCAGCCAGATTACCTCTACGTGACCTTAAAAAAAGAGTGGTGCAGTCGGACAGTAGATATGGAGTTTGAAGGGGAGATGCTGATGGCTCCAGCCGGATGGCATGAGATCCTCACCCTGGTTTACGGGGACTATATGACTCTGCCGCCGGAGGAAAAAAGGGTTCCGGCCCACTCAGATACAGAAATTAAAATCTGGTAGCATAAAATTTTTGAGGAGAAAAAGTCTGAAAATTCGACATCAGATGGAGGAAAGAACGTGGACAGAGCAAGTGGCAGAAAGAGGCTGTCAGTGGTGGTTTCCGTATATAATGAAGAAAACGCGCTGAATGAATTTTGCCGTCAGACGATTCCCATCCTGGAAAAGCTGGACTGGGATTGGGAGCTTTTGTTTGTCAATGATGGGAGCGGTGACGGCAGCCGGGAAATTCTGGAAAGCCTGGCAGAGCAGGACAGCCGGATCAAGGTAATTTCCTTTTCCAGGAACTTTGGCCATGAGGCGGCTATGATCGCCGGACTGGATTACAGCAGAGGCGATGGGATCGTCTGTATGGATGCAGACCTTCAGCATCCGCCGGAGTATCTTCCGGAGATTGTAAAGAAACTGGAGGCGGGATTTGAAATTGTCACTATGGTTCGCACCAGCAATACCAGCGCCGGGTGGATGAAAAATGTGACCTCCGCTGCTTTCTACAAGCTGATCAACCGGATCTCAGATGTGCACTTTGAACCCAACGCTTCAGACTTCTTTGCAGTTGGCAGGAAGGCTGCAGACGTGCTGAAAAGGAACTACAGAGAGCGGGTTCGCTTTCTGAGAGGATATGTACAGAATATCGGGTTTGCCAAAACATCTATTGAGTACGAGGCCCATCCCAGGGTGGCTGGAGAGAGCAAGTACAGTCTGGCAAAGCTGCTGCGCTTCTCTGTCAATACGATTATGTGCTTTTCCAATATGCCGCTGAAGCTGGGGATTTATGCAGGAATTTTTTCGGCTCTGATTGGAATCATCGTGCTGGTCTATACATTGATTACCCGCCAGGGGGCACCCAGCGGCTATGCGACGATAGTAGTTTTGATCTGTTTTATGTTCGCCATGCTGTTTGCAGTTGTCGGCATTATAGGGGAGTATATCTCGGTTCTGTTTAATGAGCTGAAGGACCGCCCGATTTATATTGTAGATGATATAAAAAATTTTGAGGATTAAAAAGTTTGTTATTTTTTTGCGAAACCTGCCATTTTACTATTGTATAAATGTCAAAAATATAGTAGAATAATTGTATGAAAACATTTGGGGGCTTTCAGAAACTGTTTGACAATCGCTTTTTTGTATTAAAGGGGTGAGGTGTATGTTGACGAAGCGCGTTAACATCCTAGCCCCGTATCGAACGTTGCCGATATCCTATCTTGTCAGGACAGCGAATCAATTTACCTGCGATATCTATATTCAAGGGGATACATCAAAGATTAATGTAAAGGATTATGAGGCGATGCAGACGGGGCTGCAACCAAGAGGAAATGGCCTAGTCTTCTATTTGGGAGGAAGTGACGAAGGCGCGGCCGAAGTAAAATTACGTAAACTCTTTGAAGTTTAGGAACTAAAATAGGATGAGATCCAGAGGGTCTCATCCTTTTTGTTTGACTTTTCCTTTCCACGGCATTATAATGGCAGCAAGAATGAGACATAAAGTAAGCAGATACAACAATATATGATACTTGCCAGAAGGGAAGCGAAAAGATGGAGAAGAGATGTATATCGGACGAATGCCTCAGCACCACGGGATTCAGCTACACACTGTCGCTGATCAATGGGAAATATAAAATGACGATTTTATATACCTTGATGGAATTTGGGGTGGTTCGCTTCAATGAAATGAAAAAATATATCGGAGAGATCTCCTACAAGACATTGAGCTCTACCTTAAAGGAGCTGGAGGCGGATCAGCTTGTCCACCGGGAAGAATATCCTCAGATTCCCCCGAAGGTAGAATATAGCCTGACAGAGAGAGGAAAGTCGCTGATCCCCATTCTGGATGGGATGTGCGAGTGGGGAGATAAAAACCGATTGTGATGAGGATGCAAAAGGCGCTGAAGTGAGAGAAAAGGAAAGAGCCAGGCCGGAATGAATGGGCCTGGCTCCGATTTTACTGTTTTTTCAAATATTCATTAGCGTCTTTAAAGAAGCTGGCGATCATCAGAATGATGACGATCCCGAGAGGGAAGGCGGCTATGATTGATACGGTCTGCAGGTTGGACATAGAGTTCTCTGAAAACACCAGGGCAATGGGAAGCAGGATCAGCAGGACAGCCCAGAAAAGCTGTACAGCCCGGGAGGGGTGCTGTCCGTCAGGCAGATCTGTATAAGAATAGGAAGCTCCCACCAAAGCCAGTGCATCATAGGACGTGGCGTAAAACGTAATCATAGATATGGCCAGGAGTACCAGACCGATAATGGGGAGAGGAAGAGTGTCCATGATGGAGAGGATTGCGGCATACAGATCACCGCTTTGGGCATAGGCGCCCAGGAGATCCAGCTCCCCATGCATTTGGAGACCAAGCCCGTAGTTCCCCAGCACAATGAAGGACAGAAATGTCCCGGCTACCCCGAAGATGTAGCCGCCCAGGATTGTCTGACGGATGGTGCGGCCTTTGCTGATCGTTCCAATAAAGAATGGTGCAGCCACGCACCAGACCATCCAGTAAGCCCAGTAAAAGATTGTCCAGTTTTGCGGGAAAGATGAGGTTCGGAGGGCATCTGTCCAGGTGGACATGCCAATGAAATTCTGAACCAGATTTCCGATGGACGTAAGACCCGTTTCTATAATATAGCGGCCCTTTCCGCCTCCCACAAAGACGTAAATCAGCAGGGCAAAGAAGAAATAGACACAGCCGGCGGCAAGCCGAGCCACCCCCTTCATTCCAAAATACACAGTCACAATATATACGGCTCCGATGATCACCAGGATGGCGATGGTCAGCATATTGGACTCTGGGATTCCGAAAAAGCGGCTGAAAACCATAGACAGCAAAGGGGAAGAGAGGGAAAACGTGGTGGCGGTTCCCGCCAGGAGGGCGAAAACAGCCAGCAGGTCAATAAGTCTTCCTAGAATTCCGTCTGTCTGCTTTCCCAGCAGCGGGCGGCAGGCTTCAGAGAATTTCTGTTTAGTCCGTTTTTTTACGTGGAGCATGAAGCCGAAGGCGACGGCCAGCACCATGTAGAAGCTCCAGGGAATAGGTCCCCAGTGGAAGAGTGGGTAGGTGGAAGCCCAGTCCTGGATCGTTCCCATATCGGTGATATGAGGTTCATTGGCGTAGAGCATCCATTCACACAGAGAATAGAATAAGATGTCAGCAGCCAGCCCTGATGTAAACATCATAGATCCCCACTGAAAATCTGTATAGAGCGGCTTTTCATCCGGCTTCCCAAGTCTGATAGAGCCGTAGCGGGAAAACGCGATGTAGAGGCTCAGAAGAAAGACGCCCAGACCGATAATGAGATAGTAGCTTCCAAACTGTTCGCCCAGGAAAAATCGGATGGAGGACAGTACAGAAGAGGATTGCTCCGGACTTGCCATAAACAAAACACACAGTGCAATGACTGTGATCAGGGGAACAATAGTAGACAGCCAGTCGATACGTGGTTTCATAGAAATAGCTCCTTTTGTGTTCAAAAAATAGAAAAAAACGATTATATTGAACATGATAGCACTGCGGGGAGGAAAAATCAAGAAAAAAAATGAAGATTTTATGACATTTGAAAAAAAACACTGTTAAAAATCCGGAACATTAGCTATAATACAAAATACCGCAAAAGAGAAAGATGGCGGAAAAGGAGGAACGTCCATATGAAAAGGACTAAGAAATTACTGGCAGTGTTAGGATGCGCGGCCATGCTGCTGTGTGGTTGTACACAGAGCAATATTGTGGCTCCCAGCGGAGAAGCAGCGGAACCTGATTTTACCATAAAGGAAGATGTAACCATTGTTTGGGAACAGGTTCAGGAGGATCTCGGGGAGTCCTTTATGGAATCCGAGGATTACCCTAAATTGAATCAGATAGGATTTAATGTCAACGATACGGATAAGATGGTCAACGTAGAGATGATTGTGTCCGACGATACATCAAAGGAAGAGGCTGTTGACTATGCCACAGCCCTGATCAAGGCGATCAATGACGAGGTTTACATTCAGAACAATTATTACGAAATGTCTTCTGCTGATTCCTACGGCGGATTTTTTAAAGAGTACGGTTTTACTGTGAAGGTTTCAACTGTCAGCAATGGGGAGGACGCTGAGCCGGATCTAGTGAACGATACAGTCGCTGCTGGAGAAGAGCGGGCGATCGTTCCGGTGGAAGGCTGATAGGCGGCCCTGAAGGGAGAAAACATATGATGGTACCGAAAGACCCGGTTATGCTTCTCAGCTACATGAATACCCAGCTCAGAGATCATTATCCGTCCCTGGACGAATGCTGCCTGGCGCTGGATCTGGACAGAGATGAGCTGGAAAAAAAGCTGAAGGATGCAGGCTGGTCCTATGACCCGGCAGTTAATCAGTTTAAAGGGTGATAGTTAGTATCCGTGTGTGCGGATGCTGTTCGCAGGAAAGGAAACAGGTATGACAGCAATTTTTGAAGCGGCATTGACAGGCTGGGATTGGCTGATCGACAATATTATTTATGTCAATCTGCTTCTGTCAGTGATCATCGTCTTCTTCCAGAGAAGGGATCCCAAGGCGGTCTGGACATGGCTGCTGGCGCTCTACTTTATTCCGGGATTTGGAATCTTGTTCTATCTTCTGATTGGACAGGATTTCCACAAGAGCAAAATGTTTCGGATCAAAAATGTGGAAGACAAGATGCGCTATTCCATCGAGAGCCAGGAAGAGATGCTGCGGTCTTTTAACCATGAAAATCTGGAAGACCCGCTGGTTCGCGACTATGGCGACTTGATCATGTACAATTTAAAGACTTCGGGCTGTGTGATGACAGTTCACAATGAGTTGGAGATATTTACAGACGGCGAGGCCAAATTTGAAGATCTGCGCCGCTCCCTCAGGAAGGCCCGCCGTTTTATCCACATTCAATATTATATCATTAAAAATGACGAATTATTTGATTCCATAGTTCCCATTCTGATTGACCGGGTGCGCAATGGCGTGGAGGTAAGGATCCTTTACGATGGGATGGGCGGGCGGTTTATGCCTAAGAAACGCTGGGAGGAGCTGGAGAAAGCCGGCGTCAAGGTAGGCGTGTTCTTCCCGGCTCTTCTGGGACGGCTGAATCTGCGCATTAATTACCGCAACCACAGAAAAATTGTGGTGATAGACGGAAATATTGGGTATGTAGGAGGCTTTAACATCGGCAGAGAATACATTTCAAGAGACCCGAAATTCGGGTATTGGAGAGATACTCATCTGAGGATTACAGGGGATGCCGCTGTCGGACTTCAGATCCGGTTCGCGCTGGACTGGAATTACGCCACCCACGAAAATCTGTTTACGAACATGGCCTACTTTGAGGCTGAGGATCGGACGAAGCTGGAAAATGCCATACAGAGCGGAGAGCAGCGTCTGCTGGCGATTCAGATCGTGGCCAGCGGTCCTGACACTCTGGACCGACAGGTGCGGAACAACTATCTGGAACTGTTCCACAAGGCCCGGAAGAATATTTACATCCAGACACCGTATTTCGTTCCGGATGATGCGATTCTGTCAGCGCTTAAGATTGCAGCCCGATCAGGCGTGGATGTGCGTCTGATGATCCCATGCAAGCCGGATCACCCGTTTGTCTACTGGGCTACCTACTCTTATGCCGGAGAGCTGCTCCAGGCAGGAGCACGCTGTTATGTATACGACAACGGTTTCCTCCATGCGAAAGGAGTTATGGTGGACGGCAGAGTGAGCTGCTATGGAACGGCAAACATGGATATCCGCAGTTTTGAGCTGAATTTTGAAGTAAATGCCACGATCTACGATGAGGATGTGACTTGTGAGCTGGAAGAAATCTTCCGCAATGACCTCTATCACTGCCGGGAGATCACGCCGGAAATTTATGAAAAGAGAAACCTTTTAATTCGCATAAAAGAACAGGGGAGCCGTCTGCTGTCTCCGCTGCTGTAACAGAAAGCCTCAAACTGTGAATCAGACAGTTTGGGGCTTATATTGGTTTCATAGGGGGCTCCCTGTGAAACCAATATTTCCAGAAGGATCCTTTTCCCACTCCTCTGAATAAAATCATTTTGGCAGTACATACTAAGCCCCATGAAGACATGGATGAAATTGAAGGAACTGCCTGTAAATTTTTTCAAATGCGGGGTGACTGGCTGGTGCCTGGAGGTGATCTTTACCTCTATTGATTCGATTGCGGCCGGAGATTGGCGGCTGATGGGAAGGACATCCCTGCTGATGTTTCCGATCTACGGGATGGGGGCTTTTTTGGGACCTATAGGGAAAATAACAGATCAGTGGATTCAGGATGGGAGCCGAGGCCCTGGGACAGAGCTGAACCAGACCGATCGGACTATGCGCCATGGACTCCTGTATATGGTACTGATTTTTGCGGCAGAATATGTGTGCGGGTTCTGGCTGCGGCGCCGAGGAATCTGCCCCTGGGATTACACGGGACGCCATTCCAGCATCAACGGCCTGATCCGCCTGGATTTCGCTCCTCTCTGGTTTATCACCGGACTGCTATTTGAAAAGATCACAGGCTTTGGGAAAAAGTAAAATTTTTGCGTTAGTCTTGTATTTGCCTGGCGGATTCTATATAATAAAACAGAATCCTGCGGTGCAGATCGGCGGGCCAGCGCCGGTTTCTAGTACGCGGCTGAAAAAACCGGAGGCATACTGTATTATGATACGATTTATTCTGTTGGCATTTATTCTGATATCTTTTTTGATTTTAAGTATTCCCATTTTAATATATGAACATTTTTTGGGGAAAAAGAATCCTCAGAAAAAAAATTGGCAGTGTCTCAGGATTGTACAGTTTATGTTCCGGCTCCTTTTGAGGGTCAGCGGCGTCTCTTATACAGTAGAGGGGCTGGAAAATATCCCGCGGGATCGGGCTGTACTGTACGTAGGAAATCACAGGAGCTATTTTGATATTTTGCTGGGCTATGTTACGGTGCCCGGGCTGACAGGGTTTGTAGCCAAGAAAGAAATGGACAGGTATCCTTCTCTGAGAGAATGGATGAAAAATGTCAACTGCCTTTTTTTAGACCGTCACGACCTGAAAGAGGGGCTGAAAACGATCCTGAAAGGGATCGACCAGGTGAAGCGGGGAATCTCCGTTTGGATCTTTCCCGAGGGAACCCGCAACACCAATGAAAAATTGACAGATCTCCTCCCTTATAAGGAAGGGAGCCTGAAGATTGCCGAGAAAAGCGGCTGTCCGGTGATCCCCGTAGCGATGGTAGGGACCGCCGATATTTTTGAAAAACATATTCCGTTTATCCGAAAGGCCAGCGTCAAGGTGCGGTACGGGAAACCGATCTATCTGAAAGAGCTGCCGCCAGAGAAGAGAAAATTTTCCGGTGCTTACGTCCGTGATGTGATCATCGGAATGCTGGAGGAGATGGAGAATGAGTGAAGAGGTACATATGAAAGAGTGGAATCTGCAGGAGATCAGGGAACAGTTAGATCAGATCGACAGAAAATTAGTGGAATTGTTTGAGGAACGGATGAGCCTGTGCGGCAATGTGGCTGAGTTCAAGATCCGGACAGGGAAAGCCGTGTACGACGGTGAAAGAGAAAAACAGAAGCTGGAGGCGGCCAGGGAGCTGGCTCATGGTGATTTTAATAAACAGGCAGTAGCAGAACTTTTTTCTCAGATTATGACGATCAGCCGCCGTTACCAGTACCAGATCTTGGCGGAGCATGGAAAACGCGGCGAGACGGGATTCCGGGAAGTGGAAGAATTGAACAAAGAAGGTGTTCGCGTTGTTTACCAGGGGGTGGAAGGGGCATACAGCCATGCCGCGGCCCTGGAATTTTTTGGGGAAGATGCGGATGTCTACCACGTTCCCACCTGGGAGGACGCTATGCTGGAGGTTGAGAAAGGCAGGGCCGCCTATGCGGTCCTGCCTATTGAGAATTCCTCTGCAGGAGCGGTCAGCGACAATTACGATCTTCTGGTCAAGTACAATAATTACATAGTAGGTGAAGTGCTCCTGACAGTAAACCACGCTCTGCTGGGACTTCCGGGGGCGTCTTTGGAGGAGATACGCACGGTATATTCCCACCCTCAGGCTCTGATGCAGAGCTCTGTCTATTTAAATTCAAACAAAAAATGGAGGCAGGTCAGCGTGGCGAATACTGCGGTGGCGGCAAAAAAGGTTCTGGAGGATCAGGATCCTGCCCAGGCTGCTGTGGCCAGCGAGACGGCAGGGCGTTTGTATGGGCTGCAGGTCTTAAAGGCCGGCATCAACCATAATAAAAACAATACCACCCGGTTTATTGTGCTGGCAAACCAGCCTATTTACCGGAAAGGAGCCGGGAAGGTCAGCATCTGCTTCGAGCTGCCCCATAAGAGCGGATCCCTCTACAATATGCTGGGAAATTTTATTTTCAATAACGTAAATATGGTGATGATTGAATCCAGGCCCATACCTGGCAGAAATTGGGAATACCGTTTCTTCGTGGATATCGAGGGAAGCCTGGCAGATGCCCCGGTGCACAATGCCCTGCTGGGGATTGAAAAAGAGTCCGTCAATATGCGGATTTTAGGAAACTATTGATAGGTCACATAAAGGAATGAAGGAAAATGGGAAAGACATCAAGATTGATATTATACCGGGATCTGGATGAACAGATGCTTTTGGACTCTATGGCAGCGCTGCTGGAGGGGGAAGAGACTGCTGGAAAGTGGGATCCCTGGCAGTGCGCCAACCGGCTGTTAGAGCTGGCAGCCAGATATGGCTTTGAGGGGAATCTCTGGCACTGTTTCCTGGCCTACTGCCTTGCAAATCACGAGAATGCCTACAGCACAGCCTGCGAGATAGCGGAGCCGGCAGAAGGAACGATCCGAGAGCTGGCAGCCAATGACTTTGGCCTGATAAAAGAGCTGTTCGATCTGGATATTGCAGGGCTTCCAGGGGATTTCTGGAAAAACCTGGCAGCCTACCATGCCGCAGAACGGACGGGAAGAGCATTTAACCGCCGGATCAGAGACAGAATCATTATGCTGGCAAGAGAGCTGGAGGAGGCTGCTGATCCCAAAGAATTTCAAGATTATGTGACTGGATTTTACCGGGAATTTGGCGTAGGGCGGTTTGGATTGAATAAAGCCTTCCGCATAGAAGAAAATGGGCCTGAGGGTGCCGGGCTTTCCCGCATTGAACCCATCACCCGGATTGACCACGTGTATTTGAAAGACCTGGTGGGTTATGAGCTGCAGAAACAGAAGCTCATTGCAAACACAGAGGCATTTATTGCAGGGAAGGAGGCCAACAATGTCCTTCTCTACGGGGATGCGGGTACTGGAAAATCCTCCAGCATTAAGGCCATACTGAATGAGTATTATGATAAAGGATTGCGGATGATCGAGGTTTACAAGCATCAATTCCGCTGCTTGTCCAACGTTCTGGAAGAGATCAAAGACCGGAATTATAAATTTATTATTTATATGGATGACCTCTCTTTTGAAGATTTTGAGATTGAGTATAAGTACCTGAAAGCCATCATAGAGGGAGGATTGGGCAAGAAGCCGTCCAATGTCCTGATCTATGCCACTTCCAACCGCCGCCATCTGATTCGGGAGAAATTCAGCGACAAGAGGGAGATTTTGGATGACCTTCACGGCAATGATACGGTTCAGGAGAAACTTTCCCTTGTAGCAAGGTTCGGCGTGACGATTTACTATGGGGCACCGGATAAATTGGAATTCCAGGAGATTGTAAAAACCCTGGCAGAGCGCAGCGGCATCTCCATGCCGCAGGAGGAGCTGCTTGCGGAAGCAAATAAATGGGAGCTTTACCACGGCGGCCTTTCCGGGCGCACGGCTGCCCAGTTTATTACATACCTGCTTGGAAAAAAGGAGGAATAAGCTATGGCTGGGATACAGACATTTGCGGCTATTGATGTTGGTTCTTTTGAAATTGAGATGGGTATCTATGAAATTTCTCCCAAGATCGGGATCCGACTGGTGGATCATCTGCGCCATGTCATTGCCTGGGGAAGAGACACCTACAAGCTGGGGAGAATCACGTATGAGAGGATAGATGAGGTGTGCCGTATTCTGGAGGATTTTGCCAGAATTATGAAGGGATACAAGGTTCAGGCTTACCGGGCCTACGCTACCAGCGCTATGCGGGAGGCTCAGAATAATCAGATGGTTCTGGATCACATAAAGGTCAGAACCGGGCTGGACGTAAAGGTTATCAGCAATTCGGAACAGCGTTTTATCAGCTACAAGGCGATCGCTATCAAAGATGAAGAGTTTAATAAATACATTCAGAAAGGGACAGCCATCGTAGATGTAGGATTTGGGAGCATGCAGCTTACCCTGTTTGACAAAGAGAGCTTGGTGACCACCCAGAATCTTCCGCTGGGAGCGCTGAGAATTCGTCAGCTTCTCTCCGGAATTCCCGCCAATATGTCCCTGACTATGGACCTGATAGGGGAGATTGTTGACAATGAACTGTTTACATTCCGCAAGATCCACCTGAAGGACCGGGAAATTAAGAATATTATCGGGATTGGGAAAAATACACTGTACCTTTTCCGGGGAGAACAGAATCCGTTTCCGGAAAAGATTAACCGGAACGATGTAGAGCGGGCGTACAGCCAACTGCTGACTATGGGGCTGGAGGCTATTGCCGACCACCTGGGCGTTAACACAGAGTATGCTAAGCTGCTTCTTCCAAGCGCAGTGATCTACAAAAAGATTCTGGATATCACCGGCGCTGAGAATATCTGGGTTCCCGGAATCCGCCTGTGTGACGGGATTGCGGCAGAGTATGCCGATTCGATGAAGCTGATCAAATTTAACCACGATTTCGAGAGGGATATTGTCATTGAGGCAAGAAACCTGGCAAAGCGCTATAAATGCCACACCAGCCACAATCAGGCTTTGGAGCTCCACGCCCTGGCTATTTTTGACACTATGAGGCGGCTTCACGGGATGGGAAAGAGGGAGAGACTTCTCCTCCAGATCGCTGTCCTTCTCCACGCATGCGGGAAATTTATCAGCATGAAGAATTCCAACGAATGTGCTTACAACATTGTGATGTCCACAGAGATTATCGGTCTGAGCCATCTGGAGCGGGAGATCGTAGCGAATATTATCCGGTACAATATCCGGGATTTTGACTATGATCATGTGCACCTGGAGGAAGGGGTATTCCGCAGCGGCATGACAGAGATGGATATCAGCAAAGTAAACATGACCATAGCGAAGCTGACGGCTATTTTAAGGCTGGCCAATTCCATGGACAGAAGCCATCGCCAAAAGCTGGTGGGCTGCAAAATGGCACTGAAGGACAACAGTCTCGTTATTACCACAGATTATCCAGGGGATATTTCTCTGGAGAGGATGTCCTTTGAGCAGAAAGCAGACTTTTTTGAAGAGGTCTACGGAATCAGGCCGATTCTGAGACAGAAAAGGAAGGGATAATTATGGGAGAAACAGGAATGCAGACGCAGGACTTTTTAAACCCGAAAAATTATGTAAATCGTGAGCTGAGCTGGCTGGAGTTTAACTATCGGGTATTGAGTGAGGCGCGGGATAAAAGCCTGCCGCTGTTTGAACGCTTAAAATTTTTAAGTATTACCGCATCAAATCTGGATGAATTTTTTATGGTTCGGGTGGCATCCTTAAAGGATATGGTTCACGCCAAATACACCAAGCCGGACATTGCCGGAATGACAGCGGAGGAACAGCTTGTGAAGATCGGACTGAAGGCCCACGAGCTGGTCAATCTCCAGTATTCCACTTACAATCGCTCTCTTCTCCCTGCTCTCAGGCAGAATGGGCTGAACGTGGTGGACGGGTATGAGGAGATGACTGAGGAGCAGGCAGAGTTTGCAGACCGGTATTTCCAGGAAAATGTGTATCCTGTGCTGACGCCCATGGCGGTAGATTCCTCCAGACCATTTCCCCTGATCCGCAATAAGACGCTGAATATTGCCGCCCTTCTGAGAAAGAAGAAGGGGGATAAGGAGCTGGAATTTGCGATGGTTCAGGTGCCTTCCGGCCTTCCGAGAATCGTAGAACTCCCAGTTACCGCAGAAGAGGATGGGAGAGAGATGCACAACGTGATCCTCCTGGAGGAGATCATTGAGAAGAATATGCAGTCCCTCTTCCTGAATTACGATATTATTGCCGCGCATCCGTTCCGAATTATGAGAAATGCTGATCTGACCATTGATGAAGAGGAGGCGGTGGACCTTCTGGAGGAGATCCAGAAACAATTAAAGAAACGCCAGTGGGGGGAGGTTATCCGGCTGGAGATTGAAGACAAGGTCGATAAACGGCTGTTGAAGATTCTGAAAAAAGAACTTCAGGTAGAAAACGAAGCCATCTATGAGATCAATGGCCCCCTTGATCTGACATTTCTGATGAAAATGTACGGGATGCAGGGATTTGATCACCTAAAAACCCCGATCTACCGCCCGCAGCCCGTTCCAGAGCTGATGAATGAGGACGATATTTTTACGAATATCCGCAAGGGAGACATCCTGCTTCACCACCCATATCAGACTTTTGATCCAGTGGTGAATTTTGTCCGTACTGCGGCAAAGGATCCCGATGTCCTGGCAATTAAGCAGACTCTTTACCGGGTCAGCGGCAATTCTCCCATTATCGCTGCCCTGGCGGAAGCTGCTGATAATGGAAAGCAGGTCTCAGTTCTAGTCGAATTAAAGGCCAGATTTGACGAGGAAAACAATATTATCTGGGCAAAGAAGCTGGAGAAAGCGGGCTGTCACGTTATTTACGGCCTGGTGGGGCTGAAGACCCACAGTAAGATTACTCTGGTCGTTCGCCGGGAGGAGGACGGCATTCGGCGGTATGTTCACCTGGGAACCGGAAACTACAATGATTCTACAGCGAAACTGTACACGGACTGCGGAATTTTGACATGCAATCCCCTCTATGGGGAGGATGCGACCGCTGTATTTAACATGCTGTCGGGCTATTCAGAGCCCCTGAGCTGGAACCGTCTGGCGGTGGCTCCCATCTGGCTGAGAGATACGATGCTGCGGCGAATCAGGAGGGAGACGGATAATGCGAGAAAACACAGGCAGTCCCACATTATTGCCAAGATGAATTCTCTCTGTGACAAGGAGATCATTGCGGCACTCTATGAGGCAAGCTGTGCCGGCGTTAAGATCGAACTGATCGTAAGGGGAATCTGCTGCCTGAAGGCAGGAATTCCGGGACTCAGTGAGAATATCTCGGTTCGTTCCATTGTGGGGAACTTTTTGGAGCACAGCCGGATCTTCTATTTCGAGAATGATGGAGATCCTAAACTATTTATGGGAAGTGCTGACTGGATGCCTAGAAATCTGGATAAGCGGGTAGAGATCGTATTTCCGGTGGAAGAGGAAGAAATTCAGAAAAAGGTTATGCACATTCTGGAGGTAGAACTGGCTGACAATGTAAAGGCTCATGTTCTGCAGCCGGATGGAAGTTATGAGAAGCCTGACCGGAGAGGAAAAATCCAGGTAAACTCCCAGGAACAGTTTTGTGAGGAGGCTGTCCAGGCAGCGGCGGCGGAGCTGAAAAAGACAGAGATTGCGGGCCGCAGGACCTTCATCCCTGTGGAGAGCCACGAGGAATAAAAAAGAATAAGCGAATAAAAAATCCCTGGCTGGCAGGATAGGCTTTCTGGAAGCTCCTGACAGCCAGGGATTTTTTGTCTGATAAAATCTTAGGAATGGGCATTGGCATGTCAGTCATTAACCGGGAGACCGCTGTGGAACGAGTAATTTCCCAATTCCTCCAGCAGGGATCCGAAGGTCTCAGGCCGGGTGATATCCCCGGAACTGACCAGGGTGTTGATGTGAAAATAAACCGTTCTGCACTTCATCAATGACTGGCGGAACAGATCTGGGAAAGAAGCAGTGGAAGCCATCTGATGGTTCCACGGATTGCACCAAACTTCATGGTCAGAGTTGAGGCTCTTCCTGGGCGAAGCGACTTTGTCCGTTACAATTTTAGACGAGGCGACGGGATGCTTTAAGAACAGAGATTCAAAAAATTCGATCCGTGCCTGCTTTTTTCCAGATTTATCAGCCAAGGTTCGGCAGCCGAAGCGCATGGCCAGGATTGAGCGGTGCACCATCCGGGGGGTAATCTGAAAATTATTTTTGTAGCTGATGGGATAATACGTTTCATTGATGCACTGGGCCAGGAATCTGGATATAAACTGAGTTTCCAGGCCATTTAAACAGATGGTAGCCGCCTGGTTGAATTGGGACGGCTTTTTCTTTTTATATTTATAGAGCAGAAGAGCATCAATATCATTTTCCAGCATGGCGTGGAGGCCATGGTAATGGTTGGTAGGATTGCTGATATCGTAATGGATCCGGCCATAGACAAAGGGATGGCAGATATAGTCCCCGATGTAATGGCCCAGATATCCGCAGAAATAGGCCAGAGCCTGCTCCCGCTGCTGACGGGATTCGATCTGGGAGATATGGATCAGGCAGCAGCGGAAAAATTTGTTTACGTGGTGTTCATGCATATAGGAACCGACATTGCGGTAATCCCTGTGGCGCAGAATGGGAATATTGTAAAAGAACATATCTGGTCCCTGAAGGCCAAGCTGGTACAGCCAGCGGTATTTGGCAATGATAAATTTTAACTGGCAGGGAGGCATATCATTGTACGCCTTCATCCCCAAAATATAGTGTGTGGTAAAGCCGGGCATGGCACAGCTCCTCTCTTTGATTTCGCGCCGGGCGGCAGCCAAAGGGACTGCATTGGCGGCGCCTGTACAGAACAGTTATATTCTAGCACAAATTTTCCGGTATTGCGATAGGAGATTCCAGCATATTATCAGACGAAAAAGAATAAGCTGGAGTACAGCGGCGCCGAGATGGGAGGAGGCAGGAATATGGCAGATTGGATTCACCAGATCCATCAGGTTGTATGGGGACCGTGGCTGCTGGTGCTTTTCTTGGGAACCGGACTGTACTTGACGGTGCGCTCCCGGGGGTTTCAGGTCAGAGGGATTGCCCTGTGGATGAAGAGCACAGCCGGAACGCTGCTGTCTGGAGAGGGAACGGGCGCCGGGCAGGAAAAAATTTCCCAGATTCAAACCGCCTGCACAGCTCTGGCAGCTACAGTGGGGACTGGAAATATCGTTGGGGTGGCGACCGCTTTGACGGCAGGAGGCCCAGGAGCTGTATTTTGGATGTGGGTGTCAGCGATGATCGGAATGATGACGGCCTACGGGGAGACTTGGCTGGGGCTCCGCCACAGAATCCGGAACTGGGAGGGGAGATGGCTCTGCGGTCCCATGGTGACGCTGAGAGCGGGAGCAAATCTGCCGGTTTTGGCAGGGGCATACAGCATCTTCTGCGTATTAGCCTCCTTAGGAATGGGGAGCATGGTTCAGGCCAACTCCCTGGCAGAGGCCGCTGAATTTGCCTGGGGGCTTCCCAGGGAACTCTGCGGCTTTCTTGTGGTGATCCTGACAGCAGCCGTGATTACAGGGGGAACCGGACGAATTGCCCGGACTGCGGGAAGGCTGGTCCCCTGGTCAGCTGGCGTTTATCTGGCGGCATCTCTGGCGGTGCTGTTTCTGTGCCGCCGGCAGATTCCTGCGGTGCTGGGGAACATTATCTCAGCCGCTTTCTGCCCGGAGGGAGCAGCCAGAAGCCTCGCCGGGGGTGCGGCCGGATGGGGAATGAAATCGGCTGTCCAGTACGGCGTTGCCAGGGGCGTCTTTTCCAATGAGGCAGGTTTAGGCAGCCTGGCGATCCTCCACGGAACAGCAGAGGATGGACGTCCGGAGATTCAGGGCATGTGGGCTGTTTTTGAAGTGTTTTTCGACACAATCCTGGTGTGCTCTGTGACAGCGCTGGTGATCCTGTGCGCGGCCTCAGAGAGAGGATTCCCTCTGGAGAACGGCGCTTCCTTGGCAGCGCGGAGCTTTTCGGAGTTTTTAGGAAAGCCGGGAGAGTATGCGGCGGCTCTGTCTATGATGCTGTTTGCCTTTGCCACGATCATAGCCTGGTATTACATGGGCAGACAGGCGGCGGAATATCTGGCAGGGGAGAGAAGATGGACAGTGCTCTGCTATCTGGCAGCTTACCTCTCTGCCGCATATTTGGGATGTATAGCCCGCCTGGAACTGGTGTGGGAATTATCGGATATTATCAATGGGCTCATGGCACTGCCAAATTTGGCAGCAGTCCTCCTTCTGGCAGGCCAGATCCGTTACCCTTCTGTGAAAAAGGATACCTGCCTTGGCGGCCAAAAAAGGAAAGCCATTGGCAGATAGGTTGAATTTCAATCTATCTGCCAATGGCTTGGAGTATTTTGGTTATAGAAAAAGGGAGGAGAGCTGATAATTTCTTATCAGCTCGAGTATTATGAAAAAAATCTTGTAGGCTTTGGCTAAACAACTTTGTTTGTTGTTTATGGTTATAGTATATGGTGGAATCGTGAAGAAATCATGTTCTCAATGTAAAAGGTTTTTGAATGATTTTTGAACAGTTTATGAACAATAGGGGCAGAAAATCAACAGCCCGGTTGAAACTTTAAAATGGATGTGATAAAATCAGATATCATTAGAAATTTTTGGGAATAAAACTGTAAAATCAGAACTTTCCTCCTTTCGTCCTTCCGGCACTGGAAGGCAAAAAATTGAGGGAGAGAGAAGAAAGAGCGGATAAGAATGGTGGAGAGACTTATGGACGGCAGGGCCGTGAGAAATCATGTGTCGCGGTATCTGTCAGCCATGGATTTTCAGACGTCCTGTGCGCTATTTGTGATTCGCATTGGCCGGCTGGATGAAATTTATAACACCTTGGGCCAGCAGGTTGGAGACCAGGAAATTTATCGCATAGGGCAGACTCTGTCTTTATCGTTTCGGGCGACCGACATTGTGGGGAGAACGGGAAGGGATGAGTTTGCTGTTTTTATTTCAGGCGCTATCACTCGGGATCGGATACGGGAAAAGGCAGCAGTGCTCAAATGGGTCCTGGAAGAGAATGCGGAAAGAGAGACAGGCTGGAAGCCTGATATCTATATCGGCATCTGCATAGCGGCTGGAGAGGGCATTCATTTTGATGATCTGTACGGCACGGCTTGCCGGGAATTGGAGGAAAGCCAGAACTCTAAGGAAAAAGGATATCAGGCCGGCATCGGAGAGATACATACACAGAAGGGGAACGATGGAAGGCTGTACAGCACTTCCTTGCTGGATGCTATTCATATTCTGCCGCTGCTGGAATTTATTGAGGAAGGCGTAGGGCTGATCTCGGTTGGGGAGAATATCCAGGTGCTTTATCTCAACCCCGCATACAGGAGAATCAGAGGGATGGAAGGCTGCGAGGAGCCTCTTCCCTGCCTTCTGGAGGAGATCGGCATCCACCCGGATGATGCTGTCAGCTATGAGGATATTCTCCGCGAAGGAGGACGGAACGGCCGGGTGATAGGCCATATACACCGGATTGCTGCCAAGAATGGAAGCTGGAGATGGATTCGAACCCGTGCTGTGCGCATCGCATGCCAGGATCGGAGTGATCCTATTGTGCTGGAGACTGCATCGGACATTACAGAAGTCACAGAAAAAGACACTCTTCTTCGGGAGGTGGAGGAGCGGCTCAGAGTAGTGATGAAGCAGGTTCCCTACAAGCTGTGGGAGGTCGATGTGCCCAAGAAATTGTACCGGGCATATGACTGCCAGTCCCCTTCTGGAGAGCAGGGACAGCAGTGGAAGGCATTCCCCGATTATTTGATTCAAAACGGCATAGTGGCATCCAATTCTGCCGTCAGCTTCCGGCAGTTTGCTGAGAGGCTTCTGGAGGGAAGAACCCAGGGCAGCGGGAATTTTATTATGAGAAATTCGGAGACAGGGAGTTTTGGATGGAATTCCCTCTCCTACCACATGATTTTTGATGAAACGGGAAGCCCGCTGAAGGCAGTAGGGCTGAATGGCTGCAATTCACTGCTCTCTGAGAGCCAGATGCAGATGCGGGAGAAGCGGTTTCTGCCAGACATTCTCAGGTACTCTCTGTTAGGGCGAATTCGGGTGAACTTGACGAAGGATTTAATAGAAGAACTGTGGCTGGAGGGCAATGATCTGACTGGGACGGCGGGAAACCAATCCTATACGCAGTATCTCGCTGTAAGGCAGAAGGAATTCTGCCCCAAAGAACACGAAAAGGGAATGCTTGCATGGACGGGCAGGACAGCCCTGTTAGATGACTTTCACAGGGGAAAGAGATGGTTTACCAAAGATTTTTACCGTATTGACAGAGATGGGCGGATTCGGTGGACTTCTGCCGTTGTAAACTTGTTTAAAAAAAAGACGGGAGAAGAGATCGGCGCTCTGATTTTTCTGAGAGATATTGATCAAAAACGGAGATGGGAGCAAGAGTGGAGAATCCGGCCGGATCGAGATCCGGTCACAGGTCTTTACAGCAGCAGAACACTCCAGAAATTAGCTGAAAATCTGATTAATGCGGATATAGGAACTACCTGCGGAGCAGCCGTAATCCGGATTATCGGGATTCCGCAGGGAGAAGAACTGACAGAGATTGAGACGGAAAAGAGGAGAGCGATAGCAGTGACCCTGAGCCTGTCCCTTGGGACAGATGAGTGTCTGGGGCAGTATCAGGAGGATCTCTTTGTGGCTTTTTTCCCCAATATTGATTCCGAAAATGGGTTAAAGAAACGGCTGGAAGAAGCATTTTATTACGTTCGGGTACTGCTGAGCGATACATTTGAGATGAGGAGCCTCCGGTTTGTGGCAGGCGTTTCCTGCCAAAAGACAGAAGAAGCAGATTTCCAGGTGCTTTCTGCCTATGCTGCCCATCTGGCTGATACAGGTGTCTGCGCCGCATCTGACAGTGTGGTGCTTCAGGGCGCCGCAGAGGACTGGCAGAGGCAGACAGAGTGGGGAAACAGCGGGAAAGGTGTTCTGATCCGGAATGAAGATATGGAGAAACCCTTGTCGGCGGAGGAGCAGAGCGTTGCTTTCAACTGCGTTGCAGCGATGCTGACATCAAAGTCATTGGATGCCTCCATTGAAAGTGTTCTCCGATATATTGGGATCTATTACCAGGCATCCCGGGTATATATTTTGGCTTTGTCAGAAAGCGGAAAAACTGTGACTATGATGTATGAGTGGACGGAGATTGGCAAGAACAGCATCCGCAGAGCAATGTCGGGCGTGCCGATTGTCCGGTTTCCTGTCTTGGTTCGGTGTATGAATGAGAAGACAGCAGTAACGCTGGAGAATTCAAGAGAAAGCGGTTTCGGAGCCGGACAGACGTGGCACTATACCGCGTGCCCGCTGAAGGGAGATGGAGGGATAGAAGGGTTCCTCTGCATAGAGAATTCCAGGGAACATCCTGCGGAGGTGGCTTTGCTGGGGACTTTGATTCCCTATATTTTAAAGGAACAGAAGCGGTTTGAAAATACAGCTGGAAAGACGGAGCCAGGAGGGCGAGACAGCCTTACAGGAATGGGAAATTTGAGAACCTATCTGGATTTCATTAATTCCATAGATTCCGATACGTATACCACACTGGGTGTGATAACGGCAGAGATTCCGAACCTCTCTTATATCAACAGCACATTGGGGTTTGCATATGGGAAGGAGCTTCTTCTGTATGTATCCGATACCCTGGCAGGTATTTTCCGCAGAGCTTTTCTTTTTAGAACATGGGATGCCGAGTTCGTAGTCCTGTGTCCTAATATGACCCATGAGGCATTTATCGGAAAGTGTACCCAGGTGCGCCTGATGCTCCAGAAACGCTATCCGAACAAGATCCGGATCGGGTATACCTGGTCTGATAGAATTTTTACAGGGCGGGAGCTGGTCAGAGAGGCTGCGGCTATTATGCGGTGCGAGAAGGTTCCCAAGGAGCCCGGCAGTATGGAAGAACTCTTGGAAGAATACGGAGAAAAGTTGGCAAAGGAGGCATCCAACAGCAGGTTTGTCGCTTATTTTCAGCCCAAAATCGATATGAAAACAGGAAGATTGGTTGGTGCGGAGGCGCTGGTCCGCAGGGTGGACCAATCCGGGAAGGTAGTTTTCCCGGCTGATTTTATTCAGGAGATGGAAAAGGATGGATCGATTCGGGAACTGGATTTTTATATGATGGAATGGACTCTCACCTGCATGGAAAAGTGGAGAGAAAAAGGACTGACGCTGGTGCCGATATCTGTTAATTTTTCGCGGATTACATTTTTGAGTCCAACTGCCCCGGCTTCTGTTTTGGCCCTCAAAAGCCGGTATCCGGGGCTGACCGAGGATTTGCTGGAAATTGAGATAACGGAGACGGCCGGGGACGTGGAGGCAGCTACACTATCGCGCATTATCGAGAACTTCCGCAAATTTGGAATGAGGTTTGCTCTGGATGATTTTGGCTCCCATTATTCGAACCTTTCTATTTTCAGCCATGTGCGGTTTGATGAAATCAAGCTGGACAGGAGTATGATCAAGGATTTGCCGGAAAATGCCATAAGCCAGGCGATGGTGAGGGATCTGGTGAAAATCTGCCAGGATTCCGGCATAGTATGCGTCGCGGAAGGCGTGGAGACAGAGGCACAGAAAGCAGCTCTGTTGGAGGCGGGCTGTGTCTATGCCCAGGGATATTACTATGATGCGCCGCTGTCGGCGGAGGCATTTGAAGAAAAGTATTTGAAGAACAGACGGGGGAAATAGGAGGTATGAAATATGGCAAATGATAATTCCGCGGAGGAAAGAGCGGAGAAAAAAGAACAGAAAAAAGGTCCGGGATCGTTGATTGTAGGGATAGGGGCGTCTGCCGGCGGCTTGGAGGCCCTGCAGCAGTTTTTGCTCTATATGCCGGTCAACAGCGGGCTGAGCTTTGTGGTGATTCAGCACCTTTCGCCGGATTATAAAAGCCTGATGGCAGACATTCTGGGGAAAAATACAGAGATGATGGTGCTGCAGGCGGAAAATGGCATGGCAGTGGAACCCAACACGGTCTATCTGATCCCGCCTAAGAATAATATGACGATCCAGAATGGAAAGCTGATGCTGACCCAGTTTGTTCAGGGAATGCTGAATCATCCGATTGATGTGTTTTTTACTTCGCTGGCGAAGGAACAGAAGGAGAGAGCGATTGCAGTTATTTTTTCAGGCACTGGGACGGATGGCACCAACGGGATCAAATCGGTCAAAGAAAATGGCGGCCTGGTAGTGGTCCAGGATCCGTCTACGGCTAAATTTGACGGGATGCCAAAAAGCGCAATCAATACCGGGCTGGTGGATTTCGTCCTGTCACCAAGAGAGACGGTAGATGAGATTTTAAACTTTTCTAACTATCCGACGCTCATGCAGTCCCATGCAGATGAAGAGTTCTTCTCTGACGAAGAGACATTTACGAAGATATATGGAATTCTAAAAAAAATCAGCGGGATTGATTTTACATACTATAAACGGACGACTGTTATGAGAAGAATTGAGAGAAGAATGGTCGTGACCCATAGCTCTAATCTGATACAGTATGCCAAGCTGCTGGGCGACAGCAGTGAGGAGGCAGAAATTTTGGTCAAGGAGATTTTGATTGGCGTGACCAATTTCTTCCGGGATCCAGTGTTTTTTGAAAAGCTGAAAAATCAGGTGATCACTGAGATTGTAAAACGGACAGAGGCAAAGGAACCCATCCGGGTGTGGAGTGCCGGCTGCTCGACAGGTGAGGAAGCCTACTCTATCGCGATTCTTTTTCAGGAGGTGCTGGAGGAGCTGAATGTCCAGCGGGATGTCAAGATTTTTGCAACGGATGTGGATGCGAAGGCCATTGAGCAGGCGGGAAAGGGAATCTTTTCTGAGAGCATTATGGATGATGTCAGCATGGAGCGTCTGAGCAAATACTTTTTAAAGCGGAATGATCAGTATGTAATCACCAAAGAAATTCGCAGAATGATCATATTTGCCCCCCACAATATGCTTTCCGATCCGCCTTTTGGGAAGCTGGATCTGATCTGCTGCCGGAACGTGATGATTTACTTCCAGCCTGTGCTCCAGAGAGGGCTTTTTGCCATCTTTCACTCAGCTCTGAAAAATAATGGCTATCTGTTTTTGGGAAAAAGCGAGACCGCCAGCGAGTATGCGTCGGTTTTCAAGCCAGTTTGTGCCCAGGAGAAGATCTATATCCATAAAGGCGAGGGAAAACTGGAGGATTTGACGCCGCCTGCCTTTAATATTCCAAACATTCAGGCGGTTCCGCCGAAGACCAGCGGGCTTGGCAGCAGAGAGCAAAATGAATATGTCCTGGAGGGAATTTATACCCGGTTTCTGGAAAACTTCCTTCCAGCATCGGTTATTTTAAATGAGAAAAATGATGTAATTCATTTTTTTGGGAACTATCAGGACTACATGTCTTTGGCTTCTGGAAGGGCAACCCTCAACTTTTTCAGCATAGTAAACAAAGATCTGAGCTTGGTGGCATCTACGGCAATTAACCGCTGCCGTCAGGAGAAGATCTCTGTTACCTATACTGGTGTAGCCGTGGACTGCCCGAAGGAGCGGAGAATGATCGATCTGGTGGTCTGCCCAGTGCCGGGCAGAAACGGTGAAGAGAGCGGCCTGATAGCGGTTCTGTTTAATGAAAAACAGACAATAGAGACAGAAGGCATTACAGAAAAGTATGATGTGGATATCACGGCGGCCAGAAGAATCACAGATCTGGAGCAGGAGCTCCAGGAATCGCAGGACGATCTGAAAACTACGATTGGTGAGTTGGAGACGGTGAATGAGGAGCTGCAGGCAGCCAATGAAGAACTTCTTACAGCCAATGAAGAGCTGCAGAGCTCAAATGAGGAGCTGCAGTCCGTAAATGAAGAGCTGTATACGGTCAATACAGAGTACCAGCAGAAGCTAGATGAGCTGACGATGATGACCAACGACCTGTCAAACTTCCTTTCGTCAACGATGATCGGTATCCTCTTTGTGGACAGCAACCTGAACATCCGAAAGTTTACAGAATATGTAGGGCGGGAATTCCAGCTTATGGATCACGATGTAGGGAGATCCATCCAGATCTTTGCCCACAGCTTCCCCAATGAAGATATTGTAGGGGATGCCCAGACTGTTTTGAAGGATCTGGTGCCCATCGACCGGGAGGTGGCCGCCATGAACGGGAGGTACTATACGCTGAGGATTGCTCCTTACAGAACGATGGAAAACAGCATCCGCGGCCTGGTGATCACAATTATAGACAGCCTGGGGACATCCATTTCCAAAAAAGAAGAATAACAAAAGGGAGAGACGGCGGGAAGGAACGGATATGGCAGTGATAACAGAGATAACCGATTTTATGGCACCTGAACTGGACATTTATGCGAGAACTACAGAAAACCAGCTTTTGAACCGCCACGAACCGGACAAGGGGATTTTTATAGCGGAAAGCCCCAAGGTGATTGAGCGGGCGCTGGATGCAGGCTGTGTGCCGATCTCTTTTTTGATGGAGACCAGGCATGTAAAGACGCAGGGAAGAGAGCTGATTGCCCGCTGTCCCCAGGTGCCGGTCTATACAGCAGATTTTCAGGTGCTGACTCAGCTGACGGGGTTTCAGCTGACCAGGGGAATGCTGTGCGCCATGTACAGGCCGAAACAGCAGAAAGTCCGGGAGATCTGCCGGGGAGCCAGGCGGATCGCTGTCCTGGAGAATATTGTGAATCCAACCAATGTTGGGGCAATTTTCCGGTCAGCGGCCGCCCTGGGCATGGACGGGGTGATCCTGACTCCCGGTTCCTCCAATCCTCTGTACCGCCGGGCGATCCGGGTCAGCATGGGGACGGTCTTCCAGATACCATGGACCTTTTTTGGGGACAAAGAAAGCTGGCCGGAAGAAGGAATCCTTCTTCTGCATGAATTGGGATTTAAGACAGCAGCGATGGCGCTGGACGACAGGGCTGTTCCGATTGATGATCCGCGGCTGGCAGAAGAAGAGAAGCTGGCGGTGATACTGGGAACTGAAGGGGATGGGCTGGCACAGTCTACCATTGGAAACTGTGATTATACAGTCAGGATCCCTATGTCCCACGGCGTGGATTCTCTGAATGTGGCAGCGGCCAGCGCTGTGGCATTTTGGCAGCTGAGCCGTTGATATAGAAAAAATATGGAGACAATAGAAAAGACGGGAACGCGTTCTGAGTGGATGGTTTCCCGTCTTTCCTATCTCATTTCAGGAGATTGGTCATACTCTTTAAGCTGATGACCAGGGTAGACGTATTGTGGAGAAGGGCCGAGGCCGCAGGCTGCAGGATTCCCCCTACCCCCAGAAAGATCAGCCCTAGGTTGAAGCCGATGACAGCCCGGTAGTTGGTCCGGACGCGCTTCATCAGAGCGTTGCTCAGGGCCTTTAGAGTCACAAGCTGCCACAAGGCGTCAGTGGAGATCGTGATATCTGCGATTTCCCTGGCAATTTCTGCCCCCTCACTGACAGCGATGCCGACATCGGCGGCAGCGAGTGCCGGGGAATCGTTGATGCCGTCCCCGACCATAATAACCTTCCGCCCTTTCTTTTTTTCTCTTTCAATGTATTGGGCCTTATCTTCCGGAAGAACTTCAGAATAATATTCGTCAACACCAATTTGGGAAGCGATAGACCGGGCGGTCTGTTCACTGTCGCCGGTCATCATAACAATTTTGGAAATCCCCAGATCCCGCAGGGCGCGGATCACTTCCGGGGCCTCCTCCCGAAGGGGATCCTGGATACATATCACCGCGGCGAGCCTGCCGCCGATAGCCATGTAGAGGTGGGAGTATGCAGGGGACAGGGAGTCAAAGACTTCTCTTTCTCCTTCAGGCACGATGCATGTTTCATCTTCAAAGACAAAATGGCTGCTGCCGATCACTACCCGGCTGTCCCCGATATAGGAGGCGATCCCGTGGGCGACAATGTAATCTACTTTGGAGTGCATCTCCTCGTGGATCAGCCCTCGTTTGGCGGATTCCTGGACGATGGCATTGGCCATGGAATGAGGAAAATGCTCTTCCAGGCAGGCGGCAATCCGAAGCAATTCATTGGGATCCCGCCCCTCAAAAGGGATGATATCTGCCACTGTAGGCTTTGCTTTGGTTAGAGTACCGGTTTTGTCAAAGACGATGGTGGAAGCCTCCGCAATCGCTTCCAGATAAGAGCCGCCTTTGACGGTGATTTGATGTGAGCCTGCCTCCCGCATGGCGGAGAGAACGGACAGAGGCATAGCCAGTTTCAAAGCGCAGGAAAAGTCCACCATGAGAATGGACAGCGCCCTGGTGGCGCTGCGGGTCAGAAGCCATGTGAGGATGGTGCCGCCCAGACTCCAGGGAACCAAGGCGTCTGCCAGGGTGGAAGCCTTGCTCTCCAGAGAAGACTTCAGCTTTTCCGATTCTTCTATCATTGTGACAATGCGCTCGAACCGGGTGGAGCCTGCCGCTTTCTTGACACACAGTGTGATGGCTCCCTCCTCCACGGCTGTGCCGGCATAGACGTAATGATCTGCAGTTTTTCTTACAGGGGCAGATTCCCCTGTCATAGAAGCCTGGTTGACCATAGCTTCACCTGAAACCACGACGCCGTCCAGAGGGATGACATTCCCGGTGTGAACAACGATCCGGTCACCTTCCCGGATCTGGGAGATGGGGACGAGAACTTCGCAGCCATCTGCCTCCTGCCACACTTTCTCGATCTTGAGAGACATGCTTCGGGCCAGATCGCCTACGGATTTTTTGTGAGTCCACTCTTCCAGCAGCTCGCCGATTCCCAGAAGGAACATGACGGAGCCGGCGGTATCAAAGTCCATTCTCAGCATGGACACGGATATGGCGGCAGCATCCAGAACCTCCACATCGAGCTGCCGGTGAAGCAGACAGCGAATGCCTTTGGCCAGATACCTGACAGACTGCAGGGCGGTGCAGACTGCTCTGAGAGGTGCCGGAAAAAATAATTTGGTACAGACCCGCACGGCAGCCTTCTGGAGCAGTTTTTCTTTGTATTTTTGATTGAGAGCCCTGCCGCTGTCACGGGGTACAATTTCATTCAGGGTTTCGTCTTCACAGCGGAACTGCAAAATCTGCCGGATCAGTTCCTGGCGGTCCCCCTCAAATACGATGGCAGCATCGGCAGTCCGTTCATACACAACAGCCTTTTTTACCATGGGGAGGGAGGAGAGGTAATAAGAAAATAAATCCGCTTCCCGTATTGTCATGTGATGCTGCCTCAAATGGATCCGGATCCGTCCGGGGATTTCGTGTTTGATCGCAAATTTCATGGATATCAGTCAGAAGCTGCTTCGCCGGCGGCTTCTCCTTCCTCTCCCTCAAAGGATTTGGCTTCTTCTTCCTCCGCTCTCCTGCGGTTGATATCCTGGGCTTCCGCCAGGATATCATCGGCATTTTCCTGAATTGTGGTAGCCGCAGTCATAACGCTCTCTTTAGCCCGAAGGCCGGCAGCGACACAGTTGACGTACAGCTTCTTTGCATCCTTGCTTCCAAGAACTTTTACGCCAGCCGTTCCAAAAAGAACACCGCCCGCAAAAATAGCAGCTTTTTTCCAGTCAAAACAATTGAACATTTTTCTATCCTCCTATTTGTGTTTGTAACCAGTGTACATGACCATAAAAAAACAAAAGACCATTGCCCAGGCCCAGAATCGGTGTTTCTTCATATGGATCACTCTCCTTTTTAATGCAGCTTTTCTGGGTTTGCCCAAGAGTAGCAGAGACCAACTCGGTTAGTCAATTATAACACCCCTTGCCGAAAAATTTTGTCAATAAGAATTCTTGCTGTGGGAATCGCCAGCCTCATCAGGGAGCTGGAGGTATTGGTATCCCCGTTTTAAAATTCCCAACTCTTCCAAGGTGCTGATGGTTCGGTATACCGTGGACAGCCCGATGGAGGGATCGCGCTTGGAAGCCTCCCAATAGATCTCCTTGCAGCTGGACCATTCCTTCTCAGAGAGGACATCGAAAATGACCAGCCGCTGCTGTGTTATGCGTTTGCCACGTTTATGAAATTCTTCAATAACCTGCTTTTTATATATCATAACAGAAATCCCCCTCTGCAAGTTAGGTGATTCTAACTAAAAAATAGATTAGCACTCGCTAACTGACTTGTCAATCCTGTTTTATCAACTTTACATTTGCAGAACCCCCCTGGAAGAGGTATAATAATGTCAATGCAGGCAGATGCAGAAGACAGCGAAAAAAGGCAGAATGAGAGAAGCAAAATTATGAAAAGAATCTTTTTTTACTATTTGAAGCCTTACTATCTGAGAATGACACTGGGACTTACGATCAAATTTGTCGGAACCTTGATGGACCTCTTCCTGCCATGGGCATTAGCCTATATGATTGATGAAGTGATACCGGCTAATCAGACGAGAGAGATCCTTTTATGGGGAGGTTTTATGGTGGGATGCTCTGCTCTTGCTGTCATTTTCAATATCCTTGCCAACCGTATGGCTTCCAGGGTGGCAAGTGATGCCGTCTATACTATACGGGAGGACTTATTTACCAAAGTCATGTATCTGTCCAACAGGCAGACGGACGAGCTGACCAGGCCGTCTTTGATTTCCCGTCTCACTTCTGATACCTACAATATCCACCAAATGGTGGCCAGGGTCCAGCGGCTGGGTGTCCGGGCGCCGATTCTTCTGATCGGCGGGATTGCTATGACCATGTCTCTGGATCCAGCCCTGGCTGCCAT
The DNA here is from genome assembly GCA_944376125.1 of uncultured Lachnospiraceae bacterium. GTDB lineage: Bacteria > Bacillota > Clostridia > Lachnospirales > Lachnospiraceae > UMGS1370. The sequence goes on from CALWBQ010000026.1 coordinate 75,319, forward strand.
TCTTTTGGCATCTCTTCCGCTTCTGACGATTGTGGTGGTGATAGTTTCTGGAAAGAGTATCCCCATGTTTTCCGCTCTCCAGGAGAGCACGGACCGGTTTGTCCGGCTGGTTCGGGAGGATATTGCGGGCATCCGGGTGATTAAAGCTCTGTCAAAAGACGATTACGAGAGGGCGCGGTTTGACCGGATCAACCGGGAGGTGGTGGAGCGGGAGCGGAAGGCTACGGTCGTGACAGCTATCACCAATCCGGCAATGAATATTCTCTTGAATCTGGGGCTGGTGGGGGTGATCCTGCTGGGAGCTTACCGGGTAAATGCAGGCGTCACAGAGGTCGGCAAAATCCTGGCTTTTATGACGTACTTCACCATTATCCTCAATGCCCTGCTGTCGATCTCCAGAATGTTTATTATTCTCTCAAAGGCGGCGGCATCTGCTAAAAGAGTTGTCCAGGTGCTGGATGCGGAGGATGAGAGGGAGCTGTTTCAAACAGCAGATGTTTCAGAAAAGTCTGAAGCCCAGAACCCGCCCCACATTGAGTTTGAACATGTGACCTTCTCTTATCAAAAAGGGAAGGAGCACGCCACTCTGAAAGATATCTCCTTCCGGCTGGAAAAGGGGGAGACCCTGGGGATTATCGGCGCCACCGGGGCCGGAAAGTCAGCCATCGTCAATCTGTTAATGAGATTTTATGACATTGACCAGGGGGCGATTCGGATTGACGGACAGGATATCCGGACCATGAATCTGAAGACTCTGAGAAAAAAGTTCGGAGCTGTATTTCAGAATGATGTGCTGTTTGGGGACAGCATCTATGAGAATATCAACATGGGCCGGCACCTTACAGAGGAGCAGGTCCGGGAGGCTGTAACCCATGCCCGAGCGGAGGAATTTGTGAAAGAAAAAGGCGGGATCGGAGAGCAGTTGGAGATCCGCGGAGCGAACCTGAGCGGAGGGCAGAAGCAGAGGCTTCTGATTGCCCGAGCTCTGGCAGCCCGCCCTGAGATCCTGATTCTGGACGATTCCTCCAGCGCCCTGGATTATAAAACGGATGCCGCTCTGCGCCAGGAGCTAAGGGAATATTTTTCCGGCACCACGTGCATCGTCATTGCCCAGAGAATCAGCTCTGTTATGAATTCCGACCATATTCTGGTGCTGGAAGAGGGTGAGGTGCTGGGGTACGGGACACACCGGGAGCTGATGGAAAGCTGCCAGATCTACCGCGAGATCGGAAGTTCTCAGATGGAAATTGCGTAAAAGGAGGGAAAGACAGCGATGGGACCTCATGGAAGAACGGACGGGGTAGCAGATGCAGGCTCTGCCCTCCGCTTTATGAAAAAAAGGAAGCACACTATCCTGAGGATCGGAACATACCTGATGAAGTATCGCGTTTTGGTCCTTTTGGCTTTCGCCATGACAGTGGCCAGCAACGTATTTTCCCTTATGGGGCCGATGCTTTCCGGCTATGCTGTGGATGCTATTGAGCCGGGAAAAGGCAGCGTCGATTTTGGGAGAGTTTTCTACTATGCCGGCTGGATGGTGGTTTTTTATGTGGCATCCTCTGCTCTCTCTTATATTTTAAATGTCCTGATGATTACTATCAGCCGCAAGGTTGTCTATCAGATGAGAAAAGACGTTTTCGACAGGATGCTGGCCTTGCCTGTGGGCTATTACGATTCTCATCAGACCGGTGATATCATCAGCAGGATTTCCTACGATATTGACACAGTCAATGAATCTCTGTCCAGCGATCTGATTCAAATGGTAACGACGGTGATCACGATCGCCGGCGCTCTTGGGATGATGGTAGCCATCTCCCCAAGGCTGGTGCTGATATTTACGGTGACGGTTCCCTTGTCGGCGCTGATTACCCGGTACATTACAGGAAAGACCCGTCCCTTATTCCGCGCCAGATCTGCCAGCTTTGGACGCCTGAACGGTTTTGCAGAAGAGATGGTCACGGGGCAGAAAACAACGAAGGCTTACTGCGGGGAAGAAAAAGCGCTCCATGATTTCGCGGAAAAGAACAGGGATTCCGTGGAAGCCTACTACAGGGCAGAGTACTATGGGAGCATGGTAGGCCCTATGGTAAATTTTATCAATAACCTTTCTCTCTCGCTGATCAGTGTGTTCGGCGCATTCCTCTATTTATACGGAATGATGAGGATCGGCCAGATTTCTTCTTTTGTCCTGTACTCCAGAAAATTTTCCGGCCCCATCAATGAAGCAGCCAATATTGTCAGCGATCTGCAGTCTGCCATTGCAGCGGCGGAGCGGGTGTTTACTTTGATGGATGAGCTGCCGGAGCCGGCCGATGCACCCGGGGCGGCGGAACTGGGGGATGATGTCCGGGGAGAAGTAGAGCTGTCACACGTAGATTTTGGATATGAACCCGGCCAGCCGATCCTGAAAGATCTTTCTCTGACGGCTGAGCCCGGCCAGCTGATTGCTGTTGTAGGACCGACTGGGGCGGGAAAGACGACGCTGATCAATCTCCTGATGCGTTTTTATGATGCGGAAAGCGGGGAAATCCGGGTGGACGGAAAAGAAATAAGGAATATTACAAGGAAAAGCCTGAGGAAAGCCTACGCGATGGTTCTCCAGGATACTTGGCTGTTTCATGGAACCGTCTATGAGAACCTTGCCTATGGCCGGGAGGGAGCAGGCAGGGAGGAGGTAGAAAAGGCAGCCAGGGCGGCCTATATCCACTCGTTTATTGCACATCTGCCAGATGGATACGATACAGTGCTTCGGGAAGATGGAGCTAATATCTCAAAAGGCCAGAAGCAGCTTTTAACCATAGCCAGGGCCATGCTCCAGGACTGCCGGATGCTGATCCTGGATGAGGCTACCTCCAACGTGGACACCAGAACTGAGGTAAGGATCCAGGAGGCAATGAGAAAGCTGATGGAGGGAAAGACCTGCTTTGTCATTGCTCACCGCCTCTCTACCATCCGCAATGCTGACCGGATCCTGGTTATCAGCCATGGAGAGGTAGTGGAACAGGGAACCCACCGCAGCCTGATGGATGCCAGAGGGTTTTACTATCAGATGTATCAGGCCCAGTTCCGCTAAACTGCAGCAGTTCAGCCGCCGGAACAAGAGGGTTGAAATGGCAGGAAGGATTTGGTAGAATCATTCGTATGAGGCTGACGCCGGTCAGCCAGTCAAAGGAAGGAGAACGGAATATGAAAAATCCAGTAATTACCATCACCATGGAAAACGGTGATGTGATGAAAGCCGAGTTATACCCTGAAGTAGCACCCAATACGGTCAATAACTTTTTGAGCCTGGTTCAGAAGGGATTTTATGACGGGCTGATTTTCCACAGAGTGATCCGCGGCTTTATGATCCAGGGAGGATGCCCCAACGGAAACGGCATGGGCGGCCCTGGGTACACCATAAAGGGAGAATTTACTCAGAATGGATTCCAGAATGACCTTCGCCACACGCCGGGCGTTTTGTCTATGGCCAGGGCAATGCACCCGGATTCAGCGGGCTCCCAGTTTTTTATTATGCACGAGACTTCTCCCCACCTGGATGGCCAGTACGCCGCTTTCGGCCAGATTATTGAGGGGATGGATGTGGTTAACAAGATTGCAGAGACCCCTACGGATTACAGTGACCGTCCGATGAAGGAGCAGAAGATCCGCTCCATTACCGCCGAGACGTTCGGAGAGACCTATCCGGAGCCGGAGCACAGCTGATTTTGAACGGATAAAGGAAGAGAGATGACAAAAAGCTATCAGATCCAGATAGGAGAAAAGATTCTTACAGTCGTTGTATCTGACGAGAGAGAGGCCCTTCTGGTCGCCCAGGCGGCCGGAAGGGCCGTTCTTGGCGTGGGGAAAAGCTGTGAGGGGCTGGAAATCCCAGCGGTGGCCCAGGACTGGAGCTGTGTCAGCCGGCGGATGGCGGAGCAGACGGCCAGAAGAAAGGAGAGGCTGCCCTGGATCATCTGTACCGGGGAACGGGTGACGGTGAGAGAAGCCAGCCAGGAGGACTGGAGGGCACTGCAATGCTGGGGTCCCTTTCGGGAATGGCCGGATCAGGAAGCATTTCAGGCATATATTGACGGGCAGTATTCGTTTTATGAATACGGTCTCTGGCTGATAGAAGAAAAAAATACCGGCCTTCTGCTGGGAAGGGCCGGTGTGTGGAATCCGGATGAAGAGACCTGCCGCCGCCTTGAGGAGGCAGGGGAACAGAGTGAAACATACCTGGAACTCGGTTACGAAGTGTTTCCGCCTTATCAGGGCCAAGGCTTTGCTGCGGAAGCGTGCCGGGCTGTTATGGCCTACGCAGACTGGGAACTGGAATGCCGCCTCTGCGCGAGAATCCGTCCGGACAATCTTCCGTCCCTGAAGCTGGCAGAACGCCTTGGCTTTAAGCGGCTTAGAGAGCCGAATGAAACAAATTTCAGTCTTATTCCAAGCCATAGAGACAGCGAAGAAATTCAATGGCCGTCTCTGTACGTTTGGAGTTGCTGATCAGCCCCAGGTAGGCCGGGTTGAGGCCGCAGTTAGTCCATTCTGTAAAATGACTGTTTTTTAAATCGATGGCAAAAGGATGCATGCTGCCATCTTCATCTGCTGTATAGTAGACATCATCCTTTACCAGCTCCCACAGGTCCTCCGGGAGTGCTTCCTCAAGATCCATATATCCTCCGTTGGAGGCGTAGTGGTCAATGCTGTCCTGATCGCAGATCATTAGATCCAGATCTCTGCTGGCAACAACGGCAGTGACTTTTGCCAGTGAGGCGTAACCCATCTCCGAAGTCTCGCCGTCGAATGAGAGATAGACGCTGTTATCAAATTCTACCAGATCTTTTTTTCCATAACCCATGCGGTTTTTAAAACGATTTTCAAGCTCCTCATAATCAGAGACCGTGCCGGTGTCATTGATGATCATGGCATTGAGCTGAGTGGTAAAAGTTTTCTGGTAAAAAATAACGCCGACAGCGTACAGAAGGAACAGGACGATGGCTCCGATCAGCATGTGGATTTTATAATACTCCCAGATATACCAGATTTTATCTCGAAAGCTCATCTCTTTCAGCTTTTTTTGCTCTTCTTTTGCCTCAGCCTTGAGTGTATCTTTTAAAGACATTGTATATTCATCCCCGTTCATTGGTTTTGAACACCGCCGGCAGAAAAGGCAGCGGGCCCGCGGCGCTATCTATAAAGTATACCATATTTCGGCAGAGAAATTTATAAAAATTTTGTGAAATGTACGGGGAAGTTGATTTTTCTGTCAGGATTCGCTATAATGAACTCTGTATATTATTTTTTTAGAAAGAGGAGATTCTTTATATGCTGCAGAATCTGTTTAACTACGATAATCCTGTATGGAGATTTATCGGAAAATTCGGCGATCTGATCGTGCTGAATATTTTGTGGATTATTACCAGCATCCCGATCGTTACCATCGGCGCTTCCACGACAGCTATGTACTACGTCACGCTGAAGCTGGTGAGGGATGAGGACGGCTATACCATCCGCTCTTATTTTAAATCCTTTAAAGAGAATTTCAAGCAGGCTACAGCAATCTGGCTGATTATGCTGGCGGTGGGCCTTCTGCTGGGATTTGATCTGTACTTTTTTATTCATCTGCAGACAGAATCCTCCAATCTCAAGAATGTGATGATTACCATTTTTGGTTCTATGACATTGATTTATGTCTGTATTCTGGTGTATGTGTTTCCTCTTCAGAGCCGTTTTTACAATCCAGTCAAGAGGACGCTGTTCAATGCATTTTTTATGTCCATTCGCCATATCCTTCAGACTATTGGGATTATAGCGATTGATATTGCAGTTGCAGTGCTGGCTTATTTGTCCATGTACTATGCGCCGCAGTTTTCCGTGATTTTCCTGCTCTTCGGGCTGCCGCTGATCGCATTTATAAATTCCTTTTTCTTCCACGCGATCTTTAAAAAGTATATGCCTAAAGATACAGAGCACCGGGAGGACGGAGAGATGCGCCCCCTTTTCTCAGGGGAGGAGGAACAGAATACGGACAAGCAGGCTGCGAATTAGATAATAGAAAAATAATGTTGACATATATGAGCCGGACGGGGAGACCTGTCCGGCTTTTGCCTTCTGCACAACCGTCAGACAGGGCTTTCACGGGAAAGTGTACACTTTTGACAAAGTGAAAAAATTTTCGAAATATGACTTGAAAATTTGCGTGTAAGTATTTACAATACGTTATATAAATACTGTATACAAAATAATGTATTACAAAAACAGGGGAAGAGATTATGACCACTCATTTCAAACTCCGGGCATATGGAAAAATTAATCTGGGACTGGATGTTCTGAGAAAGCGGGAAGATGGTTACCATGAGGTCAGGATGATCATGCAGACGGTGGGGCTGTTTGACCAGATTGACCTGTTTATAAGCCGGGAACCGGGGATCCGGATAGAGACCAATCTGCCCTATCTGCCTGTTAATGAAAACAATCTGGTTTACAAAGCGTCCAGGCTTTTGATGGAGGAGTTCCAGATAAAAAGCGGAATCAATATTCGCCTGCGTAAGCTGATCCCTGTAGCTGCAGGAATGGCGGGCGGGAGCAGCGATGCTGCCGCTGTCCTGGTAGGGCTCAATAAAATGTTTCATCTGGGGCTGACAGAGAGAGAGCTGATGGAACGGGGAGTGAAACTGGGTGCGGATGTCCCCTATTGTATCATGCGGGGAACCGTTCTCTCAGAAGGAATCGGCGAAAAATTGACACCGCTTCCGCCCATGCCCCAGTGCCAGGTGCTGCTGGCAAAGCCGGCGATCAGCGTTTCGACAAAATTTGTCTATGAGAATCTTCATATTGATCAGTTTGCACCGGAAGAGCATCCGGATATCGACGGAATGATCCGTGCAATCCAGCACAATGATCTGTACGGCGTGACAGACAGGCTGGGAAATGTTTTAGAGAAGGTGACGGTCAAAAAGTACCCTGTAATAGAAGAAATCAAAGATTATATGAAGAAGTCCGGTGCAGTTGGAACCCTTATGAGCGGCAGCGGCCCTACGGTGTTCGGACTGTTTGTCAGCCCGAAAGCCGCAGCCGAAGCCTATGAGGAACTGCGGTATGGCAGCCGCCGGGATCTGGCGAGGCAAACCTATCTGACGAATATGTACAATCCCAAGAGATGAGACGATACAAGATTTATGAAAAGGAGGAGACTTCCATGGGAAGCGATTTTCGAGTAACTATGAACGAATACCTGCCGCTGAGAGATGTGGTCTTTAATACGCTGCGGCAGGCAATTCTGCGGGGAGAGCTGGAGCCGGGAGAGCGTCTGATGGAGATCCAGCTTGCTGAGCGATTGGGGGTCAGCCGGACGCCTATCCGGGAGGCAATCCGCAAACTGGAGCTGGAAGGACTGGTGCTGATGATCCCCCGCAAAGGGGCGGAGGTTGCCAAGATCTCAGAGAAAAGCCTGAAAGATGTTTTGGAAGTGCGCCGTTCTTTGGAGGAACTGGCTATCGAGCTGACCTGCCAGAGAATAACGGATGAGGGTATGGCAGAGCTGGAAGAGGCGCAGAAATCCTTTGCATCAGCTGTCCATAAAGGGGATGCCATGGCGATCGCAGAGGCCGATGAGCATTTCCATGAGCTGATCTACAGGGCGACAGAGAACAGCCGGCTGGTTCAGATTTTAAGCAATCTGAGAGAGCAGATGTACCGTTACCGCCTGGAGTACATTAAAGATGCTGGGAAAAGACAGATTCTGATCGTGGAGCATGAAAAGATTTTGAGGTGCATCAGGAGGCACAGCATAGCCGAGGCTAAAGCGGCTGTCAGAGAACACATCGATAACCAAGAGATTACAGTATCCAAGAACATTAAAGAAAAAGCATCCTAAAGATATCTAAAAACTATTGACTGGGTGACAAGTTGTCATTATAATTAATGACAACTTGTCACTTTTGCGTGTGTCCCAACACTGCAAAAAAATGCGGGGAGGTGAGATTATGCCGACAGAACGGTTTGACCGGCTGATGCCAGACAAGAAAAAGGCGATTCTTCAGGCAGCGGTGATGGAGTTTTCCCGAGTTCCCTTTGAAAAGGTATCGATTAATAAAATTATAAAAAATGCGGATATTTCCCGGGGGAGCTTCTATACATATTTTGAGGATAAGAGAGATCTGCTTCAATTTGTTTTTAAAGATTTCATCGACAGGGCAGAAGTTGTATGCAAGGAATGCCTCAAGAAGAACGAGGGGGATTTCTGGGAAATGTTGGAAGAACTTGGCAGGATGTTAGAAATGGGAATGCAGAAAGAGTGGAAGGACAATCTGTTGGACATGATACGAATTGCCATGTTCCAGAACAGTGTGGAAGGCATTATGGAGCAGTGCAGCCGTATGGATGCCGTGGAAAGACCTCAGACCTTTGAAAACTGGATTTATGAACAAGGAGACTGGCGGGATCTGAAGAGCCAGGATCAGGAATTTGTCAGAATCACAGTGGCGCTGGGAATTCAGACCTTGATGTCGGCTGTCGGACAGAGCTTTAAAGAGCCCGAACGGACAGAAGAGATATACCGTCTGTATAAAAAGCAGATAGAAATTTTGCGATATGGGGCCTGTACCCCAAACAGCTCTGCTGCCAATGGTTAACGGCAGACAGATTTGCCGGCTAAGACGGCGCAATTTATAAGAACAGATAAGGAGAAGACCATGAAGACGATAACGAAAATTGTTGCTGGAGTAGCTGCTGTCGGCGTTGTGGCGGCTATCGTGATTCCCAGAGTATTTCAGCCGGAACCGGAGCCGGAGATTGTAGCGCTGCCGGTAGTGAAGGCAGAGACGCCGCAGATGGGCACTATTACACTCACAAAAGAGCTGATTGGCACTATTGAGCCTGCCGATATGGTTTATGTAATTCCCAAAGTGGCAGGGGAAGTGATAGAGGTTTATGTATCTGCAGGCGATACAGTAGCAGAGGGACAGCCGCTGTGCCGGATCGATAATAAGCAGATCGACAGCACCAAGATTACCTTGGATTCCGCCCAGGTAGCCCTGGATACTGCAAATGCAAACCTGAGCAGAATGCAGGTCCTTTATGCAAGCGGTGATATCTCGGCCCAGACGTTTGAGCAGGCCCAGACTTCTGCAGAATCTGCACGCCTCCAGTACGATGGGGCAAAGCTGGCCTATGACCTTCAGGTAGAATACAGCACTGTGACAGCGCCCATCGCTGGAAAAGTAGAGAGCACCAATATGGAGCTGCATAACATGGTGAGCCAGTCCAGTCAGGTCTGCGTCATTACAGGAGAAGGCGGGAAAAAGGTCACTTTTTCGGTCGCTGACAGCCTCAGGGAGAATCTGAAGCCTGGGGATACCATTACTATGGAAAAACAGGGGAGTACATACGATGCTACGATCTCAGAAGTTGCTTCCATGGTGAACGCACAGACTGGTCTGTTCCCAGTAGAAGCGACTGTGGAGAACGGGGAGGCGCTGTCTCCCGGGGTAAAGATCCAGCTGGAGATCATTTCCGATCAGGCGGAAAATGTGATGACTCTTCCAGTGGACAGCATTTATTACGACGGCGGGGACGCCTATGTATATACTTACGATAATGGGACGGTTCACAAGGTGCCTGTAGAGGTCGGAATCTATGATTCTGAGCAGGCAGAGATCGTTTCCGGGCTTACAATGGAAGATATGGTGATTACGACTTGGTCTTCTGAGCTGGCTGAAGGAGCTTCCGTAGAGCTGCAGGCCGAGGCGTCTGCACCGCAGGCAGAAGCAGAAACCGCTGGCACAGAGAGCGTTTCTGCAGAACAGTAAGGAGGCAGACAGTATGAGTTTGACAAAATTTGTCTTAAGGCGTCCGGTCACAGCTGTTCTGTGTGTCCTGTGCCTTCTGGTATTTGGAATAAACGCCCTGACTTCTTCCAAGATGGAATTGACTCCGGAAATCAATATGCCAATGATGATCGTCAGCACAATCTACGTCGGGGCCAGCCCTGAGGATATCGATGAACTGGTGACTAAGCCGATTGAAGAGGAAGTAGGGCAGCTGAGCGGGATCAGCTCTGTTGATTCGGTATCCAGCGAAAATTCCTCCATGGTCCTTCTGCAGTACGATTATGGAACGGATATGGACAATGCCTACTCGGATTTGAGAAAGCGAATTGACAGTGTGAAGAGCAGTCTTCCTGAGGATGCGTCCGAGCCGACGATTATGGAATTTGACATTAACAGTACGCCTTCTTTGATGCTGGCGATCAATGATTCCAGCGTCACCAACCTGTATAATTACGTCAATGATACTATCGTGCCGGAATTGGAGAAGCTGTCGACTGTGGCCAGCATCAGCATTTCAGGCGGCCAGGGAGAATACGTCCGGGTACAGCTGATTCCGGAAAAACTTTCCCAGTACCACCTGTCTATCAGCTCAGTGGCTTCCGCTGTCTCCAGCGCCAGCTTTACTCTGCCTATCGGTTCCACCCAGATGGGAAATCAGGATCTCTCTGTGTCTGCCGGCGTCAGCTACGATACTGTGGACAGCCTGAAGTCGATCCCGATATCAACTGGGACGGGAGATATCATTTATTTGGATGATATTGCGGTGATCGAGACAGCCCTGGAAGACGCAACCAGCATCGGCCGCTACAATGGCCGGGACACAGTCTCTTTGAGTATTCAGAAGCAGCAGAAAAACAGCGCCCAGGAAGTTTCCGAGGATGTCATGGGGGTAATCGAAGACCTTCAGGCATCCAATGAAAATCTGGAGGCAGTTGTGGTATACGATGCCAATGACCAGATCGAGAGTGCCCTGTCCTCTGTATTTGAGACTATGATTATGGCTGTAGTCATTTCTATGCTGGTGATTTTCCTGTTTTTCGGAGATTTGAAGGCTTCCCTGATCGTAGGTACTTCCATCCCGATCTCTATCATGGCGGCGCTGGTTTTGATGAATGCCATGGGCTATTCTCTGAATGTCATCACTATGAGCTCCCTGGTTCTGGGCGTCGGCATGATGGTAGACAACTCGATCGTTGTACTGGAGAGCTGTTTCCGGTCGACGAAAGGACAGGGATTCAGAGAGTACAAAGAGGCGGCTCTGGAAGGAACCCGAATTGTGCTGATGTCAATTGCTGGTTCCACGGCTACCACCTGCGTAGTATTCCTTCCTCTGGCGATGCTGCAGGGAATGACCGGACAGCTTTTCCAGCCCCTGGGCTTTACCATTGTATTCTGTATGGTAGCTTCCCTGCTTTCAGCTATGACCATCGTTCCTCTGTGCTATACATTCTATCGGCCAAAGGAAAAGGAGAAAGCTCCAGCCTACAAAATGGTCAGAAAGATGCAGGATGGATACCGGCATATTATGCGCCGGCTTCTGCCGAAGAAAAAGACTGTTATGTTCACTACTATCGGCCTTCTGCTGGTATCGTTTTTAATGGCATCCCAACTGCGGTTTGAGATGATTCCGGCTGGGGATGAGGGAACCATCAGCATCTCTGTAGAAATGCGTCCGGGCGTGAATATGGAGAAGGCTAACTCTATCCTGAGCCAGGTGGAAGAAAAAATCATGGATGACCCGGATCTGGATTCCTACATGCTGACGTACGGCGGCAGCGGCCTTTCTATGACAGGCGGCGGCAGCGGCGGCAGTATTACAGCTTACCTGAAAGACGACAGATCCAGAGAAACCAGTGAAGTTGTCAGAGAGTGGAAATCGTTATTAAGTACAGTAGATGACTGCAATATCACAGTGGAGGAGAGCAGCACGATGAGCATGCTCGCCACAGGCGAGACTTATGAAGTCATCCTGCAGAGCGCTCAGTACGATGAGCTGAGAGAGGTTTCCAACCGGATCGTGGATGAACTGCAGAAAAGGGATGAGATCGTCAGGGTTCATTCCAGCCTGGAGAACGCCGCCCCTCTGGTGAAGCTGGACATCGATCCGGTCAAAGCCAGTGCTGAGGGACTGACACCGGTAATGATTGCAGGAACGGTCAACCAGGTGATCAGCGGTGCTGACGCAGGAACCTTGGAGGTGTCAGGAAATGAAGTGGATATCAAAGTGGAATATCCCGATGGCGATTACAGCACTATTGACCAGCTGAGCGGAATTATGCTGACTACAACGACTGGAAGTTCGGTGGCTCTGACGGATGTGGCGGATATCGTGTTTGAGGACAGCCCGGCTTCTATTTCCAGAAGCGACAAGCAGTACCAGGTAACCATCTCGGCTGAGTATGCAGACCAAAACAGCAGTTCCAGATCCAGGGCTGCAATGGACACGGCTCTGTTTAATGAGGTGGTGCGGCCGAACCTGACCCAGGGAACTACTGTAGCTGAAAATGACATCACAGAGATGATGAATGAGGAGTTTGGAAACCTTTACTGGGCAATCGGCCTGGCAATCTTCCTGGTATTCGTCGTGATGGCAGCACAGTTCGAATCCCCGAAATTCTCCTTCATGGTTATGACTACCATCCCATTCAGCTTGATCGGTTCCTTCGGCCTTCTCTGGATCGCCGACGCCAGCATCAGCATGCCGTCCCTTTTAGGATTCCTGATGCTGGTAGGTACGGTAGTAAACAATGGTATTCTCTATGTTGATACCGTAAATCAGTACCGGGCAGAGATGGATATGGTTTCCGCCCTGATCGAAGCTGGTGCCACCCGTCTGCGCCCTATTTTGATGACAACGCTGACAACCATCGTGGCAATGATCCCCATGGCTCTGGCCTTCGGGGACAGCGGCGAAATGATGCAGGGTCTGGGTTTAGTAAATGTAGGCGGATTGACAGCATCTACCATTTTATCCCTATTGATGCTTCCGGTTTATTATACGATAATGAATCGTAAGAGAAAGCCGGAGCCGGATTATGACTAACCGGTGAGGCTGGATAGTACTAGGATGATAGAGGAGGAAGAAAATGAGACGGATACATAATCTTGCGGCTCTGGGCCTGGCGGCGGTAATGGCCGCAGCCGGGACTGTCCCGGCTATGGCAGGAAGCCCGGAATTTGCCTATACAGAAGAAAAATGGGCTTCTCTCCGGGACAACGTCCTGGAGTATGAAGAAATCCCGGATCTGGTGCATGAGTATAACCCCACGGTTCTGAACAATCAGTCCACGTACGAACAGAACCGCCAGGGGGATCAGGCCCGCTCCAGCGGGGATATTGCGGCCAGCTACCGCCAGAGTGCAGAAAATCTTTATGATCAGATCGCAGCGCTGGATCCCGACAGCCCGACCTACGACTCCATGGCTGTCAGCCTGGAACAGCAGGCGAAGGCGCTGGAAGCCCAGGCGGCCAGCGCGGAGACCGGAAACTTCGGTCTGCAGCAGCAGAATAAGCAGGCGGAGGCCGCCATCGTAGCTTCGGCCAAGACCTATATGATCACTTATCACCAGAATCTCCTGAATCTGGAGCTGTACCAGAAAAATCTGGAACTGTTAAAAGAACAGTACAGCGCTGCCCAGAGGAGGGCGGAGATCGGCATGGCAACCCAGATGGATGTCCTGTCAGCCCAGAGCAACATTGAAACTATGGAGATGAATATTCTGAATACAGAAAAAGAAATCCGAACTGCTAAGCAGAATCTGTGCTTGGCAACGGGATGGGACTACAATGCAAACCCGGAGATCCGCCCCCTGCCCCAGGTGGATTTCAATGAGATTGCTGCCATTGACCTGGAGGCAGATAAGGAGGCAGCAGTTGCAAACAACTACACCCTCTCCATCAACCGTGCCCAGTATAACAGCACAACAGTCCCCAAAACAAAAGAGACTTTGGAGGAGACAATAGCCAACAACGAGTCTCAGATCCGATCTTCTGTGACCAGCAATTACCAGGCTCTGATCCAGGCCAGATCCGATTATCAGCAGGCCCAGGCAGAACTGGAACTGCAGCAGAGAAAGACAGACACCGCGGCCTTGCAGCTGTCCATTGGCCAGCTCAGTCAGCTGGAATACCAAGCTGAAGAGTATGCTCTGGAGAACTGCAAAACCACTGTTCAGCTAAAAGAAATGGCGCTTCTCCAGTCCCTGGAGACCTACAGAGATTCTGTAAATGGCCTGGCAGCGGCATCATAAGGAGGTGCCGGATGAAAAACAGTAAGCAGATAAAAACAATGCGCTTTACTTTCCGCCGCGGAAGGGAGATCCTGGCCCTGGCTGTTGGGATGGCACTTTTAGCTGGGGCGGGCCCGGGAAATGGAAGGGTTCTGGCAGCTCAGGTCAGCCAGCCGGAGGGCTATGACGATGAGGCGTGGGGACGGCTTCTGGACGATACGCTAGAATATGATGAAATTCCTGATCTGATAGAATATTTCAACCCATCTTACCGCTCTGCTTTGGAAAGCGTGGAGGGCAGTCTTCAGGATTCCTACGATATGGCAGAGGATATGCGGGATGAGGCAAAAGAATACCGTCAGCAGGCGAAGGCCATGGAGGATGAGGGGGACGCCATCTCTGCGGCCCAGTACAAGGCTATGGGAAAAGCGCTTCAGGATGCGGCAAGCAGCACAGAAAAGGCGCTGAACAGCCAGAAAAAGCAGTTGGACCGCTATACCTTGGAGCCTATCCGCAAACAACTGGCGTCTGCAGCCCAGTCGCTGTTTATCGGTTACAATCAAATGGTAAAGAACCAGGCTCTGCTGGAAAAAACCGTTGAACTGTACACCGATATGCTGTCCAGCTCAGAAGTCCAGACCGGAATCGGCATGGCTACCTCCACAGACCTGCTCTCAGCCCAGGTGGAGCTGACTTCAGCCCAGAATCAGCTGACAACCCTGAATAACAGCATCGATTCCATGAGGAGAACTCTGATTATGCTGACTGGATGGGATTATACAGATAATCCGGCAATCGGGGAAGTTCCGGCAGCCGATGTCAGCCGGATTGACACCATTGACCTGGAAGCCGACAAAGTGACAGCTATCGCCTACAACAGCTCCCTGATCTCGCTGAAAAATACGGCTCCGGCCAGCCGCTCTCTGAAAGATATCCATTCTAAAGACCGCAGTGTGGAGGAGGCGGAGAATAAGCTCCGCAGCAATATGGACACACTGTACAACAACCTTCAGGAAAAGCGGTTGGCGCTTCAGGCAGCAGAGACCGCATACCAGCAGGCAAAGCTCAATTGGGAAGGCAATCAGCGCCGTTACCAGCTGGGGATGCTTGGAAAGACTCAGTATCTCGGAACCGAGATCCAGTATATCCAGGCGCTGGCTGCCAGGGATACGGCCGATATGAATATGAGCCAGGCATTCAATGAATATGACTGGGCTGTAAAAGGCGTGGCAAGCATCGAATAAAGCTGCTACGGTTTGGAACTGTTTTCCCACAGGCTGTCCCACCACTCGGTGATCTTGAGGGAGAAGCGGATTTTTGGGTGGACCGACAGCAGAGCCCGATAATCTTCATCGGACACCATTGCTCTCAGCTGAGTTTTAGAGCAGTCCGGAACAATGGCCTGAGTTTCATCTATAAAACATAAGGAAGGATAGAGGACGCACCACCAGTTGCGTCCTTTTCCATGCCCAAGGATTACTTTAACGGCATCATAGGTGCCGGCAGGAAAGACCATATCACCATAGACTTTGGTAGGAAAATAACTTCTGCCAATTTCCAGCCTGGCTTCATAATCCCCTCCATTGCTCTGGATAAACTGGCTGGCTTCCTCCATCAGGCTGCCGCCTTCTGCCTCCAAAAAAGAGAGGATCTCTTCTTTGGAACTGCCTTCCCCTGCCTCTTCCTGGATTCGGTTCAGCAAAAAGGTCCGTACAGAAAGTTTCAGTTCCTGGTCAGATTTCAGATTGCTGTCAGCAACCACGTGAAAACGCAGAACTTGGCGGCCCAGGCGTTCCGCCAGTTCCCGATCTGCATTGGAAAGTCCTGCCATCCACAGAACAGCACTGATGAGAAGACAGACAGCGGCAGGAAGTAAAGATTTTGTATATTTTTGCACACACATATTAAACTCCATTCAATAAACTTTGTATTGGTAATTGTTGACTCATGTGGTATAATTTAAACACTAGATAAATAAGAATTATTATCGCTTTTTAGAATAGATTGGAGAAATGAAAACATGGAAAATAGAAAGACCATTGCGGTCCTGTTTGGAGGCCAGTCCTCGGAACATATTGTTTCCTGCATGTCTGCTGTCAATGTAGCTGGACAAATAGACACAGAGCGCTATCTGCCGCTCTTGATCGGGATCACAGAAGACGGCCGATGGCTCAAGGCTCCCTCCCTGGAGTCTATAAAAGACGGTACCTGGCGGGAAAGCCAGATTGAGGCGGTGATTCTCCCGGATGCTGTCAGACACTGTGCCCTTGTGGGGGAAAGAGGCAGATGGGAGGAAGTAAGGATAGATGGAGTGTTCCCGGTTCTTCACGGTCTGTATGGGGAAGATGGGACTGTCCAGGGGCTTTTAGAGCTGGCCGGGATCCCTTATGTGGGATGCGGTGTCCTGTCTTCCGCCTTAGCAATGGATAAGCTGTACACAAAGATTGTTGCAGACAGGCTGGGGGTTCACCAGGCTGGCTATGAATCCGTAAAGGCGGAAGAACTGGCCGAACTGGAGAGGGTGGTTTGCCGGATTGAAGGCAGGTTTTCCTATCCGGTCTTTATAAAGCCCAGCAATGCCGGTTCTTCCAGGGGAATCACTAAGGCCGGAAACCGGGAAGAATTAAAGCAGGGATTGATGGAAGCAAGCCGCCATGACCGCAAGATCCTGGTGGAAGAGATGATCGAAGGAAGAGAGGTAGAATGTGCTGTGTTCGGGGGAGGCTCTGAGCCGGTTATCGCTTCTGGCGTAGGAGAAATCCTTCCTGCAGCAGAATTCTATGATTTTGATGCGAAATATTTCAGCGAGGATTCCAGAACCCTTACAGATCCGGAGCTGCCTGGAAATGCAGCGGAGATCATTCCTCAGATCGCTGTCAAAATTTTTAACGCCATAGACGGATATGGCCTCTCCCGCGTGGATTTTTTTGTGAAAAGCGACGGGGAGGTTGTATTCAATGAGATTAACACTATGCCGGGCTTCACTGCCATCAGCATGTATCCCATGCTCTGGGAGGCCAGGGGAATCAGCAAAAAAGAGCTGGTTACCCGCTTGATTGAACATGGCCTGTCCAGACCTGGATTCAGGGCAGGGAGGCAGATATGACGGACCGAAACGCCCCAATAGGGGTATTTGACTCTGGCATCGGCGGGCTGACAGTAGCCAGAGAAATCATCCGCCAGATGCCCATGGAGCGCATAATCTATTTTGGGGATACAGCCCGGGTGCCCTACGGCAGCAAATCCAGGGACACCATCATCCGCTTTTCCAGACAGATCATCCGCTTCCTGAAGACAAAGCAGGTGAAGGCCATTGTCATCGCCTGCAATACAGCCAGCGCCTACGCTCTTGACACTGTCAAGCAGGATCTGGACATTCCCATCATAGGCGTGATCCACGCCGGCGCCCTGAGCGCCGTTAAGGCGACCAAAAACGGAAAGATCGGGATCATAGGAACCGAGGGGACGATCCGCAGCGGTATCTATGAGAGCGTGATCAGAGAAATGATGCCCGAGGTAAAGGTGAGCTGCAAAGCCTGCCCTCTGCTGGTGCCTCTGGTAGAAGAGGGGCTCTTTCACGATTCCGTCACAGACGAAGTGACATCCCGGTATTTAAGCGAACTGAAATCAAAATATATCGACACCCTGGTATTGGGGTGCACCCACTATCCGCTGCTGCGGTCTACAGTAAAGCGGCTGATGGGGGAGGGTGTGACGCTGATCAACCCGGCCTATGAGACGGCCATTGAGCTGAAGCAGCTATTAAGTGACAAGGATCTGCTCTGCGATCCAAAGACCGTAGACCGAGCCGGCGAGAAGTACCAGTTTTATGTCAGCGACCTGGCAGAAAAATTTACCAGCTTTGCGTCGGCTATCCTGCCCGAGCAGGTAAAGGAAACAAGGAAAATCGATATTGAAGACTACTAATTGGAAAACGAAGGGATAAGTGTGATATGACTATGACGAAAGACGTATTAATTAGTGTCAGCGGGCTTCAGGCCATGGGCGGAGAGAGCGATAATATCGAGGTGATCACAGCAGGAAACTATTACCAGAAAAATGGAAAACACTATATTGTCTATGATGAGGTGATGGAAGGCTTTGACGGCATTATAAAAAACACAATCAAAGTGGGTCCGGATTGTATGGACGTCATTAAGCACGGCATAGCCAGCGTCCACATGACCTTTGAGAAGGACAAAAAACGTCTTACCTCCTACACCACCCCCATGGGAGAAATGATGATTGGCTTGAACACTACGGACATTCAGGTGGAAGAAAAAGAAAACGCTCTGAAAGTCCAGGTCAACTATTCCCTGGATATCAACTATGAGCATGTATCTGAATGTAATATCATCGTAGATGTCCAGTCCAAGGAACAGGCGGCGATCCACCTGGGAGGGTGAGGAAAGCAGGCGGCTTTTCAGGGCGGTAACAGGATAACAATCGATATACAGATGCCGGCACAGCGGAAACTTGAGGAAGGGCGAAGCAGACGAGCCCTCTTCAAAATTCAGCGTGCGGCATCTTTTTTTGTCTGCAATTACTGAACAATCACTGAACAAAAACTTGATCGGAGGGGTGAAATATGTTATAGTTAGAGTGTAACGGGGATCTGAAAGAGGAAGGCGATGGTGACGCTGATGTACCAGAATGTATATAATATCATGGCAATTATAATTCGGAGGTTATTGACAATAGAGAAGAAAATCCCAGGGCATCTGCGGAATTACCGGGCTTATAAGCGAGATGGGGCCAGGCAGAAATTAAAAAAATTGTTTCCGGCGCTTTTTAGGGAAAATAGTTGTGTTTTTCGAGAGATTGCGGGAGATGAGATGAGCGAGGAGGATTGGAGCCGTGTCGGGACATTTGCTGCAAACAGTGAGGAGCCCTTTTTGCTGATAGAGCTGCTGCTTGGGTTTGATGGAGCTCTGAGGAACAGAGTAAGGACGGAAATTGAGATCTTTGGAACATGTAGTACCATAAATTCACTGAATAGCAACTTTGAAGAAACGGAAATTTATCTTTATCGATGAACAGGAGCTGAAAAGATTCAGCATAAATGATATTCGTCATGTGTGGCTGAGTTCATTGCTGTTTCAGACAGCAAAAGATAGGGGATATCTGAGAGTCGGATTTTCTCCGTTGAGCAGACACTTAAACCTGAATGTCTCTGAATATTATAAAGACAATATCCGCTATTTTTCAGTAGATAGTAGCGAAAATAGTGAAAAGGTAAAGCAACTGGTTTTGTCGGTATTGGAGGACGCCAAAAAAGAGAAGGTAGATATCCTTCTGTTTCCAGAAATGATTGGAAGCAGCGGGCTTGTGGATGCTGTAACAGAGCACCTTGAAAATTATTATGCGGATGAAGGGGAAGAGTACCCATCTTTGATTTTTTTGCCGTCTATTTGGGAAAACCACCAAAATTATGTTGTGGTATTAACGAGGGATGGAGAAAGAATATGCGCGCAGAAAAAGCAATACCCTTATGATGGACCGGTTGAACCGGGGCAAGAAGCGGCGATTGAGGATATTGATCCGGATAAGATTCTTTACTTAATTCACTGCAGAGGGCTTGGCAGGATTGCGGTAATGATCTGCAAAGATTTTTTAATGGAAGAGTATCTTGAACTGGTGTTGCAAATACTGAAAGCCAGGCTGATATTGGTTCCGTCCATGTCGACGGGGGAGTACGATTTTAAAACTCACGCTAATGTATGCGAGCATTCAGACTGCTGCGTTATACAATGCAACTGTTGCTCAGCTGAAAAGATGATCGAAGAAAATCAGAGAGATAAACTGAATACGATAGGGTATGTGCTGAAAAGCGGAAAAAATCAAAATCCCAGATATATGAATATACCTTCCAGCGGAATAATTCAGATAACGAAGTCAAAACTATGCAGAGAAGGAGGATGCGAAGAAGCCTGCCTGTTTTACGAGGATTTCTTTTTTGATAAAAATGTTGGATGAGAGGAGGATGATTATGCGTTGGAACGAGGAATATTACTCGGAGATAGTCAAAATGTGTACAGCGGAACGGATTGAAAAAGGCGGGGATCAGCTGCAGAAATGCCTGGAGGAAATGGCGAAGGAATATCTGTATGAGGGTCTGCGAAAATATCAGAGAAAGGAAAAGGAGCTTCTGCATCAAAAAATTCGCCAAGGGCAGAAATTTTCAAATTTATTTTCCAGAACGGCTCAGTCTGCAGGGAAAAATATTTTTTTCTCAATGGGCCTGTTTGCAGGGATAGTAAAGGTAATGGAATTTTTGTTTCGGGACTTGGTGGACAGACAGGACTTTGCGTATAAGATTCAGGGACTGTGTCAAAAAGCCCATTATCTGAATGTGATGAAATATCTTTATCGGAATACCCCCGCCCGCCATAGGGAAATTGTGCAGAAGGAGGGAGTCAGCCGGAGTCATTTAACAGAAATTATGAAAGAACTCCAGGAAGCCCATGTGGTTGATAAGTATTACCAAGGGAAGGCAGCTTTTTATGAACTGACGGAAGAAGGGAGAGAATATGTAAAAACTATTGAGGAAGAGACAGAAAAGCCGGCCATAGACTATTTGAGCAAGGGCATTTTGGGAGCAGAAGATACGATTGATTTCAGAAAAGAAGACTATCTGGAAAAAATACAGATCTCTGCGTTTGCTGCTAAGAAAAAAAGGCAGTGGGATTGTTATATACCCGTGAAGGAAACAGCATAAGGAAAGAAATGACAGGTGGAATATGGAAAGAATTAAAAAAATTTTAGACGAATTAAACAGAAATGAAATACAGTGGAGAGAAGATATTCGGAATAGAAAGACCTTGATGGATATTAAAGATGTGGAAGTGCGGCAAAAAGTCAATGAGATAGTGGCGGAACTGAGGGCCTTGCTGAAGGAGAGAGATGAAAAAACAGTATTGGAAGAATTTGAAAAAGAGATTAGTGACAGCGAACTTGCAGAAATTTTTGTCGACTATGCATACCGCTCTTTGAGGTGGTTCTTTATTATGAAACCGGTGCGGATGTTGGAATTTCCGGCTGCCTCTATGCTTTTTGAAAATTTGTTCCGGACATATATTTTACGCTATGAGAAAACTTATTGTTCTGTATGCGGTCAGTTTGGGCTGGCAGAGGAAGAGTTGTCTGACATTGCGGAATCATTAGATTTTTTTGTGTTTTATTATATTAAGAATCATTTTGGACGAAGAATGATAGTTGATGATTTTAAGGATGAAACAGGATTGGCAGATACGGTTTGTGAAACGTTTGCAGAGCTGGTAGAAGAAAATTACAATACTCTGCAGATGAACTTTATTATCGATCGGATAAAAGAAATGAATTTATCTTAAAGCGGCCGTGAAAGTGCCGTTACATAAAAATTGTGGCAAAGAAAAATTAATTCCTGCCCTACAAGCTGCCGTAACTTGTAGGGCTTTTTGTTTTGGGATAAAATAACTGTAAACATATTTACAGTGGGAGGAATGAGCGATGTTTTGTCCAAAATGCGGGAGCAAGCTGCCGGATGATAGTAAATTCTGCAGTGTGTGCGGAGAAAAATTGCCGGATAGGGAACCAGAAACGCAGCCTCAGAAAGATACACCCGAGGAAACATCCCAGGAGAGCCGGGAAAACGATCCCGGGCCGGAGCTTGTCCAGCCTAAGAAAAGGCCGGGAGGCAAAATGATCATCGGTATTGCGGCGGCGGCTGTGCTGGTGATTGCGGCGGCAGCCGGGGTAAAAACGCTGGTCCGGCCGGCCGGAAGCGATAACGCCTATGTGTACCTGTCGGACGGCAGGTATGAACTGCTCACCAACCGGAAAAAGAATGAGGCAATCGAGATCGCGTCCAGCCGTTCCGACAGTGTGAATGCCGATCTGCTGGCATTCAGCCCGGACGGAAAATATATTTATTACTACACAAAGTATGATCCGGAAAACAATACCGGATCGCTTTGCCGGGCCGAGTACGGAAGGCTAAAAAAAGACCCCAGCAAAAATGAGGCGTATATTCAGGTGATCGACAGCAGTGTCTGCCTTGGGTTCCAACTTGCCGAAAATGGTTCTCTGGTTTATCAGAAGAGCAATGGAAACCTGTACTACTTTAACGGGGAGGAGCCGGTTCAGGTCGCAAAGGATGTCTCATCTTATCGAATAGAAGAGTCGGGACAGCGCCTGATTTATACAATTACAAAAGAAGACCAGGATTATGACGTAGATTTGTACGGCCTGGAACTCAGCGATATGGACAATAAAATAAAGCTCGCTTCCAATATTTCTTTCATTTGGGATGACGAGGATTTTGATAATATTTTGTATTATGTGCGGAATGATGATTTTTCACATACCTTCTATATAACAGGGTTTGAGAAGGAAATTCAAAGGTTGGACGTGGGCGAAAATGTTGAATTTCTGACCTCATCAGATGGAAAATTGTATTTTACAGCGGAAAACGGCACGGAGCTGAACCTGTATGATTACATAGAAGATCTGTATGCAGATGAGGATGCAGGGCTTGCAGAGCCAAAGAAAGAAGACTTTGAAATCCCGGAGTACAGTTATGAAATGATACACGGGACAGATATCTCGGAAGACGATTTCGACCAGCTCTACACCTCCTGCACCAGGCCCTTGTACTGGTACGGTATGAGCACCTGGAATTCATATTCTATGGAAGAGGCAGTCGAGAGAGATGACTGGGAAGGAGATATGGAAGGCATCCATGCATCCACCCAGAGCTTTATTGACCAGTTTGCAGATACTGCGGATGAAAACGGATTTATCCCGGTGACAGATGAAGTCAGGGCTGCTTTAAAAGAAATCGATAAGCATGCAAATGATCCCAACACCGATTATCAGTGGATGTGGCTCTGCTACAACCGATACCAATCCGGAACTGAGGTCGACTACGATGCGTACAACGCGGCCCTGGACCGGTGGAATGAGGCAAAAGGCCGGATTGAAATGCGGGAAATGCTTCAGGACGAGGAAAATGCTTACAAAGTCCGTTCGCTGTACTGCCTTGAGGATGGCGCTGTGACTGAAATCAGCGAAAATGTTCTGGATGCGGAGGTTTGCTATGATGGTATCCTGTTTAACACTGTGGACATGGTAGATAAGACGGTGAACCTGACGGACGTATCTTCTGTGGAGGAAGTGAAACAGCAGCTGTTCGAAATTGACAGATGGGAGGCCAACCATATTTTCCTCATGGACAGTGAGGAGCAGTGCCAGATGTCGGCCAGCGCAGCAGAAACATACGGGGAAGCCTACGATGAGAATTATGTAAATCTTTGGATTTCCAGAGGAAAAGCCTATCTCTGGGGCGGCGCGGAAGGGCTGCTGGAAGCTGATATTGAAGGCGGGACAGTCGGCAGCTTTCAGCTGGTTACAGATTCGGAAAATATCCCGCTGATCTGCAGGGACTCTGTCTTATATTACGGCAACGATTATTATGTAGATGGCGATCAGATCTATATGGATCTCTATTCCCGCAGCGGCGGAACTGATACCTGCCTGGCCAGAGGGGTTATCTATAATGAGATCAACCGTTACGATGACGGTATGATCCTCGCATACACGGATTACAGAGAAAACTATGGCTATGAACTGACAATGTTCGATTCCAAGGGTGACGCGGCGCTGATTGCTGAAGATGTTACCCAGTATATCCGGGCGGATGAGTCTGCTCTGCTGTATATATCGGACGGTGACCTCTACTGTTATGACGGAAAAGAAAAGAAGATGCTGCAGCCGGATGTCGATATTCTGTGGAGTCGGGAACAGATGGACTTCTCATCAATCGGTATACAGCTCTATTAACCGCAGAAAGCTGCAGGAGGAATAAGGAATGGATTTAGTAAATGCTATGCGGGACAAGCTGTCCCAGGCGGGACAGTCTACAGCCCAGAAAGCAAAGGATTTATCGGAGCTTGCGAAGCTGAACGCTATGGTCTCCAATGCAGAAAAACAGATTACAGAGTTATACGGAAAAATCGGCTATGAGGTATGCCGCGCTTACCGCGATAAGCCGCTGCCGGAGGCTGCTGACCTGATGGGGCAGGTAAAAGAACTGCATCAAAGCATTGAAAATTGGCGCCAGCAGATAAAAGCGCTCAGCTCATCTGCTGTGTGCCCTCAGTGCGGCGCAAAACTCAGCAAAGGAATGGCTTTTTGCAGCCAATGCGGCTGCAAACTTCCTGCCGCTGAACAGCCGGCAGCGGGACAAACTAAATTTTGCAGCAGCTGCGGAGCGCCGGTTGCCGCAGACGCGGTGTTTTGCCCTTCCTGCGGCCAGAAGGTCTGAACTTTTCTCTCTTGGGATATGATAAAGGCTGAAACTAGAAAATAAAGAAAGGAATGAGAGAACATGAAAAAAATGAAAGTGATGATGGCCTTCGCGGTGGCTGCATTTACCGCGCTATCCATGAATACCCTGGCTTTTGCGGGGCAGTGGAAGGAGAACGATACAGGCTGGTGGTACGACAACGGAAACGGAACCTGGCCGTCCAGCTCCTGGCAATGGATTGATGGAAACGGGGATGGCATCGCAGAATGCTACTACTTCAACAAAGACGGCTATTGCCTGATGAACGGGGTGGCGCCTGACGGCAGCTCTGTTAATGCCAACGGGGCGTGGATCGTCAACGGCATTGTGCAGACCAAAAATGTCGGCGGCCAGACCGCGCCTGTGGAAGAAACAAAGCCTGCCCGGGATCCCCTTATGCTGTACGACCAGCAGCCCGTCATAGCGAAATACATAAAAAAGTGGGAATCTGCCAGCACCAATAAAGAGCATGAAACCTGGGCCAAAGTTCTCAAGTCGGACTCCCGCTTGGGCGGCGCTGCGTATATAGAATTTTATGCAGGCGGTGAGTACGATTCACTGAAAGCTACAGTGGCGCCGTCTGATTATAATACATCGCTCAGTGCTGATACATCCTGGGAAAAAGATGATTTGGTTTCCTTCCAGATACTGGGTGACGGTGATGAAGTGCTGTATGAAACCACCATCGATTACCGGACCTCGGCATTTGACCTCGACGTTGACATTGCAGGTCAGGACTCAGTTACCATTTATCTGATGAAAGAAGAGGGTGACTTGAGCCCTGTGATTCTGAAAAATGCGAGATTTGAATAAATCTCTGATGAGCTGAGCATGAAAATGCAGTGGGATCCCTTTCGGGCGGCAGGATATATCGGAAATCCAACGGTGAGGGCTGAGCCCATCCGCGGATGGCCGCTGCATAAGAAATCCCCGGACTATTTGCAGTCCGGGGATTTTGCCGTCTTATTTCTCTTTCTTCCAGAACATCAGTCTGTCTTTGATAGATTTCTTTCTCGGCGGTTTCGGAACCGCGCCGCCGCGCACACTCTTGATGTCTGTGATGTACAGGCCGCTGATCACAACCTTGGCTTCCGTCTTAATAGGAAGGGATTGGAAGACCTTGTCATCCGCAATTAGAGTAACGATCTTGGGGCCAACCTTTGCTTTTACAATAGGAAGTTTTGCCCACCGCATGTATTTGGGAGTCTGATCGTAGACCATCTTAGGAAGTCCGGATTCTTTGATCTTTAATTTCTTTTTGTCAATTACAAGGATGGATACCGTCTGTTTGGCGGCTTCCATCATCGCCTGGGAAGCGGCCTGCTTCTTTTCCAGTTTCCGGCCGAAGTAATACAAAATTCCCAGGGCTATGGCCAGAATGACCAGAATCCAGAGTATGACAGATAAAACAGTGTTCAGCATTGGGCAGTACCTCCGATAGTTTCCTTAGTGTATTTTGCGCTCGGTGAGCACAGATTATCCAGCCTCGTGCGCCGGATATACATGCCGGCTATCTCAGATGGCTAAACTGCTGTTATTATACCATTTCTTTGAAAAAAAGGCAAGCAAAAAATCCTTGACACATTGACAAGAGTATGATAAACTGGAATGTGCACTATTGTGGCGTTTTGGGCCTTAGGGGTCAACTGCGCCCAAAAAGTAAAACGTGAAAGAAAACAGGGGTGAAACGTCAATGGAGAAAAGCAAGATGCGTCCGGTGCCGGCCGGGAAGAGCGTGAGAATGAGTTTCTCAGGGCAAAAAGAAGTCCTCGAGATGCCTAACCTGATTGAGATTCAGAAAAACTCCTATCAGTGGTTCTTAGACGAAGGACTCAAGGAAGTCTTTGAAGATATCTCTCCCATCGCAGATTTCGCAGGCCATTTGAGCTTGGAGTTTGTAGATTTTACATTATGTAAAGACGACATCAAGTACACCATCGAAGAATGCAAAGAACGGGATGCCACATATGCAGCCCCCTTAAAAGTGAGAGTAAGGCTTTGCAACAAGGACAAAGACGAGATCAATGAACACGAGATATTCATGGGCGATCTTCCGCTCATGACGGATACAGGTTCTTTCGTGATTAACGGCGCAGAACGTGTTATTGTAAGCCAGTTGGTTCGTTCCCCGGGTATTTATTATGGAATTGCCCATGACAAAGTAGGAAAGGAACTGTACAGCTGCACTGTGATCCCGAACCGTGGAGCATGGCTGGAATATGAGACGGATTCCAACGACATTTTCTATGTGCGTGTAGACCGTACCAGAAAAGTTCCGGTTACAGTCCTGATCCGCGCTCTGGGCATCGGCACTAATGCGGAGATTATTGATCTGTTCGGTGAGGAGCCGAAATTGTTGGCCAGCTTTGGTAAAGACACTTCTGACAATTACCAGGATGGCTTATTAGAGTTATATAAAAAGATTCGCCCAGGCGAGCCGTTATCCGTTGATAGTGCAGAAAGTTTGCTGAACAGTATGTTCTTTGACCCCAGAAGATATGATTTGGCCAAAGTGGGCCGCTACAAATTCAATAAGAAGCTGGCTTTCAGGAACCGTCTGAAAGGCCATGTGCTTGCAGAAGATGTAGTAGATACCACAACCGGCGAGATTCTGGCTGAGGCTGGTACAAAGATAGATAAAGAACTGGCAGATAAGATTCAGAATGCCGCGGTTCCGTTTGTATGGGTGGAGGGTGTTACCCGCAAGCAGAAGGTCCTTTCCAATATGATGGTAGACTTGGCTGCTTATGTTTCCTTTAAGCCCGAAGAGGCCGGGGTGACCGAGCTGGTATACTATCCTGTCCTGGAGAGAATTCTGTCCGAAACAGGCACAGAGGATGAGGAAGAGTTAAAGGCGGCCATCCACCGGAATATCCACGAGCTGATTCCTAAGCATATTACAAAGGAAGACATTTTGGCTTCCATTAACTATAATATGCATTTGGAAGAAGAAGTGGGCAATGCTGACGATATCGACCATCTGGGCAACCGCCGCATCCGTGCGGTGGGCGAGCTGCTTCAGAATCAGTACCGGATCGGTCTGTCCCGTATGGAGCGTGTCGTCAGGGAGCGTATGACTACCCAGGATATGGAGGGTATCACGCCCCAGTCTCTGATCAACATTAAGCCTGTTACAGCAGCGGTGAAGGAATTCTTCGGAAGCTCCCAGCTGTCCCAGTTTATGGATCAGAACAATCCTCTGTCTGAGCTGACTCATAAGCGCCGTCTGTCGGCTCTGGGCCCCGGCGGTCTTTCCAGAGACCGTGCTGGTTTCGAGGTTCGTGACGTACACTATACACACTACGGCCGTATGTGCCCTATTGAGACCCCGGAAGGTCCCAATATCGGTCTGATTAACTCCTTGGCAACCTATGCGAGGGTTAATGAATATGGCTTTATCGAGGCCCCCTACCGGGTGCTGGATAAGAGCGATCCGGCCAATCCGGTGGTAACCGATAGGGTGGTTTATCTGACGGCTGACGAGGAGGACAACTTTATCGTTGCTCAGGCAAATGAGCCGTTGGACGAGGAAGGCCATTTTATTAACAACAATGTATCCGGACGTTTCCGCGAGGAGACATCTTCTTTCCAGAAGAGATCTATCGATCTGATGGACGTATCTCCGAAGATGGTATTCTCAGTGGCAACATCTATGATTCCGTTCTTGGAGAACGATGATGCAAACCGTGCTCTGATGGGTTCCAACATGCAGCGTCAGGCCGTTCCCCTTTTGACGACCGAGGCTCCTGTGGTAGGAACTGGTATCGAGGGGAAGGCGGCTGTGGACTCTGGAGTCTGCGTTCTGGCTAAAAACGCCGGCGTGGTAGAGCGCTCTGCATCCAATGAGATTATTATCAGAAGAGATTCCGATGGAAACCGCGATGTTTACCATCTGACGAAATTTAAGAGAAGCAACCAGTCCAACTGCTATAATCAGAAGCCTATCGTGTTTAAAGGCAATCACGTTGAGGCGGGGGAAGTGATCGCTGACGGTCCGTCCACTTCCAACGGAGAGATTGCACTAGGAAAGAACCCTCTGATCGGCTTTATGACCTGGGAGGGATACAACTACGAGGATGCTGTCCTTTTGAGCGAGCGTCTGGTGCAGGAGGATGTTTATACTTCTGTGCACATCGAAGAATATGAGGCAGAGGCCAGAGATACTAAGCTGGGCCCGGAAGAGATCACCAGAGATGTGCCGGGCGTCGGCGAGGATGCTCTGAAAGATCTGGATGAGAGAGGCATTATCCGGATCGGTGCGGAGGTCCGTGCGGGCGATATCCTGGTAGGAAAGGTAACCCCTAAGGGAGAGACAGAGCTGACTGCTGAGGAGCGCCTGCTGCGGGCTATCTTCGGTGAGAAAGCCAGAGAAGTCCGAGATACTTCCCTGAAGGTTCCTCACGGTGCATACGGAATTATTGTTGATGCAAAAGTATTTACCAGAGAGAACGGCGACGAGCTGTCCCCTGGCGTCAATGAGACGGTTCGCATCTATATTGCCCAGAAGAGAAAAATTTCTGTCGGCGACAAGATGGCGGGACGTCATGGAAACAAGGGTGTCGTTTCCAGAGTTCTTCCGGTGGAAGACATGCCGTTCCTTCCAAACGGCCGTCCTCTGGACATCGTGCTGAATCCTCTGGGCGTTCCTTCTCGTATGAATATTGGTCAGGTCCTGGAGATCCACCTGAGCCTTGCTGCAAAAGCTCTGGGCTTTAATATTGCGACGCCTGTCTTTGACGGTGCCAACGAGAATGACATTATGGACAGCCTGGATATGGCCAACGATTATGTCAATGGGACCTGGGAAGATTTCCAGGAAAAATATAAAGATGTTTTAAATCCAGAGGTCATGGATTACCTGGGAAGCCATTTGGAACACAGGGCACTTTGGAAGGGGGTTCCTCTGTCCAGAGATGGTAAGGTTCGCCTGCGCGACGGCCGTACCGGCGAATATTTTGACAGCCCTGTTACCATCGGCCACATGCATTACCTGAAACTGCATCACCTGGTAGACGATAAGATTCATGCCCGTTCTACCGGCCCATACTCTCTGGTTACCCAGCAGCCTCTGGGCGGAAAAGCTCAGTTCGGCGGCCAGCGTTTCGGAGAGATGGAGGTTTGGGCTCTGGAGGCGTACGGCGCATCCTACACACTCCAGGAGATTTTGACTGTAAAGTCGGACGATGTGGTCGGCCGTGTCAAGACCTACGAGGCAATCATAAAGGGCGAAAACATTCCCGAGCCAGGTATTCCGGAGTCTTTCAAGGTACTCTTAAAAGAGCTGCAGTCTTTGGGCCTGGATGTGAGAGTGCTGCGTGATGACAATACAGAAGTTGAAATGACAGAAAGCATTGATTACGGCGATACTGATCTCAGGGCGATCATCGAAGGAGAGCGCCATAACCGCCGGGAAGAGTCCTTCAGCGACTATGGATACCAGGAGCAGGAGTTCAAGAATGATGAACTGGTTCCGGTAGAAGATGATTATATAGAGGAAGACGGAGATGCAGACGATGAGCTGGACCTGGATCTGGGCGAGGCTTTTGACGCAGACAGCGCTTCTGATTATGATGACGATAACGAATAGGAGGGAGTACCGAACATGCCAGAGACAAATGAAACCTATCAGCCACTGACCTTTGATGCCATCAAAATTGGTCTGGCTTCTCCGGAAAAGATTCTGGAATGGTCCCACGGCGAAGTGAAAAAGCCCGAGACCATCAATTACAGGACATTAAAGCCGGAAAAAGACGGTCTGTTCTGCGAGAGGATTTTCGGACCGACCAAGGATTGGGAGTGTCACTGCGGTAAATACAAGAAAATTCGTTACAAGGGTGTTATCTGTGACCGCTGCGGCGTTGAGGTGACCAAGTCCAGCGTCCGTAGAGAGCGGATCGGACACATCGCCTTAGCTGCTCCCGTTTCCCACATCTGGTATTTTAAGGGAATCCCCAGCAGGATGGGACTGATCCTGGACATTTCTCCCAGAACTCTGGAGAAAGTCCTCTACTTCGCGTCCTATATTGTACTGGATCCCGGTCAGACTAGCCTGCAGTATAAGCAGGTTTTATCGGAAAAAGAGTACAGAGAAGAGATCGACAAATATGGTTATGGTGCATTCCGGGCTGGAATGGGTGCGGAGGCCATTCAGGAGCTGCTGAAGGCTATCGACCTGGAGAAGGACTCTGCTGATCTGAGAAAACAGCTGAAGGAAGCTACCGGCCAGAAGAGAGCGCGCATTATCA
Organism: uncultured Lachnospiraceae bacterium; assembly: GCA_944376125.1. Classification (GTDB taxonomy): domain Bacteria; phylum Bacillota; class Clostridia; order Lachnospirales; family Lachnospiraceae; genus UMGS1370. The sequence goes on from CALWBQ010000026.1 coordinate 105,932, forward strand.
AACGCCTGGAGGTGGTGGAGGCATTCCGCAATTCCGGCAATAAGCCAGAGTGGATGATTATGACTGTGATCCCGGTTATCCCGCCGGATATCCGTCCTATGGTACAGTTGGACGGCGGTCGGTTTGCCACATCCGATCTGAACGATCTGTACAGAAGAATTATTAACAGAAATAACCGTTTGGCAAGGCTGCTGGAGCTTGGCGCCCCGGATATCATTGTCCGGAATGAGAAGCGTATGCTCCAGGAGGCTGTGGACGCTTTGATCGATAACGGCCGCCGCGGCCGTCCCGTAACTGGCCCCGGCAACCGTGCACTGAAATCCCTGTACGATATGCTGAGGGGCAAGCAGGGACGTATCCGCCAGAACCTTCTGGACAAACGTGTAGACTATTCTGGACGTTCCGTTATCGTTGTAGGACCGGAATTAAAGATTTACCAGTGCGGTCTCCCCAAAGAGATGGCGATTGAGCTGTTCAAGCCATTTGTTATGAAAGAGCTGGTTTCCAACGGGACGGCTCACAATATTAAAAATGCAAAGAAGATGGTAGAGCGCCTTCAGCCCGAGGTATGGGACGTTCTGGAGGATGTGATTAAAGAACATCCCGTCATGCTGAACCGTGCGCCTACGCTGCACCGTCTGGGCATCCAGGCATTTGAACCGATTCTGGTTGAGGGTAAGGCGATCAAGCTCCATCCGCTGGTTTGTACCGCATTTAACGCAGACTTCGATGGAGACCAGATGGCGGTTCATCTGCCCCTTTCTGTAGAAGCTCAGGCAGAGTGCCGGTTCATGCTGCTGTCGCCCAACAACCTGCTGAAGCCGTCGGACGGCGGCCCTGTGGCGGTTCCGTCTCAGGATATGGTCCTGGGTATCTACTACCTGACTCAGGAGAGACCCGGCGTAAAAGGGGAGGGCATGATCTTCCGCAATGTCAATGAGGCGATCTTGGCATATGAAAACGGCGCTGTCACCCTCCACTCCAGAGTGAAGGTGAGAATGACCAAGACAATGCCGGACGGCACTGTGAAGACCGGCACCGTAGAGTCTACTGTAGGGCGTTTCATTTTCAATGAGATCGTTCCGCAGGATCTGGGCTTTGTGGACAGAAGCATTGAGGGAAATGAGCTTCTTCTGGAAGTTGATTTCCATGTGGGCAAAAAACAGTTAAAGCAGATTTTGGAGAAAGTCATCAATGTCCATGGTGCGACCCAGACGGCAGTTACCTTGGATGACATTAAGGCTATTGGCTACAAGTATTCTACTAAGGCAGCCATGACAGTTTCTATCTCCGATATGACGGTTCCGGAGTCCAAAAAGCGGCTGATTGCTGAGGCTCAGGAAACGGTTGATAAGATTGCAAAGAACTTCCGCCGCGGTCTGATCACCGAGGAGGAGCGTTACAAAGAAGTAATTGAGACCTGGAAGGCAACTGACGACCAGCTGACTCACGACCTTCTGACTGGTCTTGACAAATACAATAATATTTATATGATGGCTGACTCTGGGGCCCGTGGTTCTGACAAGCAGATCAAGCAGCTTGCCGGCATGCGTGGCTTGATGGCAGATACCACCGGCCACACTATCGAGCTTCCTATTAAGTCTAACTTCCGTGAAGGTCTGGACGTTCTGGAATACTTTATTTCAGCGCACGGAGCTCGGAAGGGGCTTTCTGATACGGCTCTGCGTACAGCTGACTCTGGATACCTGACCCGCCGTCTGGTAGACGTTTCTCAGGATTTGATTGTTCGCGAGACGGACTGCTGCGAGGGGAAAGAGATTCCCTATATGGAGATCAGAGCTTTTTCTGATGGCCAGGAAGTGATTGAGACATTGGAAGAGCGTCTGACAGGGCGCTACATTGCAGAGACGATCACGGATCCGGATACTGGTGAGATCGTGGTAAAGGCGAACCACATGTGTACGCCTAAGAGGGCAGCGGCTGTTATTAAGACCTTGAAGAAGCTGGGACGGGATTCTGTGAAGATTCGTACCGTTTTGAGCTGTAAGTCCCACATCGGTGTGTGCGCGAAGTGCTACGGAGCGAACATGGCGACAGGGCAGCCTGTTCAGGTGGGTGAGGCTGTCGGTATCATCGCAGCTCAGTCTATCGGTGAACCAGGTACTCAGCTTACCATGCGTACCTTCCACACCGGCGGCGTGGCCGGCGGCGATATCACACAGGGTCTTCCCCGTGTCGAGGAGCTTTTTGAGGCCCGCAAGCCCAAAGGACTGGCAATCTTCTCGGAGTTTGGCGGTGTAGTTTCTATCAAAGATACGAAGAAGAAACGAGAGATCACCATTACGGACAATGAGACAGGAAATTCCAAAACGTACCTGATCCCTTACGGTTCCAGAATCAAAGTTCAGGAAGGGCAAGTGCTGGAAGCCGGCGATGAGCTGACAGAAGGCAGTGTCAATCCCCACGATATTCTGAAGATTAAAGGCGTTCGCGCCGTACAGGATTACATGATCCGCGAGGTACAGAGGGTTTACCGTCTCCAGGGCGTAGAAATCAATGATAAGCACGTCGAGATGATCGTTCGTCAGATGCTGAAGAAGGTTAAGATAGAGGAGAGCGGCGACAGCGATATGCTGCCAGGCGTATCGATGAATGTCCTTGATTTTAATGAGATGAACGAAAAGCTGATTGCAGAAGGCAAGAAGCCGGCAGAAGGCAAGCAGGTTATGCTTGGTATCACCAAAGCATCTTTGGCCACCGATTCCTTCCTGTCAGCAGCATCCTTCCAGGAGACCACTAAGGTTTTGACGGAAGCAGCAATCAACGGCAAAGTTGATAAGCTGATCGGCTTAAAAGAAAACGTTCTGATCGGTAAATTAATTCCGGCAGGAACCGGGATGAAGCACTACCGGGATATTCGCCTGAGCACAGACGAGGAAGATACAGATGAAGTCATTCTGGAGGATGACGGGGAAGAGAATGCGGCAATGCACCTCAGCGCAGAAACTCCGGAAGACGCAGAAGAAGTTCTGAATCTGGATGAAGAGGAAATCTAAATAACATTCAGATAAAAATGAGAGGGAGAAAACAAAATTCAAAGTGTTTTCTCCCTCTTTTTGCTGTGTGAATTCGGATTCCATGTCCGGATTCTGCTGCCTCATATGGCAAAATGAGAATTTAATTATCTTTCTTAGGTCCTGTGGTCAGGAAGGGAACCAGCTCGTCGCTGTTGTGGGAGCTGCTGCTGCCGCTGGGGGTGCTGACGCTGCCGGGCGATGACGAAGATGGACTGTTGGAAGATCCTGGACTTTCATAGCTCACGCCGTTTCCGGAAGAGGAACCTGGGCCGCCGGAAGAGGCAGTGCCTGACGAGGAAGAGCCTGGGCCGCCGGTAGAAACCGATGTTCCTCCGGGACTTTGTGACTGGCTTCCTACATTCTGGCAGACACCGTTGGAGGCAAAGGTATAGGTGACTCCATTGAGCGTCAGGGAAGTGTTAGCATACATTTTTCCGCTGGAAGGATCCAAATAGAAATACTGCCCATTGATTTGAATCCACCCTGTCAGCATATGGCCGGACTCATTGAAATAATAGTAGGCATTGTCGATCAAGGTCCATCCGGTCGCCATCTTCCCGCTGGAAGGATCCAAATAGTACTTGTTTGTGCCGTCTGTCTGCCAGCCGGTCAGCATCCGGCCATCGGTATTCATGCAGTAGTAGACACCGCCTATCTGCTGCCACCCGGTAGTCATTTGGCCGCTGCCGTCGAAATAATACCACAGCCCATTGATCTGGTACCAGTTACTGACAACGCAGCGGCCATCGCTGCGGAAGTAATACCACGCATTATCCATCTGCCGCCAGCCTGTAACCATGGATCCATCGCCTTTTAAATAGTAGTAATCATAGTCGGAGCCGTTGCTGATTTTTAACCAGCCTGTCACCATAACTCCGGTTGTATCAAATAGGTAATACCATTTGCCATCAACCTGTTGCCACTTTGTGGCCATCAGGCCGTTAGATTTAAAGTAATACCATTTGCCATCAATCTGTTTCCATCCGTGGCTCATTAACCCGGTAGAAAGATCCATATAATAATATCCATCTGTCGTATGAATCCAGCCCTTGTGGACTGAGCCTGTCTCATCAATGTAGGTCCAGTTTCCATTGCTGCTGTTCCAGCCCTGAGTGGCGGCGTACGCCTCAAATGCCGGAGCGGCTGACAGGGCACTTATCAATCCGGCCAGTGCGAGAGCCTTTTTATATCCGTGACTCTTCATAAATGTCCTCCTTGCCAAAGAAAATCCATTCTGAACAAAAATTTCAAAATTCATTCTTTTACCAGTATAGCATAAAACTACCAGAAAAACATAACATTTTCCTTACATTTTCTGCAAAATCTCACGAATGATTTTGCGATAGCAGTTTTTTGCGTAGCGGTACATAATGATGGTATATTCTCCGAATTCCTGCCCAAGATTAGCCTTGTAAACAGCCCATAATGCCCACAGAAAGCCTCCCAGTCCCATGTAGGCGTAGAAAATCAGCAATTCTTCTCTGGACGGCTCCCGTTCCAGGTAGAGTTTGAGCAGATCCAGCCCCTGGTCAAGGCTGTAATAAGAATAAATAGCGCACATCGCCACGTCGATCAGAGGATCGCACATTCCTGAATACTCCCAGTCAATTAGGCGGATTGTGCCGTCGGGCAGAAACAGGAAATTGTCAGCCACGCTGTCAATATGAGCTAGAACTTCCGGGCGTTTCCGCTCTTTAATTAACTTTAAAAGCTCTCCCATCCACTCAGAGACTTGATCATAATCGTGGAATGGAATACTTCCATGTTCCAGACACAGATTTTCATAAAAACGAATCCGCTCTTCGATGTCAAAGCGGTGGTTTACTTGGAGCCCGCTGCTGTGAAATTCCCTTAAAAGTTTCATGCACCGGCCCATTTCTTCCATATTAGTAGGGTCGGCATTATGCGCTCCCTCGTAATATTCTGAGATTTTATAGCCGGTCTCCCCATCAAAATAGATCAGGTTCTCTGTAATTCCGAGGGGAAGCACTGTGTCATAGACTTCCCGCTCCTGGTGACGATTAATTAGAAATTCCGTTCCAGGGCCAGGAATTCGGCAGAGATAATGTTTGCCCTGCACTTGAAATAGAAAGGACTGATTTGTCATACCAGCTTTGAGACAGCGAATATCCCGTATCTCGGACTCTGGAATCTGAAAGATCTGCGAAATCAGCTCCATTGCTTTGTTGTCTGATTTGTTTTGGTATTTGGGGTCAAAGAGCCTCAGCTCTTCCAGATTTTCAAATTCATAGACCTGGTTGTCCGGCTGTTGGTTGATAAACATATCAGGACCGCTTTCATTGCCGCGGAGGAGTTCTGAAAGATTATTTTCAGCAAGCCGATGTCTGGCGTCGCCGTTGAGCATATCAGCTAAAACCTGCTCCCAATAAAACTGCTCTGTACCGCTGATGCGGTAGTAGGCTTCCAGCACAGGAAAAAACTCATGGGAGAATTCCTTTGATAAAAAGGCAGGGCCGTACATCACCCAACTGTCATGGCCGCCCACCTGCACAGCGGTAATGCGCCCTTTCTTATTATAAGAAAGGCACCATTCTGATGTGGCACCTCTCATAAAGGAAGATGAATACCACGCGCCGCATTCATAGGTATGAAACATGTTATCTCTCATCCAGTTATCGGATGACAGGAGATAAATGTTCCGGCCAAGGAAAAAGTTTCTGGCATGGTACACAGTGGCCAGAGTGTTTTTGCAGGCGTATTCAGGATTATAAAGAAGATTGACACCATATTGATCAATCAGATATTCAAACTGTTCTTTCAGGTATCCTACCACAATGGTAATATCCGTGATGCCAACAGCATGGAGCTGCTTAATTTGCCGCTCAATCATGCGTTCCCCATAGACCTCTAAAAGTCCTTTGGGCACTTCAAACGTAAGGGGAACAAAGCGGGAACCGAAGCCGGCTGCCATGATCAGCGCCCCGTCCACCCGGAACTGCTCCAGAAACTCCAGCCCGGCAGGGGTGATTTCATAGGAACCGTCCCCGCTGAGGCAGATATAATTCTGGGCTGTACATTCTTTTACCAGAGAATTGACAGTCCCAAGGGAGACATCCAGCAAGTGTGCCAGATCACGCTGTGTTGCTTTCGGGTGTTCTAAAATATTGCGGCACAACAATCCATACCGATTCATAAAAACCTCCATTCCGTTGTTTTTGGCTGGAAGCTGTGCGCTGACGCCGCTGTGCGGCCTCAGGGCGATCCTAGAAACAAGGTGCCTCTAAAAAACAACGTTCAAAAAATGAAAAAAGCAAGTTAATATGAACATTATACCACGAACTAAGGGAAAAGCAACTGCAAAAGTCTCCGCCCAATTGCTGTGCCGTCTATTTATATTATAGAAAAGACGAAAAAACCATGGGATTCCACCAATGGAAAAATTAAGAAAATCTCAATAATTAGCCGATTTTCATAACTTTTTTGGCAAGATTGTACTAATATAAAAACAATCTTATTCAAAATCGGGGTTTTTGTAATAATTTCGTAAGAAAAAGCACAGAGAAAATTTATAGCATTTTTCAAATGAGTGTATTATACTATGGGTGTGATGGAGGTAATGGTACTTCCTGATAGAAATGCAATGAATATCTACATACGGAAAAAAAGAGTTTTTTTGTAAAAAAGGTATTGATAATTTCTTTTATAGGAAGTATAATGACCTCGTAATGCAATTAGGAATTTCAAAAGAGATTCAAAAAGAAAAAGGAGAGTGCATTTATTATGAGAAAGCAGACAAAGTTTGTTGCAGTATTATCTGCAGCAGCACTGTTCGCAATCGGTGCATCCATGACCTCCTTCGCTGCTACTGCTCACTGGGAGCAGGAGGGTGAAGACTGGGTATAT
>CALWBQ010000027.1 GCA_944376125.1 uncultured Lachnospiraceae bacterium
GCTGTTTGATCTTTTCCTTCTTTACTTGGTTCCGTTCTGAATTTCCTTCCAGGCCGTTTCCCTCGCCTGTTTCTCTTTCTGGAATTTCAGGGTCTGTGTATTGTTCGATCTTCAATTCTCAAGGTCCAATTTGCTTACGGCTCTTGAAAGCCGAGCGCAGAAGGAGGGATTTGAACCCTCGCGCCGCTACTAACGACCTACTCCCTTTCCAGGGGAGCCCCTTCAACCACTTGGGTACTTCTGCTTGGTTGAAAAACTCATTTTATTCACTTCAGAGTCGGACTGACAAATCTTTCGTCCAGCGGAGAGAGTGGGATTCGAACCCACGCGCCCTTTCGGACAAACGGTTTTCAAGACCGCCTCGTTATGACCACTTCGATATCTCTCCAAACGTGCTTGTCTATTTTATCAGATTCAAGTCAGCTTGTCAAGCATTTTTTTATTTTTTTCGAAGTTCTTTTTGTGAGCGGCTCTTTCTTTGCAGGCCTCTCGTCAAGCGACTTGTGTATTCTACCACTCTTATTTTCATTTGTCAATGACATTTTTCCAATTTTTTCAACTTATTTTTCCGCATGGCAAATCTTTTCTCCCTCAAGTGCGGCGTCCAGCAGCGCTGACGCCACAGCCATATCTTCCGGTGTTGTCACTTTGATATTCTCATAGCTTCCCGGAATCAGCCGAACCCTGTGGGCAGTCATGGTTTCCAGCACCATTGCATCGTCTGTCACGCCTTGCTGATATTCTTCTCTGGCAAACAGTTTGTCATATGCCCTGCGGATCCAGGAATATCGGAATGCCTGGGGGGTCTGTATCTGCCATAGATGGGTCCTGTCAGGCGTAGAGGCCACAAACCCTTCCTCATCAGACAGTTTGATCGTATCCTTCACCGGCATTCCGACAGCACAAGCTCCATATTGCCGTGCCCCGTTCAGTGCGTCCCGGATGATCTTCTCTGTCACCAGCGGCCTGGCCCCATCATGGATCAAAACCTCTGTACACCCCTCTGCCGCTTTCAGACCTTCATAGACGGAATGGTAGCGCTCTTTTCCTCCTGCGATAATCGCATCCACTTTTGTATATCCATAAAGTTCCGTGATTTCTTTCCGGCAGTACTCGATTTCCTCCTTGCCTGTGACCAGAATAATGCGTTCAATTCCGCTCTTTTGAAATGCCTCCAGCGAATAACACAGAAGAGGCTTTCCTTTTAATAAAAGGAATTGTTTCTGCACAGCGCTGTGCATCCTCTTCCCCTGGCCGGCAGCCAGGACGATGGCTCCCGTCATCTGTAATCCCCCTTTTCTCCTGTGTTCTCTTTTCTAACGTTCTCCCAGCTTCAGATTGGGCACTGCATTTAGATCCCACCCATGGCGAGTTCCCTTCTTATATTCATAATAAGCAGCCGCACCGATCATCGCGGCATTATCTGTGCATAAAATTGGCGACGGATAGTAAAGGGAAATCCCCGCCTTCTCACAGGCTTCCCTCATCCCGGCCCGCAGCGCGGAGTTGGATGCCACCCCTCCAGCCATAGCCAGCTTGCTGTACCCATACTCTTTTGCCGCCATAACCGCCCTGCTTACCAAAGCCTCCACCACAGCATTCTGAAAGGAAGCAGCCAAATCCGGCACGCAGATCTCCTGCCCCATCATGTTTGCATGATTAATATAATTGAGGACTGCCGACTTTAAGCCGCTGAAACTAAAGTCATAGGGGCTTCCCTCGATCTTTGCCCGCGGGAATTCAACAGCGTGAGGATTCCCCTCCTTAGCCACTTTGTCCACCTTGGGCCCGCCTGGATAGCCCAGGCCTACTGCGCGGGCCACCTTATCAAATGCCTCCCCCGCCGCATCGTCCCGGGTTCTTCCAAGGATTTCAAACTCCCCGTAATCTTTTACAATTACAAGATGGGTATGGCCTCCTGACACGATCAGACAGATAAAAGGCGGCTCCAGATCTGGATGCTCAATAAAATTGGCCGACACATGGCCTTCTATGTGGTGAACACCGATCAAAGGCTTTTTCGCCGCATAAGCGATTGCCTTTGCCTCAGCAACTCCCACCAGCAGGGCCCCTACCAGCCCAGGACCGTAGGTGACGCCTATAGCATCCACTTCCTCCAAGGATACCCCTGCCTCCGAAAGAGCTGCTTCAATCACCTGATTTATCTTCTCAATATGTTTCCTGGATGCCAGCTCCGGCACAACACCGCCGTATAAAGTATGAAGCGCAATCTGGGACGATATTATATTAGAGAGAACCTTCCTGCCATTCTCCACCACCGCAGCGGCTGTCTCATCACAAGAGCTCTCAATCGCCAGGATGCGGCAGCGCTCCCCATTCCTCTGACAATCCTGAGATATTATCTTTTCTTCCATTTCTTCCTCCTGGCCAGCATCCATATGCCAAATCTGCAACCTTGAGCGTACATATCGATGCTATTCCTCATCAAAATCCAACTCTATGGTATAGCCGTCTTTCGCAGCCCTGGAATTGGGAAAAATCTTTCGCACATCTTCCATATACTCTTCTGGGCGCGTCAGTGACGGGCTGTAATGGGTCAGCCACATCTGCCTGGGAGATGCCTCCCTGGCCAGGGCAGCCGCTTCATAAAACGTCATATGTTTATGTTCTCTGGCCTTGGCGCCTTTATCTTTCTCCCCATACATTCCCTCACAGATAAAAAGATCCGCATCTTTGGCATACTCTGCAATAACGGGAACGGGGCGGGTGTCTGTACAATAGACCACCTTCAGCCCTCTGCGCGCTTCCCCCAAAACCATATCCGGCGTCAAGATCCTCGTGCCGTCCTCCACAGTCTCTCCCATCTGAAGCCGCTTCCAGTATCTCTGGGGAATATTTTGAGCTTTCGCCCTGTCCACATCGAATCTCCCCTTTCTCGGGATAGAGATCCGGTACCCATAGCAGACCACATTGTGATTGACCCGGTAAGCGTCCACCGTATATGGCCCCAGCTTCAGCTTCTGCCTGGTCTCTGTCAGCTCAATATAGCGGATCTCAAATGGGAGCTCCGGCGCAATAACCCGCAGCGCCCCGACTACCCGCTCTAATCCTCTGGGTCCCACCATTGTGACAGGCTCTGTTCTCTCCGCGTTCCCCATTGTCAGGAGCAGCCCAGGAAGACCGCTGATATGGTCTGCATGGTAGTGGGTAAAACAGATCACATCGATGGGTTTGGGGCTCCAGCCCTTTTCCTTCAAAGCCACCTGCGTTCCCTCTCCGCAGTCGATCAAAAGGCTGCTGCCATCGCACCTGGCCATCATAGCAGTGAGCCATCTATAAGGAAGGGGCATCATTCCCCCTGTTCCCAGCAAACAAATATCCAGCATAATTTTCCTCCGTTATCTTCTCTATTCCCAGACAGCTGCCAGCTTTGTCAGATCATCGATAATCCTCTCATCAATATAACGCTCCAGGATCTCATACACGACCACATCCGGCTCCTCTTCTCCCATTTTAGCCTCTGCTCCGGAATTCCACCAGTACAGATCTACCTTAGAAAAATACCGGCTCATCGTTGCAGCGATGGCATCCCCGAAGGAATCCCGGTAAAAGACGATATGCCGGGGATCGGGGGCATTTTCACTGGTGTAGTATTTTAGAGACGGATAATAGCTGGCATCCTCCGTCATATTCAAAATGGTCTCCGGCAGATAATCGTCCACCACTACTTCTGTCTCATCAAATTTTTCTGCCGGCAGGTGAGCCAGCCGTACCAGATCTCCTGTTCCTCTAGCCGTATATGTCAGCCTGACCTTGCTTACATCTGTTGGGTTTCCCCCCAACGCCTCAATTAGCTCCTGGCCTGCCAGAAATCCTCCTGCATTATTCCAATGAGTATCCGTTTTATAATACCACTGATACGTTTTATCTTCAAAGCACTCCTTCGGGTACACAATCGTTATATCCGTTGCTGCCTTCAGGTAATCCGCTAAAATATCCAGACGGTTCTTCTCATTCACCACAGTCAGATAATCCGGCATGTACTCCCCATAGATCCGTTCTTTGTTCGGCGCAAAAAGAACCACGAACTCGATACCCCGGGCCTTCAGCCTGGCATCTACTGTATTCATCAGATCCGCTACCTGCTGATGCCACTCGTCACTCCTTCCGCCGAGCCCCCGGTAATCTTCTGTGCTGTTCTGTCCGGCATAGAAGAGCCAGCCATCCTTTCCCAGAGTCACCGTGGGCGTATCGGTCGCGTGAAACAGTGTATAATCAATCCTGGCATTCAAGGCTACCTGCTCTTCCCGCATAGGCGAATGGTCGTTGATGTAGCTCTCTACCTGCTGGCCATACTCCTTCAAATTCGAAACAGAAAATTCTGGGAATGTCTCCAGCATCCTCTGCTCCGCCTCGCTGTAGGTTGCCGCCTGCCCTGTAACGCCCTGGAATGTAATCCAAACGCCCGGGACAGCCATAAAGAGGACAAATAAAATCAGCATCAATTTTTTCATAGATTTCCTCCTTATCAGAACCGGAAATAAATAAACGGGTTGTAGGTGCTGCTGACCAAAAGCATCATAGAATAAAGAAAGATTGCTGCCATGACCGCAACATCAATCACGCCGATATGGGTCTCATCATATAGCCAAGCCTTCAGCCTGGGGAACCATTTTTGCAGCGGCCCGCACAGAAGGATACCTGCGGCAGCCAAGACAATGGTTTTGGCGGTAATGTACTGCTGAACCGGATAAAGTCCGGCACAGGGAATAAACATATTTTTCAGAAGGATCAAAATGCCTCTGCAGCTCGTCACCCGAAACAGCAGCCAGCCGATCAGGACCAGGAACATGGTTATCAGCCAGCCCGGTTTCTTCTTTGTGATCCTCTCCAGCACAATCAGGACGCCATAATACATGCCCCAAAGGACAAAATTCAGAGAAGCTCCATGCCACAGCCCTGTCAGGCAGAACACAATAAACAGATTCACGCAGGTGCGGGCAGTGCCTCTGCGGTTTCCTCCCAGAGGAATATAGACGTATTCCTTAAACCAGGTAGACAGGGAGATATGCCACCTGCGCCAGAATTCCGTTATGGATTTAGACAGGTAGGGATAATCAAAATTCTCCATAAAACGGAAGCCGAACATCCGCCCCAATCCAATGGCCATGTCGGAATAGCCGGAAAAGTCAAAATAAATCTGAAGTGCGTACAGGCCCACGCCGCACCAGGCCAGAAGGGTCCCCACATGCTGAAATGGCAGACCATATATCTGATCCACAGCCAGAGCCATAGAGTTGGACAAAATCACTTTCTTTCCCAGGCCATAGCAGAACCGTTTGATTCCAAAACAAAAGCCATCCAGATCTGTGCGGCGGTCTGTAAGCTGCAGCTCAATATCATGGTATTTCACAATCGGCCCCGCAATTAGCTGAGGGAAAAAGGAGATATAGAGCATCAAATCCCACAGATTTTTCTGAACTTTATTTTCGCCTCTGTACACATCAATTACATAGGACATTGCCTGAAATGTGTAAAAAGAAATTCCGATGGGGAGAGCGATATCTCTGTAAGCGAGAACTTCCCCGCCCAGAAGGCGGTTCGCAATCTGAAGGAAAAAATTAAAATATTTAAAATATCCCAAAAGGCCGAGATTGACCACTGAGCAGAAAACCAGCAGATAAATCTTCAGCCTCCTGTTGGTTCCTGCTCTGTCAATCGCCAATCCAAATGCATAATTGATGCAGATCGAACAGATCATCAAAACAATATAGCGGGGTTCACCCCAGGCATAGAAAAACAGACTGAAAATCAAAAGAATTGTGTTCTTCACCTTCAGCCACGGTACAGCGTAGTACAGCAGCAGTACCAGAGGAAGAAAGAACCATAAAAAAACTTGGGAGCTAAACAGCATGGTATACCACCTTTTGTAGAAAATATCCAGTTTTGGGACCGACGGTATTACTATAACACACCGCGGAATGGTTGACAAGGAACAACAAAATAAATAGAGCCATTGCTTTCCAGATGACGGATCATCTTTCTGCAATGGCTCCTGCGGCTTCCAGGGGGTTCTGCCGGACTTTCTCCAGGCGACCCCTTTCCTATCCTTTTTCCAGATCTCAGGGGAACAGTTCTGTCTGCTCCTCTACGTCTGCCTCAATGCGAAACTGGCTGAGCAGGTCATCGTAGCATGCCTCGCACAGATCAAAATGGTGAATCTCTCCATCTTTCTCTGAAAAATAGTCCCACGCGTGGTCTACCATCATAACGCCTTCTCGCACGATTCCGTTTTCCACCACCAGTTTTTTTCCGCAGCAGTTGCACACGACAGATTCCAACTGTCCGTTCTTTGTGTACTTTCTCATAACATAATCACCTTTCCTCCAAAATCGTCTCCGCCTGGATTCTCCTCCATTATATACGGAATTTTGTCGATTTTGAGTGGAAAATGTTTCAAATGTCCCGGTTCCACATAATAACAGCATCCTCGGCAGGACACTGGTAGTACCCCTTTCTCACCGCTTCCGCGGAAAAACCCCAGGTTTTATAAAGGTTTACAGCAGCCTCATTGCCGGCCCGAACCTCCAGAGTCAAGGCGGAGACCCCTGCATTTTTGGCAAAATTCACCATTGCCTCCATCAATTTCCCGCCGATTCCCTGCCTGCGGGCCCGAGGGAGAACTGCAATTCTCTGTATCTCACCTTCCCCTGCTATCAGACAGAGAGCGGAATAGCCCACAGCCTCCCCCCGCTCCAGGGCGATCCAAAAATAATTCCACGGCGTCTCTAGGCTGTCCTCCAAAATTTTCCCTGTCCACGGATCTGAAAAGCAGGCATTTTCGATGGTCACGGCAGCCAAAATGTCATCCTTTCCCATCCTGCGGATCATAAAGCATGGTCTCCTGCCAAAAGTTCTTTCCCTTCCCGCTCTCTCTCCGCCTGGGATTTTCTCAGATAATCGGGGGCATGGCTGGCGGCATCCTCAATCTTTCCTTCCTTATAATAGATAGCTCCCAAAGCTGCCACAGAAGCTGCCCTCTGGCGGTTCATATGGGGCGGTGCAAACAGAACCGGGATCTTTGCTTCCCGGCCGATAAGCTCCCTGTACACGGGAACACCGTCCCCCAGAAAAATCACCTTTTCCCCCAGGTCATTGAGCTCTCTCATCAGTTCTCCCATATCCATGGCACACTGGGGCCTGACAGCCTCCAGCGTTTCTTCTGTCCGATAGATCCCTGTGTACACCTGATTTCTCCGGGCATCCATAATCGGGCAGACCAGAGCCGCGGCCCCCCACAGATTGTAGGCTAAGGCATCTACTGTAGGTACATGGATCAGCGGTTTTTTCAAAGCAAGCCCCAGCCCTTTGGCTGTAGCGGAACCGATCCTCAGCCCTGTAAAGGAGCCCGGCCCTCCGGACACAGCGATCCCATCGATGGTTTTCAGATCCAGTTCCAGGAGCTCTCCCAGCTCATCCAGCATGGGGAGCAGAGTCTGTGAGTGAGTCTTTTTGTGGTTCATCGTATATTCCCCGGTGAGGATGCCGTCTGTCACTACCGCGACGCTGGCAACCAGGGAGGAACTCTCAATCCCTAATATTCTCATATCTGTCTCCGTCCTTACCGGCTCTCTACCGTGATCCTGCGGTAGTCAAAGCCTTTCTCCAAATCTTTTTCGATAGTCACCTGAACCGTATGTTCTGGAAGGATCTCCCGAATCAGATCCGACCATTCAATCAGACAGACCCCTTCCCCGTAGAAGCAGTCCTCGCAGCCGATCTCATCCATTTCGCTGACATCTCCGATCCGGTAAACATCAAAATGGTAAAAGGGCATCCGCCCATCTTCATATTCCTGAAGAATCGTGAAGGTAGGACTGTTTACTGGTTCCCGGATCCCCAGACCTGACGCGAAGCCCTGGGTGAATACCGTTTTTCCCACCCCCAGATCCCCGTTGAGGCAGTATACCTGCCCCGGCCTGGCTTTTTTTCCAAGTTCTTCTCCCAGCAGGTAGGTTTCTTCCGGACTGTTCGTTTCTCTAATCATACTTCCTCCGCAAATCGCTTACAATTTCATTGTCAGGGCAATTCTCTTTTTCACTGGATCCACAGACAGAACCTTTACCTCCACAATATCGCCGACACTGACGGCCTCCAGCGGATGCTTGATGTACCGTTCTGTCATCTGGGAGATATGTACCAGCCCATCCTGGTGGACACCAATATCCACGAAAGCGCCAAAATCGATAACATTTCGAACAGTCCCCTTCAGTACCATCCCCGGTGCCAGATCCTTGATGTCCAGCACATCGGTTCTCAAAATAGGCTTTGGCATCTCCGCCCTGGGGTCTCTGGCCGGTTTCTCCAGTTCTTTTGCTATATCCATGAGAGTAATCTCTCCGATTCCCAGTTCTTGGGACATTCTTTTAGGATCCGTCAGCTTTTTGCTGATCCCCTTCAGGCCGCCTGACCGAATCTCCTCCGGCGCATATCCCAGTTTAGCCAACAGCTTTCCTGCCGCCTCATAAGTCTCCGGGTGGACGGAGGTGCCATCCAGAGGGTTATCTCCTCCTTTGATCCTCATAAAGCCTGCGCACTGCTCAAAAGCCTTTGGCCCCAGCTTAGCCACCTTCAAAAGCTGGCGGCGGTTGGTAAACGCACCGTTCTCCTCCCGATATGCCACGATATTTTTTGCCAGAGCTTTGCTGATACCTGAAATATATTCCAAAAGGGAAGCGCTGGCAGTGTTTAGGTCCACGCCTACTTTGTTGACGCAGTCCTCTACCACACCGCCAAGAGTCTCACTCAAATGCTTCTGATTCATATCGTGCTGATACTGGCCCACTCCGATGGATTTGGGATCGATCTTGACCAGCTCTGCCAGAGGATCCTGCAGCCGCCTGGCAATGGAGACCGCGCTTCTCTGTCCTACATCAAATTTAGGAAATTCCTCGGCAGCCAGCTTGCTGGCAGAATATACGGAAGCCCCCGCCTCATTTACAATCACATACTGCACCGGATCCGGTATTTCTTTCAGCAGCTCCACAATTATCTGCTCAGACTCTCTGGAGGCAGTGCCGTTCCCTACCGAAATCAGGGTAATATGGTATTTCTTAATCAGATTTTTCAGAATTTTCTTGGACTCCTCCACTTTATTCTGAGGCGCAGTCGGGTAGATCACTACAGTGTCCAGAACTTTCCCCGTCTCATCCACTACAGCCAGTTTGCATCCTGTTCGGAAGGCTGGATCCCATCCCAGGACCACCCGCCCCTCAATAGGCGGCTGCATCAAAAGCTGCTCCAGATTCTTGGCAAACACTTTGATGGCTCCATCCTCCGCTTTTTCCGTCAGGCTTCCCCTTATCTCTCTCTCAATCGCCGGAGCGATCAGCCGGTCGTAACTGTCCTCCACAGTCTCCTTTAAAACGGGGGATGTGTAGGGATTGTCTCTGATGATGGTCTTCTTTTCCAGGTAGCGCAGGATCTGATCTCTGGGCGCCGTGATCTTAACTGTCAGAATTTTTTCCTTCTCACCGCGGTTTAAGGCCAAAATCCTGTGACCTGCAGCTTTCTTTAAAGGCTCTTCATGGCTATAATACATTTCATAGACAGACGAAACCGTCTCATCCTTCGCCGCAGATACGATGGTTCCCTGATCCATGGTGACTTTCCTGATATAAGTCCGGTATTCGGCCTGATCCGAGATCATCTCTGCCAGAATATCCTGGGCTCCCTGAATGGCCTCCTGGGCTGTCCCCGCGCCTTTCTCCTCTGATACATAGTCCTGAGCCGCATGTTCCACAGGTTCCCTGAGCTGCTGGAGAAGAATCAGATTGGCAAGGGGCTCCAGCCCCTTCTCCTTGGCCACAGTCGCCCTGGTTCGCCGCTTGGGACGGTAGGGTCTGTACAAATCCTCCACAGCCACCAGAGTAGAGGCATCTAATATCTGCTTTTCCAGTTCCGGCGTCAGCTTCTCCTGTTCCCGAATCGATGCAAGAACCTGCTCTTTCTTTTCCTCCAGATTTCTGAGGTAGCGCAGCCGTTCATCCAGATTCCGCAGCACCTCATCATTCAGGGACCCGGTTGCCTCCTTGCGGTATCTGGCAATAAACGGGATTGTATTTCCCTCATCAATTAGTTTGACAGCCGCCTCTGCCTGATGGCGGCCGATTTTTAGTTCTTCCTGCAATACTTTTATAATATCCATATTCCATTCCTTTTCGCCGTTTTCTGTCTCAGCTGCTTCTGCTGACCAGCCTATTATAGTTCATAGCAAAAACTTATGCAAGCAATACGTCCCGGCAGACAGTCCCTACGGCAAAAACAGGGAGGGATCTCGGTTTGTCCCAAACATATTATAGTACTGCAGCAGCTCAAGCTGGTGGAATACCGGATATTCCTTCTTTTCTGTCCAGTCCGTCCAGCTCTCCCACTCATAGTCGCTGTTGTAATATCCAAACATATGAACCACCGGGGCCGACTGATACAAGGTGCCCAAAAAAGCCGTGTAATCCGTAAGTCCCAGGTTCGCCCGCTCCAGAATCGCGCTGGAAAAATACATGACGCTCATCTTCTCATCTGTTCTGCTGTCCGTCTCATAATTGGTCCAGATTAAAAACGGCGTAATATACCGCCTTAGAAGCTGCTCTGGAGGGAGCTCACTAAGAGGGGCTCCATAGAGGGCTTCATAAAATTCCGTCTCTACGCTGGGCTGATGATCCCCGAAGAGAACGATCATCGTAGGCTCATTGATCTGGCTGTAATACTCAATCAGATATTGGAGGGCCAGATCAGATTCTCTCATTAAAGACAAATACTGTTCTGTCATAGGCATGTCGTCCAGCTCTGTCAGGTGAACGGTTGACTCATACTCTGCCTCGTAGCCGCCATGATTCTGCATTGTCACATTGAAGATAAACAGCGGGGAGCCCTCATCTTTTTCCTCAGTCAAGTCAATGATTTTCTGGTAATCTCCCTGATCGGTAGTATAATTGCGGAGCTGAGGAGCATCCTGAAAATACTCTAAGCCGTAAAACTCGTCAAAGCCCATATGTTCGTATACCGTTTCCCGGTTCCAATTGCCTTTGGGGTATGGGTGCAGGGCAACTGTGCGGTAGCCGTAATTTTTTAAAATCAGCGGCAGTGAGTACTCTGGATTTCGGGTGTAAATCTGAAACGGCACGGAGTTCTCCGGCGCAAAGGCCATAGAATTCCCAGTGAGAAACTCATACTCTGTATTGCAGGTCATAGAGCCGAAAACCGGCACATACGCCTCCCCTTTTATACAGTTTTCTGAGAGGGAATCATAAAAAGAGAGAAAC
The DNA here is from genome assembly GCA_944376125.1 of uncultured Lachnospiraceae bacterium. GTDB lineage: Bacteria > Bacillota > Clostridia > Lachnospirales > Lachnospiraceae > UMGS1370. Next base: position 11,283 of record CALWBQ010000027.1, read on the forward strand.
GGGATATCCGTAGCGAAATCCGCTATCACCCGCAGATCAGAAAAGCTCTCGTTCATAATGCAGATAATATTCTCGGGGATAATGTCGGTATTCGCTGCCCACTCAAGCTCCATCTCCCCCTTTGTCTCTTCGATCTCCGCCTGGAGCTCACGGACCGCAGAGGCAGAGTACCCCTCCGGTGCCTCTACCGTCAGGTAGCCTGCCAGCCGGAGGGTTGACACTAGATAGCCGTACTCCGCATAGGAGGCCGCCGGATCCCACATGCCGATCTCAATCTGAAAGCGGCTTATGCTGTCATGGAAAAACCCCGTTATCCCCACAGCCGTTATCCCCACCATAGCAGCCGCAGCTGCAAGATGCTTTTTCCAGGAATGTATTTTAACTGGAAATTTCCAAACCAGAATCCCCCAAACCGCCAAAACCACAGCGGAGGCCACCATGGCGAAAGATGGAACATACTGATAATTTCCCGCCACTGTGGCCGCTGTCCGAACTGCCATGATGTCCCACAGCATAATCGGGCGGCTTCGGAACTGCACTACAAAATATTCGGCTGCGCTCCATATAAAAAAGATCACATTCAGGGCAAGGTAAGAGAACCTCATGGAATTTGTAACTGCGAACGCAGTGAGATAGACCAGAACAAACAGAATCAAATTCAGAACCAGATAAATCCCCCGCACTGTCAAAAGATTTCCTGTTGTCCACTCAAATAGGACATACATCAAGAGAGGGGTCGCTATCAGCACTGCGATGCTGATGATCTCCGTCCGACTTATTTTTTTCCATTTCCTCCATACCGCTTCCAAGTCTAATATCCCTCCGCCAGCAAATTTAACATTTTCTTAATATCTTTGAATTTTATCATTGCCATCTGCCGCCGTCAATATTCTCCCCGGAAATTCACCATTTTTTCACAATCCATAGCTCCTGCTCTCCGCTGTTTCGCCCCGATACCCCTGTTCTGCCAGTGGACAACGCGGTTTTTTCGTGTTACAATACATTTTGATTTTCATTTTCGGTTTTTGAAGGGAGGAACACTATGTCAGACTATAATCATGGCAATAACTATAATGAACCGCAAAACGAACAGGAGTCAGACCAGAATTCCTATTACCATATGCCGGACTATAACAATTCCAACCAAGGGTACTACGGGTATCAGCAGAATGATCCCGGTCAGCAGAACCGCCCTCCCAGGCAAGAGAACAATCCCATGGCCATCACTTCCATGCTCCTGGGCATCTTTTCCCTTGTCACCTGCTGTGCCTCCCCGCTGGGGATTGTTCTGGGGATCGTGAGCATTGTTTTGGCAATTCTTTCTAAGAAAGGCCAGCCGATGTCCGGCTTTGCCATTGCCGGGATTGTACTTTCCGCTATCGGCATCCTGATGAGCCTTCTGTTTTTTGCGTATTATATGCTGGTTCTCTCTCTTATGAAAGATCCCGAGTACGCGGCACTGTTTAATAGCCTTTTGAAGCAGTATCAATCATTTCAATAAACCTTCAGATTCTGCCTCGCGGCAGAAACGTGCGCCGTCAGGCGCACTGCCGAAAGGGACCGCGCCTTCTTACAAAAGCGCGGTCCCTTTTACAATCAGCATATAATTCTTAAATATCCAGTTTGCCCCGACGACCAGGAGAGCCCCTATCGTCCAAAATCGGTACCTCTTCTCGAATCCCTCAACCGGCCTTCGCCGAATCTTCCCCCAGATCCACAGTGCGGCCTCAGCTCCTGCCGCAGCCGCCATATAGAGGACAAAGGGATGGTAATACAAGCTGGCCTTCCAATTTCCGGTCAGCAATGCCATGACCGCCCGGGTTCCCCCGCAGCCAGGACAGTACAGACCAGTCAAAAAGTGAAATGGACAGGGCAGCGAGCCAAGCACCTCGGCTGCATCTTTTATCATATTCCAGATCAAGCCGTCATTCTGCCAGGTCAAATGCATCATGTACCAGACGCATAGCCCTGTTGGCATCATTCTCATCGATCAGGACTGTGATTCTGATCTCAGAGGTAGCGATCATCTTAATGTTGACATTTCCATTGGCCAGGGCCTCAAACATTTTTGCAGCCACGCCTGGATTGCTGACCATCCCGGCTCCGATAATAGACACTTTTGCTACCGTTTCATCGTACGTAATCCGGCTTCCTGTCATCATTTCCAGATTGTCATTCAGGATATCCAATGTCTCTGCCAGATCCGTTCTCGCCACAGTAAAGGAAATGTCTTTCGTCCCCTCCCGGCCCACTGACTGGATAATAATATCTACGTTAATCTGATTTTTAGCCAGCATATTAAAAATTCGGAAGGCAATTCCCGGCTTATCCTGAACCCCCAGCACCGAGATCCTGGCTGTGTTTCGATCCACAGCCACGCCGCTTACTAACATACGCTCCACTTTTGTTTCCTCCTTTACAATGGTTCCCGGCGCATTAGTAAGGCTGGATAGAACCACCAGCTCCACACCGTATTTTTTCGCCATCTCCACGGAACGGTTATGAAGGACTTTCGCCCCGAGAGATGCAAATTCCAGCATCTCGTCATATGATACCTCGGGCAGCTTTCTTGCATTCGGCACGATTCTCGGATCTGCTGTATAGACCCCTTCCACATCCGTATAGATCTCACACCGGTCTGCATGGAGGGCAGCCGCTATCGCCACCGCTGTCGTGTCAGATCCTCCCCTTCCCAAAGTCGTCATATCGTCGTAACGATTGATCCCCTGAAAACCGGTGACAATCACGATCTTTCGCGCATCCAGCTCATGCCGTATCCGCTCCGCTTCAATTTTTTTCAGCTTGGCTTTGGTGTAGGCACCGGTAGTTCTCATTGCCACCTGCGCCGCGTTCAGCGAGATAGCCGGAACGCCCAGGGAATGCATCGCCATAGCCATCAGCGCCACAGAGACCTGTTCCCCTGTAACCAGCAGCATATCCAATTCCCGCTTAGGCGGATTGTAATCAATCTCATGGGCTTTGGTCAGAAGCTGATCTGTCGTCTTTCCCATAGCCGACAGCACCACAATTATGTCATGGCCCTTCTCATAGTCCTCAATACAGCGCTTTGCCACGTTAAAGAGCTTTTCTTTATCTGCAACGGAACTCCCGCCGAATTTCTTTACAATTAACATGGTTTCCTCCTGTGTATCCCTTGAGACAAAGGGAATTTCTGCCGGACAGTGCGGTTACTCCGCCCGGATCACCTGGAGAATTGTCCCCTTGCCTCCAAGCTGGCTCTCCAGAGCCGCCTTTCTCCGGTTAAATTCAGTCTCTGTCATAGGGCCAGTTAAAAATGCAAACTCAGCCATTCCGTCGATTTTAACCGATTCTCCCGGTCCCATCTGGCTTTCTGCCTGACGGACAGCGTTCTCCCCGCTCTCTCCTATCCGGACGAAATAGCGGAAAACCGCCTGATCCAGAGCCTCAACGGACTGCTTTTCATCCGTCCAGCCCAAAGGAATGTTTTCATCCATAAATTGAGCAGCCTCAATCATATCGGCAACTACAGCGCTGGCCGTAGGGAGCTTTCCAGCCCCGCTTCCATAGAGCATAGACACGCCCAGCATGTTCCCCTTTATCACAATTCCATTATAAACATCGCTGACAGAATACAGAGGATTCTCCGGCCCGATCATTACAGGGGCCACAAAGGCCGTCACCCTGCCATCCTCGATGCGGCTTGAACCCAGCAGCTTGATGGATTTCCCCAGCTTTTCTGCATATTTAAAATCTACGTCTGTGACAGCTGTGATTCCCTCCGTCGGGATATCCTGGTAGTCCACTTCTTTTCCAGTCGCCATAGCAGTCAGAATTGCCAGCTTCCGGCAGGTGTCATGGCCTTCCACATCCGCCTCCGGATTTCTCTCTGCATAGCCTAGATCCTGAGCCTCTTTTAAGGCTGACTCAAAAGTCTCGCCAAAGCGGTCCATCTTAGTCAGAATATAGTTGGTGGTCCCATTTAAAATTCCAGTGATCTCCTGGAGTTTTTCTCCGCTCAGGCAGCGATACATGGTCCGGATCACCGGGATACCGCCTCCCGTGCTGGCCTCAAACATAAAATTCACCTGTTTCTCCCTGGCTATCTGCAGCAGCTCTGTCCCACAGGCTGCCACCAGAGCCTTATTGGAGGTCGCCACATGTTTCCCTGCCAGCAGACAATCCCTGACAAATTCATAGGCTGGATGAACGCCGCCCATCGTCTCCACCACGATCCTTACATCCGGATCATTTACGATCACTGCCAGGTCATGGACGACTTTGTCTTCCACCGGAGACCCCGGAAAATCCCTGAGATCCAGAACATATTTTAAACGCAGCTCCCTGCCAGTCTTTCTGATGATTTCTTCTCTGTTTTTTTCCAAAATTTCAGCTACACCGGAACCGATGGTTCCATATCCCATCACCGCCGTAGCGATCACTTCCGTTTTTCTCTCTGTTGTTTCCATCTGTCTGCCCCTTCCTCGAATCATTTTCTGCGCTCCGCTATTCTCTGGCCAATATCTTGACAAAGCGAATGCCTTTCATTGTCTCCATCTCCTCGATCATAGCGGAAACATCGCCTGTCTGACTCCTGATCTCAACGCTCAGCGTCAGCATAGCCACTCCGTTTACCGGGATGCTCTGATGAATCGTCAGAATATTTGCCTTGTACACCGCTACCACGTGAAGCAGATCTGACAGAAGCCCTTGTTCGTCATCCATCTGAATCGTCAGCGTAATCGTCTTTCCTTTCGCATTGTCATAGAAAGGAAAAATATCATCCTTATATTTGTAGAAAGAGCTTCGGCTGATCCCCACCTTCTCTGTGGCTTCCTGCACCGTCATCGCTCTCTCAGACTCCAAAAGTTTCTTTGCTTCTACTACCCGGAGAAGTACTTCCGGAACTGCCCTCTGTTTTAACACGAAATATTTATTTTCTTTCTCCATTGCTGCCTCTTTTCCGCCCTCTTGTGTCCGTCTGAAAAATACATTTGTGCTCACGAAAAAGATATTATCACATTTGTATGAAGTGTGCAACCAATTTTCGCCAAAAAGTTATATCCCTATCTGTCAAAAATGCCGCCTGGAGACCGCGTGTTGAGTCTCCGGCAGCACTTTTCATCTCATTTTTAATCTGCCATCTGGGCATGTTTATCCGGACAGCCCAGGCTCAGCCATTTCAAGTAGGCACTGATGAAGGGATCCAGATTCCCATTGAGGACGCTGTCGGCATTGCCGCTCTCCTCCCCGGTCCGGTGATCCTTCACCATAGTGTAAGGCTGAAGCACATAGGAACGAATCTGGTTGCCCCAGCCGATTTCCTTTACCTCGCCTCGAATATCGGACAATTTTTCCGCATTCTCCTGCTGTTTGAGCATATACAGCTTTGCCTTCAGCATCTGCATAGCCTTATCTTTATTCTGGAACTGAGAGCGCTCGTTCTGGCACTGAACCACGATCCCTGTCGGAATATGGGTAATGCGGATCGCCGAGGAAGTTTTGTTGATATGCTGGCCGCCTGCACCGCTGGAACGGTAGGTGTCGATCCGCAGATCATCCGGATTGATCTCCACATCCAAATCCTCCTCAATATCCGGCATCACATCACAGGATACAAAGGAAGTCTGGCGTTTTCCAGCAGCGTTAAAAGGTGAGATTCTCACCAGGCGGTGAACTCCCCGCTCTGATTTCAGATAGCCGAAAGCATTCTCCCCATTGATCTGAACCGTTACAGACTTGATGCCTGCCTCATCTCCATCCAGGAAGTCCAGAACTTCCACCGAGTAGCCCTTGGATTCCGCCCAGCGGCAGTACATCCGGTACAGCATGCTGCACCAGTCACAGGACTCTGTCCCGCCGGCTCCCGCATTGAGACGGAGAATGGCATTGCACTTATCGTACTCTCCAGTCAGAAGGGTAGACAGCCTCATCGCCTCCAGCTTCTGGGAAAGCTCATCCAGCATAGTCTGAATCTCCGGTATGACATCCGGATCATTCTCCTCGTAGCCCATCTCAATCATCAGCTCGATTTCCTCGTAAAGATCTTCCAGATGCTTATAGCCCTCCACTGTATCCTTTAAATGCTTTGCTTCTTTTACAATCTTGGTGGAGCGCTCAGTGTCCTCCCAGAAGCTGGGCTCCTCCATACTTTTATCTAACTCATCGATTCTCCTTAACTTTGCATCTAAGTTAAAGTGAATCCCTCACTTCCACTAATGGTTTTTTAAATGTGGACAGTGTATACTTAAACTGATCCAGCTCTACCACAAGTTTCACCCGCTTTCTATAATTTATCGTGAACAAGCCGCGCGGCAGTTATCTGACTTCTCCTCATTGGATACGCCTGCATCAGCATGCATATCCGCCTGCTGAATTAAACCAGCTTCCTTCCACAGCACTGCTTATACTTTTTGCCCGAACCGCAAGGGCAAGGATCATTGGGATAAATCTTCTGCGTTGCACGGCGCTTCGGTGCGTTTACTGCAGTGTCATCCCTGTTGGTTCCGGTCACTTTGGCCGCCGGCTCCCTCTCAATCTTCTGCTCTACCCGGATATGCATCAGGATCCTGACAGTATCCTCCCGGATAGCCGCAGTCATGGCATCAAACATCTCATAGGCATTGACTTTGTACTCAACCACCGGGTCTCTCTGGCCGTAAGCCTGCAGGCCGATTCCCTCCCGGAGCTGGTCCATGTCGTCAATATGAGCCATCCATTTATTGTCGATCACCTTCAGCAGAACAACACGCTCGATCTCACGCATCTGCTCAGCCTGCGGGAACTGTGCTTCCTTCTCCTCATACAGCTTGATAGCCGCTTCTTTCAGCATGTGCTTCAATTCATTCTTCTTCATGCCCTTTCTCTGCTCATCACTGAGAGAAACAGGTGCGATGGGAACGACAGGGAGCAGCAGGCTGTTCAGCTCTTTCAGATCCCATGCCTGCGGGCTCATCTCATCGGAAATCGCCATGTCAACGGCATTCTCCACAATATCCGTAACCATCCTGAGAATGACATCCCGCATGTTGTCACCGTCCAGAACCTTGTGGCGCTCTGCATATATAATCTCTCTCTGCTCATTGTTGACTTCGTCGTATTTCAGCAGATTCTCACGGATACCAAAGTTGTTGGTCTCGATCTTCATCTGGGCCTTTTCAATGGCGCTGGAAAGCATCTTATGCTCAATCTGCTCATTCTCCGGCACGCCCATAGCCTCAAACATCTTCATCAGGCGCTCAGAACCGAACAGCCTCATCAGATCGTCTTCCAGAGACAGATAAAATCTGGATTCACCCGGATCACCCTGACGTCCGGAACGGCCTCTCAGCTGATTGTCGATACGGCGGGACTCATGGCGTTCCGTTCCGATTACCTTTAAACCGCCCGCTTCTCTGGCAGCGTCATCCAGCTTGATATCGGTACCGCGGCCGGCCATGTTGGTCGCAATGGTGACAGCTCCGTGAATACCGGCATCCGCCACAATTTCTGCCTCCAGCTCATGGAACTTAGCATTCAGAACCTTGTGCGGAATCCCCCTGCGTCTCAGCATACCGGAAAGCATCTCCGAAGTCTCAATCGTGATCGTACCTACCAGAACTGGCTGGCCTTTCTCATGGGCTTTCTCAATCTCCTCCACAACTGCGTGGAACTTTTCCTTCTTTGTCTTATATACGGCGTCCTCTCTGTCGATACGCTGTACCGGCTTGTTGGTCGGAATCGCAATAACATCCATTGAATAGATATTCCGGAACTCTTTTTCCTCCGTCAGCGCCGTACCGGTCATGCCGGCTTTCTTTTTGTATTTGTTGAAGAAATTCTGGAAGGTGATGGTAGCCAGCGTCCGGCTCTCACGCCGCACATTGACGTGTTCCTTTGCCTCGATTGCCTGATGGAGACCGTCAGAATAGCGGCGGCCCGGCATAATCCGGCCCGTGAACTCATCGACAATCAGAACCTCATCGTCTTTGACTACGTAATCTTTATCACGGTGCATCAGATAGTTGGCTCTTAATGCCAAAATGATATTGTGCTGAATCTCCAGGTTCTCCGGGTCTGCCAGGTTCTCGATATGGAAGAAGTTCTCTACCTTCTTGACTCCCTCTTCCGTAAGGTTGACTACCTTATCCTTCTCATTGACAATGAAATCACCGGTCTCCTCAATCTCCTCGCCCATCAGAGCATTCATCTTGGAAAATTCCCCGGAAGCCTCGCCGCGCACCAACTGATGGGCCAGCACATCACAGACTTCATACAGCTTGGTAGACTTCCCGCTCTGTCCGGAGATGATCAGCGGCGTACGAGCCTCGTCGATAAGGACAGAATCCACCTCATCGATGATGCAGTAATCCAGATCTCTGAGGACCATCTTCTCTTTGTAGATAGCCATATTATCTCTCAGATAGTCAAACCCCAGCTCATTGTTGGTTACGTAGGTAATGTCGCAGGCGTAAGCCTCTTTTCTCTCCTCTGTTGTCATGGAATTCAGCACCACGCCTACCGTCAGTCCTAAAAATCTATGAACCTGTCCCATCCACTCAGCGTCACGCTTTGCCAGATAATCATTGACGGTAACGATCTGAACGCCTTTGCCAGCAAGAGCGTTTAAATAGGCCGGGCAGGTTGATACCAGAGTTTTTCCCTCGCCAGTACGCATCTCAGCAATACGTCCCTGATGGAGGACAATACCGCCGATAAGCTGCACCGGAAAATGTTCCATATTCAGAGTTCTCCTGGCTGCTTCCCGAACTACGGCGAAAGCCTCCGGAAGAATGTCGTCCAGAGTCTCCCCGTTCGCCAAACGCTCTTTGAAGATCCGAGTCTTATCTCTCAGCTCTTCATCAGACAACTCCACCATCTCCGGTCTCATCTTTTCGATCTTTTCTACGATCGGGTAGATCATCTTCAGCTCCCTCTCGCTGTGAGTTCCGAAAATCTTTTCAAATAAGTTCATATTCTAATCTCCTAAATCTTCTCTCCAAATATCCATAAACAGAATATAGGTACAATCTTATTTATTGTATCACCAACCTTCCTTTTATTCAACGAGTTCATAAAAAATTAACATTCCTGCAGTTTTTCAGCTTTTGCAGCTTACTTTTTTAGTGATTTTTCCGTATGCCTCTCTAGCCTTTCCGATCAACCGGAAGGCAAGTGCATCTGAGCTGTGCTGCCGCCCTAAATAAACAGGAAATTATGGTAAACTAGACAACCTGCACAAAAAATACGTTCGCCTTTCTATTTATCCACATTATCCACATCCCGTTGTGCACATCTTATCCCCGCTTTTCTTTCAAATTATCCCTCGTTTTTTCAAGAAAACCGACTTATGCACCAAGTTATCCACATTATCCACATTTTTTGCCGCGAATTTTGGCGAAGAATGGAAAATCCCAAAATGAATTAGATTTTTATGGATTTGTCACAAACTTACAAAATCTGACAATATTTTCTTTAAATCCCCTTGACTTTTCGAGATGCCCGCAAGTAGTTTTGCAATATTTTTTTTCATTTTTCGAAAAGAAAATTTATCTTTTTTTCACAATAATTGTCGCGACAACTTCGCCAGATTTATTGAATTTTCCATCTTAACATGATATACTTAAGTCATCCCAAGAAAAGGAGCTGATGTTATGCGTTTTACTATTACTGGAAGAAATCTTGAGGTTACACCCGGCCTGAGAGCCGCGGTCGAGGAAAAAATCGGAAAACTGGACCGCTATTTTAATCCTGACACAGAAGTGACTGTTACCATGAGCGTACAGCGGGAGCGTCAGAATATTGAGGTCACAATCCCTGTAAAGGGAACCCTTCTCAGGGCTGAAGAATCCAGCAATGATATGTACGTTTCCATCGATCTGGTAGAGGAGGTCATTGAGCGCCAGCTCAAAAAATATAAAAACAAATTAATTGACAGAAAGCAGACTGCTGCCGCTTTCACCCCCCAGTTTCTGGAAGAGGAGCAGCACAACGACCAGGATGATGAGATCCGTATTGTAAAGACAAAGCGTTTCGGAATGAAGCCTATGGATCCCGAGGAAGCCTGCTTCCAGATGGAACTGTTAGGTCACAGTTTTTACGTATTTCTCAACGCCGACACCGATGAGGTGAACGTGGTCTATAAAAGAAAGGGCAACACCTACGGGCTGATTGAGCCTGAATTTTAGATTCTGATTTTAACAGAAGGGCTGTGCGGATCTCAGCAATCCGCGCAGCCCTCTTTTTGATCAGACGGGTGAAGGGAAGGTTTCCAGTACCTTTTTCAGTTTTTCCACATTCTGGTCAGCAAAACAGTAGCCGTCCATTCCACAGGCTCTGGCTCCCTGGATATTGGCTTCCAGATCATCAATAAAAAAGCATTCTTCCGGTTTGAGGGAAAACTTTTCAAATAGTCTCTCATAAATCTCTTTTTCAGGCTTTATGCACTTCTCCTGGGAAGAAAATAAAATTCCATCAAAGCAGTCGATAGCAGGGATCACCTGGCGATAGCACTCCAATAGGCGCAGGGAGGCGTTGGAACACAGATAGATGCCAAATCCCCGTTTTTTTAAGTCTCGAACCACAGCTCCCATTTTCTCGTTGGGCTTCATATTATATTCATGCCAGTGGGCCAGGCAGAGAGCCGCCATCTCCTTTGCATGCGGAGCCGACAGTCTGGCCTGCATCCGCGCAAGTGCCTCCTGATGGGTGATAACCCCTTTATCCAGCAGCACCCATTCCTGAGACTGAAACACACTTTCCACCACTTCTTTTCTTTCCTTCTCATCTTCAATAAAATGGCGCGCAACGGCATCGGACTGATAATCCGTCAGCACCTTTCCCATATCAAACACAATATTTTTAATCATAATGTAATCTCCTAAATCTGAATCATTTCGAAACCTTTTACTGGACGGATCCTGTATTTAGACCTATAATAGACTCCATGCCACATTATCGCAAAAAGCGCGGCGCAGGCAGCGGGATTGGCTGTCTGCTGACTATCATACATTTGGGAGGCATAAGCCATGAAATTTTCAAAAAGAATGGATCAGTTTGGAGAGGGCATCTTCTCTAAACTGGCAAAATTGCGCAGAGAGAAAGCAGCACAGGGCGAAGAGGTTATCGACCTCAGCATCGGCGCCCCCAACATTCCTCCTGCTCCCCACATCATCAGGGCTCTGACTGATGCAGCCCAGGATCCCGGGAATTATATCTACGCCATCAGCGACCAGCCGGAACTTTTACACGCTGTATCCCAGTGGTACGAAAATCGCTACGGTGTTCTCCTGGATCCAGAAACTCAGATATGCTCCCTTCTCGGTTCCCAGGAGGGCCTGTCCCACATCGCTATGACCATCGTAAATGAGGGGGATATTGTGCTGGTGCCCGATCCCTGCTATCCCATCTTTGGTGATGGCCCTAAACTGGCTGGGGCCGAGCTCTTCTATATGCCCCAGAAAAAAGAACACGGCTATCTGATCCAGTTTGATTCCATTCCAGAAGATATCGCCAGGCGGGCAAAGCTGATGGTTGTCTCCTACCCCAACAACCCAACTGCTGCCATGGCGCCGGATTCTTTTTACCGGGATCTCGTAGCCTTTGCCAAAAAGTACAGCATCATCGTCCTCCACGACAACGCATACAGCGAACTGGTCTTTGACGGAAAGCGCTGCGGCAGTTTTCTCTCCTACCCCGGCGCTGCAGAAGTGGGCGTAGAATTTAACTCTTTATCGAAAACTTACGGCCTTGCCGGCGCCAGAGTCGGCTTTTGCCTCGGCAATTCCCAGGTGGTCAGCCAGCTAAAAACTTTGAAATCCAACATGGACTACGGCATGTTTCTCCCCATCCAGCAGGCTGCTATCGCCGCAGTCACCGGAGATCAGTCTTGTGTCGCTGAAACCCGAAAAGCCTATGAGCTGCGGCGGGATCTCCTCTGCGATGGCTTTGCTTCTATCGGATGGCCTATGGAAAAACCTGCCGCGACCATGTTTATCTGGGCCAAAATCCCTGAACAATTCTCATCTTCAGAGGCTTTTGTTCTGGAACTGGCAGAGCAGTCCGGCGTCATTGTCACTCCAGGCAGCGCCTTTGGCCCGTCAGGGGAAGGCTATGTGCGCCTGGCGATGGTTCAAGATGAAGACGGAATTCGCCGCGCGGTCCAGGCTGTAGATCGCTGCGGCATCCTCAAAACTCATTAACCCACTCTGCCTGAAATTTCAAAAGGAGCGGTGCACAGGGAAAGACCTGGGACAGGTCCTCAGTGCACCGCTCCTTTGCGCTGACAACAGGTTTTGCTCACATCCCCTGTTTATTACGTTTCTGGTTTTTCCACCTGAACGATCGCCTGCTTCTGCATGGGGATACGGCAGTTCTTATTGCTGCCGAACTCTACGATCACTGTATCATCTGTCATATCGATGATCACGCCATAGAATCCGCTGGAGGTCAGAACTGTATCGCCAACAGCAATGCTGGCCATCAATTCCTGCATTTTCTTCTTTTCCTTCTTCTGGGGCCTGATGGCGATAAAATACATCAGTGCAAAAATTGCTACCAGATAAATGACCCAGAAGCCAATGCCTCCCATAGCGTTCGTTGCTTCCATCTTTGTTTCCTCCTTGTCTCTGGGTCCCGGACCTCTCTGGATCCCAAATATAGTGAACATACATACCGTCCGGAACTTTCCAAATAGTTTATTTTCCCGTTACGCCTGCCAGCTTCCTGGCCTTATACTCTGCGTAGCGGTGTTCTTCGATCGCCTGGCGAATCTCACTCATCATTGTATTATAAAAATATAAATTATGCAAGACACAGAACCTCATCCCCAGCATTTCTTTTGCTTTCAGCAGATGGCGGATGTAAGCTCTGCTGTAGCCCTCCCGGCACACAGGACAGCCGCAGCCCTCTTCAATGGGCCGGTGATCAAGCTCATACTGGGAGTTAAACAAATTCAGCTTTCCATGATTCGTATATACGTGGCCGTGGCGCCCGTTTCTGGAAGGGTAAACGCAGTCAAAAAAGTCTACGCCTCTGTCCACCGCCTCCAGAATATTTGCCGGCGTTCCTACTCCCATCAGATACGTAGGTTTATTCTCCGGCAGATAAGGAACCGTTACATCCAGAATGTGATACATCTCTTCATGGCTCTCCCCCACAGCAAGGCCTCCCACGGCATAGCCGTCCAGATTCATGGAAGCGATCTCCTTCGCATGATCGATCCGGACGTCATCCAGGACCCCGCCCTGGTTGATACCGAACAGAAGCTGCTCCCGATTGATAGTATCGGGCAGACTATTCAGCCTCTCCATCTCCGCCTTGCATCTGGCCAGCCAGCGGGTAGTCCGGGCAACGCTGTTTTCTATATAAGTCCGGTCAGCCCGACTGGACGGACATTCATCAAAGGCCATGGCGATGGTGGATCCGAGATTGGACTGAATCTGCATACTTTCTTCCGGCCCCATGAAGATTCGGCGGCCATCAATATGAGACTGAAAATACACGCCCTCTTCTTTGATCTTGCGCAGCCCGGTGAGGGAAAACACCTGGAATCCTCCGGAATCCGTAAGGATCGGCCGATCCCAGTTCATAAATTTGTGGAGGCCGCCAAACTGCCTGATCAGCTTATCGCCGGTTCTGACATGGAGATGATAGGTGTTGGACAGCTCCACCTGAGTTCCGATCTCTCTCAGATCATGGGCTGACACTGCCCCTTTGATCGCCCCTACTGTTCCCACATTCATAAAGAGGGGGGTCTGAACCGTGCCGTGAACGGTCTCCACAACAGCCCTTTTCGCCCGGCCGTCCTTGGTGATCACTTGATATTTCATTACGCCAACTCTTTCTTTTTCGATTTAGAAGCAGCTTTTCCTTTTTTAGAGGAAATCTCAGGCTTCTTGCTTTTCTTCAGCCGTGTCTCCATCAAATACCACATAGCACCTGTCAGGCATACAGAAGAGTATGCCCCGCACACGATGCCAACCATCAGAGGCATAGCAAATTCGCGGATGGAGGAGACACCCATGACGTACAGGACAAACACCATAATAAATGTAGTCAGGGATGTATTGAGACTTCTGGTGAATGTCTGAGTAATACTGTTATTAATAACAAATTCCAGGGACTGGCTTCCCCGAGTTTTTAAATTTTCGCGAATACGGTCAAAAATTACGATCGTCGCATTGATGGAATAGCCTACTATGGTCAGGATGCAGGCAATATAGGTGGAGCCTACCGACCATCTCAGCAGGGCATAGCACGCAGTGACAACCAGGACATCGTGAACCAGGGCCAGCACTGCGCTGGCTGCAAAACGGATGTCCTTAAAGCGGAACCAGATATAGACCAGCATAAATACCGTAGCGATAGCGGTAGCCGCAACCGCATCCCTCTTCATCTCCGCGCTGACAGCGCCGGAAATACTCTCCGCAGTGATCTGCTCCTGTTCCACGCCAAAGTTATCAATCAGCGCCTGATCCAGAGCTTCCCGCTCATCAGCAGACAGAGTGCGGGTCTTGATGATAACCTCATTGGTTCCAGCCACCTTCTGAGTTTGGATATCTGCATCGCCAGTGACGCCTTCCACTACCGGAACGACCTCCGTTGAAATCTGATCCAGAGTCAGATCTTCATTAAAAGTAACACTGGTAGATGTACCGCCCTGGAAATCCAGGCTGTAGTTGAACATATCGCCTGTATTGACTTTGTTGATCCCCATTCCCACAAATCCGGCAATGATCACTGCCAGGGATATGGCAAAGCAAATGTTTCTCTTGCCCAGGAAATTGATAGGGGTTCTCTCTTTCTTGACCCCGTACATTTTGGGCTTGTCCAGACCCAGATTATAGAGGGCATTCAGAATAAAGCGCGTCACAAAGAGAGCGGTAAACATAGACAGAATAATACCGAGAGCCAGGGTGGAGGCAAAGCCTTTGACCGTTCCGGATCCTCTCCAGTACAATACGGCCGCCGCGATAATTGTCGTCACATTTCCGTCTATAATCGCAGACAGAGCCTTCTGGAAACCAGTCTTGATGGCAGACTTGACGGTCTTCCCAACGCCGATCTCCTCTTTAATTCTGGTAAAGATAATGACATTGGCATCTACAGCCATGCCGATAGACAGAATAATACCGGCAACGCCCGGGAGAGTCAGGGTGATCTCAAAGGCAGACAGCAAAATCAAAATCAAGCCCACATACAGGCACAGGGCGATAGCTGCCGCCAGACCTGGGACCAAATATACTGCGATCATAAATACGGCAACAATGGCAAAGCCTACTGCTCCGGCCAAAAGGCTGCTGGTGATGGCATCCTGCCCCAATTTAGCGCCGACTACGTTGGAACGCAGCTCCTCCAGTTCCAGCGAAAGGGAACCGATGCGGATGGTGGAAGCCAGGTTCTCGGCTGTCTCATAGGAATCCAGCCCAGTGATCTGGCAGGAGCCCTGCGTAATCTCAGTGTTGACGATGGGGCTGGAAACCACCTGATTGTCGTAAATGATGTAGATTGGATTGCCGATATTCTCTCTCGTCGCCTCTGCGAATGCCTGAGAACCGGCGTCATTGAAGGTCAGGGAGACAACGTACTCGTCCAGCCCTGTGGTGGAATCCCGGTAGATCCCTGCCTGCGCAGAGATTACATCCACACCGGTCAGGATGGTATGGCCTTCCTGATCGCTGAATACCAATGAACCAGGCTTGCCAAGCTCTTCCAGAATTTGGTTGGCATCAGAGACGCCAGGGATATCAATGTTAATCCGGTTGCTGCCCTCGCGGTAAACCTCAGCCTCTGTGCTGTAGTTCTGCACTCGCTGCTGCAGCTTGTACACTGTATCAGACATATCTTCCGCCGACGGGTTCTCTTCTACAGCCTGATAGGTGATGCTGACGCCGCCGGCCAGGTCCAGGCCCAGTTTGATATCGTCCATGGTGGTGTAGCCCAGGATCCCAAATACTGCTACAGCCGCAATAGCGATCAGCAGGCTTATGAGACCCTTTGTTCTGCTGTTTTTCATGGTGATTATCTCCTTTTTTCTTTTCAATCTTCCAGCGCAGCCTTAATCATGACCGCACATTCAATACGCTTTTTCTGCATCTCGCACCCAATGTCATAGGCGTCGGTGATGGAGCCGTGGAAATTGTAGGAATTAGCAGCACAGCCGCCGCTGCAATAAAATCTGGCAAAACAGTCTCTGCACTTTTCTTTTGCGTAAACGTTGCACAGCTTAAATTCGTCCCGGACCGCCGTATTGGTGATCCCCGTATCTACGTTGCCCAGCAAAAATTCCTCTTTTCCAACAAACTGATGGCATGGATAAAGGTCTCCCCACGGGGTAACTGCCAGGTATTCCGTTCCGGAACCGCACCCGGACAGCCTCTTGGCCACACAGGGGCCCTGCTTCAGATCCACCATAAAATGGAAGAACGTAAATCCCCTTCCCTCTTTCCAGCGTTTTACGTACTCTGCCGCAAGTTTGTCGTACTCATCCAGAATCTGAGGCAGATCTTCCTCCCTGATGGCATAGGGCTCAGACGGCTCCGCCACTACAGGTTCTATGGACATTTTCTTAAAGCCAAGATCGGCAAAATGAAGAACATCTTTAGAAAAATCCAAATTTTCATGGGTGAATGTCCCTCGGACAAAGTAATCCTTGTCCCCTCTGCTCTCTGCAAATTTCTGGAATTTAGGGACGATCAGATCGTAGCTGCCTGCCCCGCTCCGGAATGGGCGCATTTTGTCATTGACCTCTTTCCGTCCATCCAGACTCAGGACTACATTGCTCATCTCACGGTTGCAGAACTCCATGATCTCATCATTGAGGAGGACACCATTGGTGGTCAAGGTAAAACGAAACTTTTTGTTGTGCTCTTTTTCCTGAGAGCGGCCATACTCGACTAATTGCTTGACTACATTCCAATTCATCAGCGGTTCTCCGCCAAAGAAATCAACCTCCAAATGCTGGCGGTTTCCGGAATTGGCAATCAGAAAGTCCAAAGCCTTTTTTCCTACCTCATAGCTCATAAGCGCCCTGCGGCCGTGGTATTCCCCTTCCTCCGCAAAACAGTACCGGCATGCCAGATTACAGTCGTGGGCAATGTGAAGGCACAGAGCCTTCACAACCGTCTTTCTCTTTTTAAAATCAGCCACATACTCTTTATAAATGTCTTCTGTAAACAGCTGCTCCCTGTCGATCAGCTCCTGGACATCCTCCAGGGCCTCCTCCAAGTCTGAGAGAGGATATTTCTCCCCCAGGCGTTCCTTCACCAGACAGACAGACTCCTCCGGAAGTTTTTCAGGCTTTTCCATATCCGGGATTTTAGCCTCCCTGGCCAAAGTCTCCACCACATCGTAAAAAAGCGGATCTACCGAATGGACCGAACCGCTGTTCACATCCATCACAATATAATATCCATTATTAATATATTGATGAATCACTGATACTCTCCTTATCTAAACAGACATTAAAATATCCCCTACGTTCCGGGAAGACCGTAGGGGTTCTTGTCTGCCTCTTCCTCACTGTCTCCGGGCCTGTGCGCCCGGAGGAATATCACACCGGATTAGCGGCTGGTGTTCTCACAAGCCTGGTTTCCCACGGTGCAGGATGTCTTGCAGGCAGACTGGCAGGAAGTCTGGCACTCGCCGCAGCCGCCCCGCTTCATGGACTCCTTTAACGTATTTGCATTTAAAGTTTTAACGTGCTTCATCCTTAAACGCCCTCCTATCTTTATTGAAAAATGGTACATAATGTCCTTGCGATTATACCACAACTGATTTGCGTTCGCAAGGTTTTTTCTGGCTGCCGGACCTGCGGTCATAACCCTGGACATCGCTGAATATATTGGACCAGACCAGATTAATAGAAAAGAGGTTGATATCCTATGTCCAACAAACCAGTACCAGCCATTCTCCGCTCTCTTCTTTTTTCTTACATCGCCACAGGGATCCTGCTTCTCGCCCTGTCCTTTCTTCTGTACAAACTCCATCTCCGCTCCAGCCAGGTCAGCGCTTCTGTCCACATTATCTATGCCGTCACCTGCTTTTTAGGCGGATACGCTGCAGGCAAATCCATGAACCAGCGCCGTTTTTTCTGGGGGCTTGTAACAGGGCTGTGCTATTTTATCATTCTGTTTGCCATGTCCTCCCTGATGAACCGAGGCGCCGCCCCGGAGACCAGCCAGATTCTTCTGACCCTGGCCATATGTGCCGGCGGCGGAACCATAGGAGGGATGGCAAGCTGACAGAAATCAAACAGGCCGCTGCGCTTCACGGTTTTCCCGTCTGCACAGCGGCCCACTGTCAGGCTTTGTCGCCCTCTTCTTTTTTCAGCCGATAAATATGAATTTTTTCAATCCGGTTTTTATCCATCTTTTCCACCACAAACCGGATTCCGTCCTGCTCCACAGCTTCCCCTTCTTCCGGGAGATGATCCAGCAGGCCGATCACCAGTCCTCCGATCGAATCATAGTCCTCAGACTGAAGATCCAGATTCAGGCTCTCATTGATGTCATCCAGTTTCATAGAGCCTTCCACAATGTATTCATCCGGAGCAACCTCCGTCAGATTTTCCTCTTCATCTCCGTCATATTCATCCCGGATCTCCCCGACAATTTCTTCCAGCATATCCTCCAGGGTAATCAGGCCGGCTGTGGCACCGTATTCATCCAGAACAATCACGATATTATTGGAGGTTTTTCTCATCTCCACCATCAAATCTGCCACTTTTTTAAACTCATAAGTGTAAAGCGGCTGACGAAGGTAGTCTCTGATGGAAAAGTTCTTCTTTTCTTCCTCCCCCAGCAGCAGCAAATCCTTCACATTGATAATGCCGATGACATTATCCGTACTTCCTTCGTACACTGGTATTCGGGTAAAGCGGTTCTCCCGAAAACTCTCGATCAGTTCCTGGTAATCCGCCGTCACATCAATCAGAACCATATTGATACGCGGAACCATAATATCCTTTGCCAAAGATTCCCCAAAGTCAAACACATTGGTAATCATATTTTTTTCTTCGGTCTGGATAACGCCCTCCTCATGGCTGACCTCAACGATCGTCCTCAGCTCATCCTCCGTAATCGACTCTCTTTTCTTCTTCGGATCCAGCTTCATAAGCAGCAAAATTCCTGTAGACAGCTTATTGATAACGAAAATAACAGGCGTCATTACAATCATAAGGTAGTAGATATAACGTCCATTTTTCAGAGCCAGGGAATCGGCAGTTAATGTTGCCATAGTCTTCGGTGTGATCTCACCGAACAAAAGAATCAGCAAAGTCAGCACTCCGGTGGCAAAGCCTACCACTCTATTTCCCCACAGACTGGTTACCATAGTTGTCACCAGAGAAGAGGCATACAGGTTTACAATATTGTTGCCGATCAAAATGGCCGAAAGCATCTTTCCCTGATCTGAGATAACCTTGTTGACATACATCGCCGCCTTGGATCCGGATTCCTCCAGATTTCTCATGCGGATCTTATTGGCTGTGGTGAGCGCTGTCTCCGATGATGAGAAAAATCCAGACAGCAGCAAAAGAATTATGACAATCACGATCTGTATCACGACGTCCGACGACGGGTCCAAAAAACATCACTCCTTCATACGTTTTGATGATAATTGTACCGTAATTGAGACTTTCTGTCAATATGCGCCGGCTCTTCGCCGTTTGGATCCTCTGCTATTCTCTATTTTTCTCCCGGAAGAGACTTCTCTGCCCGGCGCGCCGTTCTCTCCGGCCATACCTGTGTGACTGCCATCAGAACCGTTCCGGCAAAAACAAAGAGATCTCCCAGATTAAAAATTACCTTTTTCAGTCCCTTGACCTGGAAGCTAAAGTAATCCACTACATATCCCCGCCTGCAGCGGTCTATTATGTTGCTGAGAGCTCCTCCCAAAATCATAGAAAGGGCAATCTTCTCCCCCACGTGGCCTTTTTTCCCCGCCAAATAGGCAAAGACGCCAAAAACAGAGGAAGCGGCTGCAAGGGGAATCAATTTTACCAAATCCGGCCTCTTTTTCAGAATACCAAAGGGCAGGCCAATATTATGGCTCTTATGGAGTATGATTTTCCCGCTGCTCCCTGGCAGCTCAGCAGGAAATTCGCCGTCATCTCTCTCTTCAATTAATTCTTTCAGCCCCAAATCCAACGCCGCCAGGGACGCTGTCAACCCAATCCAAAACACATCGCCACCGCCTTTTCCTAGATGATACATGTCAGGACGGCATTTCTCCCCGCCGTCCTGTATACTCCTTATTTTACTATCTTTCCCTGATCTCGTCCAGTAAATTTTACCCGCTCTGCCACATATATATAACTAATCATTCTGCACAGGGAGAAGAACATATGACCTGTCCTGTCAATCCAGCCTCTGAAGATTACGCTGATTTTATCCACCGCTACGGGAGCGAAGCCGGGCTTTCCGATTTTTTTCAGGAGAACATCGCCTGCTCGGATTTTGCCTTTCCAGGATACAGCATTCTCTACATTCCTTCTGAGCTTATTCTTCCCCTCTCCCTTGAGAAATATCCTTATTATTCGATTCCCAAGCTCTATACCACCATGGACACATCCGCCCTGGACACATCCGGAATCTCTACTACCTCCGCACAGCCTGCCCTGGGGTCTAAAGGCCGCGGAACTATCATCGGTTTCATCGATACCGGCATTGACTACCGAAATCCTGTTTTCCAAAATCCCAATGGGACTACCCGGATTCTTGGCATCTGGGATCAGACTCTCCCCTCTCCCAGCAATATTCCCTGGCCGGAAGACAGCTCTGAAAATCCTCCCATCCAGTACGGCACTTTTTTTACCAGAGAACAGATCAATGAGGCCCTGGCCTCCAGCTCCCCTCTGGCCGCAGTACCGTCCACTGACACCGACGGCCACGGCACGTTCCTCGCCGGCGTAGCCGCCGGAAGTCCTATCCCGGAGCAAGACTTTTCCGGAGCTGCCCCTGAGGCCGCCATCGCTGCAGTGAAACTGAAGCCCGCCAAACGGTATCTGAGAGAGTTTTTCTGTGTCCCAGAAAATGCGGCAGCGTTTCAGGAAAACGATATTATTATGGGAATACGCTACTTAATTCTCTTATCCCAACAGTACCGGATGCCCCTCACTATCTGCCTGGGCCTCGGCACCAACTCCGGCAGCCATGAAGGAACCTCTCCTCTGAGCCAGGCTCTGCGCTACATCGGCCAGTACGTAGGGATCTGCGCCGTAACCGCCGCAGGCAACGAGACCGGGCTCTCCCACCACTATATTGGATCCGTCTCCAGCAGCTCTGTCCCCGACGAAGTAGCGATCCGGGTAGGCAGCGGCGAAACCGGTTTCGTCACAGAGCTGTGGGCCTCCACACCTGAATTATATACTGTAGGCTTCGTATCCCCCAGCGGTGAGGAGATTGAACGCATTCCTCTCACCTTAGGCAGCAACGCCTCCGTCTCTTTTCTCCTTGAACCCACTGTAATCACCGTCTATTACCGTCCCCATGAGATTGACTCCGGAAAACAGCTTATTTTTTTTCGATTTTTCAATCCTTCCCCTGGTGAGTGGAGAATCCGGGTCTACAGCAGCCAGATCCTAAACGGCGACTTTCACATGTGGCTTCCAGCAGAAGGCTTTATCTCACCTGAAACGGTATTCCTAACGCCTAATCCCAATACCACCATTACCGGTCCAGGGGATGCATCCGCCGTCATCACCGCAGCGGCCTACAACCACCTAAACGGCAGCATCGGCATTCACTCCGGGAGAGGCTATACCCTGGATGGGCGGATCAAACCAGATATCGCTGCCCCAGGCGTTGATGTCTTTGGCCCCGGGCAGATCCCGGAAGCGGCCTACCGCCGCGGAATCAGCCCGGCTTCTATCCCGATGACCCGGAAAACCGGCACCTCCATCGCGGCTGCCCTGACAGCCGGAGCCGTTGCCAGTCTCCTCTCCTGGGGAATAGTATGGAACAATGACCCTGGCATGAGTGAAGCCGCCATCCGCTCCTACCTGATCCGCGGAGCCGACAGAAACCGAGCCTTCACCTTCCCGAACCGTGAATGGGGCTACGGCAGCCTGAATCTGTACAATACGTTTCTCTGGCTGCGGGAGCTATAGCCTCCCCGTCACATTCCTCTCATCTGGATCAAAGGGCCGCCAGTCTTCTCCAAATATGGCCGGGTAATCACTACAGAGCCGATGTCCGGATCCTTTGGGATCTCATACATGATGTCCAGCATAAACTCCTCCAAAATTGCCCGCAGTGCTCTGGCGCCAGTCTTTCTCTGGATTGCCTCCTCCGCAATCCAGGTGAGAGCGTCCTCCTCAAACACCAGCTTAACCTCATCCATGGCCAGCAGCTTTTCATACTGCTTAATAATGGCATTTTTCGGTTCCTTCAGAATTCTCACTAACATATCCTTATCCAATGGCTTCAAGGTCACAGTCACCGGAAGACGCCCCAGGAACTCCGGGATCATCCCGAAAGCTCTCAAATCATCGTTGGTTACATACTGAAACAGATCTGTTTCCTGATCCAGACTGTCCTTCAGTGAGCTGTTAAATCCCATAGTGGATTTCTTAGTCAGACGCTCTTTAATAATATTTTCCAGGTCTGGGAATGCGCCGCCGCAGATAAACAGAATATTATCAGTATTGACAGTTGCTGTGGGGGTCATAGCATTTTTTTGGTTGGATCCCACCGGAACTTCTACGATACTCCCCTCCAGCAGCTTCAGCAGCTCCTGCTGAACCGATTCTCCGCTGACATCCCTGGTGTTTGTCTCTTTCTTTTTCGCAATCTTATCGATCTCATCGATAAAAATGATTCCCTTCTCAGCCCGCTCTACGTCGTTGCCTGCAGCCGCCAGGAGCTTGGATACAACGCTTTCAATATCGTCCCCAATGTAACCTGCCTCTGTCAGGGAAGTAGCATCAGCAATGGCCAGCGGCACATCCAGCAGCCTGGCCAGGGTTTTCACCAGATATGTCTTCCCGCTTCCTGTGGGGCCGATCATCAGGATATTGGATTTTTCGATGATCACTCCGTCTTCCTGGGCGTCCCTCTTCCAATCCACCAGAGCCCTCTTATAGTGGTTGTAGACGGCCACAGACATGACCTTTTTAGCCTGCTCCTGTCCGATGACATACTCATCCAATTTCGCCTTGATCACGTGGGGCGCCGGAATGTCTTTCATTGTCAGGGCCGCCGCCTTCTGGCTCCTCTTTTTAATCTTCTGCTTTTGCGGAATCTCCGCATTTTCCGGAACATTTTTGAAAAAGTCATTCATGTTCAGGTTCATATACGGCATATTCTGGATCTTAGAAAAATCCATCCCGCTGCTTCCGATCGAATCAAACGCCTTCTGCATACAGTCTCTGCACAGGCATATGTTCCCGGGCATTGTGATCATGGGGCCGGCTTTGCTCTCCGGCCTCCGGCACATATAGCAGACCTTCTCATATTTCTCTTCCGGTTCCTTCTGCTCTGTTTTCTTTTCTATTTTTCCACTCTGTTCCTCTGCCGCAGCATCTATATAATCTTTCTCTCTATCGTCCAATGTTCTTCTCCTCTGTCTCGTATTTGTTCGTTATTGCAGTGCGAAACATATCTTTTGTATCCTCATAATTATACGGTATTTCCTATTCTGACACAAGACAGCCCGCCTGAAATTTATATTTATTTCATAAACACCCACCTGGAGCTGAAAAACCAGAAGATAAAAACTGGCGCCTTCTCAGCCCTTTGAGGCTGAAAAAGCGCCTTCCTGTTCAATCTGATTACTGGAAAAGTTTAGGCATATTCTGCTGCGGCTGCGATTCCGCCTGCGGCTCCGTATCTTCCTCTGGTTTCTGCCCCAAAGTAATCGTTACCTGGCGTTCCTCGTACTGGCCATTCTCCAGCCGTTCTACCGTCAGCGTCACCTGTGTGCCTTCCTCGTAGTAGGTCAGCATTTCTTTTAATTCCTCCATGCTGGTGATGGACTGGCCGTCAATCTTTGTGATGATATCCTTCTCCTGCAGGTCTGACTGGCTTGCTGCCCCGCCATCGACCAGCTTGTAAACATACACGCCGATGGGCATTCCGTACAGAGACGAATCTCTCTCGCTGACATCCGTGCCTTGAATCCCTAGATAGCCCTGTTTGCTCTCGTCAACAGCAATGCGGGTCTTCGAATTCATCAGATCAGTAATGATGTCCTGCACTTCTGAAACCGGGATCGCATACCCTACACCCTCCACAGAGGTTGCAGAAGTCTTCGCCTCGTTGATGCCAATGACTTCGCCCTTCATATTAATCAGAGCGCCGCCGCTGTTGCCGGGGTTGATAGCCGCATCTGTCTGAATGACGTTCTTCGTATTTCCGCTCTCATCAATCTGGATCGTTCTGTCCACAGCGCTCACGTATCCTACTGTAACGCTCTGGCCGTAACCCAGAGCATTGCCGATGGCGACAACGCCCTGCCCCATCTTAACCTCATTGGAATCGCCTAAAACAGCCGGTTTGATTTTGCTCTTCGTGTCATCTGGAATCGAATCCAGAGGAACCGCCACCACGGCCAGGTCTGCCGTTGCATCCGTCCCCTTTATAGCGGCGTCTGCGGTTGTCCCATCAATAAAAGTTACTGAAAGTGCTTCGGAGTCCTCGACGACATGATTGTTTGTTACAATCAAAAGTTCTGTGTCATTCTCACCTAAAATAATTCCGCTGCCGCTGCTGGGCACTTCATAGGTCTGGTTGCCGTAAAACCATGAATTCGTACTGTAAAGCATTGTGTTGCTGATGGAAACCATAGACGGCATCACTTCATCTACGATACCAGAAACATCCATGGCAACTACCTGCCCGTCTCCTTCAGCCGTCTCTGCCGGCTGAGCTGCCGCCTCCGTAGAAGCGCTGGTCTGCGGTTCTACCCGCTGTGTCTCACCCGCTTCTGTAGTCTGCTGGGCCAAAAAACTGTCCGTCAGAACATTGACGCCGGCAATCGTTCCGCCTGACACAACGCCGAAGAGAAGCGCTGCTGCTGCAACCCATCCAGCCTTCTTTGCAATATTCTTTCCTTTGCCGTTTTTCTTAGAATGAGGATGCTGCGGATGATTTCCGCTGCCGCTGCCCGAATGAGGGCCATATCCCCCATTACCGCCGTTTCCTCCATTGCCGCCGTAATATCCGCCGCCTGGCTGTCCGTTGTAATAAGCATTGCCGCCGGCCTGATAAGGCCCATTGTAAACCGGCTGATTCATAGAGCCCTGGGGCTGATCACCGTCTCCGCTCTGTCCCTGCTGATTTCCAGCTTGATAGGAATTTTCTTCTTTCATAACAAAATTAACGGATTCTGTCTTCTGTTCTGCATTATTCTCTATGTCATGGGAATCCGGATTCATACCATTCATAGCATTGCCTTCATGTTCAAAACTCATAATGATAATCTCCTTCCTCAAACAATCTTTCAAGTTGTTCTTTCTTTTCCTTTTTACAGTTCATAGTGTATCAATGATTTGTGATAAAAATGTGACGAAAACATAATCTATTTATAAAAAGCAGGAGGACGCTGCAGCGGCTGTTCTGCAGCGTCCTCCTGCCGGAAGATTCCGGCCTGTTCCGGTCACATGCCGGGGCCAATATTTTCATAATTTTCTGTGGGCACCGGGGAAACGGATACATTTCCGCTGCCGGAAGAACTGCCGGGATAAACTGGGCTCTGAGTCGGGCTGGTGCCTCCCGGAGATCCAGCGCTTCCAGGGGATGTGGCCGCTCCAGGGCCTTCCGACACATACCCTCCAGTCTGCCCCTGGGTAGAATGATCGATAATTCCCGGTCCCTGGCTGCTGCCTGGGCCAGGTTCCAGACCTGTCCCAGGCCCAACGCCCTCTGTCGTCTCATATTCTCCTGGACTGCTGGGATGCGGCCTTGCAGACTCAGTGGTCTCAGCCGGGCTGGAGGGGCTGGATGGCCTTGCAGTGCCCTCTGTAGACGGTACCGTTGCCGTCGGTCTCCTGTCTCCGCCAATCCACTCTCCGTTTTCACCATAGAATTCTCCGTCGATAATCTCGTTTCCATCGGCATCCGTCTCTATGGGTTCATCATAAAGCTGATCATCCTCGTCAATGATATTTCCATCCTCATCGATTCTATTTCCATACTCATCGGTCTCGTACGCTTCCGTCGTCTTCTCTGTGCTCTCCTCCTCCGTATCCGCCTCCGTCGTGTGGGCTTTGCTGCTGGGGATCACACCGTTGTCCGTGGACACGTGGCCCACAGTCTGGCCCTCTTTATACAGCCCGGTATCGCTGGAAATCTTCTCACTGATCCGCTTTACTGTATCGCTGGGGGTGTAATCTGTCTCTCCATACAGAAATTCGTGGAGCTTAATCACATTGCTCTCCAGAGTCGTGGGGATAACGCAGTCGCCTTTCTTTCCCATATTAACAGATGTTCTGGAGAACGGGAAGCCGGCTGTCTCCCCGATATGGTACTGGGTAATATTCCTCAGCATCGGGAAAATGTCATTAATATCAATATATGTAGAAACCTGCGGGAACACCGCCCCCACCAAACTGTTCAGAGTGCTCCAGTCTGCCTTGACCGCTTTGTCAAATGCCGCCTGGATTACTTTTCTCTGGCGCTCCGTCCGGGCATAGTCTGTATCCATCAGTCTGAGCCGTCCGTAGGCTACCGCCTGAACGCCATCCAGATGGTTCATCCCCGCATGGGTAAGCTGATGGGAGCCAATCCCCGTTCCCTTGACCGTCTCTGTGATAAAGGAATTAATATAATAAAATTCCGCGTTGCTCAGCTCAATGTCAATACCTCCCAGGACATTGATGCCATCTGCTACAGCATTCCAGTTAAAGGTCACATAATCGGTGATATTCAGATCCAGGTTGCGGTTCAGCGCTTTGACCGCCTGGGTAGGCCCTCCAAGAAAGTAGGCTGAGTTAATCTTATTGTAGGTGCCCTTATCGTCGGTATTCAGGTAAGAATCGCGGAAAACAGAAACTATCTTGATCTCCCCGGTATCCTGGTTAACGTCGCAGATCATAATGACATCTGAGTTGGTCCCCTTTAATACATTTTTGTCACGGCTGTCCACGCCAAAGACTGCAATGGTCCAGTGCCCCTTCATGTATTCCGGCACTTCCACAGAAAACTCCGGATTGGTGACTTCCTCCACATCCCAGTCATCAGGGCGGGCAATCATACTCCACGCTCTGGCAAAATAAGCGTATGTAAAAATAAAGATCAAAGCAATGCACTCTGCCACCGCCATGGTGATAATGCGCCGGCGCTTTCTGCTTTTTGCCGTCTTTGCAGCTCTCTCCGCCGCCTGGCTGGTGGCCGTCACCCGGCCTCCGTCCGGCGTGCGCCTCCCGTAGCCATTGGATTCGGCAGAATTTTTCTGCGAACCCTGGGAAATCCTTGGCGCTCTGGCTGATCTCCCAGATGTCTCCTGACCTGCACCGCTTCTGACAGGTCTCTCACCTGGCTTTTTCCCGCTGCCAGAAGCCCCTCCGGCGGCCATTCTCACAGCACTTCTCTCTCTTGCCCCTGACTGGGGGATGCGGTCTTCCCCTACCGCCCTTGCCCGGCTCTCCTGGGATGCAGGGCGGGCTGCCCTGGACACAGATCTGGGCTCTCCCGAGTCCCCAGTTCTGGGCTGGTCTCCTCTGGGCGGCTCCCTTCTTGGCCTGTCCCCGGCCTGGGGACGGACGGCTCCCGCTCTGGGTCTCTGAGCTGATGCGGGATCTTTGGCGGAAGCAGTTCTCTCCGGGCGCCGGTTTCTCTGGGGAAGATCTTTCTCCTGTTCTCTCCGGCTGCGCCGGCCTCCTAACTCATTATCATAATCATAACTCATGCACTTCAACCTCACGCTGCGTATGCTTAATACGCATTTTTATTGATAAATCCTTTAAACACCGTCAGGAACATAATTTTAAAGTCAAATCCAAGGCTCCAGTTTTCGATGTAGTACAAATCATGCTCTATCCGCTTTGTAATGGATGTATCCCCCCGATACCCGTTCACCTGGGCCCATCCGGTTAGTCCTGGCCTTACCTGATGCTTAATCATATATCTGGGGATCTCCTCTTTGAAGCGCTCTACAAAAAACGGTCTCTCCGGCCTTGGCCCCACCAGGCTCATATCCCCGATGAGGATATTAAAAAACTGAGGCATTTCGTCTATGCTGGTCTTTCTGATAAAACGGCCCACTGGAGTCACCCGCGGGTCGTGAGGGGTAGTCCACTTTGATTTTTCCTCCGAAGGTTTTTGAACCTCCATGGAGCGGAATTTATACATCTTAAAGGTTCGGTTGTGGAGTCCCACTCTCTCCTGGCTGAAAATGACCGGTCCTGGAGATGTCAGTTTAATCAGAACTGCTGTCACCAGCATAACCGGCGAAAAGATCACCAAGCCGCAGAGTGCCCCGACAATATCCACACAGCGCTTAACAGTAGCGTTGAGAAGATTCGTCAGAGGGACGTGGCGAATATGGATCACCGGAAGTCCCTGAAGATCCTCTGTGTAGGGACGGGTAGGAATGATGTTATTATAATCCGGAATGAACTTGGTGTGAACCCCTGATTTTTCGCAGGCTGCCACAATCTGTTCCAGATTGCCATATTCTTTGATGCTGAGGGTGATGGCGATCTCATCCAAGGTGTTGCTCTCCAGGAAACGGTTGAGCTGGGAGATGGTTCCCACCACCGGGATACTCCGGTATTCTTCTCCAGTCTTATGGTGGTCATCCAGAATCCCCCGGATCCGGTAGCCCCACTCCGGATTGGCCAGAACCCGGTCGATAAACCCTTCTGCCGCCCGGCTGTAGCCGATGAGAAGGATGTGCTTCTGATTATACCCTTTGGATCTCAGGGAGCGGAGGATCATGCGGATCACATTGCGCTCCAGAGTTACCATAAAGGTATTGATAGCAAAAAATCCCAGAACAACTCTGGTGGCAAATTCATTAAAAAATGGGTTCTGATTGCGGATGGCAAACAGCACCATCGTAAACAGCAGCAGTCCTATGGTATTTGCTTTGCAGATATTGGCGAACTCCACCCTGCGGCCCTGAACCCGCTTGGGAGTATACAAATGGAACACCCCATATAATATGAGGTAAACCGGCACGATCAGGATCAATGCCATAAAATAATATTGGGGTGCCAGAACTTCTCCCTGTACCGGGAAAATCCTGGCTTCCAGCATCAGATACCACGCAAGGAGGTAGGACGCAGCCGTCACCAGTCCATCCAGCACAACATGGAACCGATTGAATCCCTTCTGGTTGTCTTTTATCATACTGCTCATCACCTAGTTTCTTCTGCAAGCCTTCCTAGTTCTCAGCTTTCTCCGGGAAAACTCATACACATACAAAAATGTTCCGGCGATCAGTTCCCCTTCAATGGCAATGTAATGGATCAGCCTTGATGGAGAAAAGGCCACCTTTCTGCAGGTTCTGGCTGTGCGAATACCTTCCCGCAGCCCCTCTGCATAATCTTCCGCAAAACCGATCCTGCGGAAGAATTGATACTTGAGGGCGGTTCCCACAGCGATGGGGATCATGTTCAGCACAAGCTGAAGTACCGGCATGTTTTTGTAGTTGAGATACACATTGTTTCTGGCAGCCAGCCTGACCTTAAAAGAATTGTACTTGGAACCGCTGGTGCCGCTGCCCACATGGTACACCCGCGCTGATGGGCAGTAAACATTCCGGTAACCAAAAATTCTGGCCCGATAGCCCACATCGATGTCCTCCAGGTAAGCAAAATGCTTTTCATCAAAATATCCAATCTCGTCAAACACCAGTCTCCGGTAAATAGCAGCGCCCGCGCAGGCGGCAAACACAGATCTGGGACTGTCATAACGCTCTGTCGGCTGGCCCACCCCTCTCTGGTAGGCCCAGCCCAGGAGGCAGTACATATCCCCAGCGTCATCCATCAGCTCTTTATGGTGCATCTGGATCATCTTGCTGCTGACAGAGAAAATCTTCGGGGACTGTTCAATCGCACGAATCATCTCGCCCACATAATCCGGATCTGCCTCCGTATCATTGTTCAGCAGGATCACATAGGGTGTTTTGGACTGGCGGATTCCCGCATTGACAGCACCGGAAAAGCCCGTATTTTCTTTTAAAAATACTGTGGGGATCCCATGGCTCTCCAGCCATTGGACGCTTCCGTCTGTGGAGCCATTGTCCACCACCAGGATGTTAAAATCCCGGCAGCGCTGGCGCTCCAGCGCTGCCATGCATGGTTCCATAAATTTCAGCCCGTTATAATTGGGTATAATAATCGTAACTTTGCGTTCCAAGGGATGACCTCACTTTTCCACATCAATCTCCAGCCGGTAAGGCTCACCGATCTTTTCCTTTTTCAAGTCCCGGAGAGCGAAATTTGATTTTCGCAGCGTTAAGTTCGGATTGTAGTAGGGGTCACCGTTCTTTAAGATATCCGGCCATCTCCGGGCAAATATAGCGATTTCCCGGTTGAATCGGGCTACCTTTTCCGGTGTATCCTCCAGCCCCCTGGACTTCGATTCATAATGATACAGCAATGCATACGGATTGTAAACTACTAATTTGCCCAGAGACCGTATTTTCATGCAAAAATCAATGTCATTGAAAGCCACTGCCAGTTCTTCTGTAAATCCGCCTACCTGGTCAAAAAGCGCTCTTTTGGTCATCAGGCAGGCTGCCGTCACGGCACTATAGTCTTGGGCACACATGGCACGGTGAAAATAGCTATTCTCCGCCTTATGCAGGCCGATAAAGGTGTGGCCTGCAATTCCTCCGAAACCTACCACCACGCCGGCGTGCTGGATGGTATCATCCTGGTAGAGCAGCCTGGCCCCCACAATGCCCACATCCTCCCTCTGGCAGTATCCCAACATCTCCTGAATCACATCCGGCTCGATGATCTCTGTGTCATTGTTTAAAAACAGCAGATACTCCCCCCTGGCAAACTGGACGCCAAAATTATTGATTGCTGAGAAATTGAATCCCTTCTCCCAGCGAACCACCCGGATATTGGGAAATTGTTTCTGAATCCTGTCATAATAGGCAAAGGTTTCTGGATCCGTGCTGTTATTTTCCACCACAATAAATTCCAAATTTGGGTAAGTCCCCTTCTCAATCAGAGATCGGATGCAGGTATCCAAATCCTGAGTATGATCTTTATTGGGAATCACCACCGAAACCAACGGCTGTCCCTTCAGCACAAAGCGAGTGTGGTAAATACCGTAATCCACGCCCTTTTCGATAGACTCTACTCCGATGCCCAGCCTTTCAAAATGAGCCCGTATTGCCCTGGCTCCTGCCTCAAATGCATACATTTTGCTTTCTGGATTGCTGGCCGTAGAATTTTGGTGGCACCGCCAATGGTACAGCACCTTGGGGATATGGCAGATCTTTCTGGCAGCCTCAGTGCACCGGAAGATAAAATCATAATCCTGAGCGCCGTCAAATTCCTGCCGAAAGCCGCCTACAGCCTCCACCAATTCCCTGTTTACCACAAACAGATGGCAGATATAGTTGACGCTGGTGAGGAGATCCGGATTGAAATCAGGCTTGAAATGTGGGTCAAACAGGGCTTTCCCATCCATGTCCAGCTTGTCCTCATCGGAATAGATTACATCGTATTCCGGGTCCTTGTTGATCGCCTTCACACACTCATACAGCGCGTGGGGCGGAAGGGTATCATCATGGTCTGCCAGAACGATAAAATCTCCGGAGGCCATCTCCATCGCCGCATTGGTATTGCCGGCGATCCCCTTATTCTCTCCTAAAATGACATATTTAAAGCGCTGATCCCTCTCAGCAAACCGCCGGAGCAGCCGCTCAGAGCTCTCCCCTCTGGGGCTCCCGTCTGCCACGCAGACCTCCCAGTTCTTGTAGGTCTGAGCCTCAATCGACTGAAGCATCTCCTTTAAATACCGCTCCGGCGTCTTATAGGCAGGAATCACAATAGAAAGCCTGGGGCTGTAGTCAAATACCTCCGCCCTCTGCCTCTCCAGTTCCTCCTCGGAAGGCTTTGTCAGCTCATACCACTCACCGTAGTCGTAGTCATTATCAATCCCCTGGAGTTTGTGCTTGGATTTTAGAATCAGCGCCTTTAGGCCATTATCCTTCCAAAAATCCATGGCCACCCGGACTGTTTCCATATTCATCAGATCTTTTATTTTCTGGCGGCGCTTATAGGCCACGCTGGAGCGGCGCATGATCAGATCTTCGTTATATTTGATCTTTGCCCGGCGGCCTCCGCAGCGGATGATCAGATAGTAGTCCTTCCCCCGCTCATAATCAAACTGGATGTCAAACCCAAAGTCCCGATCCAGAATCTCTTTAAAATAAATGTGGCTCACATCGT
Source organism: uncultured Lachnospiraceae bacterium (assembly GCA_944376125.1). Lineage (GTDB taxonomy): Bacteria > Bacillota > Clostridia > Lachnospirales > Lachnospiraceae > UMGS1370. The sequence goes on from CALWBQ010000027.1 coordinate 43,597, forward strand.
CCCGCCTGGTAGATACATAGCGGAATGTTACCGGCCTATGATCGGCGTCTTTCACGGCAAATTCCGCCTGATCCTCAGGTGTCTTTCCTATGACCCATCCGTTGAGGGTGATGGTATTCTCTCTGATCCGCACTACATCTACGTTATATCTCATCGCTATTTCTCCGTATGCTCCATCTTTCCTTCATTCTGGCTGTCAAAATTAATCCGCTCTTCCTCAATGACAAGAGGCCGGTGCATCACCCGCTGATTAATACTTAAAATATATTCCCCCACCAGACCGATAAAGAAAATCTGCACTGATCCCAAAAAGCACATGCCGATCAGCATAGGAGCCATTCCTGCCGGAAACCGGTCCCACCAGATCAGCTTCATCACCAGGTAGACAAAAGCCACCAGAATGCTGACCAATGAACAGATACTCCCGAAAATCGTCGCCATCCTCAGCCCTGTTTTCGTATAGGATGTGATGCTCAGCATTGCCGCATCAAAAAGGCTGAAAAAGTTGTTCTTCGTATGGCCAGCCCTTCTCTTTGGCTGTTCATAGGGAATCTCTTTTCTCTTATAGCCCAGCTCTGCCACAATTCCCCGCAGAAATGGGGTGGGATCATCCAGCTTCCGCAAAATTTCTATAAAATCCCTGTCATACAGCCCAGACCCGGTAAAATGTTCGATCTGCTCCACATCAGAAAACTTTTTAATCATTTTATAGTAGCAGCTTCTAAGCCAGTACATAACCGGATTTTCTTTGCTGCTGGTCTTGATTCCTATGACAATCTTATAGCCCTCCTCCCAGGCATGGACGTACTGCGGAATCAGATCTACCGGATCCTGGAAATCTGCTACCATCTCAATTACACAGTCCCCCGTCACCTGGAGCATCCCGTAATAAGGCGAATTAAACTGGCCAAAATTGCGGGCATTAAAAATCGCTTTGATTCTTGGATTCTGACGGCACAGCTCCCTGATCAGAGTCCTGGTATTGTCCTGAGAATCATTGTCGATAAAAACCAGCTCATAATCGTACTCCGGAAGTTCATTGGTCAGCGTACTGATCACTGCCTGGCTGATAGGGACTACATTTTCCTCCTCATTGTAACACGGAATCAAAATACTAATCTTTTTCATACCTATTGTTCTCTTCTCTCTTCATGGTTTCTTCAATCCCACGGCGAAATGTGTAAGCCTCTTTCCACCGGCCGCCCAAAAGCCGGTTCAGCTTTTCCACATCCGGACAGACTGAGAGAGCGCCCTCTTTCGCCTGAATGAAGGTGCCGTAATCAAGGCTTCCTCTTCCTCCTGCGATCTCATGGACCTCCTCCACAAAATCCCTCAGCACCCTGGTGTCCCGGCTGGCGATGTTGACAATGCCGCCCTCACCGCTTCCCGCTCTGTGGTGCAGCTCATACACGGCCTCCACTGCATCTTGGATATACATAAAATTCCAGCGGTGAAGGCAGGCGCTGAGAGCCACGGTCTTTCCCTGAGGCAGATCCCGCACCAGCGTCGAAATGATAGACCAGGGATGGTCTCCCCAGCCATATACACTGAAAAAGCGAAGGTGATAGTACGTCATCCCATACTCAGCGCACAAGGGCTTTGCCATCTGATAAAACTTCCATTTAGCTTTTCCGTATTCATTGATGGGATGGCAGTCCAGATCCTCCCTCATAATTTTCCCGGTTACTCCGTATTCTACTCGGGACCCAGCGTCCATAAACATGCTACATTGTAGCAGATGGGCGGCTTTTACGCAATCTAAAGATTCAGAAACGTTTTTCTCCTGAACCTGCGGAGAATCGATCTCCTGACGGTTCACTCCTCCCCAGGCAAAATGGAAAAAAGCATCCGCCTGCCCGACAGCCTCCACACAGTCCAAAACAGTTTCCAGACCGCAGGGCACCACTGTCAGATTTTCATGCCGGGGCAGAAACCTTTTATTCTTTGACTCTGGCCTGACCAAGGCAAAGACTTTTGCCCCCTTCTCTAGATATGTCTGCGCTAAATATCTGCCAATAAAACCGGTGGCACCGGTGATCACGATCCGTTCCATAGGAATTCTTATGCCTCCGTAATATTCTCCAGCCTGCTGCTTCTCAGCGTCCAAATCTCCGTCGGATGGTCCTTGCTGGAATATTTCTGCCGGATAATCCCGGCAATTTCATCTGTATATCCCGGCGCTGCGATCAGAACCGCATCTACCGGCTCCTCATAAAAATGATCCGGTGCCACAATGGGAAGATGGGACGCCGGGGCAAACCGGTTCTGCTTAAATGGCGCTGAGTCCATAATATACCTGGCTTTTCCTCCAAGACTCGTGGTGGCGGCCAGCGTAAATCCCTGATGGCTGGCTCCCCAGACAGCCAGGGTCCTTCCCTGCTCTGCAAGCCTGCCCAAAAGGCCATCTACATCCCGGCTGATATCCCGGCGGCTTGCAGCCAGACCTGAGATGTCCAGCTTGTCAAATGATACCGCACCTGCCTTCCGGATGGCTGTCTTTCTTACGATCACCGAAAGAGTGTCTCTGTTAACCATTTCCTCCTCCAGAACTTCAAAGCCATTGTGCTCTAAAAGCTGCCTAAGAGTTCCAAAAGAATAATAGGCCAGATGATCCCGGATCAATTCATAATATCCATTATATTGAAGAATGTACTCCAGGCTTGGAACCGTTACCAGCCCCACGCCCCCTTCTGACAGATTGTTTCGAATACACCGCAGCATAGTGCCTGGATTTGGCTGGTGTTCCAAAAAATTGAACGATAAAAATGCATCGTAAGGCGGAGCCGCCCCAAAATCCGGCGAAGCCAGCACGGTATCCTCCGTCTCCGGAAACATCTGCCAGACTCTAAGTCCCTGCTCCTGTGCGATGGAAACCAGATCTGCGCGGTGCTCAATTCCAAAAGCCTGGACCGGGAACTCCGCCAGAACCGACAAGAATTCACCTCTTCCGCATCCGGCTTCCAAAATTTTTTTCCCTTCCAGCCCGCAAAAATCAATGAAATGGCGGTACTGGCGGCGGCGCAGCTCCACCATTGTAGTCGTAAAACCTCCTGACCGGATCACATCCCTGTAATAAGAAACCGGAGAGCAGTCAAACTGAACCAGGCCGCAGTTTGGGCACTGATGCAAATTCAGAGATATCCCTCTGTCCTTCTTTACCTCATCGGCATCCGGAATATCCTGGGCGGAAGCCGGCATCCCGTCAAATTTTATTAAAGGCTGATCTCCCAGCTTTCCGCCGCAGGCAAGGCAGCGCTCTCTTTTTATCTCCGCCATTTTCGCATATCTCCTATCTTATTTCTTCTGATTTTATAAGCCGCAGGAAACCATCCTCAAAACCAATTTTTGCCGAAAATCCCACTCTCTCCCTCAGCTTTTGGGTACAAGGAATCAGGTTCGCCTGTCCCTCCGCGTTAGGCGGCCGCACTCCATATAAAAAGCTCCCTCTGCTCCCGCAGAGCCTGTACATGGTTTCCACATAATTCCTCAGACACTTCGTCTCCGTCTCCGAAGCCGCCACATTATAAATCCCATTTTCCTTTTTTCCCGAAGGCAGCCCGGCAGAAAATCCTACCTGTCCCTGGGACTTTGCCAACAGAAAAAGGGCCTCTAGGCAGTCGTCCCGATATAAAAAATTCCACATCTGGGTACATTCTCCCAACTGAATTTCCTCTCCGGCCAAAAAAGCTCTTCTGCAGGATTCCACCAGGGACCAAGGGTGGTCTCCCGGCCCGTAGATACTGAAGATCCTGGAATGGACATACTCCATGCCGCTCCCCGTCTCTGCCAAATATCTCCGGGCGGCCTCATAAAACTGCACCTTAGCTTTTCCGTATTCAGACACCGGCCTGCAGGGGTCATTCTCCCTCATCAAGCTGTCCCGAATGCCGTATTCCGCCTGGGATCCGCTGAAAACAAAGCGCCTGCAGCCCAAAGACACGGCTCCTTTTAGAGCCTTCAGGGAATCTCCTACATTTTTCTGCTGGATATCCTGCTGTCTCCGGTTGCCGCTTCCGGCCCCGTCCCATCCAAAATGGATCCACAATCTGCATGGCTCTTCTATCACATCCGCAATCTGGTCTGCCTCTTCTAATTTCATAAGAAGCAGCACAATCTGCCTTCCGTACTGAGCCTGCAGTTTCTCCACCCGGCTGATATTCCGGGAGCCAGGACGGACAACAGCGTAAACCCGGTCCCCATCCCGCAGGAACCGCTCTGCCATAGGCGCCCCCAAAAAGCTGGTGGCGCCGGTCACGACCACATTCAACCGAGTCTCCTCCTCTCAGCCCTTGATCCTGGGAATCAGCATATTGGCGTCCATCTCCTCGTCCGCCAGGAAGGGTGACAGATCCTCCAGAGGCGGAGAAACCATAGTTCCATCCGGCAGTCTCTTCGCTGCCGACTTAGGCTCAAAATTCTGATCCATGCTGACGATCACCTCGCATATCACGGGTCCCTCCATGGCAAGGGCCTGCTCGATGGCAGTTCCCAGCTGACTGTTGTGTTCTGCCCTCAGGTATGGATAGCCATAAGCCCAGGCCAGCTTCTCCATATCCGGAAAACTCAGATCACCGCTGTCCACACCGATTCCAACCAGCGGCTCCCCGAAATAATTCTTCTGAGTCTGACGGATAGAGTGGTAGCCGCCGTTGTTAATCAGAAAAATTTTGATGGGCATCCTGTGGTGGATGATGGTCTGCAGTTCCTGAAGATTCATCTGAATGCTTCCGTCCCCTGTCAAAAGGATAATATCCTGGGTGTGATCTGCCATACACGCCCCAATAGCCGCAGGCAGATCGTATCCCATAGATGCGATTGCCGAATTGGTAATAAACCGCTGGCCCTTTTTAATGATATACCCGTGGCCCCCTGCCACGCAGGCGGAGCCATTTCCCACTACAGTGATCTGCCCCTCACGCAGACGGCTGCTCAGTTCTTTTACAAGGGCGTACACATTGGCCGGCTCTTGATCCGTGCAGGCCATATGCCGCGGCAGGATCACTGGATATGTCTCCTTCCACATTCTGCAGGTTTCCCGCCAATCCATATCCCGAAGCCCTTTCCCGCCGTCAAACAGCGGATACGGGAGCTGCCCGGAATCCTGCTTCTCCTTCAGCAGAGCCGCCAGCATCTCCAAGAGATCCTTCGCGTCAGCGTGAACCGGCATGTCCACATGGAGTGACGGCTTCTTCAATTCCTCCGCATCCACATCGTTTACAATCACGTAGGCTGCTCTGGCCCAGGTTCTGTAATTATATCCCACCTGCCGGATACTCAGACGGCTGCCCACAGAGAACACCAAATCACTGTTCTGGACAGCAAAATTTCCCGGCCTATCCCCCATATTGCCAGCTCTTCCTGTGTAGAGGGGATGGCTGTCATAGATGGCATCCTGACTGTTCCATCCAGTCACAACCGGAATCCCCAGCCGGTCAATCACCTCCATCAGAGCACCGTGGGCTCCCGCAATCCGGACTCCGTTTCCAACATTCAATACAGGCCGCCTGGCACTGCGAATCTTCTGAAGAATCGCTTCGGCTGTCTCCCGCCCCACTTTGCCCGGGCGCAGGGGCCGGTTTTCTCCTCTTCCAGCCTCGTCCTCCGGGATCTCTGCCCCGCTCTTCTCCGCCCAGCCGGTCCCTCCGGCCTCATATGCCTTTCGGTCAAACCCAACCAGCGCTTCCCTCTCTACATAAGCCCCCTGGACATTCAGGGGAATATCCAGCCAGCACGGGCCCGGTCTCCCAGTCTGGGCGAGGTACAAAGCCTTTTCCAGGCAGAAACGGATCCGCATGGGATCGATCACCATTTCACAGTACTTCGTCATAGAAGAGACTGCTTTGCAGATATCAAATTCCTGATCGCCCATCGCTCGGATCCCAACACCGGACCAGCGGGCAGTCGTGTCATACCGAACCTGGCCTGAAAGAATCAGCATGGGAATTGAGTCCAGCCAGCCTCCTACTACGCCGGTTATCGCATTGGTCCCACCTGGCCCAGTGGTCACACAGACTGCTGCGATCTTATTATGAATGCGGGCATAGCTCTCCGCTGCAATAGCGCATGCCTGCTCGTGGTGATTGTAGAGGCAGCAGAGTCCCTCCCTGTGCCCCAGGGCATCATTGAGGTGCATTGCACCGCCGCCAGTCACAGTAAACACCTGGCTGATACCCGATTCCACCAGTCTTTCCGCAATATAGTCTGAAATCTTAATTTTCACAGCCATCCCTCCCTCTGATTCGAAATGATATCGAAGTCAAAAGTCTTTTGACTCCTCCAATGCCGGATTGCTCTGCACTGGGGCCCTGGCATCTCCAAATCAGTATAGCATACTTTTATCAAAATTCCTAATAAACTTTTTCTTACGGGAATCGTAATTTTCGCTGTAATTTCGGGCTTTTCAGGGGTCTCCCCATCCTCGGATCCGTCCAAATATCTGCCACTGTCTCCTTCCTCTGCATCCGTCTTCCAATACTGGAATCAACCTACACTTTTCATCCCGTCCGTCATGGGCTATAATCAGGACCGTAATGCAACGATGGATTTTCGGCCACGAACCAACAGGCGGATTTCAAACCGCCGCCCACATTCAAAAAGGAGAGACGATTTATTTATGAGAAAGACAACAAAACTTATGGCTGTATTATCCGCTGCGGCAGTGATGACCGCAGTAACCCCTTCCTTATTAAATGGACCAGCAACCGTACTGGCTGCCTCCGCCGGATGGGTCGAAGAAAACGGAACCTTCCGCTACTATGATTCTGACGGCGATTACGTAACAGAAGCCTGGAAGAAGAAAGGCAGCGACTGGTACTATTTAAACGATGAGGGTGAGATTGCAACAGATGAAATTATCGATGAATACTATGTAGATGAAACCGGAAAGAAAGTTGCCAACCACTGGCTTTCCGTTGAAAATGAAGATATGGACAGTCCCGATTCCCCTGCGGAGCTGTGGTATTACTTTGGAAAAGACGGCCGCTATATTCGCTCCAAATGGCAGTCCATCAACGACAAGTGGTATTATTTCAACGACGAAGGCATCATGCAGACAGGTCTGCAGACTATCCAAGACGCCGTTTATTATCTGGGAGACGACGGGGTTCGCCGTACTGGATGGATCCAGCTGTCTGAGGACTCTGACGAACCCAACGATTCCTCTTCCTGGTACTATTTTGAGAAAAACGGCAAAATGGTCGAAAATGAATTAGACAAGAAAATCAGCGGAAATTACTACACGTTTGTAGATGGCGTCATGCAGACTGGCTGGTATCAGCTCCCCGCCGCCGCTCCGGCAGCAGAGGAGGGCCAGGAGGCCGCCCCGGCCGGTGCTTCCATCGCAGGCTACCAGTACTATGAGGAGGATGGAAAACGCGCCTCCGGCTGGTATGATATCCCAGGAGTAGAGGGCCTTAGCTCCGATGAGGAGGACACCTACCGCTTCTACTTTAAGAAAGGAGTACCCTACTTTGCCGAGAGCGGCGTGCAGGTATTCAGCATCAACTCCAAACAGTATGCGTTCAATACAAAGGGAGAAATGCAGACTGGCCTGCAGACCATCACCTTAGAAGACGGCTCAGCAGCCAACGCTTACTTTGCTGAAGACGGTTCCATGAAGACAGGCAAACAGACAATCTATAATGAAGAAACCGGTGAAAATGAATCCTGGTACTTCCACACCAGCGGAGCCAGCCGGGGGCAGGGATACAACGGCATCTATGACAACCGCCTGTATATCAACGGCCTGCGCCAGGAAGCGGAAAGCGATCTGCGCTACGCCCCGGTATCCTTCGACGGCAAGCAGTATTTAGTCAACGCTTCCGGTATCGTTCAGCGCGCCTCCTCTTCCTCCAAATCCTCTGAAAAGCCGGAGTTAGGCAATGGATATAAGGATGTGGAAGATGCCAACGGCGATATCTGGGTAGTAAACACCGAGGGCGTCATTCAGTAAAGCATCCCTCACAGCCGTTCATTATAACGCGCAACCATGAAAATCCACTTGTGATTACAAAACCATAGTTTGTATTACCGTTCAGCAAAACCGCTGTGTCAGACCTCTTTTTGTCTGTCCCACAGCGGTTTTTGTGTGTAAAACCAGGAAATATGAAATTTTTTTATATTTTTTCTAAAATTCTGTCATATTTCGGAATTTTTTACGTTATATATAAGTTAAGGTATTGTCGCCTCGCGCTGACGCTGCCTTAATCATCTACTCAGGAGGTCAATATGAGAGAATTATCGGTTTACTACTGTCCCAAATGCGGCTACTATGCCTACTACCAGCTTTCACGAAACGCTGTATGCCCAAAATGTGATGTGTCCATGAGTCTTCTCCCCATGCGGTATCAGGATTTTATGGATCTGAGCTGCCCGGAACGGGACCTCCTTCTCAGCAAAGAAATCCTCAGACACACTCCTACCCTCTCTTCGCGGCTCTCTGCTCCCCACAAAGCAGCAAATTACAGGGAAACCATTGCCAACTTGTCCTACCGGATTCAGGAGCTGGAAGAAGAAAACAAGACTCTGAAATCTACCGTAGAATGGATGCATAAAACCATATGGGACTTAATCAAAAAGCAGAAGAACCTGCCTCAGGAATCCCTGGCTCCATCCGCACAGAGCCATCCATCTAAACGCTGAAATTCCTTCAAAAGAGAATAAAACAGGCGGGCACCCACTCACCGCAAAGGTATGCTGCACGGGTCTCCCGCCTGTTTCCCCACTTTTCCATTTTCTGTCATTTAATATTCTGCATTTGATTTCGTTATATACTGTCCAATCAAGCGATTTATCGTTGACCTCATCTGAAGGACAATCTGCTGCAAGGTTTCGTTATCTTCTTTTAACTTCCGATTTTCGCGTTCAAGAATCAGCAGCATTTCCTTGTCGCTCATACACAACCCCTCCTTTTTTTCTATGCTGATAATATAATGCTTTCCCGGAAATTTGAAAAGAGAAAGATATCGCATAAATCGACATTTTGTTCTTCCTGATATTTCCAAAATTTTCTTATTTTTGTATAATTCTCAGTACACTTTTTTCTTGTCCACCAGATATGGTATTTTATCGCTCACCCTTGCCATATCTGGGTTCCCGTCTCGTTTCCCGCATTTCTGCAAAGATTGTCGCATTTCGTCCATGTCCGATATGATCCAATATCGGATAATCTTCCTTTTTTGTCGATATTGGTCTATTTCCTTCTCTTTTTTGCAGTTCTGATATCTTTTCGGTACAATATACTTCATCAACAGCAAAGGAGAATCCGGCATATGGACAATCTTATCTCTCTCATCCGCTCTCTGGGAATTTCCGGCACCTACCTAGGCTATTACTATCTCTGCACAGCCGTTGCATTAGTCCTGGAAGACCACGACCGTCTTTTGATGATATCCAAAATCCTATATCCCAAGATCGCTCTCATCCACAAGACTACTCCGGCATGTGTAGAACGCGACATCCGGACTGTCATCAATCTCTGCTGGAACCGCGGCGACCGCGAACGCCTCTGCCAGGTAGCAGGCTTTCGGCTGCAGAGAAAGCCCACCAACGGGGAATTTATCGATTTGCTGGCCGCATACCTCCAAAATCACCCGGATTCGCCGACCGGCACCATCTAAGCACCCTTATAAAAAGGCGGAGAATCAACCCCGCCCAGATTTCAGCACCGTTTCATACATTCCAGCAGAGCTTCGATCAGCTCTCTGGGATACAGAGGAAGATGAATCTTTCTTCCCAGCTTTTCTTCCAGATACTCTCTTCCCCCATACATCAAGAAAGCATCCCTGACTGTTCTCAGATTCTTCTCAAAATTATACACGCTCTCTCCCCTCCGTTCGGCCACCGGCGTGTATACATCCTTCCGGATATTTATCAGACGGGTCTCGTCCTGCGCCACCATTTCCAGACACATACACAGACCTGCATATCCTTTATAGCCTTTCAAAAATGGTATTCCGCTCAAAATCTCTTCAGCCGTTTTCATAAGATTCCCTCCTCTTATATTTCTCTGCAGCGCTGTCTTTCAAATTCTGCGCGCTCCAACCATGTTCCTTCAGCGCTATCAATAGTATACGCTCTTTCGTCTTGAATAGAGAAAAATAGACTTTTTTAGACTTTTATCGGCATATATGAAAAAGAAGCCCTGGCCTCCCCTCCCGGTTCGGCCCAAGGCTCCTCTCTCTGCTCTATATCGGCGCATCGCCTGCACCGCAGTCAAGGATCATTCTCCTCTCCTCATACACTCCAACAATATTTCCATCAATTCTCTGGGATACAAAGGCATTTGGATCTTTCGTTTCAGCGTTTTTTCCAAATATTCCCTGCCTCCATACATCAGAAAAGCATCTCTGACGGTTCTTAGATTCTTTTCGAAATTATGCAACTCTTCGCCTCTCTGAGCTGCGGCAGGCAGATACACCTGTCTGCGAATATCCGTCAGCCGTTCCTCATCCTCCTGGATCAGCTTGAGGCAAAGAATCAAGCCCTGATATCCCTTATAACTCTGCAGAAATGGAACCTCCCGTAAGATCGCTTCAGCCGTTTTCATTGTGTTTCCTCCCTTTCTCATATTAATGATACCAGTATGCGGCGAAACGTCCCACTCGAAAAACAGCCCCAATTTTCCAAACGCTTTCCCACTTTTTATTTATTTCCGCTATGCTCGCGTACCAGACTGCCCCAGACCAATACCAGCCAAAACATCGGCTGCCGGTAATTGACCAGTAAAAAACTCTCTGCCAGAAGTCCTAAGATCACAGGCCACATCCATCCCCGGACAAAACGGAATTCTCTGAAAAGCCAGAATATCAGGATTCCCGTCGGGATGATCCCATAGCAAAACAAAATGCTGAACAGGCAGGAGTGAATCTCATTTACCTGCGCCGCCAAAGGAAACCTGGCAAAGCCTCCTTCTCCGGCTCCAGTCAGCAGGCATGCCGGGTAGAGCCAAAGTTTTTCCATTCCTCTGTCCTCCAGCAGCCCGCCAAGCCCTCCATGGGCGATCTTCCATATCTTTTCCTGGATTCTTTCCACCAGGGTAAAATTTCCTTCCTGTATCGAAAAATCTGCCGGAGGCCATAAACAAATAATTGCTGCGGCCAGCACCAAAATGCAGGCAGCGCCTCCTATCCACCACACCCGTCTTGCAATGCGCCCAGAACGGTACAGGCGAAAGGTTCCTCTGGCCGCAAGCGCTGCCGCTGCAGCCAGAACTCCCAAAAAAACACCTGTAGACTTGCTTGCCCCAATGATCCCAATAGCTAAAATGTAAAAAATGCCATCTGCCAGCTTCTTCTTTTCTCCCCGGCTCAAGTACAAAAGCACAGCCATCAGAAAAACAAAAAAAGCCAGTTGGTTGGGGTCGTTAAAAGTTCCCATATAGCGGGTTCCGCCCCAATATTCATAAAACAGCCTGCCATGACCGGACAGCCATACTCCGGTCTGCACCAGAATATTCACCTGGGCTCCCGCAGCTACCCACCTGACAAAGCCTTCTTTCTGCCCTAACCGCCGAAAGCACCAGATCGCCATCCCGTTATATAGCCAGTACGCCGTATACCGGACAAATTCAGTATTCTTTTCCCTCCATGCGTATACGCCATTGACCGCCACAACACAGATCAGAAATAAATAAAAGGGCCAGTCTTCCTCCCAGTCCAGGAGCCGTACACGGTCTCCCGCACTGTTTTCTTCAGCCCTTCTCTTCAACAGCCATTCTCCCAACAAAACCAGACAGCACAGAACCAGGCAGACATCTGCTGCTCCCAGCCCCCCGGACGGAAAAAGATAAAACTGTTTCAGCACAAAAAATAATATAAAAAGCGCCAAAGCCATCAGCAAATTTCCTCCTGTCCAACTGTCGGTCAAGGCTATGATATATTATTTTAGCAAATTTCAAGTAATTTACAACTTCTTTTTGAATAATTTTTTAAGTTTTGCGGAAAAACCCTTTTCCATCAGCCAGACATTTTCATAAGCATTCCAGCTTATAACGCAAAGCGGCCCAGACAGTTATCCGGCCGGGCCGCTTTCTAATCATTTGATTCTCCAGCGCTCATAATTCCAGAAGAGTCAACCGATCTGGGCGCGGTAATCATCACATTTCATCTGCCATCTGTCCGGCGAGCAGGCGCATCAGGCTGATGCCGGAGCCGTATTTTTATCGATCCAGGTTTGGCTGGGTTCGGGAAGCGCATCGATGAAGGGCCTGATCTTCTCCTCAATAAGCTGAGTGATAGGCGCCTTCGGTTTCTTCCCGCCTACCAGCATTACAATCGAAATAATCAGCATCAGCCCCATCAAGACCGCGTTGGCCACCGGAATAAAAGAGGCCACGAAAAAGCAGGAAGAAAGACCTGCTGAAAACGACAGCGCAAACTCTGTTATCCCCAAGACAAGGCTGAGGCCTGTTATCACGCCATTTGCCACAGACAGCGCCCTCACCCACAATTCATAACCAGATTTATTGCTATACATTTTTTTCAGCTCCATAACAGAGGCAACGAATGCGATCCCCAGCAAAACTACATTCAAAATTTTGAACACAATTTCTCCTAACACGAATACCTTGCTCGTTCGATCCAGTGTGACGCTGGAATACATTTTATCCCCATTCATCTTGCGGCTGTAGCGGGTAGCATTTTCTTCCACTTCGTTTTTCAGGTTGAAGCCCTCTCCTGAATCCAGAGTGACAGACTCCAGGATATCCATCTGCCCGCCCCCGACCTGGTAGCGGTAAAAAGCGTTCAGACGCTCTTGCGGCGTTGCTTCCGGGTTAAAGATTGTATTAACGCTCTTCCACATAATAAAGTTTTTTGTCATTGCAAAGCACGCATCGATAACAGTTAAAATGGATTCCGCCTTCTGAACATCGGTCAGTTCATCCCAACTCATAAAAATGTTGGCAAAGGAAACAGCTCCCACCAATACGTTCATAGCAGAAAACAGCTTTCCAATCCCGGGATTTTTAGGATTATACGTCATCAGAGCCGATGAGGTATAACCTGTAGTGACGGCAAACTGCGTGATTTCCTGAGCCTGAAAAATCGCCCACTGCACAAACGTCTCTTTTGTATCCGCTAAAAATTCCTGGATCCCGTCTTCAATCTCTGTCGGGATCAGTATCTCCTTATTTTTTACTTTATCATAAAACCTGCCGTACAATTCCACCAAAAGGCTGCAGTAATTCTCGAAGTTCTCTGCGCCCTTGTATCTGTCGATCAGCTGAGCGATCGCATAGTTGGTAAGCTGTCCGTACAAGGCCAGAGCATAGGACGAATGAAATACGTTGCCCTCTTTATCTTTTATCACCTCCCCGTTTAGGCTCTCTTTGATATCGTAGGACTCTGAGTCTAAAATTCCGAGCATTTTAATAATATGCGTAACACCTGCCGGATCGACTTCATATTGTTGATGAAGCATCGGAAGCGTTTCCACATAATGGTAGTACATCCTTTCCGCCCAGTACTGGGACGCTGTCTGCCCTGCCCGCTGCCCTTCGTAATCCGTCTTTTCATCATTCACATACAGCTTCAGCTTATCAATCAGGGAGAGATAGATATACTTGTCTAAAATCGCCGTAATCTGGTGGTATTCAGGCTGCTTCGACAAGACCTCCTTGTCATTGTCACTGTTTTTCTCTTCATTTTTGCCGTCTTCATCCTCCGGTATATAAGAGAGATAAAATCTCGCCTTTCTCAGAGCCTTATCCTCACCATCCTTCCCGCCGTATCCGCTCATAATCACCGAATCTGTCTTTTTCGCCAGGGAATTGGTCAGCACCACCGGAGACAGCCTCTTTAGAAAATCTGCCAGGTACCCTTTCTCCTTGTGATTATCCGGATCTGCCGCTTCCTCAATCTCCGGGATGATCCGATCACTGACGCTGTTAATCCCTGCCAGGCTGGCAGCCCGGGTTTTTCCATAAATATCCTGAAATTTGATGGTCCCATCCGAATTTGACACATCCCCGGTATAATAGTTCACCAGATCCGTCAGGACTTCGCTGGTCTTGTAGGAACAGTACTGCTGCCCATCCATACACTGCTCCACTTTGTTCCCCTGTTCGTCCATTGTCTCCACTATGACAGAAGGCGCTGTAATGGAACAAAGTCCCTCAAGCGTCAGTGGTTCTGCATTCATCCCCGCTGCCAGGCAGCGGTTCTGCAGCTGCTTCATTTGTTCATGGTCCAGCCGGAAATACCGCCTTTTCTCTGCCAATTCGTCCGGAACCACCAATACCCCTTTTGCCGCATAGGTTTTGATTTCTGCTTTCCGTTCTGCGACGCTGGCTCTTGTCCCTGCAATATTGATGGCTTTGACCGCAAATCCCTCATCCTGTTTTTCTGCCCGGCCCAGGCACTGAGTGAAATTATCTCCCTTTATATCCAAAAACCAGGTATCGTTCCAGCAAAAGGCTGATAAAAACCTCTGCTGCCTTTTCCCGTCCTCTGTCTCGGGAAGCCCGATCTGTACGCTTCCATTCCATTTCAGCCCGCAGTAGTAAACTCTTTTTGTTTTGCCATCCTCTGCGGTTTCTTCAACCGAATCTATCCCATACAATTCCAGACGGTTTTCCCGTTCTGTATCCCGATATAGAATCGTACAGTTTCCCCTGGCAGTTCCCTTTGGAGTTTTTTCCAGGTCAAGAACGACATTGTCAGACTCATAAGAAAATACTTCATTTCTCCCTTCCTGAATCGTAACCTCACACGTTCTATAGAGAGCGTCGAATACCATATGCAAGTTCGAAATACGAAAATCCGGGTATTGATACTGCCCGCTGTCATCCTTCAGCTCTGCGTAAGCCCTGGTATCCCACTCTGTCACCAGACGCCTCGTTTTCTCCTCATAGGAAATCGCCAGAATTCCCTGATTTTTGCAGGATTCCTCATCTTCCGGCAGTGGGATAATCTCCTCCCCGTTGAACTTCAGGCCGCAATAATAATAGGATTTTCGGCTTTCATCAATTCCCATCCCAAACACCGCGTCAATCACATTTTCCCGCTTCTGCTCCCCCTGGTACCGGATCTGATAGCAGAGCTGTGTCCCTGCCTTATGGATCGAGGTCATCCCGTTTCTGCGGATTACAACATCTGCCATCAGCCCATGATGGCGCAAAAATATGCTTCCCTGTTCATCCTCCGTTTCATAGTAAAACATATCTTTGGAAAAATAATGCTGTACTGGTTTTCCGTCAACGTAAAGCATGCCGCCCAAAACAGCGTACTCCCTTTCAGTCTTCCCTCCGTTTGCCGGCATCCTGACCGTCAAAGACGGAATCGACACAGTCTTATAATCCTGCCTTAACACCCTGTTCACTTTCATATGAACACATCCTCCTTTATTTGCTCCACAGCTGCTCTGCCGAATATCTGTTCCAGCAGATCGCTGTTTTTTACAAACATCGACCGAAACCTCCTCTGGTTTTCCTCAGACATATCTTCCAGCGATTTCTTTATTCTCGAGACAGTGACCTCAGGATAGTTGAGCAGCACAAGGATGCCATTTGCATAGTAAGAGTGGTATCCTTCACGGAAATGCAGGTCATATCCAGTAAAACTCTCCGTTTCCGCCGCCTCTATTTCTATGCTGCGAACCGTCTCTTCCCCATCTATGGTAAAGATCACATCTCCCTCCCTCAGCAGCGATGCATTCACATAGGGATTGATCTCATTGGTGCTTTCCGGCGCAAGACTCTTCCAGCCTTGTGCCGTCAGGACGGCATGCTCCAGAGACATAAATGGCTTCCGCCCATTAAACCCATACAGATACTTGATATTTTTGTTTACTATTTTTTCATCGGAAGTAACGGAAACCAACCCTCCCCGGCTTAAAATTTTCCAACCCTCGCCGATCTGCGCTATCTCCGCATCCATTCCGTTGGCCAGTCTGATTTTCGTGTCTCCCGTCACGCATCCTCCGCCTCCCGTGTCTGTTTCCCATCCGGAATAACTCACTTCATCTACATGGACATCCGGCGTCTGCGGTGTCTGCGGCAAATATCCATTTGATGCCTGCAGCCAGTCGGCTACCGCCTTCCCCCTGTCGTACTCTTTATGGCGCGCCATCCGTTTCTCTCTGACTGTGATTACATTATGGCCGGCAGCCGCCACGTACCTTGTCCTTTTCTCTTCCTTAAACCATTCATTTATATTTGTAACGGCGCCCAAGGCATTCTCCACGCTGCACCGGATGCCTTCTTTTAAAATATCGGAAGCTGCATATTCTGAAAAGTAATCCTCCGCCTTCCAGGCCGCAACCTTGTCATGAGATAAAATCCTTTCCCATGCCCTGCAGTACTCTTCAAACCGGGCGCTTAGCTTTTCCCGCACCAGAGCAAAGCAGAGCTGGGTAGTTTCCCACCCCTCTTCCTTCTGCATATCTCTTCCCATGATAAAGTTATCCGCTGTCGTCTCCCGGTAAAATTCCTCCATGAACTTGTCGTCCACCTCGCCGTTAACCGTTTTTATATACAGATCAAAAACTTCCGTCCAAAGATCCTTCTTGTTGGCAATCAGACTCCCCACATCAGACGCATAGTTCATATTCTTTATCCCGTCAAGACCGCTGAAAGCGTTTGTGCCGGAGCCGCTGATGACATAGGCTACCAGCCGAACCGCTATTTTTTTCCACTGGCTGTTCACCCCATCCTTGGAAGCTGCATCCGAAAAAAACACCTCCCGGGTCACCGGGTCACAGCCTTTGACAATCGCCAGAACCGTCTCCTTCTTAAACTTTGAAAAACTGTTTGCCATTATGTTTTCTAAAAACATCTCTACCGTCATATTTCATTCCCCCATGGGCTTGATTTTCGCTTCAATATGATCTATTTCCGGCTGACTCAAACAATATTTCGCATACAATTGGCTGTCAATCTCCGCAATCGGGCGCTCCCAGCAAATATCCGAGGACGCTGTAAAATCCTGAACCGGGACAAACTTATAGGTCTTAGCCGTCCCGTGCTGGCTGATCTTGGCCAGGCTTAGAAGAAACCGCGCAAACTTCGTCCTCAGATAGGCGGCCAGATGTTCTGCCTCCGCCTGATCCCTCACCAGATCAAAACCTGCCACCAAAAAAGTTTCCGTGCAGATAGCATCAGGCCCGGCGACAAATGTGTTCTGATTGTCGTCATTCAGCTCAGTCCCAATATTGTTGGCATAGGGCATCAGAACCTTCCACCTGCCGATCCACTCCCTGTGGACTTTGACCGCATCCCTGCTCACATAACCTATTTTTCTCCCTTTTCCAAAGCACTTAACCGGGTCATTCAGCCCCTCATCCGTCTCACAGAACCCCGGCGACCGGGTAAAACTGGTGTCCAGTCCAAATGGTTTTCTGGAAGAGATATGGTCTGCCATAACTTCCGTATCGTCGAAGATTACTTTGTCCAAAATCTCAATCCCGATATTGTCCCTGACAAAAATATCCAGATCCCTTGTTCTCAGGCTTCTCTTCGCCCTGCTGACAGCCCCGTCCCCCATGTGGGAGACGATTGTCACCTTCTCCCGGGTATTATCGTAGTCAGCGTTCCAGAGGAAATAGCAGATTCCTCCCCGGTTGTTGGTATCCGGAAATATCTCCTCAGGGTGCAGGAAATCATCCAGCTCTTCGATATGGGCATCGTCCAGCATCTGGCTGCGGAATTCATCCAGCCCCTTTCCCCCGGCATACCATCTAGTGGGCATGATCATCGTCAGCCTGCGGGGGGACAGTTTTTTCGCAATATTCACAAAATTATGGTAAATCGGCCTGGCGCTGGCCTGGGCCCCGCCATCGCTGACCTGATAAGGCGGATTGCCTACTATCGCTTCAAATTTCATCTCGTCTCCTTCTTCCGCCTCACCCTCAAGGGTGATATCGCAAAAGCGTTTATTCTGTTTTAATATAGAAGATATTCTCCCGTAATCAATGGCGTCATGCTCTTTCCCGTTTGCATCCTTCACCTCTAACAGATCATATGCCGTAAAATGGGCCGCTATGCAGCCTGTATCCAATTCCAGAACTTCATAGATTTTCCTGGTAAATTCATATGCAACCGGAGAGGTGGGAATCGCCAGCAAAGAGGAACGGATCGCCTCTGCAGGGATCCCCAGCTTTTCTGCCCGCCTGCACAGAACAATAGCAAATTCCCCTATCTTGCTGGCAATATCGAGAATCTTAACGTCTGGCCTCTGAATTTCCCCAAAGCACTGGTCCGGCAGCAGATCGGCCATATCCCCAGCCACCCCCAGAGGCGTCGGAACCTCCGATTCCGACAATTTTCCAAATTTACGAATCGCACGCACGGCCCGTTCCGTTGGCTGCACCGATTCATCATGGGACAGATTGTTAATATTCTGGATTTTATAATCCAGCCTGCTCAAAATAAACGGGTTTATATTGGCTCTGACCGCAGACAAGACCGTCCTCTCCAGCGACAGATTCTTCGCTATCCGCTCATTATCTCTGTCCCCAAGAGAAATCAGCACATCATCCAGCGATCTCAGCCTGCTGTCAGAAAGAAATGCAAAAAACAAAATTCTGGAATAATACATCAAAAATTTGCCCTTTAAGTCTTCCAGTTCAGAGTCTCCGACCGCTGCATTGTCCCCACTGTCCGTCTGCCTGTCCTCCCCGGTTTTCCCATCCGAACTGTCTCCGGTGTTCTCACTTCCGTCAGGGAGATCCAGATCGCCTCTGCCCTCCCCGTAGGCATCCAGCTCCAGACCTTTTCCGGATCCCAGCGCCGCCTGCGCCTCGACCGCCTCTTTAATGCACCCGATCTTCAGCAGCGACATATCGACAGGAATATCCCTGGTCTCTTCCATCACGCCTCTGCTGTTGGAATACTCGCTGACAGCGCTTAAAATATCAGCCGCTTCTACCCGGACAATCGCATTTTTGTTCATTGCGATAATGGGAGAGATGCGGAGTTCCTCCCGAATCCGCTCTTCCAGCTTCTGGTTTCCGCCTTTCTCCGTGTTGACATTGTAGATCAGGGCCTTCTGCTCCTGCATAGCAAACATCCGGCCGGGGTCAAAATCAACCAGCAGAGTCTGGGGCTTCATATTGTACCGGATCGTTTCTCCGCTCTCATCCGTCAGCGTCTTCACATACTGATTCTGCAGACGGAAAATGGCCTGGTCGTATTCCTGGGGCGATGCTGTATCCTTAAAAAACAGCATCGTGTCCCACTGCTCCACAGTACTGCCCGTAAGCATTCGATTGACTGTGAGCGTAAGCGTCTTTCTGTCCTCTTTCTCGCACTGCGCAATTTTACTTTTTACAGCGACAGTGCTCTTATACTGATTTGGCCGGTCAATGCCGGATATATTGATCACCGTATAATCCTGAAGATTCTTAAATTTGTCCCTATGCTCCGCCAGAAGTGCTTCCAGTGCGTCACAGGAGGCGCAGTAGGGCAGAACGCAGACCATGTGGCGGCACATCTTCCCCGCTTTTATCCGCTCGTAATCCAGAAATCCCAGGAGCTCATCATCCTCCTTGCTCCCATCGATCACCTGAAACAGCTCCAGAACCTCTTCCTCATAGACAAACCGCTTATGGCTGCCGTCCGGCATCTTTCTCAGAGATTGGGTTCTGAACAGAGCCGAAAAGGCATAGGTATTCCCGCCTGCCCTCAATGCCGCCAGCCTGGCTCTGGCTGCCCGGCTGGGATTAAACGCAAACCGGACCATCTGCGGAAAGCCGAAATACGGGTTGTCCCATTCCCGCCTGTCATCACGGAGAATATAGGTCCGGTCCCACTCTTCCTGCGCCGCCACAATGTCTGTAAACTGGCAGAAAGCCACTATGTCCTCTCTGCTGAACTCGCTGCCCATCAAAATGCGGTAGGGCGTCCCGGACAGATGAAGCCTCACCCTGGCCCGGATCACCTTCAGCGCCTCGCCTGCATCCTCATAATCCACAAAATCATCGTCTGCATGCTTCTCCCGGGAATCCTTTATGTAATGGCCGTCCCGCAGCACCTGTCCGTACTTCTCCGCCCGGGCCCCATAATGGGTCTCATCAATAATCAGCAGATCCATCTCATTCTCAAAAATTTCCCTGTGCTTCTCCTTGATCTCCGTCCCCTGGAGATCCTGAAGGGTCAGAAAAATAATGACTCCTTTTCCCGCTCCGGTCAGCTTCTTCACGATGTGCCTATCGTCGAGAAGGTCTATTCCCGTAAGAAACTCATAATCTTTGTTAAAATTATCCGCCTGCTGTACGGTTTTCTTCCATTCCTCCCTGACATCCGCCTTTGCCGACACTACCAGAACCGTCTTTGCATGGATCTCCTTTGCACAGCAAAGGGAGGTGAACGACTTGCCAAAACGCATGACAGCGTACATCAGCAGATTGGTTCTCCCAGCGCTAACCGCCCGGACAAAGCTGTCGATCGCTGCCTGCTGATTAGGCCGGGGCTCCCACATTCCCGAAGACGCGTAGCGGCAGTCTTTTGCGGATCTTGTCTCCGCGTCGTAATATTTATACACAGGAATCTTATTCCGGTACTTCTCACGGATATCCTCAATCGCCTCGGCAACATCCGCCGGAGTCGTATCCCGAAAAAACTCCCTGGAATAGTAGTTTTCATCCGTCTCCCCGGGCTCCAGCGCCCGCTTCCCCAGCTCGTCTTTCAGGTATTGGTGAACCGCATAATCCCTGAAAAACACCCTGCCGTCAATCGAAGCCTTCTCCCGGTACTCCTCCCTCAGCGTCGGAAAACGGCTGCGCCACTCATTCAGGCGCACTGCCACCGGCCGGTACGTATCTCCCACCTTGAGATAATTCGGAACCGCATCCGTCGAAAACGCATAGATATGGGGCTCCACCCGCCCTACAATCAGACCGTCCAAAATATCCATATTCTCAGCCATTGTCAGCGCCCTCATTCCGAATCAGCGAGCGATATTCCAGAATTCCCTTCTTCTTCCAGCGAACCGCCTGCCAGTCCTTTATCACGCAGTATGTGGGCTCCCCTGTCTCACCCTCCAGCCGGGGGAGCGCAAACGTCAGGCCGTCCATCTGCCAGAGATTCCAGGAAATAATCACCGCTATTTCCTTCAGCTCCTCAAATGAGGCCCTCCTTCCAAATTGGCAGTCCAGGTAGTCCATGAACGTATAGAGCAGGTTCTCCCTGGCAAGAAACAGGCTGTCCCCCTGGTACTCGAACCCGTAGATGCTCTGGTAGGCCCTCAGCACCCAGCGGTACCACTCGCTCTCATCCTTGGCATTTTCACAGACCACCCGCAGCTTCCGGTCCAGCAGGCCAACCCGGTCAGCCACTGGAATCCATGCGCCGCTCACTGCATCGTAACGGCTTACCAGGTAAGGCGCCTCCCCGCAGGCCATCTCCATCCGCAGGCTGTCTACGTAATTTTGCCAGGTCTTCTCTCCCTTGTCTTCAAAGGGGATCTTATTTCTATTTGTCGTCCAGCCCTCACGGCTTTCCCAGTTAAAGATTCCTTCCCGCCCAAACCAAGCGCGGTCAACCAGATTATTCTGTGCATTGCAGACCCAGGGAGGCGTAAACACCTCCGCCTTCTCTTTCGTCCTGTTTAGCTGATTCTGCTGATCCTTCACACTGCGGGGCTGAATGACATCGCCGCCCTCCTTTTTGATCAGATCCAACGCCATCTCCTGCGGCGCTCTGTAACCGTCCCCCAATTCCTGGTAGTCATCTGTCGCCCAAACAATATGTCGCCCGGACGCCCTGTCCTTTAAAAGAATCTCAAGAATTTTAGGAAACTGATCGGGCATATCATGTTCCTTTTTGTCCATCGCCTTCTGCAGCACGCTTAACCCCTTTCCTCGGCCGGCATCCGCTTATACCCCTGCCGGCTTTCTATCGGCTGTCTGCCAGCCGCCAGTAAAGTACTCTTTATCATACCATATTTTCGGAGAAAAACCAATGAGGAGGAGAGGGGCGCGGCAGAACAGCTTCTTCTTTAATATTTTACAAATCCTTTACTTTTTCTTTACTTTTTATATATTTTTCTTGCTTCTTGAATTACTTTGAAGTATTATTATGAATATCTTTTTAAGGTTTTACGGCTTTATTCAACAAAATATCTGCTATCATTTGAGGTTTCATATGCAATATAAATTTACTAAGAAAACTTACTGCTTAATCTGGGCGGTGGCTGCTCTCTTTTTCTCAGTACTGGTTTCCCGCACTGTCTTACCCCAGTATTTCGAGGTCGTTTCTCCGTTGACAAAAATTGAGATTGAAGCTACAGCTTCCAAAAAATCCCCTTCCTGGGGGACTGATGTGAGAATTGTCGAGGTCAAAATCGATGATACCCACATCCCATGGTCGGATTTCGAAAAGACAGGAGAATGGACTGATTTAGATGGTCTTCTTATCGCTATCAATCCCTCTTCTCCTGCTGCTATAGAGTATTCAGCTCAAAGTGCCCGGACAGTGGAGATCACTTTTTCCAAAAATGAAGGATCTGGAATTGTCAAAATCACTGCCAACAATCGCAAGCTCAGCCAAAATAACTTGTACTCACCAGAGTTTGAAAATTTTACCATTTCCGAGTCCCTGACCACCATCTCTGTCTTATCTGAGCCAGGGTTATTTTTGTGCCTTTTTTTAATTATTTACGGCCTTGGTCTTCTGTTTTTCTTCTATCTGCTACCAAATGCTAAAAACTCGCCTTATTTTGTGTCAGGTCTTCGGAAAATTTTGCTTCTGTATGCCATTTTCGGCATTATAAGCATTTTTTCGCATGAAATCAATACGGCAGTAGGCGTTGCCCTCACTCTTTATTTGTTATTAATTTTATCCCTGGTCCTATCAAATCTTACTGCAGCGTCCGATCGAAAAGAAATAATCTTTTCCGTTTCTTTTAATGTAATGACTTTACTTATGGCCTCTGCCGTTGCGGTATATATAGTAGAAGGCATCAACGGGAATATTGGCAGTCTTTCTCTCCTTTACATTGCCGGCAACAGCGGTATTTATTTCACTCTCATGCTGCTTCTTCAGATTTTATTCCGGTCAGCCAGGCTCTCAACGATTATCGGAAACTTAATTGCATTTATCTACGGCACAGCAAATTATTTTGTAACTCTCTTTCGCGGCAGTCCTATTGTACCTGGTGACTTTTTTGTGATTGGCACTGCCAAAAATGTAATTCAAAATTATACGTACCATATCACGCCTGAATTGCTGACTGCTGTCGTCATTCTGATCATCTGGTGTTTTGCTGTATGGAAAATATCTGCAGGAATCAAAAAGACGCCCCGGCGTTTTGCCCTAATTGGGATTCTTCCCTTTACTTTTCTGACATGGTATATTTCCACAGCCAGTTTTTATCTTCCTAATCTTGATCTCTGGGATTTGAATAACAATACCAAAGAATATGGGCTCACCATGAGTCTTGTTTCCAATATACGCAGGCTAAATGTATCTGCCCCGGAAGGATATTCCCTCGAAGCACTCGAGACCCTGTGCGAACAATATAAGACCTCCGACAGCTCTGAATACAGAACTCCAAATGTCATTGCAATTATGAACGAGAGCTACTCAGACCTTAGTGTCATATACCCAAATTTGGATAATGAGACCTATATGGCTTACTATAATTCCCTTAACACCAATACCGTCAAAGGACATCTTCTGGTGTCAACCATCGGCGGAGGAACATCAAATACAGAATATGAATTCCTGACAGGAAACTCCATCGCCTTTGTTCCAGGTACAGTTCCATATCAGCAATTCGTTTTAAAAGACACCTTTTCTCTGGCCAGGCTCTTTAAAGACCGCGGCTACACAACCCTTGCACTCCATCCTTATGATGGCTCTGGCTATAATCGGAAACGCGTGTATTCTTACTTTGGTTTTGACTATTTTTATGATATAGACTCCTTCACCGATCCTGAGCTGGTACGCGACCGCTACATCTCAGACAAAGATTCTTACCAAAAAGTCATAAACCTCTATGAAAAATACTCAGATGTAGCTCATCCCGTCTTTATTTTTAACGTAACTATGCAGAACCACAGTGATTATTCCACTGGATATTACGGTGATGATACCGTTCAGATTCCCGGATACGAAGGCGATTTTCCTGATGCAGAAGAGTATTTAACATTGATCAGAGAGTCTGATAACGCTCTTCCTGTTCTGATCGATTACTTCAGTAATATAGAGGAACCAACTGTCATTGTCCTGTTCGGTGATCATCAGCCCAAAATCAGCGACGATTTTTATGAGGCCGCCCTGGGCAAACCGTTAGAAGACTGGTCCCTGGCCGAAGTCCAGGAACGCTTTATTGTGCCCTTCTTTATCTGGGCCAATTACGACATCGAAGAAGAGAGTGATATATTTACCAGTGCCAACTATTTATCCAGCCTTCTCTTCCAGGTCGCCGGAATAAAGCCGGTTCCTTACCAGAATTATCTTATGGAACAGATGAAAAAAATACCCGCTATGAATATAAACGGGTATTATAATCAGACCGGAAACTGCTTTGGGTATTGGGAAGAGAACGAATTTACCGATATCTTAGATACCAACTGGCAGATCCAGTATAATGACATGTTCGATTCAGCCAAATGTGAGCAATGGTTTTCCAACTAATGTAAAAAGCTAACCTGAACAGAGACTATGGAGTAATTTCAAGAGTTCTTCTTCTGTCCTTACTGTGTAATGAAAAGCCGGATCTATCATCCCCTCCGACTTTATCGCTACACCGTGAGGAAGCAGCCGAATTAAAGTTTTATCGCTCAATGCTGCAACCGCCACTTCAAAACTTACACTTTTTCCAAAAGGCTCAACCGCCAAAAATATCCCGCTCTTTAATATGTGGTAACAGCACATATGATATACTTCCCTCTGTTCCCGAATATCATCGCTCTCTTTCAAGCCGAGATTCTCCGGCAAAAGCACATCAAAACCATCTTCTATCAAGCGCTGATAAAGTTTTTGATTTCTCTCGCTTTCACAGTAGCGAGCCGCCAAATATATTCTGGATGACTTTGTAAGAGAATGAGAAATATAAAAATTCCTTTTGCTTAGCTGAAATTTTATTCGCGCACAGATCCTTCTAATAATTTTTCCCACTTTTCCTCCATCACTTTCGTTTTTCGGCGTATTTAAATAGTGATAAAAGAGAAATACCGTCCCCAGAATGGCAACAATACATACAGTAAGAGCAATATTTCGTCCTATAATTTGCGGAACTGTTGCCCTAATTGAATCCCCTTGAAAATTTACAACAATCAAAGCAAGGGAACACACAAAAGCCCCCATGAACATAGTAAAAACAGATAAAACTCGAGACTCTACAGTCTTTATCTGCTCATTAAATTGTTCCTCTGGTTTTATAGACTTCTTGATCAAATGGATTGGTATCTTAAACCAAAAATCATTTACAAACTGTGCATTGGCCTTCTCCGAATACGAAATCTTTGGTGTCGCTATTTTCTCAAACACAATCTGTGCAATCGAAAAGTCATGCTGCAGTTCAATATTATGTTCTGAGACATTTGTCACTCGAATAAAAATTGCTGTATGATGTTCAGGCTGGTACAAAGGACCCGATATCTGCAGGCCAAGCCTCATAACACTATTCTTTTCTAATATATGTGCCACTAAATTCTCCGGCATATTCAAGGCTTCTGTTGTTTTCACAAAAACTGTTTCTTGCGGTTTTAACTGATATGGGGTTTGGGAAATAAT
The DNA here is from genome assembly GCA_944376125.1 of uncultured Lachnospiraceae bacterium. Classification (GTDB taxonomy): domain Bacteria; phylum Bacillota; class Clostridia; order Lachnospirales; family Lachnospiraceae; genus UMGS1370. Next base: position 69,272 of record CALWBQ010000027.1, read on the forward strand.
GATGATGTCCTCATCCTGGATTTTTTTCTCCATTTGATCCTTTATATTTTTAATCTGCTTTTCATCAATCTCCCACTTATACACACTGTCAATATGCAAATCGATCGATACGGGCTGGATTGCATCTTCCCTGGCATTCGTTATGATCTGTTTTTCAGAGAGTTTTAAAAGTTCTCTATCCTCCAACATTGCAATTTCCTCTTTAGCATCACTAATTGTTTTTATTATATATTCCGTCTTTACAGCTTTTTCTCGCAAAAAAAGTTTTCATTTTCCATATTAAACAATGCGGAATCAATCCAACAATCAACGGTTTTACAACATATGGGATTCCCCGCGGCAAAAGCCCCATTCTTTTAAAATTTTGATACCTCGTTCTCGCCTCATCAATCCTATAACGATACAGGCGTTTTTTCCTCATGGCTTCAATATTTACAAAATACCGAACCAATGGCGTTTCCAAATTATATCCCTCGCAGCCAGCAGCATAGAGCCGCATAAATAAATCATAGTCCTCTGTCCTGCGCCTGACCGGGGATTCATCATATCCCCCCATACTTATGAGACATTCTCTGCGAAACATTGCTGCCGGGTTTATGTAGGGAATCCCCCATAAAAAATCCTTTTTCTGCGGCTTTTCTTTCACCTCAAATTGGGATGGCACAATTTTCTCCCCATCATAGCTTTTCACTTTAGAAGATACAAAGGCATATTCCGGGTGATTGTCTAAGAAATCCTTTTCTTTCTGAAGGCGGTCCGGGTAGCTAAAATCATCGGCGTCAGCAATGGCAATATACTCACCCTGCGAAGCCAGAATTCCCTTATTTCTCGTTGCTGCTGCAAAGAGGTTTTGCGTATTAGTTATTAATCGAATACGGCTGTCCCACATTAAAACGCTCTTTAAAAAAACAGCAGTATCTTTCTTTGAACAATCATCGCAAATGATCAGCTCAAAATCTTTAAAAGTTTGATTCAAAATTGACCGGATAGATTCCTCCAATATACTTTGTGGTTCATTATGGACCGCCATAATTACTGATATTTTAGGTTTCATTCAGTCTTTCTTGCCTCTATTGCTATTGTGTCAGTTATTCCTTTTCCTTTCAGTATATCTGCATAAGCACGAAACAATTCCGGTGTATCCAAATCCTTCCATTTAACATGGCCTCCAGGTTGTTGTTTGCTTAGCCAATAGAGATGGTTTGATAATGGATAACGTTGAATATAATGAATCTTTTCTTCCTTAAATCCTGACATATTCAGCAGTCTTTCAAGCGATATTTCATTATACAGCATAACGTGCTCACTCCAATATGTAAAATTTTTAAAGGCCTCACATTCATACTTGACAGCTAAAGCATCATTAGCATTTGGTGTTTCTATATAGATAATCCCCCCAGGAGCTAAATACTTTCCTAACTCAACCAGCTGTTCTATGGGATTAGTCAAATGTTCTAAAACATGAAACAAAAATATAATTTCATACTTTGAATGCAATTTTTCTAATGAGTTAACAGTCAAAATACCTTCCCTGTTTAAATATTCAACAGCATTCTTTTCAAGCTCCACACCTGTTACAGATTTACATGAGTCCCGGATGCCTTTCATGAATGCTCCATTTCCACACCCAAATTCTAATACATGCTTTTCTTGATACAATGACACCAATTCTCGTATTCTTCTTTCATCATCTCTCCTTGTAATTTCTCTCCATTTTTCCATTCCAATTGATAAATAATTATCTGTTGATGCGTCGTATACTCGCTGTAACATCCCGCCTGATTCATACAGCTCATTACAATTTTTCGGAAATTCTGAAAGAAATAATAAACCACACTCCTTACATTGCAACACATTAATCTTTGGATTATCTCTAACACCCTGGTGAAATATTCTTGTATTATCACTGTGGCAAAGAATACAATTCATCTTTACTTTTCCTCACACAATCAATATCTTTTCTATATGCCTATACGTATTACCAATTCTCAAATATCGTCTTTCTATCAGATAAACTCATCTCGTTTATCCGATTATCATCGTAATATGAATCATTTTTCACATGTGTAGTTGAAATTTCTTCAAAAATGCAACCTCTATCTGACGTAAACGCATGCTTTTTTCCCCTCTCGATTGTAATGACCTCGCCTGCATCTACCAGAATCTCTTTTTCATCCAATGTAAGTTTCAATGTTCCCGCAAGTACCTGGAATGATTCCTCTTTTATTTTATGATAGTGTACAGGATGCTGCTGTCCTGGTAAAACCACAAGTATTTTTTTGCAGTATTCCCTGTTCAAAATATTAATAATAGTTGCGCCATAATGTCTAAAATGCTCTATTCCATAATGATGAGAAAGTTCTAACTCAAACTTATCTCCAATTGCAATATTAGCCTCATATAGCATACCTTTCACGTCATGAATTAGGCTTCTGGTGTCTGTGGCTACTGTTACTTTTCTGTGTTCATAAATAGCATTATTTATTTCATAGTCCTGACTTGCAATCATGCCCGGCTCAAATTCCCCACTAGTCATTTGATGTTCCATACAAGGCATTGCAAAAAAGAGTTTTTCTCTTGTCAACTCTTCTCCCCGTTTAATCGCAACCTTAGCATAGCATCCTCGTGCCAACTCACGCATCGACTGAATTTCCTCTATCGGAATATTCTTTTCGTTTTCTTTACCGCACATTTTTCTTGCAGAAAGCACTGCATCTATCCACCCATTCAGCTCTCTGACATCTGTTGAGTATGCATTCAAAGTAATTTCTTCGGTTTTCAGACCAACATGTCTCTCTAAAATAACTGCTCCCTTTGCAACCGCCATTTGAGCAATAGAATAGTTTTGGGGATCTTCGTGACCAGAATATCCAATTGGAACCTTCGGATAGCGCTTCTTCATCTTATCAATGCAGTCTAATTGAACCTGTTCCTCTTTTACAGGATAAATTCCTACGCAATGCAGCATTGCAAAGTCAATTTTTCTATGAGTAAAGAAATTATATATTTTATCCATATCAGAATAAGACTTACCACCAGTAGAAATGATAACCGGTCGATGCGTCTCTGCTATTTTTTCTAACAAAGGCCAATCCATAGCACTGCAGCTTGCCACTTTTATAATCTCAATTCCATGATCCATACACAAATCCACTGACTTTTCGTCAAAAGGCGTACACATTGTTCTCAGTCCTGCTTCCCGTGCTGCCACCACTAATTCGTAGAACTCATCAGGCATTAGTCTTGTATCTAGGAATCTAGGAATATGTTTTACATCTCTTCTTGAAATAAAATCAGGATGTATCATGGTATCCAAATCTCTATATTGAAATTTTACTGCGGCATTAATCCCATATTGATGTTTTAAATCGCCTAGATACTGTATAATCTTTCTTCCATGTTCCACACTACCCTGGTGGTTATTCGCCATTTCGAAAATAAATAAGTCATTGAATATTTCCATCATTCTTCCTCCTTAAATATCTTTCTGCCTTTAAAAAGTCTTCTTCTGTATCAATATCAAAATTGTTTTCCATCTTATAACCCAATATTCTCTTTCCTGACATCGAATGCTGTCGGAGAATAACTGAACTCCGCACTACGTCTATGCATGCATTTTGTGTATATACTACTGGCAACTGTTGTCTGGGCATATTATATGCTTCATAAATATCATCTAATAGCGGATATATTTGCCCATTGTCCCCTTCTCTCCACATCTTATACGGTGTTTCTTTAGCAGGAGCAATACATCGAACAGAATCTATATCAGGTCGTTCTTTTAATAAGTGAATCATATTGTCAATGTCCTCCAACCTGCGAATAGGATATGTCGGTCGAAGCTGAACCACAATATCGGGTATATATCCCTCGTTCTCCTGCATCCAAGACAATGCATGCAAAAAAGTATCAATATCCAATGCCATGTCTCCTGAAATTTCAGCAGGTCTTAAAAAAGGGACCTCAGCTCCATATTCTCGTGCGATTTTTGCATATTCCAAACTGTCTGTACTTACAATAACTCGATCAATTGAATTTGCCTTTAAAGCATGTTCGATCGAATATGCTATCAATGGCTTTCCCGCCAATAATCTTATATTTTTATTCTTAATTCCCTTTGATCCACTTCGCGCTGGTATGATAGCCACTATATTTTTGCTCTCTGCTCTTTTCATTCGGCTTATCTCTCTCTATTTAAGACTTTTTCCAACTCTACCCGAGGATATGTTTCTAATTCCCCACCTCTTGTTGCATTGTAGATTTCAACACCTATCTGCTCACAATGCCATTTTATGCTTTGATATGAAAGATTGACATATTCAATGGCCTCTATCATGTTGTTAATATCTTTTTCAAGATTTTTCTTTACTTCTGCTGATAAATACTTATCTGTAAAATGATTATGAGCATTTACATCGTACATATATCGACCATTTTTGTCTTTTACAACACCATACGTATTGTCGACACCAAGTAAATATATTTTTTTAAATCCCATATAGGCGGCAAAATTAATCAACTTACATGTGATTGTTCCCCAAAAATGCACTCCTCTTGTTACATCTAAATTAAACCACGGCGGGCGTCTTTCCATCTGAATAAAAGGATAATAGATAGCATTCTCAATTTTTACTCCGTCTTTTATATATGATGGCGCACATATCAATTTAGGGAACCCTGTTAGCTGTTCTATTTCATTCTTGCTTTGTCTAATATAATCTAAATCAGATGCTCCCCATACATCCGGTCTCCACTCTGTCTGGTCAAAAATATAGTATATCCCTTTTGAAGCAAAACAAAAAATATTGTTTTCTTTTAATTTATCCAAATCCTCTGCTTTCAGTGACGGGCCATTCCCAATGACAAAACAGCTTTCACCTACATGAGTATCCTTTAATGCCAAAAGTTTCTCCCGGTTTCCAGGAAAAGCAGCTTCAACGCATGTCATTTGTAAATCTGAGATCAGCCAGTCATATCCATACTTGGTAAACCAGGTATCTTGACGAATCTCTTCCTTATCCTGTTGGTAATTCTTTTGGAAATCTACTAGTCTACCCTCCAGACAAGATAGTTCCTTTCTTAAATTTGTCTGAAAATCATCCAACCTTTTCTCATAGCTAACAGACAATTCACTTAATTCCTGTCCCAATATATCCAGTTCTTGTTTCTGTTTTTCATAATTCAATGATACTTTAGCCCATTCTTCTTCAAAATGCCCTTCTATTTTTCTTTTATCAGTGTCATATTGCGCAATGAACCGACGAAAGTCTTCAACCTCTTGCTGTTGATACTCACCATATCTTTCTAACTGCTCCTGCAAGTCATACACTCGTTTCGATAATCCATATAATTTGCTAAAAGGCCATATTCTTCTTAACATTTTTCACCGTCCTAATTTTTCGTAGATTTTGTATTTTTTCAACATTTTAGATAATAATTCAAGATTTATGCTATCTTCATGTACCCTTTCTTTTCTATATGTCCTCTCTATTATAATAAACATCAAAAAATTTTTGAAGCCAAAAATTTTTAATTCTATAAATCATCAAATTCCCACACTGAAATTCAGAATTTTGACTTATTACTGGTCTATTCTATACCATTTTTCTTAAAAGTGGAAGCCTCTTCATGCATTCCGCACAGACAAACAATAGAGCGAACAGCAAGCAAATACATCCGATTGCCTCGCCTGTACTCTGCAACGGGTGCAACCCAGTTATATAAAGAAGTATTGGTAAATGTCCCAAATAAACCACCATAGTGCCACCGGCAAGCTGGTGCAATGTTTTTTGTATTATCACATTTTTAAAATCAACTAATACACATAACCAAAACATTCCTATCAGCCATAGACTATAAAACCAGCGTCCATAATATTCATGCGGAGCCATCGAAAAATGGGGATTGCTAAACTCATAGGTATATATAATCGCTGTAAAAATAAAAATACCTAATGCGCTAATAAGACAAGTTTGTTTAGTTAATTTCTTTTGAATCCATGCAAAAATATCATTCAAAGCCATACCAAAAGCAAAGTAGCCTAAATAAAGATGTAACCACATACTTTGTGTCTTGGCATAAATCAATTCCCTGCCAACATCCCCTGCCAGCATCACAATCCATATTACCGTTGCTATACTAAAAAATTTAGGATATCTATTCTTTAAATGCCATAGAGGATAACCAAAAAACATTAAAAGACAATAAGTAAACAAAAACCAGGAAACCGGCAATATACCGCTGCTTGCTATTCCAGCTGTCAGTTGTCCCCATAAATCATAAATTTCTCCAGTTCTTAAAAAATGAAGAACACTCCAGAATATCACCCACCCAAACAGCTTCTTCATTGTTCCAGTTATTTTATTTTCGATATATTCTATCGTTATTGTTTGATGCCGTCCCAGCAAAAATCCTGCCAGCAAAAAGAAACCCGGGACACAGTATGAGGCTGCAAAATATAAGAAATAGGCCCCCCCCCATCTGATTTACCCAAGACATCATCCATAATATGATAAGTTAATACCCCTATGCAACATAATATCCTATATAAATCCAATCCATAGTTATGTCTATTCGTTTCCATATATAACCTCCAAAAATCAATGCTATAAATAACGATGTGCATTGATAATTTCTCGCATGGATTCTGATATAATCTGCATTATCTTCTATTCTATTTTTATAATCTGGGGATATGCTAATTCCGTTGCATCTCCATTCACTACAACTGTTATCCATTGACTATCCTGATCTACAGAAATAATCTCTAATTCAATATTCTCTGCAATTAATTTCGCAGCATTTTTCAGCGCCATCTCATTCGTTTCTGTATTCTGAAAAAGCAGCATTGAATTATTACCATTTTTTATTCCGTTAGTCCAATTGGCATCAGATAAGCTAGAAGTCATAATCTCCATATCATCATATGAAATAGTAATTATTTCATTACATAACGCAGATTTTACAGCCAAATTTGTACTTTCCTCCGGGCAGCTAGTTAAGGTTAACTCTCCATATCCATTTGTAACTTGCATAGGTATATACTCTTCATTTCTGGGACGCAAATAATTTGATTCATATGGAATTGGCTGATTTGCATATGTTACACCACTATTTTCGACTTTTAATACTCTTCGAATCAATAATTTTGACAAAATATTTTCTTTTTTCTCTACCTGATAATTAATTAAAACATCTGCTATTCCAGTAATATTTTGCTCTGTGTGTAGGATCAATTTTACTGAAGATTCATTGATTGGGACTATTTCAATTTCATAATTTCCACTAATTGAATTCGAAACACCGTTTTCATTTCTTTTCCAAAATAGCTCATACGTATTTCCAAATACAGGATGCCAGTATTTGTACAATTCCCTATAGAAAAACCAATTAGAGCGTTCATTCCAATATTGCCAATCTGTATAGCTTCTCTGAATTGTGGCTGCATATTCAAAATCTTCAGTTCTAAATGCCTTCATATAGTTCTCTCTTTGATTATCGCCAAGTACATGAATATTATAATCAACTCCAGAGGGCTGATATGTGCCATTCATAACTTCTTGTGCAGATGCATATGTGGAAAAGAACTTACTATCACCTAAATATTCTTGTGTATCTAGTAAATCGGTATAAAGCGAAGTCATATTTCCTCCTAGTTCCTCCACATATTGTCCCTCTTTTTCAGCCAGAAACCAAAAAACTGCTTCATCTTTTAACGTTGTACCAATCCATGTGGCACTGACAATAAGGGAGGCATACAGTATAAACTTCTCCAGTCGACAACAGTAGAAATACCTGATTATCTCAAATATACATGTAATAAATAAAATTGATAAGGCTACCTCCCTGGAATCTCCTCCAGACAGCAGCTTATACTCATTGACTGCGCAGAAAGATACCATATTAGCAAATGCCGGAATCCCATATCGAATTAAGCTCTTCTCGGTTAGGGGCTTTTTCATCAGAAGGAACAAATACGCTAAACATAAAGCTGCCTGCAATAACATAACATATGAAAAATCTGCTTCAAATAAGTAAAAACTTTTAGCCTGAAAATACCATCCCTGATATCCTCCAGTTCCAAATGTATCAGTGAGCCATTCATAAAAATTACCTAATGTAAATATTTGTACAAATACAATAATTCCAATTACAGATGAAAGCATTTCTATCAATGTATAGATTAAGCTGCTGCCTATTCGTTTCGTCATTTTCAAAACAACAGCAAAAAACATAAGGATTATTGATACCCAGCAGCTAATTCCATAATCGTTACTCCATATAAAAGCAAAACCTGACAGTCCTCCGATAATACCAGCTAATCCCAAATAACAAGCTGCATCCTTTAATTTTTTATTATTGCAAACTTGTTTCCATTTTTTTATGGCTAATATAATCAATATTATAATGATAGGCAAAATCAGTCCTCTAATAAATCTTGCTGAATTTCCTGTCCATAAAGCATATGTTACCGCATTATATATATCACTCACTCCAACCAGAACATTTTCAAAAAAAACTGGCTGAATCAATAGCATAACTAATAATATATTAGTAAGTCTGAGTACAATTTTCTTATTTTTAAATAATGCTCCCCCTATTACAAGTGCAAATATTGCAAAAGCTAAAAAAGTCAAAAAGGAAAAAGCTATTAAGCTAGCCTCATAATTTCCACCAAAAATTTTGGTAAAAATACTTCCCATATAAAGATGTCCCAGTCCCAGATAATCTGTAAAATCCTGATATGGGATTTGCCCGGCTAAAAATCTTCTCACGGGATTGAAGTTTTGAAATGTTCCATTAATCGGATAAAAATTCGCATAATGATTTATCCTTAATGCATGCAGGATACAGATTGTAAGTAATATGATACTATCAGTAAACTCCCCCCCCCACTTAATTATTTGCAAACATATACGATTTCTCATCTCAAACAGTTCTCCCCTCATAAAAGATCAAATCAAGGATTGTATGCCCCGACCATATTTTTAAACAGAATTTTTAATAGCTCAAAATTCCCCTTGAAAAAGCTAATCTTTGTCGGTGTCTTCCCTCTTTTGGGATAGGATCGTGTTACCGGAATTTCGCATGCCCTCATTCCAATTTGCGTTGCTCTGGTTGATAAATAAGCCAGCAGCTCATATGTCATAAATACATCCCTCAATGGCTGTACCCTTGAATCTGAAAGATAGCGTTTAGAATAAGCACGATAAGCATTTGTCGTATCCGTAAAATGCTGATGCGCTGTTAATGATATAATCGGCGCATGAAGTAATCTAACGGAAACCAGTCTGACTAATGGTGTATTAATTGCTTTTCCGCCTTTGACAAATCTGGAACCTTGAATGAAATCATATCCCTCTTTCAATTTCTCTATAAAACGCGGAACATCTTCAATGCTGTCTTTATTATTGCCGTCAATTGTAATAATCCCTTGATATCCACGTTCAAGTGCCCACCAAATTCCCATTCTAAGCTGTGCTCCCTGTTTGCCTATGTCTTTTTTTACAAGCAAAGTATTAACTCCCAGCTCTTTTAACCTTTTTTCTTCTGTACTTCCGTCTGTTGATCCGCCATCACAAATTACAATGTCCACACAACTTGCTATATTATACTTCTGTGCACGCTCTAATTCTGCTATAATCCTGGCCCCCTCATTTATGACAGGAATTAGCAAAACATAAGCTGCGTTTTTTTCGAAATACTCTGTAGATTCAAAACGGGGGATTCCTTGTTTTCTTTCAAATTCTTTTCTATCAGTCATTGAGTTTCTCCTTGCCTACAGTTTTTTATCAAAAAATCTGCTGCGTTTTTCAGTAGATTTTTCCTTGCTCATTCAATCAATATTACATTAGGGCACTGGCATTCACTAGCGTCTTTATCCACTTTTACATGTATCCATGTATTATCAAAATCAACATTGACTATTTGATAAATTTTGCTAATCCCAATTATTGTTTGTCATATTAGCAGCCCATAGAGGATCTACATTCCAAATCTGTGTAGCTTTGGGATTGGTATTATCATACATGCTTATATTTTTTAACATATATCCATCTTGTTCGATGTAAATAACTTGAGATTTCCCCCTTTCGGCTGCTATTTCCATGGCCGCATCCACGCTTATCTCTTCAAAGATTCCTCTTCCAAACAGCATGTTCATATAACCGCATATTGGTGAATTTGATGCATATAATACATCAAGATACTGTGCATTATCTCTATAACCCACCTTCCAAATATAAGATTCATCTCATATATAGGAATTAAGATTAAGCGCTGATAAAATACCAGCCATCACTAATATAGCCTTCTCCACTCTCCCTTGGGTTGCCTCCAAAATATTTCTTGCAATTTCACATATCAGAAAACTTAAAAAAATATTGCCTTCATTCTATCATATGTATAAATGAGAGCGTGCTCTTTCATAATTACATTTTCTATGATTTGGAAAGCCATAAATAAAGAAATGACTTTAAATAACCACCTATTACATCAGTGAGAACAATACCAGCAGTAACGATTCTTGCCATAAAACGGCTTTTAAGTGCCATTAAAAATTCTGCCGTATTAACCCTCAGCAAATAATGTACAAAAAAGCGCCCAAATGAAGTCATTGGAAATCCGATATTAGCACATATCCTGTCCACTCAATATATGGTTTATCAAAGCCAAAATATAAAATGCTATTTTGCACTTTCTCGACCCTCTATGGCATATCTATAATATGAATCAGGCTTAGCATCTCATATAATCAGACTTTTTATATGCCGTCATATAAATATCTCCCTTACATACTTCAACTTTTCTTCTAGACCAGATATATCATCCGTTTTCCCCATTTCAATAGAAATAAAGCCTTGATATCCTTCTCTGGAAAGTATCTCAGCCAGTTCTTCGTGCATAAAACGCCGCTCAATCGGTCTAAGTCCCGGCTCACTGATATGGACATGATTAATTAAATGTACCTGCCCTCTTAACTCTTCAGCCGCTTCCCCATTCTGGATCATAGTTCCCACATCTAAATTCAGCCGAAAGCCTGGAGAATTAACCGCCTCAATCAATCTGAATGCAGCAAAAGTATCATTGATATAATTTGTCCCATAAATAGGTGGATTAGCTTCCATGCCTATGATAGTTCCATGGGCAATAGCATAATTTCCAAGCTCACGAAAAAAAGGAACATCCACTTTTAAATCGGCATTTGCAGGTACATTGCGATTTTTGGGGCAGCCAAAAACCAGATTTCTGCATCCTATTACCTCTGCAAAATCGATAGCCTTCTTTGTATATTCCGACAATTGTTCTCGTTCTTCCTGTGAACCAAAAAGTTTCTCTTGCCGTCCAAACCAGATGGACTGCATCGATGAGATCAAAAAGCCATAGCTCTCCCTTATCCTTGCATACCATTGTTTAGCTTCTTCAACTTTTTGATATGGATCTTGGGGAATGATCCTGGTCGGTGCAATTTCCAATCCGCAGTATTCATGCTTTTTCATTAAATCGTATATCTGATAATCATACTTAGCTTCCCAAGCTATGTTTGAAATTGATAATTTCATCGCAGCAGCCTTTCCTCTAAAAAACAAATATCATTTCTTAAAATTCTTTTGATTCGATAAATTGCTCGATTTCACGCAGCACCTGATCTTTGGAATAAATATAGCCGTTATGCCCTCCAAACAGACATGCATATTTACTCTTAAAATTATATGATGGGACATTGTTTGAAATTTCATTAACAAAAGCAGCGCCTGTCAAATAGTGATATAATTCCCCTATTGAAACCGGCTCCGTAACTAGATTTACAAGATCGAGCTGATTTTTTAACGCTATTTGAATGTGTTCCCACAAATACTTTAAATTATAAAATTGATAAATCCCACGGCTATCTGTAAAATTTACCGCAGAAAATCCTAACGAACCAAATATATCTTTAAGTTTTTCCCGCTCTTTTATGTCCCTTGCTGTACATTCGTAAAAGCCATTCCCACAATTTTGATAATATTGATAAAGTGTTGGCTCTGTTTGACATAATTCATCGAGTTTTTCCTTCTTTAGCTTAGCAGGGATTATATGAATATAGTCATAAATAAAATTCTTTTTAATGTTTTTCCCAAATAGTCCAGGTAATCTAATAATTAAGGCATCCGAAAAATTTTCTTTCACCAGATGTTCCAGGTGATAACGATTTGCTCCATAGGGTTGAAGTTCGCTTATTGAAATCTCTGTACCTTCATCTGCACCAGCTAATGGAGGATATACGTCGATAGTCGATATTAAAACGACCTTCTTTGGCTCTATGTTTATTATATTTTGATACGCTTGCTGTATGCCCTCAAAATCTTTGTCCGGTGAAAGATTGGCTAAATATTTTTCAGCTTTTACCCCGGCATATACCAATAAATCTGGTTTCGTACCATATGCACATTCTATATTTTTTGAATTATAAACAGCGTCAAATGATTTTCTCGCAGCAATGTTTGATCCCACAAAGCCTGTATAACCAACTAGTGCTGTCTTCATATAATATTCCCTCCCAAATTTTTTCTATAGCTTTTCCATTGATTCAATAATATACTTCTGTTTATTAAAATTGAGTCTCAGAATAATAGACATATATTTAATAATAATAGTTAATATTATAAAAATACCTCCGAAAGAAAATGCGAGAAATAGCATAGTAGTCGTCCATCCTGCAACAGGGCGGCCGCCAAAATAAATTCCGATTGTATAGAGTCCTATTGCAGCAGTAAATAAAATCATTAACATCGAAAATGTGCTGGAAACACGGTAAGCAAGATCAGTATATAAAATAATTGCATCTACCGCAGTTTCTTTTCTTTTATGTACCGTCTCCCGATCCATTTTCCTGTCAAAGTCAGCATTTTCGTAATAAATGACATCCGTTTTTAAACCGCAGTTTGCATAAACAGCTTTACGGTAAGGAATCGTCTTACTAATGGAATGCACTCGGTTTATTCCTCTTCTGGAAAGAATCCGAAAAGCCTCTGTCTGAAGGATATATTGAGTATGCGCCGTCTTATTAAAGAGTAAATAAAAAAACTTTGATGTCATTTTTTGTCCTTGTCTTGGGGCTGCTGAAACAATATCATATCCGCTCAGCGAACGACGGTATACATCCATAATCAAGGCTTCTGAGTAAGAAGAATCTATAGTATCGAACTCGTATACAAAATCCCCAATAGACAAATCCACACCGGCATTCATCGATAGTTCTAGCCCTTGATAAAAACTCATATTCAAAATAGTAACAGCAGTATTTCCCTCTGTTGCTTTATTAGCGGAAACAAATTTTTTTATCTGATCTACGCTGCCGTCAGTAGAGGCATCATTTACACAAATAATTTCATACTTTTCAAAATTTTTATTTAAAATATTTTGTAAATTAAGTAAAAAATTATAAATTTCTTGTTCTTGATTGTATACATAAATAACAGCCGAAATAAAATTTTTTTCTTTATTTAATAGCATCATTCAACACCTCATCTAAATCATATACCGTATTAATTTTGCCAGATAATACACTAATAAACGTAGGATTTGATGAAAACTCTTTTATAACTGTCGGTCTTGAATCATCAATTTCCGAAGCCTTTAGTATTGGTTTCATAGAAAACAGAGAATGTGAATAAGAAAATTCATATTCTTCTTTTAAGTACTTTTTTGCCAAGTTAGACATATACGGCCACGCTGATTGTGGTTTAGCGGAGCAATCATTGCAGTTTCCTAATTGCTCTGGTGAACAAAATCCTCTACACTTTTTTTGGCAGTCAAATGTGGGAACTGAGTCATAGCTTGTCACATGTGGTGTAAACGTAACAGAAGTTAAGGAATGGTAGCCCGTTTTGCCAAATGGCATAATAGAGAAAAACGGACCATCCATAACGGTGATGCCCACATTTTTCAGTTTCTCATTTGTTTCACAGAGGATAATTTCGCACAGCTCATATTTAATTTTAAAAGGTTCAAATCCCAGCCTCTGTATGATTTGATTAGTAGAGGCGTACGTCGCATTTAACAAAAAATCAGTCTGGAATGTATTTCCATTATATAGTTCAATAGAAAAACAGTTTCTTTCCCTTGTAAGATTTCTAATCTTTGCATTATAGAGGATTTCTACATTATCTGAGGAAGAAAGTTCTTTAAAAAAATATTCTTTTAATATCTGTGCATCGTAAGTATATTCCTCGGTTAAATAAGCGCCATCGCACATACCTGGATTAAAATATTTTGAAACGTTTACATCATCGCATCGGATTTGGGCATCCGCACAAAACTTACGAAACTGTTCAGCATTTGTCCAAGAAAAATCTGCAGAGGTGGCATATATCTGGTCAAATTTAGTGAGGACGCAAAAAGCATAGTCCTCCATAAATCTATTAAAGTAATGTGCTGATTTAATTGCCGTAGAAAACGATCTGGGATAATGATATCCCATATGCACTCGCGCCTGATTAATATACGTAGCCCGGCGGAATGGCGTGGAATCATGTTCCAGTACCAGTATTTTTTCTTGTTTGCTGCAATGCTTTCTAAGATAATTAGCCGCATATAGGCCATATAGGCCAGCTCCCAGGATAATTTTGTCTGTGCTCATAATCATCTATTCCTCTACATTTGGATTTTAATATTAGTCTTTCTCTATATTTATTTTTGATAAGCCAAATTTTTCTATATTATCAACAGTATGAATCCATTGGTACTCCCATTCATTTTTCACTTCGTCAATCACAGTGCTTGTCCCATCTGGCAAAGCTATTCTTTTTCCCACTAGCAACGTATTGAAGGAAGATGGTGTTTGAACTAAGAAATAATTCCCGCCGTTCTGATAACCATCAGTCCAATTAGCATCTGTAAAGGGTAATACTTCCACTTCATTAGGGACAGGTAATGTTATCTCTTCTTCCCAAAGCCTATCCTCTCCTTCAAATTGTCCAATTTCTATATTTCCATTGCCTAAATCTTCCTTCTCCAGATTAATTTCGGCTATTCGAGTTTGAGACCAAAACGGCATCCTCTTTTCATACTCTTCAAAGGAAAAGTCTCTATTAATAAATTCTTCATCATCTACATAGATATGGAAAAAGAATCTTACGTCTGAAATTTCTCTGTTTGATAAAATATACATTCTATCATTTAATAGATATATTGAGGCATAAGAATTTTCTAACAAAAGTTCCCCTTCTGTTTTTACCGATTCTGTATACATCCTACCCGGTTTTGTATCATCATAGTATAAGTAGAATGTAATACTCGCTATGCCCAAAAATATTAGTATGATAAATCTCTTAGGATACCCAAATAGTTCTTTAGCTAATTCTATTAAAATCTTCCCAAAAAGGATTGATATCAAAATAATTGTTGGCATCGACCACATAATATAATTAATGTGTATATGGATATAACAATGGCCTGTGGCTAAAATAAGCCATGATAAAGGCCCTAACAGTGATACGCATATCATTGCATCTAATGATAACAACTTTTTTTGTACTGCATAAATTCTATGGCATATATTTTTTGATACAGCAGAAAGTGCGAAGAGAATCGCAGTTATCATTAAAAGGCCATTCATTCGTAAATTTCCTAATAGATACTTATTTTCATATACCTGATTAATATAAATATCTAAAATTCTAAGTTTTGACACCATCAATGATTCCCTGATATCTTCTCTTTCAAAAGTAAAAATCGTCGAGAAGGCCCCTGTCCTATACGAAACATTTTCCAGCACTGTTGTTATTGCCTGTTTCAGATCTCCCTGATAATATATCCCTAACTGAACTATATGCAATATCATACTTGCTGCAAATCCCAAAATAGCTGCCGCTGCTAATAGCAGAAAACGCCGCAAAAAAGTTTTTTTCTCCCAACTATTTTTTATAGCATAATAAAATAATGGCAATTCCAAATTTACCATTACAAGCGAAATCATTTCAAATCCGCAAGCCGATTTTATAAAGATGGACAAACCGCCAAAAACTAACCACCATTTAAATTTGAATTTTTTCTCACATTCTTCACGTTGACAAAAATATAAGGAAACTGCAAATGGCAATAGAAACGTATACGTAACCCAGTATAAATTACGTGCAGACAGAATTATCCATTGATTTATGAAAAGCAATGAATAAGCTATAATAGCTGTTCCTAGACCAAATTCCTTATAAACCCACTTTAGGATATAAAAAAGTACTGAGCATAATAAAAAAGCATTTATAGCATGCAAAATATTGCTATTATATGATTCTGGTAATATTAGGTTTATTAATCCATAAAATGTTCCTCCTAATCCTAATTGCGATGTATAATCTCCAAGTAGCCCCGCTTTATAGATGAGTCCATGATCTTTTAAACCATTTATACGGTTCCAAATCAGTTTTTCCGAATCTAATTGCCAATTGGAAAACCATTCATTATCAATAATCCCAAAAATGTTACTGCTATAGTTTATCCACAATCCCATAAATAGCACAGTTGCACAAAAGTACAACAACCATTTTTTATACTCTATCTTAGGATTTATCATTTTAGCCCTATGCCCTTCCTTTTCTCCCAATATCTAAGTATGTCTCTATTAATTATAATTCCACAATTTAATATTATTATAATTTATTTCAAAACTATGTCTTTAAAACTTGTTTTTATCCCCTTGGTATATAAATTTTGTTCTAAATTACATAGCCGTTCACTTTTCACTATCTTTTGTGTAATTCGTAACAACAGTCGAATTAATTTATTCAATATTCCTGGGTTAATTGGTTTCTGATTCTGAAGTTTTTTTTCTTCATCCAAGCGTTGGAGTTCTTTATAATACTCCTCAAGATCCACCCTTTCTACAAACCACTTCATCCCATTCCACCATACAGCATCTACATCGCATTTTCTTAGCGCCTGCACAATGTATCCTGTTCCCTTTGGTATGTAGTCTACTTTTTCCAAGCTCTTTCTCAACAGCTCATTATTACAGATGTTTGCCAGTTCTTTTTTTATCGACTTGACATCCAGATTCGCTTTACCATGGTAAAGCATGCCTATTGAATTTAATCCATGGCATAAGACAGAATTATAAAAGAGTGTTCTATCGTTCTTTTTCCATACATGTTCGGAAATTAGCATCTTTTTGAGTTCCTGCATTAACCGCAT
The DNA here is from genome assembly GCA_944376125.1 of uncultured Lachnospiraceae bacterium. GTDB lineage: Bacteria > Bacillota > Clostridia > Lachnospirales > Lachnospiraceae > UMGS1370. The sequence goes on from CALWBQ010000027.1 coordinate 86,441, forward strand.
CTGATTGTTAAACATATCTTTTTTATATTTCTGCGACAGAGACTCAGCATTCGCCACTATATAATAATAGAATGCCTTATTAATAAGAACTGCCCCGTTGCACTTACTAAAATACGCCAAATTAAATAGGAAATCTTCTCCATAGTAGGTATCAATCGGAAATCTAATCTGCTCTTTCTTTAAAATATCAGTTCGGTATATCTTGTTCCACACTGCCTCCATCACCGCAGATTTCCATATTAATTCCATTAAATTCTCCAGAAAGATTGCACGATCATAAACAACCTCATTCCCAAATGCATTAAATTTGCACTGAGTCAGACTTTTTACCTGCTGTCCTTCCATAGTCACAGTATTCATACCGCATATCACAAGATCCTTATTATATAAGCGGCTTTTTTCATACAAGGTTTGTACCATATCAGGCGCCATATAATCATCAGAATCAGCGAACATGATCGCTTCCCCGTTAGCTGCCTCGATTCCTACATTTCTGGCATTCCCTGGGCCTCCATTAGGAATACTGATAATCTGAATCCTATCATCTATCTCTTTATAGTTATTGCATATTTTTAACGAATTATCTGTTGATCCGTCATTTACTAAGATAAGTTCTATGTCTTTATATGTTTGCCTCAATATGGAACTAATACAATATCCCAAACAATTTTCTGCATTATATACAGGAACAATAATACTTACCATTTTTAACCTCTTAATTACATTTCTTTTTCTTTCTCACCGTACATTTCTTTATATTTATCAAATCCCAAGCCCAACACTTGCAGTTTTTCATAATATTGTTTTTGCAAAGGCCGGCCTCTAAAATATTCAATATCTTTTTGAGCCTGTTTTACCAAGTCATCAATTTTATCGCTTTCTATCTCCAGTTCAATACATTTATCTAATCTGTCAAACAGCACCCAAAAATATGCATTATTCATTTTCTCTTCTAATGCATCTAATTTATGTTCCCTAAAAAAATCGATTCTTTCCCTGAATGCTTCACATACAACCAAATTCTGCGCTTTAAATTCTGTACCCGTAATACTGTCAGTACGGCTTCTGTCATAATTGTACCTCGACACATCTATATAAGCTATTTTTTTAGCTGCATAAACATATTTGTACACAGTAAATTCATCTTCGTGTATCTTGCCTTTAGGGAAACGTACATTTCCTATTACACTTTTATGGTATAACTTATTGCACGCAATTGGCTTGAAATACTTCCAATCAAGCATACCTGCTAAAGCAACCACATTATCCCCAACTATCTGCTCAGCCGTACATGACGTTTCTTCTATTATACAGTCCTTATAGATATTCCTCCAACTGCATTCCGCGATATCCGCTCCATGCTTTTTCGCCATTTTATAGAGCAGCTCCAGCATATCTGGATCCAGCCAGTCGTCACTGTCCACAAAGGCCAGATACTCTCCAGTGGACGCTTCAATCCCTACATTCCGGGCATCTGATAGACCGCCGTTTTCTTTGTGGATCACAGTGATTCTCGTGTCTTCCTTCGCATAGGAATCACACATCTCGCCGCAGCGGTCTGGAGAGCCATCATCAACCAGAAGGATTTCCAGATTTTTGTGGGTCTGGTTTCGGATAGAATTTACACACCGCTCCAAATAATTCTCTACCTTATAGATTGGTACAATAACGCTTATCTTCTCCATGTTCTCGTTTTCCTACCTAAATAATTTATTCAGTCTCAGCTTAAAGGCCAGCCGGATCAGTCTGTTGCCCCATTTAGAGTTGGCGATCCGGAACAGCTCATTTTTAGATTCCGTCGTGTAACCCTGTCGGTATAATGCCTCTACATTTTCAATTTCATGGTATGTAACAACTCGATCAGAAATTAGCGCGACATACCGTTGCATATCCTCTGCTGTTCTCTTTCTTTTCGCAATCCGCTCAGGCTCGCAGAGCAAGCTGGTAAATTCGTTCTGCAGCTTCTCTATCATAACATCTGTTGAAAACTGCTCTTCTACCTTTCTTCTGCAGTTCGCACACTTCTTGATATAGCCTTCCCGATCTGACAAGATAGTCTTAATTGCCTCTGCATAACGTTCCACTTCTTCCTGCGGAAATTCCCTCAGATCCAGCGAATCACTTTCCTCCTGCATCAGCGGTATTACTGCGCCTACTGATTCATCAATCAGTTCACCTTGGCCTCCTACATCCGACGTGATAACCGGAGTTCCCATGGAACATGACTCATACGCCGTCAGCGCCAGTCCCTCTTTAAGGGAACATATCAAAGTAACATCGCTGTCTTTGTAGTAAGGCTGCATTTCATTCTGTCGTCCCGCAAAATACACGTTTTTTGAGAGATTCAGTTCTTTGGTTTTGTTTTTCAACTCCTCTAATTGCGGGCCATCTCCAACCACCAAAAAGGCAATTTCAGGCATTTCTTTCCGTATTCTTTTTGCAATTTCCAACATTAGAAACGGCCTTTTCTGCGGATGAATCCTGCACGGAAAGAGAACGATCGGGCGGGTTTCCGCTATCTTGTACTCTTTCCTGACGGCTCCCCTCGTATACTTACTCTCATCATACTTGTCTTTATTGACACCAATATAGAGGGTTTCTACTGTTTCCGGACTTCTATGGAATTTATGAATCAAGATGTTTCTTGTCTGATTATTGCACACAAAAGTTTTTTCCGTAATTCCTTCTAAAGCCCCTGAAGTCCTTGCAAATCCTCCGCTGCGCCAATACCACTCTTCCATATGGACATAATCGACAATTGCTGTGTTCGGGAACTGGGCGCGCAGCCATGGAACAATATAGTAACCGTAATACGAATTTGTCAAAAAGATAATGTCAATCTCGCGGCTTTTTATAAAGTAGCTGATAAATTCCGGATATTTCTCAACATTTAAAAATGTCGGCAGCTCAAGAATATCCGCGGCATATTCTTCAAATCGCTGCCGCCATGTCTGCTCTCCGTGGACGGTGGTTAAAATACTGACCTCGTACTTGTCCGGATCCAGCTTTCTGACCACATCCAAATTAAACGCATCCGCTCCCCCCATAACCATCCACGGGATGAGAAGCATGACCTGAATTTTTGTCTTCCTCTGGAAAACCACTTTATTTTCGGCCCAGGCGCTTTCTCTGATCGGCGCATACGTATTCAGCGGTGTCGCATAGGGATATTCTTTTGCCTTTATATCGTCAGGGACTTTCTGTGCCCGTTCCTCCACCAGCGCCATTGCCCGCTCTTTCGCGCCGCTGTCCTTCTTTACAGTATCGGAAACTCCTCCGTCCATTCTGCGGTACCAAAATCCATATATAGGCACTCGCACTGGTTTCTTTCCCTGTGCTAAAAGCTGAAGCCACAGCTCCCAGTCTTCATATGCGAATTTCTCCGAAGTGTCGAACAATCCTGCTTCTAAAATATCTTTTTTTCTGATCGCTGCTGTTAAAACCAGAAAATTTTCTTTTTTTAATGTTCTTACATCAAAATTCTTTCTCCAGAGATACTCCTGATCCTGAAAGCCTACAGAATCTGTGTAAGCCCATGAATACTCAGGATTAAAGTACAGCGCCCAGTAGGTAACTTCCAAAAATGTTGGTGCCAGCAGATCATCTGAATCTAATGGCACAATGATCTCCGTCGTACTTTTCAAAATCCCATCGTTCCGTGCTGCAGCGACACCGCCATTTTCTTTGTGATAGACTTTGATTCTGGCATCCTGGCAAGATAGCTTTTCCAAAAGATCCAGAGACTCTTTTTGAGTGCTCCCGTCATCTACAATTATCCACTCAAACCACGGGAATGTCTGATTCATCACTGAATTATAGGTCTGCTCAAAATATTTCCCGGAATTATAAAATGGCGTAATAATACTTACCAGCGGGCATCCATCTGCTACTAAGTTTCTTTTTAAAATCTTTTTTCCAGGCTCGTGGCTAAAATCAAAATCCATGCTTATTCTCCTGCTTCTAATTCCCATCTGTGCGTCATTGGCAGTGTTTCATATCCATTGCTGTCTGGTACGACCCATAACCTGACCGCCTGCTGCAGCGAGTCGAGTACATCATCCTGTTCATTTAATAATACCAAATGAACCACATAATTACCAATAGGGAGATAATGGTCATCAATATACAGCGTGGCTTTTCCCTCCCTTTGGAACGTAAAATCTGTGTACCCGTCAATCGCGGTATCTGCGTAACTGCACAGATTTCCCAGCTCGTTTACAATACTGCAGGCTATTTTACCTTTCACTCCTGCCAATTCCGTCTTGTATCCAACAGAAATATGAAAACCTCTGCGAATCTCTACTTTCTGCAGCACATCCTCTTCTCGCCCATTTACTTTGATCCACTGTATCTGTACAGACTGATTTCCTGTTCGGTATGCATCTTTAGAGCATCCCGGAGGCAGCTGCTGCTTCTCCTCTTCTCCCCTTTTTTTCTGCTCTTCATCTTTCTTGATCAGCCGTTTTTCTTCCATCTCGGATTTATAATGTTCATGAACCAACTGCGGCATTCCTGCTTCTTTTATTTTTCCATCCTCGATCCAGATGGATTTCTCACAGATTTTTTCAATCTGTTCCAGCGAATGGGAAACAATCACAATCGTTGTTCCATTTACCTTGATTTCTTTTAACTTTTCAAAGCATTTTTTCTGGAAACTGACATCGCCGACTCCCAGGATCTCATCAATCAGCAGAACATCTGCATCTACATTAATTGCCACTGCAAATGCCAGCCTCATATACATTCCGGAAGAGTATGTCCGGACTGGATTGTCCAGAAATTCCTCCATTTCAGAAAAATCAATAATTTCCTGAAGCCGCTGATCGATCTCTTTTTTGCTTAACCCGAAAATAGATGCATTCGTATAAATGTTTTCTCTTCCGCTCATATCGGGGTGAAATCCAGCTCCCAGCTCGATCAAGCTGGAAACTCTCCCCTTGATTTCAATACTGCCGCTGTCCGGGTACATAATTCGTGTGAGCATTTTTAATGTCGTACTTTTTCCACACCCATTTTTCCCAATTAATCCGATTGCCTCGCCTTTTTTTACATCGAAGCTGATGCCTTTTAATACCCACCGTTCTTCATACCGATTTCTTTTCCAAAATATTACTTTTTCTTTTAAGCTCTCACCCTTGTCATAATAAACTTTAAATTTTTTTGTTATATTCTTGACTTCTATTGCGTTTCCGTCCTGCATTTTATAATTCCTCCGCAAAGCCTCTTTGCAATCTATTAAAACTTATCCATCCAATAATCAAAATTATAATCCCAAGCACCAGACCGTGGGCCAGCGTACCAATATGCGGGATATTCTTATAGTATAAAATATCTCGATAGCCTATTATAATTGGTGTAAGGGGATTCAGATAAAAAACCGGCAGGAAATTCTCTGGTATCATATCCACACTATATAAAATGGGTGTCAAATACATCCATGCCATTGTGACGATCCCTAAAATATGCTCCAAATCGCGGAAATACACTGTCAGAGCTGAGGTAAGCATTGCAATTCCCAACGCTAAAATATATTCAACAATCATAATGATCGGCAGATATAAAATCGCAATAAAATTAAACCCGATTCCAGAAAATAAAATTGCCAGGAAAATAATCACAAACGAAAACAGCATATTAACAAACGAACTTGTGACATACGCTATTGGCAATACTTCTCTTGGAAAATAAATCTTCTTTACCAGATCTTTAGATGAAATTATACAAGTGGCTCCTGTCGTTATGGCCGAACTAAAAAATAGCCAGGGTACTAAAGCTACAAATAGAAATAAATAGAACTTTTCAATCCCATTTCTCATGATTGTAGAAAAAACTAGCGTGTATACACATAACTGTAGCAAAGGGTTTACAAATGTCCACAAAAAGCCCAGCACAGAACCTTTATATCTTCCCCTCAGATCCTTCCTGACCAGGCTGATGATCATCTCTCTATATTCCCAAATTTCTTTGATTCGTTTCATCTTGCTAAAACCTGCCTTTGTTTTACATATTCTATGGCCGTTCAAAATGTCTGTAGATTGTCTCCATTATTTCAAGCACTTTCCTCTGGTCAAAATCTCTGCATTTATTTAAGTTTTCCTCTTCAAGGTGCTTTTTCCATTTTGTATCGGACAAAACTCTTAATACGATTCTATAAAGCGTCTCTACATCCTCCGGCTCAAACATAACCTCCGGCTCCTCTATCAAATCTGTGTTTCCCCTTATCCGGCTGCAGACCACCGCCCTTCCGCATGCCATCGCTTCCAGCAGAGCAACAGGCAGCCCTTCCTGGTAAGACGGAAAGACAAACACATCCGCAATATGGTAAATGTCAAAAATATCTTCCCGATAACCCAAAAAACGCACTTTGTCATCCAGCCCCAGCGAATGTGTCAAACTTTTTAAATAGCCTTCTAATTCTCCATGGCCGCATATCAGATAAATCACATTTTTATCTTTAAACTTTTCCATGGCCCGAATCATCGTCTCATGGTTTTTTCTTTTGATCAGCTCCCCGGCTGATACGATTACTTGCATTCCGGCTGGAATTTCCAATTTGTCTCTGACTGCGTTCACATCTACTTTCATGTTCGATATCTTGTCCACATCCAGGCCTATACCTGGTATATAGTCAACCCTGCCTGCATGGAAACGCTTTTTGGCGATCTTATAGTCTTCTTTATTGATGCAGATCTGCTGTGCTGTCCAATAAGACAGCAGATATTCCATCGTATAATAGATCAGCCAGTTCTTCAGCGGAGCTCCTTTATAAAAATGAAAGCCGTGGGCCGTATAGATCACATTTTTTATATGGCAGCTGTGAGCTGCTATTCGTGCCAGCGCACCACCCATAGGCGTATGACAGTGAATCAGGTCGTACTGCCCTTCTTGCATAATTTCTTTCAGCTGTCTGTAGGCCTGATAATTTTTCAAGCTATATGGGCTTCTGACAAAGTCCACCTGATGTCTGATAATGCCTGTTCCGTTCAGCCGGTCATTGTTGTCTCCATATGACGGCATGTCATAATTTGACGCATAGTGCACTTCATATCCCAGTCCCTGCAGAAGCCTGACATTATTCATTTCAAACTGCGGGACAAACCCGCTTACTGTAGTAACCAATAATGCCTTTTTCACGACTGTACTCCCTCTGTGCTTTCCTTTAAGAATAAAATTTTAGGCGTCATAAGAATCAGCTTTAAATCCAATATCAGCGAATAATTTCTTATATATGTTAAATCCAGTTTCAGTTTATCATAAGGGGTTGTATTATACTTTCCGTACACCTGCGCATAGCCGGTCAATCCCGCCTTAACCTGCATCCTGCAGGGGAACTCTGGTATCTCGGCTGTAAATTCTTCTACCAGTTCCGGCCGTTCCGGCCGTGGCCCTACTAAAGACATATCCCCCTTAAAAATGTTATAGATCTGCGGCAATTCATCCAGCCTGGTTCGCCTAAGAAGTCTCCCTATAGGCAAGATCCTCGGATCATCTTCCGCTGCCAGCCGCGGAATGCCGTCTTTTTCCGCATTCTGAATCATAGTGCGAAACTTGTAGATCTTAAAGGGTCTTCCACCCTTTGTTAGCCGTGTCTGGGTATAAAACACAGGACCTCCATCTGTCAATTTGATACAGATAGCAATAATAGCAAAAAATGGGAGCGACACAACAATTCCTATGGAAGATCCTATAATATCCACAACCCGCTTCCCAAATTCCTGTTCTAAAGTCAGGCCTATATTTCTGGAAAGAAGAAGCGGAGAGTCAAACAAATTCAACTCATCCGAGGATTTCAGCAAAATATCAGAGATTTTAGGGACACTGTAGGACCGGATAGAGTGCTGAAAACAATACTTTAAGATTACATTTCTCTCATGTGACGGCATATCTCCAATAATGACACCGTCATACCGCTCAATCTCCGGTATCAGACGTTCCATCCCTCTCCGATAATTTACCACCTTCTCAATAATATACTTATCATCTCTAGAATTAATTTTTTCCATCAGGTGATAATCCGACCGATCTCCCGAAATCAGAAGCATCTTACGCGGCGGAAACATCCAGCTATAGAGCGCCTGAAAAATGGTAGTCCAAAGGATGATTGCAATACTCTCTACAAGCAAAAGCAAAATCAGCGGCAGCGGAGTCGTAAACTTTTTATCCAACACTGCAATCTGAAAATATGTAAAGGTATTGGTAAACAGCGCCGCCAAAATCTGAGAATAGATCAGATTCCCTTTTCTCAAATATCCAACTTTAAACCCTCCATACAATTTCATAAAGAAAATCAACAGGACAGCATATAGGAAAATCATTACCCAGTTTCCTCGTCGGAAAAAGGGAAATAAAATCACCCTATTATAATAACCTATCCAAAGATAACTATACGCAGCTACCAGAAGCATCAGCAAAATCAGGCAAAACAGCAGTTTTACTATGCCCTTATATTTTTCATATCTCCTCATACATAAATTCAACTCTTTCATCATTCTACAAAAGATGTGTTGTTTCACACAAACTCTATTGTAGTATAACACAGAAAGTTAAAGAAGTACAATCATAAGGGCGCTGAAAATATTAGTAAATCTTTACGAAATTATGAAAAAAAGCCAAAAAGCGGCAATTAGCCGACTCTCTGGCTTCCTTTATTTACACTTCTTTTCTTACACAAGCTGACAGCCCCAATCCCCACAAAATCCACACAATCGGACCCGTAATCGGCTGATTAATATTCACAGCTGCCTGGAACCAGTAGCAAAGCAATGCGAAAAGAATTGCCATGACATATGGGTTCGTCCGGTTTTTCCACATTCTTCTGATTGATGAAAAAATCAGCGCCAGGTACGCCAGAAGTCCTGCCGCTCCAAGTGTAACCAGATACTGAATATACTCATTGTGAGCACTGTCATAAATTTCTCCTGAAAATTCCAGCATCTTAGGAAGGTATTTGTGGTAGAGAGCCAGCCCAAATGTATCCGGTCCAAACCCCACTAGTTTTCGATACCAGGGATAACCTCCATACACCTCCAGCGCAGCGCTCCAAATAAATCCCCGGTTCGTCCCCCATCTCTCGTTGAGAAGAACATATCGCTGAAAATTACCATATCGCTCTGCATTTCCTGCGATATTACAGTCATACAGCACATACAGTACACCAATTATTACTATGCAAATCAATGCAATCCATCCGAACCTCCACCAGGGGGACGCCGTTTCTGCTTCTCCCTTTCTCAAGGCCCAGGCAATCAGGCATGTCACTATCCAGCATGTCGCCACTATCAATGGAAATACACTGATTTTAGAAGCAATTTCTACGGCTATTACCAATTTGATTGTATCCTGATATAAGATATCCATCCAGTGAATCGCGAGGATCACAGTCATAAAGGAACTGATTGCGATGGCATATCCCCTTATTCCCCACTTATATCGGAACAGATACAAGGGTGACAGGCCAAATAGGGCAATCAAAGAAAGATAGGCATTATCGCTCTGCCCCATCAAAAGCGCTGTCATGGCAATTACCATTGTAATATAGTAATATGCTTTCTTTGCCAAGCGATCTTTCCCTTCGGATATAAACAGTATCATCGCTATAGCAGTAATCATTGCAACGAATATTGTATAAAGATTAATATTTCCTATGGTCGATGTAAACATCCAAATCTGACTTGAAACAATATTTTCCTTAAATCCCAAGATATCCAGCTGAAAATAATCTGTTATTCCAAACAAGCACACAAGGTTTCCAGTCAACAGCATTGCATCTAAAATCCGCTCTTTCAGCTTTCCCAAACGTCCAACAATAAGAAAGCATATTCCATAAATTGTTGTCAAAAATAATCCGGTCAGACGGCCCTCATTTCCCCAGAATGACTCAAAAAAATAGTCTGACTGAAAAGTGGAAATTGCTGTCACCAGCATAAAAAGCACTATCATTTTTTCCTGAAAAGAAGTAGCTTTCCACAATTTTTTTATCCTATATAGGATCTGCATCCCGGTGCTCTTCTTTTTACTTTCTCTCAAAAAAAAATTTCTTCCAATACTATACCCAGCCAAAAGGATCATCAAAGAGACAGAGCATATTACAAAGAAGTAATATTTTACATCTATAATATCTCTGTAATAATGCCAAAAAACCAGCGGATGGACGCACAAAATAAGATAAATATAGTTTTCAACAATCCGTTCTGACCATTTTCTTTTCTCCATTGTTTTTTTTGCAACTAATCTATTAGACATATCTCACCTTTTCTTTCTCAAATTTTATTACATCCACTTAATCTCAATTTCGAGGTTTATTATAGCATAATTTAAGTATTTTTAGAAGTCCTGAAAGTATCTGCAAATTATGCCAAAAATGAAATTTTAAATTCCACCTCTCCCAAGGGGAGTAGCGTTTACTTCTGCACAGTTGATATTTACTCTTTCATACATCCATGGTATGGTTATCTCTCCTTCTGACAGCAGTAGAAGGAGGC
>CALWBQ010000028.1 GCA_944376125.1 uncultured Lachnospiraceae bacterium
TTTCGATGAGTTTAGCTAATTATAGCAGAAAACAGGAGATTCTGCTTAAAAATTTCCTGCAAAATCAGTAAAAAATAAAGTATGGTGGAATTTATCTCTGCACTGGAATTTACTTTTTCAAGTTAGCCTTTCTTTTGCACAGGCTTGCTTGACACTGGATGCCCTATGTGGTACCCTTCATGGAGATGTCCGAAAGAATGGGCGGCCTGACAGAAATGGACAGGCAGAAGAATGAAAAAGGCGGGAAATAAAGATGATGATTCTTGCAAGCGATTACGATGGAACCTTTCACACAGAAAAGGGGCAGACTGCCAGAAATGTAGAGGCTGTAAAAAAGTGGAGGGCGGCCGGAAACCGCTTCGGGCTTGTTACTGGAAGATCCTTTGAGATGGCGGAAGCTGCGGTGCAGGAGTATGAGATTCCTTTGGATTTTATGATCTGCACCAATGGTGCATCAATTTTCAGCGGAGACAGGACGCTGCTTGCCGGCTTTCCTATGGAGAGGGGCGGGCTTGAGCATTTGATGAAACTCCCATCCATTCAGAATTCAGATCGCTGCTTTGTCCTGACGGGACAGGGAACCTTTTTCAGGCGCAGGCCGGGAAAGCTGCTGGATCGAATCGGGATGCTGCGGGTGCAGTCAGTGGACGCAGAGGAGATTCCAGATCTGCAGCCAGTCTGGCAAATCAGCGCAGCCTGCGGGGATCTGAGCCGGGCCACGGCCTGCGCAAGGGAAATCAATGATGCTTTTCCTGGGATGTACAGCGCTTATGACAATATTGACAGCGTCGATATTGTCGCATTCGGAATGAATAAGAGCCATGGGATCAGCAGGTATCTTGATATATGCAGGGCAGGAGGAGAAGATCCGGAGCGGGTGCTGGTGATTGGAGACGGCGGGAATGATGCTGCCATGATTCGGGATTTTGGCGGTTTTACCGTGACAAACGGCTGTCCTTCCGCAAAAGCGGCGGCAGCAGCAGTGTTCGAAAGCGTGGTGGAGCTGATTGGGATTGCATTAAAAGGAGGACTCTGATGTTTGCAGACTACCATGTTCACACAGAATTCAGTGATGATTCCGTCTATCCGATGGAGGATGTGGTCCGTGATGCGGTTCAGATGGGAATGGATGAGATCTGCATAACGGATCACGTGGATTACGGTGTCAAGGTGGACTGGGATTCCGGGGCGGAGATCCGGTATCGGGATGGAGAACCTCTGGCTAATGCAGATTATCCGAGATATATGGCTAAGATCCGCCGGCTTCAGGGCAAATACGGCGATGCGATCACTATCAGGACCGGAATGGAGTTTGGGGTGCAGACCCACACGATTCCAGAATTTGAAGCTCTCTTTTCCCGCTATCAATTTGACTTTATTATCCTCTCAATCCACCAGGTGGAGGACAAGGAATTCTGGACGCAGGATTTTCAGAGAGGGAGGACACAGAAGGAGTACAATGAGCGGTATTACCAGGAAATGCTGTCTGTGGTGAAAAAATTTAAGAATTACAGTGTACTGGGCCATATGGATCTGCTCAAAAGGTACGATCTGGCCGGCAATTACCCGTTTGAGAGGGTGCGCCCGCTTGTGAAGGAGATTCTGGAGACTGCCATAGCAGACGGAAAGGGAATCGAGATCAACACCTCCTCGCACAGATACGGGTTGGAGGGGACGATGCCTTCCGAGGAGATATTGAAGCTGTACCGCAGTCTTGGCGGAAAGATCATTACCATAGGAAGTGACAGCCACAGGCCGGAGGAGCTGGGCACTTTCGTAAATCAGGCGAAGGAGAATTTAAAAGAACTTGGCTTTGATTATTTTTGTACATTTGAAAATATGAAGCCGATCTTCCATGAATTGTAAAATATTGCAGGAGAGAAAAAAAGAAAGGCGGAGCCGCTGGCTTGGAAGAATACCAGGACATCCGCCTTTGACGATTATCTGTGAAGGAAATTGGAAATTCTCTTGTAGACCAGGAATGTGACAAGCCCGTTGATGCCGGCCTTGATGACATTAAAGCCGACGATGAAAGCCATCAGATCCCACACCACAGCACGGCTGACGCCCATGAACAGAGGTGTGATAATCAAGTTGGCACCCACCATGACGGCAGCCATGGCTGCCATGCCGCAGACAAGGCCGAGTGCTGCAGTCTTTTTGGTTTTGTGTCTATGGTAGATCGTGCCGGAGACAAGGACCAATACGCCGGTCGCGATCACGTGCATCAGGATTCCGTACAGCCCGCTGCTGGCGCTCACGGTAAGTCCCTGAATGACGGAAGTTACGATAGTCAGCAGAAAACCGGCTGTCGTTCCGAAACAGAATGTTCCGATCAGAATCGGAATATCGGCCGGATCATATTCCAGGAATGACACTACTGGGAAAATGGGAAAACGGACAAGGTAGACCATTGCAATGGAGATGGCTACCAGCATACTCATCTTTACCAGAACTTTCAAATTGTCTGCGCCTGCACTTGGGTTTTTGGTTGCGATTTCTTTTGACATGTTTCTGCCTCCTTAAATAAATCATAATTTGGAAAATCTTACAGGAAAGCAAAAAAGCCTTGGAAAAAATTCCAAGACCAAAAAATACCTTAACGAACAGTATTTCGTTTCTTTCATCCGGACTGTACCGTTGGTATGGGAATCACACCCATTCTGCCATCGATGCTGACGCATACCAGGCTCGCGGACTTGTTGGAGCTAAACCACTTACCGCCAGTGAGGAATTTCACCTCGCCCTGAAACTGATTTTCCGAGACTTATGATACCACCGCTTCAGCAGGAAGTCAATAGATCATCCATGGTTTGCTGTGATTTTACTAAAATTTTTCCGGGCTGTGAATCTGCGCAGGGCAATACAGGAAAAAAATTTTTTGCAGACTGTAAAGAAAAAATACTTGACAATATGCGCCCTATCATGTATGATAACACAGGTGATTGAGATGGAAAAAATTGTCCAGCAGGGACTGCTTTATGATTTTTATGGTGAACTGCTTACGAAACATCAGCAGCAGATTTACGAGGATGTAGTCATCAACGATATGTCCCTGAGTGAGATCGCCCAGGAGCAGGGAATCAGCAGGCAGGGAGTTCACGACCTGGTGAGGCGCTGCGACAAGATTCTCTCCGGATATGAAGAAAAACTCCACCTGGTAGAAAAGTTTCAGAAGACGAAGCGGCTGGTGGCGGAGATTGAGGCTCTGACAGCTCAGTATCAGGAGACAAGAGATGGAAGCCTGGTAGAGCAGATCGGACAGATTTCCAGGGAGATTGCAGAGATTTAGGAGGACATTTCATGGCCTTTGAGAGTTTATCCGATAAACTTCAGAATATATTTAAAAATCTTCGAGGCAAGGGCCGCCTGTCTGAGGCAGATGTAAAGGCCGCCCTGAAGGAAGTCAAGATGGCCCTTCTGGAAGCGGATGTCAGCTTTAAGGTGGTCAAACAGTTTGTCAAGTCTGTGGAAGAGCGGGCAGTGGGCGAAGATGTCCTTGGAAGCCTGACCCCAGGCCAGATGGTGGTTAAGATTGTCAATGAGGAACTGATCCGCCTGATGGGTTCGGAGACCACAGAGATTGCGCTGAAGCCGGCGGGAGAAATTACAGTTCTGATGATGGTAGGTCTTCAGGGAGCAGGCAAGACAACGACTGCAGCTAAGATCGCCGGGAAACTGAAGGCAAAAGGCAGAAGGCCGCTCCTGGCAGCCTGTGATGTTTACCGTCCTGCTGCTATCCAGCAGCTCCAGATCAATGGGGAGAAGCAGGGAATACCGGTCTTTTCCATGGGCGATAAGCAAAAGCCGGCCAACATTGCAAAGGCAGCGGTGGAACATGCGGCAAAAAATAATCTGAATGTGGTGATTTTGGACACTGCCGGCCGTCTTCACATCGACGAAGATATGATGAACGAGTTGGTGGAGATCAAAGAGCAGGTGGATGTCAGCCAGACAATTCTGGTGGTAGATGCCATGACCGGCCAGGACGCAGTCAATGTGGCAGGCACTTTCAATGACAAGATTGGAATTGATGGTGTTATCCTCACCAAGCTGGATGGTGACACCCGGGGCGGTGCCGCTCTTTCGATTCGTTCCGTAACTGGAAAGCCGATCCTTTACATCGGCATGGGCGAAAAACTGTCAGATTTGGAACAGTTTTACCCGGAGCGCATGGCTTCCAGAATACTGGGCATGGGCGACATTCTTTCCCTGATTGAAAAAGCAGAAGCGGAGATGGATCAGGAGAAGGCGAAGGAACTGAGCCAGAAGCTGAAAAAAGCCGAATTTGACTACAACGATTTCCTGGATCAGATGAATCAGATTAAAAAGATGGGCGGCATGGCCAGTATTATGAGCATGATGCCCGGCATGGGAAATCTCGGCAGCATTGACATGGATGCCAACGAGAAGAACCTGAAGCGGATTGAGGCGATCATCCTCTCCATGACCAAGGAGGAAAGAGCAAATCCTTCCCTGATGAACGTTCCGAGAAAAAAGCGGATCGCTAAAGGGGCTGGCGTTGATTTGAATGAAGTGAATCGCCTGTGCAAACAGTTTGAACAGATGAAAAAAATGATGAAGCAGCTTCCCGGAATGATGGGAGGAGGCAAGCGCCGCGGCGGCCTGGGAGCTTTGGGCGGCCTGATGGGTGGGAAGGGCAGGCTGAAGCTGCCTTTCTGAGAATAACATGCGTTAGCAAAGCAGAATATCTGCGTTGTCTATAAACAGTATGATCAAGGAGGTGAAACAAATGGCAGTAAAGATGAGACTGAGAAGAATGGGCCAGAAGAAGGCTCCTTTCTATAGAGTAGTTGTTGCAGATTCCAGAGCACCGAGAGATGGCAGATTCATCGAAGAGGTTGGATACTATGATCCCAACGTGGATCCGAGTGTGATCAAGTTCGATGAGGAAGCTGCGAAGAAGTGGTTGGCAACAGGCGCTCAGCCCACCGAAACCGTAAGCAAACTTCTGAAAATCGCTGGCATCCAATAACTTGAGAGGTGTGCGCTATGAAAGAACTGGTAGAAGTGATTGCAAAAGCACTGGTTGACAATCCGGATGAAGTTGTTGTGACGGAATCCGAAAAGGGCAATGACCTGTTGATCGAGCTGAAGGTAGCCCCCTCCGACATGGGAAAAGTGATCGGAAAACAGGGGAGGATCGCCAAGGCTATCCGCTCTGTGGTAAAGGCGGCTGCTTCCAAGGAAGACAGAAAAGTGATTGTAGAAATTCAGTGACATGATGGGGGTTGGATGACAGCCCCCGTTTTTGTGTCACGGGAAGCCGGAGGGGAGACAGTCCCGTTTGGCTGACAGGATTGGAAAGGAAAGGAAAAGCCAGTATGGAAACAATGCTGCGCGTAGGCGTGATCAGTTCCACCCACGGAGTCAGGGGAGAAGTCAAAGTCTACCCGACAACGGACGATCCGGAGCGCTTTCTGGATCTGGAGGAAGTGATCTTGGATGCCGGGAGAGAAGAGATCCCTCTGAAGATCGAGCGTGTAAAGTTTTTTAAAAATATGGTGATCCTGAAATTTGAAGGGTATGACAATATCAATGACATCGAAAAATATAAAGGCAGAGATCTCTATATTACCAGGGACCAGGCTGTGGAGCTTGAGGAGGACGAGTACTTTATCGCGGATTTGATCGGGATGTCTGTCCTGACCGAGGAGGGAGAACCCCTGGGAATTTTGGCAGATGTGATGCCGACAGGAGCCAATGATGTGTATGTGGTTCGCCGGGAGGACGGAAAGGAACTGCTGATTCCTGCCGTCAAAGAGTGTATTTTAGATGTGGATGTGGAAAATCAGATGATGAAGATCCATGTCATGGATGGCCTGCTGGATTTATAATTAAGGAGAGAACCATGAATTTTCATATTATGACTCTGTTTCCGGAGATGGTGATGAACGGTCTGTCCACCAGTATTACGGGCCGTGCCATGGAAAGAGGGCTGATTACAGTGGAGGCCGTCAATATCCGGGATTATGCGGAAAATAAACACAATACAGTGGATGATTACCCCTACGGCGGAGGAGCCGGGATGGTGATGCAGGCCCCTCCGGTCTGGCGCTGCTATCAGGCAGTAGCGTCCCGCCTGGAGAAGCGCCCCAGAGTAATCTATATGACGCCCCAGGGGAAAGTGTTCAGCCAAAAGATTGCTCAGGAGCTGGCCCAGGAGGAGGAGCTGGTATTTCTCTGCGGCCATTATGAGGGCATTGATGAGAGGGCGCTTGAGATGATCTGTACAGACCATCTGTCTATCGGGGATTACGTCCTGACAGGAGGCGAGCTCCCGGCTATGGTAATGATCGACTGCATTTCCCGTCTGGTCCCGGGAGTGCTGAACAATGAGACGTCGGCTGATGTGGAATCGTTTCACGACAATCTTCTGGAATATCCCCAGTATACCCGGCCGGAGGAATTTATGGGCAAAAAGGTGCCAGAAGTTCTTCTGTCCGGCCATCATAAAAATATAGAAGAGTGGCGGAGAAAACAGTCTATCAGGCGCACTCTGGAGCGGCGGCCTGATCTGCTGGCAGACGCCAGCCTTACGGATAAAGAGAAAAAATATTTAGAGGAATTGCTTGCAATTTCAGAGCCTTTGTGCTAAACTACTATAGCTGTGATTTAAGAAGAGATGGTCCTCTGTTACGGATTGGCGTATTAAGAACATCCAATAAACTTAAGGAGGTTCACACGATGAACGATATTATCAAGAATATTGAAGCAGAGCAGTTAAAGGAAACTGTACCGGAGTTCCGCGTTGGCGATACCGTTAAGGTATACAACAAGATCAAAGAGGGAAACCGTGAGAGAATCCAGATTTTCGAAGGCACCGTGATCAAGAGACAGAACGGCGGCGCAAGAGAGACCTTTACTGTAAGAAAGAATTCCAACGGAATCGGCGTAGAGAAGACTTGGCCCTTACATTCTCCTTCCGTAGCAAATGTCGAGGTAGTGAGAAGAGGTAAGGTAAGAAGAGCAAAATTGTATTATCTGCGTGACCGTGTAGGTAAGGCCGCTAAGGTAAAAGAACTGGTAAAATAATTCTTGAGGACAGAAAAGGGACAATGAAAATTGTCCCTTTTTATTCTCGCGAATAATATTACGCCTCAGGAAGATAGAAAAAGGATAGATTTGAGGGAAAGCTGTGGAATTTTATATCAATGAAGAACCTGGTATTCTCCGCCGAGTTGTCACTTGGATCACAGATATCATTGTTGTGATCGCCATAGCATGTTTTACCGTTTACGGTTTTGGGACCCAGATCCCTGTCAGCGGCAGCTCCATGCAGCCCCTTCTAAATGACAGAGATGTTGTTCTGATGAACCGGCTGGTTTACGATTTTTCGGCTCCTGAACGGGGGGACATTGTAGTATTCCAGAGAGAGGACCAGAAGCTGAACATCAAGCGAGTTATCGGACTTCCTGGAGAGACGGTTCAGATTCGAAATGGTCAGGTTTATATTGATGGAGAGGTTCTGCCGAAAGAAAATTCTTCTTTTGTGGCTTCTGCCGGATTGGCAGAAAACCCGGTTCTGCTGGGAGAAGACGAATACTTTTTGCTGGGTGATAATCGGGACAGCAGCGAAGACAGCCGTTTCGCCAATGTAGGGAATGTGAAAAAGGACCAGATTATTGGAAAGGTCTGGCTGAAGATTGCCCCCCTCCTGGAGATCGGCCTGATTCAATGAGGCGATAGAGACAGAGGAAATGTATGAATATTCAATGGTATCCAGGGCACATGACGAAAGCCAAACGTGCCATGAAGGAAGATATGAAATTGATCGATTTGGTGATCGAGCTGGTAGACGCCAGAACCCCTCTCGGGAGCCGAAATCCGGATATTGATGAGCTGGCTGGGGGAAAAGCCCGGATGGTTCTGCTGAACAAATCTGACCTGGCTGATGAGAAGGCCAACGAAGAGTGGGTGCGCTATTTCACAGATCAGGGCTGCCATGTGGTGAAAGTTAACTGCAAGACAGGAAATGGCCTGAAGCAGATCAGTCCCACAGTCCAGGAAGCCTGCCGGGAAAAGATTGAGCGGGACCGGAGACGAGGAATCCTGAACCGGCCGGTGAGAGCTATGGTGGTGGGAATCCCGAATGTAGGAAAGTCTACATTTATCAATGCATTTGCAGGGAGAGCCTGTGCCAAGACCGGAAACCGGCCTGGTGTGACGAAGGGAAACCAGTGGATCCGCTTGAATAAGACGCTGGAGCTTTTAGACACACCGGGTATTTTGTGGCCAAAGTTTGAGGATCAGAAGGCTGGTCTGAATTTGGCATTCATCGGCTCTATCAATGATGAGATATTGGATAAGGAAGAGCTGGCTCTGGAGCTGATTCGGTTTTTGAGAGGGAGATACCCCGGGGTGATTGAGAAACGCTATCCAGGGACGGAGACTGGGGAGGACAGTCCTTTCCAGATTTTGGAGCAGATTGCTCAGGCAAGGTCCTGCCTGCTGAAGGGCGGAGCCAGTGACAGTGCCAAGGCCGCCTCTATTTTGCTGGATGATTTCCGAAGCGGGCGCCTGGGGAGGATTACCCTGGAGCTTCCGCCCGCAGCCGCTGGATGAGGGGACAGGTCCCGCCCAGAGGCTCCCAAAGAGCGGAGAAAAAAGTCCGGGCGAGGGAGCTTGGGCTTTTTCTGGTCTATATTGGTGCGGCGGTTCTTGCCGTGCTGTTTCTGATTGCATTTGTGGTTCAGCGGGCTGATGTATATGGCCGCTCTATGGAACCGGTTCTTCACCATGGAGATGTCCTGCTGGTAGACAAGCTGAGCTACCGGTTTTCGGCGCCGGAGAGATATGATATCGTGGTGTTTGGATATCGGCTGAGAGAGGGCCGGTATTATACGAAACGAATCATTGGCCTCCCTGGCGAGACGGTCCAGATCAAGGATGGCTGGGTCTACATTGACGGTGAGAAGCTGGAGGATGATGTGGGTACAGAGCCGGCAGCGGAGGCGAGAAGGGCGGCGGAACCGATTACGCTGGGAGAAGATGAATACTTTGTCCTGGGAGATAACCGCAATTTCAGCTCTGACAGCCGGGATCCGGATGTAGGAAATATCAGGCGTGACGAGATAATCGGAAAGATCTGGCTCCGGCTGTGGCCTTTAGGAAACATGAAGGTGAAATGATGGCTGGATTTCCGGACACTGGATTGGGAGGAAAATATGGCAGCAGATAAGAAAGAAAAACTGGAGAAGGAGCTTCAGCGCCTGGAGGGGATGAGACAGTATGAGCGGGAGTACGGAATATTGGGGACCATATGCGGGATAGATGAGGCTGGCCGGGGACCGCTGGCCGGACCGGTAGTAGCCGGAGCCGTTATCCTGCCAAAGGATTGCCAGATTTTGTATTTGAATGATTCTAAAAAACTCTCGGAAAAAAAGAGGGAAGCTCTGTTTCTGGAGATACAAGAAAAGGCGGTGTCCTGGGCCGTCGGAATCGTCCCGCCGGAGACCATCGATGAGATCAATATTCTTCAGGCGACGTATGAGGCTATGCGCCAGGCTATAGAAAAGCTGACAGTGCTCCCGGATGTTCTGCTGAATGATGCGGTGACCATACCGGGGCTGGCCATACCGGCAAGGCAGGTGCCTATTGTCAAAGGGGACGCAAAAAGTGTGTCCATCGCAGCGGCCAGCATTATGGCCAAAGTTACTAGGGACCACATGATGCTGGAGTACGATAAGCTGTATCCGGAATACGGTTTTGCCCGGCATAAAGGTTATGGGACGGCGGCCCACATCGCCGCCATCAGGCAGTACGGTCCGTGTCCGATCCACAGAAGGAGCTTTATTGGGAAGATTGTGCAGTCAGGGGGGAAATCAAGACGACAGATAAAAGAAAGATAGGCAGCAGCTATGAGCAGATAGCGGCTGCCTATTTGGCAAATAAAGGATATATAATGTTGGATCAAAATTACCGTGGGCGGCAGAGAACGGAGATTGATCTGATTGCCCTGGACAGGGATTGTCTGGTCTTTGCAGAGGTGAAATTCCGCTCGGGGAGCAGAATGGGGGATCCAGCAGAAGCGGTCCATTTAGAAAAACAGCAGAGGATCCGCAGTGCAGCACGCCAATACTTGTGGGAACACCCGGAATACAGGCAGTTTCCATGCCGGTTTGATGTGGTGGCTATCCTCGGAAGCGAGATCCGGCTGATCAGAGATGCATTTTAGAGAAGGAGGAAAATGATGGAGATTAGATGGAACAGAAATCCGGGAACCGGCTGGAGCCGGCCGGAGGAGATGGTGGTTTTGGAAAAAAATGGCGTTGTCTGGCTTTCCTTTCCAGCTCTGGATGATACCGGCCTGGTGAGAAATGGCTTTTCTACCCGGCACGGAGGGGTCAGCAGAGGATGCTACGCTTCTATGAATCTGTCTTTTTCCCGGAATGATGATCAGGCGGCAGTGATGGAAAATTACCGCCGGATGGGGGAGGCTGTGGGCGTGAGTACAGACAGCATGGTCCTGTCCTGGCAGACCCATACAACCAACATTCGCCGGGTGACAGAGAAAGATAAAGGAAAAGGAATACTGCGGGACCGGGATTACCGGGATATTGACGGGCTGATCACGGATATTCCCGGGATTACGCTGGTGACATTTTATGCTGATTGTGTTCCTTTGTATTTCCTGGATCCAAAGAAAAAAGCGATTGGCCTGTCCCACTCCGGCTGGAGAGGTACGGTAAAAAGAATGGGGGGAGCTACCTTAAATGAGATGAAAAAAGCATATGGAACCGATCCGGGGGATGTGATCGCCTGTATTGGCCCCAGCATCTGCCGGGGCTGCTTTGAAGTGGGGGAAGACGTCATCGAGGAAGTAAAAAAAGCCTTCGGTCCCCAGGGGGCCGAAGGGCTGTACTGTGCAGGAAAAGAACCCGGAAAATATCAGATGGATTTGTGGAAGGCTAACAGAAAAGTGCTGGAGGATGCCGGCGTCAAGCCTGCTAACATCCACACAGCCGGGATCTGTACCATGTGTAATCCAGATCACTTTTATTCCCACAGGGTCATGGGGGACAGCCGAGGAAATCTGGCTGCTTTTCTGGCTCTGCGGTGAGGACTGCCGGGCAAGTCCCCTATACCAGTGTGCCGACGTAATCATAGCCATCAGCGTGGTACCTCTGGAGCAGCTTCTGGATCTTTTCAGTAGGCGACAGAGAAGCGCTGATGGACACATCGTGATTCAGGGCATTGATGATAGCAGCCATATACTTGCTCATGTCGGCTTCAATGTACCATTCTCTGTTTAGCAGCTCGGCTGGCCGGTAATTGAGATTGGTGGTGATCACATAGTCAATGTAGCCTTTGTTGTAGAATTCATCAAATTTCTCCAGACCGCTGGTAAACAGGCCAAACGTGCAGCAGACGACCACTTTTTTCGCCTTCCTGTCCTTCAGCTCCCTGGCGGTATCCAGCATACTCTCACCGGAGGAGATCATATCATCGATGATGATGACGGTTTTTCCCTCTACAGAAGAGCCGAGGAACTCATGGGCAACGATGGGGTTGCGGCCATTTACAATTCTGGAATAGTCTCTTCTCTTATAGAACATGCCCATGTCTACGCTCAGGTTGTTGGCCAGGTAGACCGCCCGGTTCATGGCACCTTCATCTGGACTGATGATCATTAGGTGCTCCTTATCAATCTGGAGAGTGTTATCGTGGCGGAAAAGAGCTTTGATAAACTGATAGGTGGGCATAAAATTGTCGAACCCGTTGAGCGGAATCGCATTCTGCACTCTGGGGTCGTGGGCGTCGAAGGTGATAATATTTTCCACCCCCATCTGAACCAGCTCCTCCAGGGCCATAGCACAGTCCAGAGACTCTCTGTGAGAGCGCTTATGCTGGCGGCCTTCATACAGGAAGGGCATGATGACATTAACCCTGTGGGCGGTGGCCCGGCAGGCTCCAATGATTCGCTTTAAATCCTGAAAATGATCGTCCGGGGACATGTGGTTGGTGTAGCCGTTGACGGTATAGGAAATGCTGTAATTGGTGACATCCACCATGGCAAAAATATCTGTGCCGCGAACCGATTCATTCAGCAGAGCCTTGGCTTCGCCTGTGCCGAACCGGGGGCAGGAGCATTTTAACAGATAAGACTCGGCGTCGTAGCCGCGGTAATGAAGGTCAGCCTGCCGGCGGATCAGTTCTTCTGTGTCATTTTTGCGGAACGTGATGATGTGGTCATTGACTTTTTGGGCCAGATCCCGGCAGCTGTCAAGGGCCGCCAGTTTCAACGGACCGACTGGCAGGGAGTCGTGGAAAACGTAATTATTTTTCATTCTGTTTCCTCCATGAGAAATTAAACAGCAATCCAGCGGAGCCAAACTGCTGAGCTTTGGTAAGTACCGTTGGTGTGGGCAGTACCTAATCCATTTATAACATTTCAGAGGGCCTCCCGTCAATAGAAGCCCCATTTTTTGCCAGTTTTTTTATCGGAACAAAGGGGAGCTGCGATAGCTGCATTCTGGCTGCACGGCAGAGGGCTCAGGCGCAAATGCAGGAAATCTCCTTGTCAAAGCTCAGGAACTCCTGTATACTAAAAAAGAGCAATTGACAAAGAGAAAGGCTGACACGATATGAAAAAGCAGAAAAAAGGCCATCGGATCGCAAGTGTAGATCCTGGCTCTATAGCAGAGGAGCTGGAGCTGGAGGCCGGCGATATCCTTCTGTCGATTAATGGGCATGAGCTGGAAGATATTTTCGACTATCAATATTTTGTAAACAGCGACTCCATGACTATGTTAGTCCGAAAGGCCAACGGGGAGGAGTGGGAGCTGGATATCGAAAATCATTATGAGGATCTGGGGATTAACTTTGAAAACAGTCTGATGAGCGATTATAAATCCTGCAGCAACCGGTGTATTTTCTGTTTTATTGATCAGATGCCGCCGGGGATGAGGGACACGTTATATTTTAAGGACGATGATTCCAGGCTGTCTTTTCTCCAGGGAAACTATATCACTCTTACCAATATGAAGGAAAAGGATATTGACCGGATTATCCGTTTTAAGCTGTCGCCTATCAATATCTCAGTCCATACCACCAACCCGGAGCTGCGGTGCAAAATGCTTCACAACCGGTTCGCGGGGAGATCGCTGGAGATGATCGACAGACTGTATGAGGCTGAAACACCGATGAATGGGCAGATCGTCCTCTGCCCGGGCATTAACGATGGGGCGGAGCTGGACAGGACCATCCGGGATCTGGCGGGATATCTTCCTTATATGGAAAGTGTTTCCGTTGTCCCGGTTGGGCTTACCAAATACCGGGACGGACTGTTCCCTCTCAGGACATTCACTGGCCAGGAGGCTGGGGAGACCATTGATCTCATTGAAAAATGGCAGAGGGAGCTGTACGCCGCCCGCGGCACTCATTTTATCCATGCCAGCGACGAGTTTTATATCCTTGCCGGAAGACCGCTGCCGGAGGAAGAGCGGTATGACGGTTATCCCCAGTTGGAAAACGGGGTGGGAATGCTGAGGCTGCTCTCCTCAGAGGTGGAAGAGACCCTTCAGAATCTGCCGGAAGGGGAGGAAAAGGCGGTGGAAGCGGGAGAAATTTCCATTGCCACAGGAAAGCTGGCCTACCCGTTCATCCAGACGTACATTCAGCAGATCGAGGAGCGCTTCCCTGGAAGAAAAGTCCATCTGCATGCTATCCGCAATGACTTCTTTGGGGAGGAGATCACGGTGGCGGGGCTGATCACAGGACAGGATATTATCGCCCAGTTAAAAGGAAAAAATCTGGGGAAATGCCTGCTGCTCCCATCCTGTATGTTCAGAAGCGGAGAGGAAGTATTTTTGGATGATGTGACCCGGACACAGGTAGAAAATGCTTTACAAGTGCCGGTCCATATAGTAAAATCAGGCGGATGTGACCTGGTGGAGGCGATTCTTCACCCGGAGTACAAGAAGGAACCGCCGGTGTATGCCGGCTATGAACCGGAGCGGTTTTTTGAGCACCGCCCGGGGGAGAAATTCTCTTTAGAAGAAGGAGACTGATATGAGCAAACCAGTAGTTGCAATCGTAGGACGGCCCAATGTGGGAAAATCCACACTGTTTAATGTCCTGGCAGGGGAGGCAATCTCCATCGTCAAGGACACACCGGGCGTCACCAGAGACCGCATCTATGCGGATTGTACCTGGCTCGATATGAATTTTACTCTGATCGATACCGGCGGTATTGAGCCGGATGCCAAAGATGTGATTCTATCCCAGATGAGGGAGCAGGCGGAGATCGCCATCGCCACGGCGGATGTGATTATCTTTATCGTGGATGTGCGGCAGGGCCTGGTGGATGCTGATTCCAAGGTGGCGGATATGCTGCGGAAGTCCAGAAAGCCGGTAGTTCTGGCTGTCAATAAGGTGGACAGCTTCCAGAAATTCGGCAATGATATCTATGAGTTTTACAATCTCGGGATCGGGGATCCGATTCCAGTCTCAGCCGCATCCCGGCTGGGAATCGGTGAGCTCCTGGACGAGGTGACAAAGCATTTCGACCGGGAACTGCTGGAGGATGAGGAGGATGAGCGCCCGCGGATTGCTGTGGTGGGCAAGCCGAATGTAGGGAAATCTTCTCTGATTAATAAGCTGGTGGGAGAGAACCGGGTTATTGTGTCGGACATAGCCGGCACCACCAGGGATGCAGTGGATACAGAGATTGTCCACAATGGCACCGAGTATGTCTTTATTGATACTGCAGGGCTGAGAAGAAAGAGCAAGATTAAAGAGGATCTGGAACGCTACAGCATTATCCGAACAGTGACGGCCGTAGAGCGGGCTGATGTGGTGATCGTGGTCATAGATGCCGTAGAGGGCGTTACGGAGCAGGATGCAAAGATTGCCGGAATTGCCCATGACAGAGGCAAAGGGGTCATTATTGCTGTCAATAAATGGGATGCTATCGAAAAAAATGACAAGACCATCTACGAGTATACCAGAAAGATCAAAGAGGTTCTTTCTTATATGCCGTATGCAGAGTATCTGTTTATCTCTGCGGAGACGGGGCAGAGACTGGGAAAACTGTTTGACCTTATTGACATGGTTCGCCAGAACCAGAATATGAGGATATCTACAGGTGTCCTCAATGAGATTATGACAGAAGCGGTGGCCATGCAGCAGCCGCCTTCCGACAAGGGAAAGCGCCTGAAGCTGTACTATATGACCCAGGTAGCTGTTAAACCGCCTACCTTTGTGATTTTTGTAAATGATAAAGAGCTGATGCATTTTTCTTATACCAGATACCTGGAGAACAAGATTCGGGAGGCATTTGGGTTCAGAGGAACAGCTCTGAAATTTATTATCCGGGAACGGAAAGCAAAGGAGCAGTGATTCTATGGAACGTGTATTTTGTTTGGCACTGGGGTACGTATTCGGATTGTTTCAGACCGGCTATATCTATGGCCGGGCACACGGGATTGACATTCGCACCCAGGGGAGCGGAAACTCTGGCACCACCAATGCCCTGCGCGTGATGGGGAAAAAAGCCGGCCTTATTGTCTTTGCCGGCGACTTTTTCAAAACTCTGATTCCCTGCCTGCTGGTGAGGTTTTTTGTGGGGGACGGCGGCCTCTATACCCATCTGCTGGTACTGTATACCGGCTTTGGCGTAACCCTGGGCCACAATTTCCCCTGCTATCTGAAATTTAAAGGGGGAAAGGGGATTGCAGCTATGGCAGGTCTTCTGGCGGCCAGCGATATGCGGATCGCCCTGGTCTGCCTGGCAGTTTTTGTGGTGACGGTGGCAATTACCCGCTATGTTTCCCTGGGTTCTCTGCTGGTAGCTGCGTGCTTCTTTATCTTGACAGTATCTTTCACTATGATAGGAAGCTACGGGACAACTGGGATACCGTCTATGAATACAGGAAGGATTCAGGTGGAATGCTGTGTGGCTGCCGGCGTGATTTCTGCGATGGCTTTCTGGCGGCACAGGGCTAATATCGGAAGACTGATACACGGGACAGAAAATAAATTGGGAGCGAAGAAAGCATGATGCGGATAGGTGTAATCGGTTCAGGTACCTGGGGGACTGCGCTGGCAGTCCTTCTCATACATAACGGAGAGGCGGTGACTCTGTGGTCTGCTTTTGAGAAGGAGGCGCAGCAGATCCGGGAGAGCAGGAGACATCCGAATCTCCCGGATGCAGAGATCCCGAACAGTCTGGAGATCACTGCAGACTTAGAGAAAGCTATGGAGGGGAAAGACATACTGGTGTTGGCAGTTCCCTCCATCTACGTTAGGGAGACGGCCAGAAAGATGGCCCCCTTCTGCCGGAAAGGGCAGATTGTTGTCAATGTGGCGAAAGGTATCGAGGAGGAATCTCTCAAGGTTCTCTCACAGGTGATTGAGGAGGAACTGCCGGAAGCCGATATCGCCGTTCTTTCTGGCCCAAGCCATGCGGAGGAGGTCAGCCGTTTCCTGCCGACTACCTGTGTGGTGGGAGCCCACAGCAGGGAGACAGCGGAGACTGTGCAGAAAGTATTTATGAGCCAGGTGTTCCGGGTTTATACCAGCCCGGACATGATGGGAATTGAGCTGGGAGCAGCTCTAAAAAATGTAATTGCCCTGGCTGCCGGGATCGCTGACGGCCTGGGCTACGGGGACAACACCAAGGCGGCTCTGATCACCAGAGGGATCGCTGAGATCAGCAGGCTGGGGACAGCTATGGGCGGGAAGCCTCAGACTTTTGCAGGGCTTTCCGGAATCGGCGATCTGATTGTGACCTGTGCCAGCATGCACAGCCGGAACCGGCGGGCCGGGATCCTGATTGGAAAAGGCTATACCATGGAAGCGGCTATGAAAGAGGTTAAAATGGTGGTGGAGGGCGTATATTCTGCCAAAGCTGCCAGGACTCTTGCCCGCAAATACCAGGTGCCCATGCCGATTGTAGAACAGGTCAACGAGGTTCTGTTTGAGGGAAAAGCGGCAGGTGACGCGGTTCAGGATCTGATGCTTAGAGACAGACAGATCGAGAATCGGGATTTGGAATGGGAATGAGAACTCAAACGATAACCGCAGGGAATGGATTGCATGAAAATAAATTATAACGGCGGCTGTTTCCAGCAAAAACAGGAAAATAACAGAGAGAAACAGTTGACAACCCGAGTTTGAGTCACTATAATTTAGAAAAGATTTTAATCGGCGGCTTTGCAGCGTGCGGTCGAAGGCGACCGGCAGCTGCAGCCGTTTTCGTATTCCGGGGTGTGCGCTGGGGACGAACATTGTCCGTATGGCTGCTCTCCGGATTCGAAGAAAAAAGAGGAGGAGACAATTATGAAAAGAAAAATCTTAAGTCTTACTTTGGCAGCTGCTGTGGCAGCTTCCCTCGCAGCCTGCGGAAGTTCAGGCAGCACCAGCACCACCACTGCAGCGGCAGCAGATACTACTGCAGCAGGCGGGGAGACGGAGGCTGCAGCTGAAGAGGGAGCAGCGGAGACAGAGGCTCCTGCAGCAGATGGAGCAACCTGGAAGATCGGCGCGATCGGCCCCCTGACCGGAGGTACCGCTATCTATGGACAGGCAGTTGTAAATGGTGCTGAGCTGGCGGTCAACGAGATCAATGCAGCAGGCGGCATCAACGGCTACCAGATCGAGTACAACAGTGCGGATGATGAGAATGATGCAGAAAAGGCTGTCAATGCATACAACAGCTTAAAAGACTGGGGAATGCAGATGTTAGTGGGAACCACTACTTCCAATCCCTGTATCGCGGTTGCAGATAAGACTATGGCAGACAATATGTTCCAGATTACACCTTCTGGATCCGCTGTTGAATGTGCTGCCAACCCCAACGTATTCCGTGTCTGCTTTGCAGACCCAGATCAGGGTGCTGCATCTGCTCAGTACATCGGCGAGCACAAATTAGCTACCAAGGTTGCTGTTATTTATGACAGCTCTGATGTATATTCCAGCGGTATCTATACCAAGTTTGCTCAGGAGGCAGAGAATCAGGGCCTGGAGATCGTTGCTGCCGAAGCATTCACCGCAGACAGCAACAAAGACTTTACGACTCAGCTTCAGAAGGCAAAGGATGCAGGTGCTGAGCTGGTATTCCTTCCCTTCTACTACACAGAGGCTTCTCTGGTACTGACCCAGGCCGATGCTATGGGCTGGAAGCCTATGTTCTTCGGATGTGACGGTATGGATGGTATCCTGGGCGTTGAGAACTTTGACACTAGCTTGGCAGAGGGACTGATGCTGCTTACTCCTTTCGCAGCAGACGCAACTGATGATCTGACAGTAAGTTTCGTTACTTCCTATGAAGAGCAGTACGGCGGCACACCTAACCAGTTTGCAGCAGATTCCTATGATGCAGTTTACATTATCAAGGCTGCTCTGGAAGATGCAGGAGCAACCCCGGATATGAGTGTTTCTGATCTCTGCGAAGCTCTGAAGACTTCCATGCTGAACATTAAGGTTGACGGCCTGACCGGAAGCGGCATGACCTGGAATGAAGCAGGCGAGCCCAACAAAGCTCCTAAGGCAGTTAAGATCGAGAACGGTGTTTACACTGCAATGGAATAATCCGTATAAAAAAAGACCCAAGGAGGGTTGTCATATGACAACCCTCTTCTTGAATGGTAGAGAACAAGAGGTGCAGAAATGAGTTTTATGTCCTATCTAATCAGCGGAATCAGCCTGGGAAGCGTCTATGCAATCATTGCGCTGGGCTACACGATGGTTTATGGTATTGCAAAGATGCTGAACTTTGCACACGGCGACATCATTATGGTGGGCGGTTATGTGGTATTTATTGTTACCAGCACCATGGGAATGTCCCCTGTGGTCGGCATTCTGGCAGCGGTAGTCGTATGTACGATACTGGGCGTTACAGTTGAGAGGGTAGCGTACAGGCCGCTTCGCGACGCCTCACCGTTAGCAGTATTGATAACTGCCATCGGCGTCAGCTATCTTCTTCAGAATTTAGCTCTGCTTTTATTCGGCGCCGATACCAAGTCATTTACTTCGGTCATCACGATGGAACCTTTGAAACTTGCCGGAGGCCAGCTTCTGATCTCAGGGGAGACGATTGTGACAATCCTGAGCGGAATTATCGTTATGATCGGCCTTACTCTGTTTATCAACAAGACAAAAACAGGCCAGGCTATGCTGGCAGTCTCAGAGGACAGAGGAGCGGCTACCTTGATGGGAATTAATGTCAACAAGACGATCAGCGTTACCTTTGCTATCGGCTCAGCTCTGGCTGCTGTGGCAGCAGTCCTCTACTGCTCTGCCTACCCGGCTTTGACATCCCAGACTGGTGCAATGCCTGGCATCAAGGCATTTGTGGCGGCTGTTTTCGGGGGAATCGGTTCCATCCCTGGAGCTATGATCGGGGGGATCCTTTTAGGGGTTATTGAAAACCTGTCAAAGGCATATATCTCCTCACAGCTTTCAGACGCGATTGTATTTTCTGTCCTGATCATTGTCCTTCTGGTGCGTCCCACCGGTATTATGGGCCGGAAAATCAGTGAAAAGGTCTGATGGAGGTATGGAGATGAAAATGGCAAAAGCAAAAAAGAATTTCTGGCAGGGAAGCGGGCTGACCTATGGAATGGTCATCCTGGCCTACATCCTGGTAGAAATCGCATTGAAGACAGATCATATGTCCAGCCTTATGGAGGGACTGCTGGTGCCGCTGTGCACCTATTCCATCTTGGCTGTCTCCCTGAATCTGGTAGTAGGAATTTCAGGGGAACTGAGCCTCGGCCACGCAGGATTTATGTGTGTAGGAGCTTTCTCCGGTGCCCTTTTTTCCAAGATTATGAAAGGGAGCATTGATCCTACGGTAAGCCTTGTGATTGCAATTCTGATTGGGGCGGCTGTAGCTGCCGTATTCGGCATCCTGATTGGGATCCCGGTTCTCCGTCTCCGCGGTGACTATCTGGCGATTGTGACCCTGGCTTTTGGTGAGATAATCAAAAACATTATCAACGCAATTTATCTGGGAAGAGACGTCAACGGATTCCACTTCTCCATGAAGAGCGAGATTGAGCTTGGCCTGGGAGAAGGCGGGGAGACTTTAATTAAAGGTGCCCAGGGAATTACTGGAACGCCTCAGGCTTCCACGTTCACGATCGGTGTCATTTTGCTGCTGATTACCCTTTTTATTGTGATGAATCTGGTAAATTCCAGAACCGGACGGGCGATTATGGCCATTCGGGACAACCGCATTGCAGCAGAATCCATAGGCTTGAATGTTACGAAATATAAATTGCTGGCCTTTTCAGTGTCGGCGGCCCTGGCTGGTGTAGCAGGCGTTCTCTATGCCCACAATCTGACTACCCTTGCCGCTCTGCCGAAAAACTTCGGCTATAACCAGTCTATTATGATTTTGGTATTCGTCGTATTGGGAGGCATTGGAAATATCCGGGGTTCCGTGATAGCAGCCGTAGTCCTGACTCTTCTTCCTGAGCTCCTGAGAGGTTTGAACAATTACCGAATGTTGATCTATGCCATTGTTCTGATTGCCCTGATGCTTTTCAATTCCAGTCCCAAGGCTATTGAAATGCGGGAGCGGGCTGCAGAGTGGTTTAAGAAAAAAAGACAGGCGAAGGAGGCGTAATCATGGCTGCAATGCTGGAAGTAAAAAACCTGAGCATCTCCTTCGGCGGTTTGAAGGCGGTTGACGGATTTGATGTGACAATCGAAAAGGGTCAGCTGTATGGCCTGATCGGACCCAACGGAGCAGGAAAAACCACAGTTTTTAATTTGCTGACAGGCGTATATAAACCGGATACGGGGAGCATTGTCCTGGATGGCAAAAACATAACCGGAAAAAAGACAATCGAGATTAACCAGAGCGGGATTGCCAGAACGTTTCAAAATATCCGTCTTTTTAAAGAGCTGACAGTTTTGGATAATGTGAAGGCAGGTCTGCACAACCATTATAAGTATTCCACCCTGGCCGGAATCCTTCGCCTTCCCAACTACTATAAGGCAGAAAAGGCAATGGATGAGAAGGCAATGGAGCTTTTAAAGGTTTTCGATCTGGAACAGGAGAGCCATTATAAGGCATCCAATCTGCCGTACGGTAAACAGCGGAAATTGGAGATTGCCAGAGCCCTGGCTACGGAGCCGAAACTTCTTCTGCTGGATGAGCCGGCAGCAGGAATGAATCCCAATGAGACGGCTGAACTGATGGAGACTATACGTTTTGTCCGAAAAGAATTTAATATGACGATTCTTTTGATTGAGCATGACATGAAGCTGGTGTCCGGCATCTGTGAGAAATTGACAGTATTAAATTTCGGTCAGGTGCTGGCCAGCGGAGATACATCCGATGTGCTGAATGACCCGCAGGTTATTACGGCATATCTGGGAGAATAAGGAGGAAATGGAAGATGGCAATGCTGGAAGTGAGAAATCTGGAGGTATTCTACGGAGTCATCCAGGCCATTAAAGGAATTTCCTTCGATGTAAACCAGGGGGAGATCATTGCCCTGATCGGGGCCAATGGAGCGGGGAAAACGACGATCCTCCACACCATAACAGGCTTGATCCCTTCAAAAGCGGGAACCATATCTTATGAGGGCAAAGATATTACCAAAACACCTGGATATAAGCTGGTTTCTATGGGGATTGCCCACGTGCCGGAGGGGCGCCGGGTTTTTGCCCAGCTGACAGTTCTTCAAAACTTAAAGCTGGGGGCCTTTACCCGCAATGATAAGGCAGAGCTTGAGAGCACTCTGGAGATGGTCTATGAGCGCTTCCCCAGACTGAAAGAGCGGCGGAACCAGGTGGCGGGAACCCTATCCGGAGGCGAACAGCAGATGCTGGCAATGGGGCGGGCTCTGATGAGCCATCCCAGGCTGATTGTCATGGATGAGCCGTCTATGGGATTGTCTCCGATCTATGTTAATGAGATTTTTGATATTATCCAGAAGATCAACAAGGATGGCGTTACAGTCCTTTTGGTGGAACAGAATGCTAAGAAAGCCCTGGCCATCGCAGATCAGGCGTATGTCCTGGAAACTGGGAAAATCGTTCTGAGAGGTGACGCCAAGGAATTGATGAACAATGATCAGGTAAAGAAAGCATACCTGAGCGAATAGAGAGCCGCCTTTCGTTGAAAGAGTCCAGACAATCAGGCAGAGAGATAGAGAAGCTCTCTGCCTTTTCTGCGTTTAAATGGCCCTGAAGCGTTTCCGTTTCCTCCTGCATTTTGCTCAGCATGGGAGAATCTATCCGAACAAACTATAAACTATCTGGCTTTTTTTGTGCATTTGTGCTAATATGGAAAAAAGGAGATTATTCGGGTAAAGGGGTGCAACGATTATGCTTCAGAAAGCGATTGAATTGGCGACAGCCGCTTTAAGCGGCATAACAGACGAGAACGGCAGGCCTTATATTGAACACGCCATGCGGGTGATGATGAAGATGAATACGGAGGAGGAGAAGGAAGTGGCGGTTCTCCATGACGTTGTGGAAGATACCGAGATGACGATTCGGGATATGGAGTGCTACGGATTTTCCAGGGCAGTGTTGGATGGAGTCGAGATTCTCACCAAGAGAAAGGATATGACCTATTTCGATTATATAGATGATATTAGCTGCAGCGAGTTGGCTACCAAGGTAAAGATTGCAGAGATCGAGGACAATAAGGACGTATTCCGCGTCAATAAGATGTCCTTTAAAACCTATTCTCTGGAAGAAAGGGCAGAGAAGGCCCTCAAGATCCTCCGCGGTGAGCCCGGCGGAAAAGTAAAATAGGGTATAGAATGACTGCCCCCTTGCATATACTATAACAGCACAGCAAGGGGGTATTTTTATGGACAATTTTCATGTATACAAAGATATGGAAGCCAGGACAGGGGGAGAAATCTATATTGGTGTAGTCGGGCCGGTGCGAACTGGAAAATCTACTTTTATCAAACGGTTTATGGAGCTGCTGGTTATCCCTGGCATGGAGGACGAACACCAGAAAACCCTGAGCCGGGATGAACTGCCCCAGAGCGCTGCTGGAAAGACTATAATGACAACGGAACCAAAATTCATCCCCAAGGAGGCGGCGAAGATTACCCTGGCCGACGGCATTCAGGCCCGTATCCGCCTGATTGACTGCGTAGGCTTTATGGTGGACGGCGCCGCCGGACACATCGAGAATGATGCGGAGCGCATGGTCAAAACGCCATGGTTTGATTATGAAATCCCGTTTACCAGGGCTGCGGAGATCGGGACCCGAAAAGTGATTCACGATCACTCTACCATTGGAATTGTAGTAACTACTGACGGCTCTTTTGGGGAAATCAGACGTCCCGGATACATAACTGCAGAAGAGACTGCCGTTGAAGAGCTGAAAGCGATCGGCAAGCCCTTCATTATTCTGCTGAACTGTGAGCGGCCTTACTCGGAGGAGACAATCCGCCTTGCCGGCGAGATGGAGGAAAAATACGGCGTCAGCGTTATGCCGGTCAACTGCGAGCAGCTAAAAAAGGAAGACATTACCCGAATTCTGGAAAAAGTGCTGAAAGAATTTCCAGTGACAGAGATCGATTTTTATATTCCCAAATGGCTGGAGCTCCTTCCGGCCTCCCACTGGCTGAAAGGGAAAGTCATACAGAAAGCCAGAGACATTATCCAAACGGTTACATATATGAAAGAAGCGGCCTCGTCACAGGAAAACCTGCATCAGGAGGACGGGGATG
Organism: uncultured Lachnospiraceae bacterium; assembly: GCA_944376125.1. Taxonomy (GTDB): domain Bacteria; phylum Bacillota; class Clostridia; order Lachnospirales; family Lachnospiraceae; genus UMGS1370. The sequence goes on from CALWBQ010000028.1 coordinate 23,679, forward strand.
CTGCGGGTCAAATCCGGATCCGGCAGATGAATATGGCAGACGGGTCTGTGGCGATGGATATCCAGGTGGATGACAGCTATTATTATCAGACCCTCAGCGACTATGTGGGTCTTCCCATCACAGGGGAATATGAGTTGATGCAGACCCTGGGCAGCCTGGCAAAAATGAAAAAAGAGTACGAAAAAGTAGAGTCAGCTATGAACCAGGTGCGGATGAAGGGTTACGGCGTCGTCACACCGGAGCGCTCCGAGATTGTCTTGGATGAACCCCAGGTGATCCGGCACGGGAATAAATACGGGGTAAAAATGAAAGCCCAGGCTCCGTCGATCAATTTGATCAAAGCCCAGATCGAGACGGAGATCGCCCCTATCGTCGGAAGTGAACAGCAGGCCCAGGATCTCATTGCCTACATCCGCCAGAACAGCCAGAGCGGAGACGACGGAATCTGGGACACCAATATTTTTGGAAAATCTGTGGAACAGATCGTCGAGGACGGTATCCAGGCCAAGATCTCTCAGCTGACTGAGGACTGCCAGATGAAGCTGCAGGACACTCTGCAGAAGATTATCAATGACAGCAATGGAGGAATGATCTGCATTATTATCTGAGGGGCGCGGGGACTCCCAGGGTGAAAACAGAATGACATTCTATATAGAAGGTGATATAATCAGAACAAGCAGCAGGCTGGAGAGAAAGAGTTTCAAATTGACAGAGGAGAGAAAATACTATGGTGGCATACCTGGTGGAACAATTAAACAAAAATTCCACCGAAATCACGGTAGAATTTAATGGAAAAAAGGTTGGCAAGGAACGGTTTGTCCAGGACATCGGAAAATCCTGTAAATTTTGGAAAAATTATTTTGCCGGTAAAGGCCATCACATTGGACTGATTGCCGAAAACAGTTATCTCTGGCTGGTTCAGTGCATGGGGATCATTGCTTCCGGAAATGTTCTGGTGGCCTATAATTATACGCTGTCGGAAGAAGATCTGCGGTATTTAACAGAACTCTCAGACACGGAGCTTCTGGTGTGTGATACCGGTATGGCAGATGAGTACCGCTCTTTCGGCATCCCGGTGTTAGAGCTGCAGGAAGGAATGGAAGAGATTGCGGAACCGATCGAGGAGAATCCTGAAGATGAGACGATTGTGATCCTTTTTTCCTCAGGGACAGGAGGGAGAAGCAAACCGGTTCCCCTGACAAAAAAGAATTTTCTGGCTTACGGCCGGCAATGCATGGATGAGCCCGGCGGCGAGACCACCTTGATGCCGCTTCCTCTATACCATATAGGCGGTCTGTATTGTTACTATGATCTCATAAAAGGAAATCATTTGATTATCAGCAGCGCCAAAAACTGGATTCGTGATATAGGCACAGAAAATGTTACCCGACTGTTTGTCGTTCCGGGAATGCTGAATCAGTTTTTTCAAAAAATAGATTCCGGCGCGCTGAAAAAAAGGCAGCTCAGCAGGCTGGACAACATTGTCTCCCTGGGGGCGGCTCTGACTGCTGTACAGGAAGAGAGACTGCTGCAGATGGGAATTCGTCTGGAGGTTTTTTATGGGCTGACAGAGACGACAGGTCTTCTCGCGGGACCTGGAGGCGCTTTCCGCAAGGGCTCGTCAGGCAGAATTATGCCCTATGTAGAATTAAAAATTGATAATGGGGAAATTGCAGCCAGGGGTGCCAATGTTATGAAGGGATATTACAAATTAGCGGCAGAGACGGAAGCGATGCTGAAAGATGGCTGGCTGTACACAGGAGACCTGGGAAGGATAGATGAGGATGGCTATTTGTACATCACCGGCAGAAAGAAGAACATTATTCTTTTGGAGAGCGGGGAAAATGTAAGCCCGGAAGAACTGGAAAATAAGCTGTACCAGTGCCCGGTGGTGGCGGAATGCAGGGTATATGAAAAAAAAGGAAAGCTCAATGCAGACATCTGCATGAGCAGGGACGGGAGGGAACTGGAAGAGGAGCAGCGGGAAATGGACGGTTTTATAAGAGAGCTGAATAAAAGCCTTCCTCTGACGCACCGCATTGCAGCCTTCCATGCTTCCTGGGAGACCCTGGAAAAGACTTCTACAGGTAAACTAAAAAGAGGCTGAGAGGATAGAATGTGCGAAAAAGACTTGTAAATGTATACAATTTGCTTTTTATTGACAAAATTAATATATTAATCTATAATAATAAAAAAATAGAAGCAGTTCTCGCTGTTATAAGAGAATACAAAATGGGCAAACTTATAGAAATGTAAGGACGCAAAGTTAGAAGCCTTAGGTATCGAATAGAATGATGCAAGGTAGTTCGGCTGCAATCGCAAGGTTGCAGCTTTTTTGTTTTTTTACTTAAAATTTAGATATTATATACGTTGCACTAAGTATTAAGAGAAAAAGAGGATGAAATTATGAAGAGATTTCGTACAGTATGGTTTAACGGATATCAGCAGGATGAGGTAGATCAGTATATTGAGGCGCTGGTACAGGAATTGGAAAATTTTAAAGATGAAACCGGCAGGAAACTGGAAGAGAACCGGCAGGTTCTGGAGAGCCAGAGCAAATTGATCGACGAACTGAAAAATAAAACCGATGCAGAAGATGAAGAGAAGAAATCCTTGAAGGAGAAGCTCCTGGCACTCGAGAATCAGAAAAAGAATCAGACTGCTGTGGATTCTGAACAGCTACTGCAGATGCAGAATAAATTAAAAGAATATGAAGAAAATTACAGGAATCTGGCAGATGTTTTAGCAGAGGCCCGGCTGGAAGCGTCGAGGATTTTGGATGAAGCGAAGCGGGAGGCCGAGGCGATTCAGAGGGCAGCCAATGAAAAAGCGGAGGATATTACAAATGCCGCTCATATTGAGGCGGAGAAGTACAAACAGGAAACACAGGCTATTTTGGAGGAAAAGAAAGAAACAGACCGCCGCAATTTTGAACAGGCCAGACTCAATCTGGTGAGCTATCTGGATGGCCTGAACCGTTCACAGAGCAAACTGATTGAAACATACAATGAATTAGGCGCCCTGGTAAAACGAATGCCGATACGGATTGATGATATTTTTTCGGATCAGCCGTTTCAATTATTATCAGAAGAGCGGAAAGGTGAAGACGATAACTTATAACGGTCGTTTGAGGATTGGGATAATATGAAGAATAAAAAAGAAAATTATCATTCGGCGGGAAACTTAAAATGGGAGGTTGCATACCGGAGACTTTCAAAGCTGTTGCCCCAGGAGGTGATTGCTGAGTGGATTGATCAGTTTGAACTGAAAGAAACAGGAGATTCAGTGGAAATTCTGTATCCCGGCCATATGAAGATAGAAGAGTTCAGGGAGAGGTATGGAGGTATTTTAAATGATTGCCTGTCCTGGGCTTACGACCGTGAAATAAAGGCGGAATTCCAGGTGAAGCCGGCTGACGGGGGAAAAAAACCAGGAAAGGGCAGAGCCCCCAAGAAGAGGGGGAGCAGGATGAGAAAGGGACTCCTCTGGTGCGCGGTTTATATTGTAACATTTGCAGTATTGTCTCTGGGCGCCAATTTTATTTTCAACCGTTCATTTGAAAAGACATTCTATCCGGTTTCTTCTGAAAAAATTGACGGCACTGTGCGGGTGGTACAGTTATCGGATCTGAATGGCTCTTCCTTTGGAAGTGATAATGAAAAGCTGATCAGTGCGGTGTCTCTGCTGCAGCCTGATTTGATTCTTCTGTCAGGAAATATGGCCGGAGAGGGAAACAATGAAGCGGGAAGACTCGCAGAGCTGTGCAGGAGACTTGCGGAGAGTTCGCAGGTTTATTGTGTCTATGGCGACTCAGAAATGAGAATTGCAGCCGGCCAGGAGAATGATTTGACGGCTCTGCTGGAATCTGTCGGTGCCCATGTTCTGGAAAATGAGAGCGATACAATCGAAGTCAATGGAAATTTTGTCGATATCTACGGCTTTTCGCCGGCAGATTCCTACGAGCTGTCCCAGGCAGGGAACTCTTACCAGGAATTTCTGGACACAGAACCGGGACATCTGAAGATTTCTGTTGTCAACAATCCAGGATTTCTGGAAAAATCCGAAAACACCAGTTGGGGAGACATTATTTTCAGCGGCGGAAGGCTGGGCGGAAAAATCCGGCTGCCATATGTGGGCGCATTGTACGAGAAGGAAAACGGTTTTTTCCCAGAGAAACGCAGCGGAGCCTATATGGCCGGAAAATATGAGAAGGATTCGGCGGCTCTGATTGTAAGCCGGGGCCTTGAAAAATCAGGACTTCGCATTCAGAACAGGCCGGAGATCGTGATAACAGATATCAGCCGGTACTAGCCGCTGATTCTGAAGAGGCTTTGAAGGAAATGATGATGCATAAATTTGCGAAAGCAGGGAAATGGATAGGCGTTGGAATAGGCCTTCTGGCTCTGGTTTACATCATTTTGTACTCTCTGGGACGGTTCCGCTTTGAGGTTACGTTTTACCAGATAGAATCCGATAAGACAGATGAGCGTATCCGGATCGTTGGTCTTGCTGATTTGCATAACTGGACATTTGGGAAAGACAACAGGGATTTGATCGGGAGGATACAGACATTAGAGCCGGATTTGATTTTGATTGCCGGAGATATGGTGGTTGCCGGGAATGACGATATTTCGGTAGCAGTGTCTCTGTGCCAGAACCTGGCAGAGATTGCCCCAGTATACTATAGCTTTGGAAACCATGAAAATGAGATGGTGTACGGAAGCGATATGCTGGTGGAATTTCTCGATGAGCAGGCGGCTGAAATTGGCACTGACGAATATGGGACATTGGATTTCGACAGAATCGAGATGATAGATTCCAGGCTGCCGGAGCAGCTGAAGAAAGTCGGCGTTACAATTTTAAACAATGGAGCTGCCAGTGTAAACGTCAAAGGGCAGCAGGTGGATATCGCCGGTGTCGATAATCTGAGCGGCGGCTATTTCCCCTATTCTTATCATATGATTGAGACATTTTTAACTGAAGATCAGCAGAATTTGAAGCTGATCATTGCCCACAGGCCGCTGATTCCCTATGCCGGGATTGTCTATCAGGAAGAACTGCGCTATGATATGCTTTTATGCGGCCATAAGCACGGAGGAATTATCAGAATTCCCGGATTGGGCGGAATGTTCAGTTCAGGCGGTGATTATTGGCATTGGTTTACCGGATACGACTCCGGGATGATACCAAATGAACAGGGAAATGTCGTCATTAGCCGGGGGCTGGGAAACAGCAACCCTCTTCCGAGAATCAATAATGTACCGGAATTAGTTGTAATTGATATTTTTTGAGAGAAGGAGATTCCATGAATTATTATCTGTTGATGGCAGGGAAAATCATATTAATATTCATCATTGCCGCTGCCGGGCTGAGATGTCTGTATTTACTGGCGAGATGCAGAAAAAAATTTATGACCGCGAATATTCTCCATGCAATGAGGCCATCGCAGGTCCATGGAAAAGGCGTTTTGTTTCTGATTGCGCTGTTTTTCCTGTTCTTTTCTGGTATTGTTGTATCGGAAACAAGCAGGCAGAACGCATCTTTACATATTGCGCTCACTTATCCGGAGGCCTCTCAGGGGCTGAATCCCAATGGAAGCAGGTACAATATGAGCAATATCCTGTCTGATGAGGTCCTGAAAGCGGCGATTGAGTTTGGCGGTTTCGAAAATCTGACAGTGGATGAGCTGCGGAGCAGTCTTGATCTTGTCCCGGTTCAGGGATCCGCCAAGGCAGGCGAGGAGAGCGGTGAATTGGTCTCCACCCAGTTTGAATTGACTTTTTCCAACAACCGGAAAACAAAAAATTTGTCCGGCAGGGAAGTGGTTTTTGCAGTGGGGTACGCCTACCGGAATTGGTTCATCGGCGAGTATTCTCCTAATTATGATGTTTTGAATATATCCTTTGACGATATACAGAGCTACGATTACCCGGATCTGAAGAGCTATTTTTCCAATGCAATCCAGATAATCTGCAATCTCTCGTCCTCTTTCCATCAAAAAGATGCGACGTTCCAGTCACCTTCCACAGGGGAGAGTTTTTACTCAATTAATTCCAAGGCGTGGGATATTAATAATACGGGCCTGGAAAATCTGAGTTCCTTTATCATGGCAAATGGATTGTCTGAAAACCGGTCTGATTATCTGAGCCGTCTCAGGTACGAGTATACAAATTTATGCAATGATTACAGAAGCACGATCCAGGCGTATGATGTCAGGATAGAAGCCGTGCAAAAGTATGATAATGACATGGCCACGGTTGTGTATATTCCCACCTATGACACGGATAATACATTTTACATGTCAAAGACAAAAATAGGAATCGACCATTTTTCAGCAGACGCTGATCTGCTCAGCAACAATGCATCGACCATTTTGGCTTCTATCCTTGACGGAAGGTATCTTCTGCAGCAGCTTGAGGAGACTTCCACAAGTACAGATAGCGCTATTAAAGCGGAGGAGATGATTGCTGTCCTGAAAGAAGAAATTCTGTCATTGTCTGATGTGCTGAAAAAAACAATTTTTGATTACGTGACATTAAGCTCTAACGGGTATATTTCTCTGACAGAGCCTGCCAATTCCTGGCTTTTCAAGTATGGCCTTACGGTCGCCTTTGGAGCCGCATTTTTTGCATTTGCTTATTTTGGCAGGGCCTTCGGGCGGCTCTCAGAAAAATCTGTAGAAAGGAAGGCGGGGGAAAACCATGAATGATTTTCAGCCAGTTCGGTATTTAAAAAAATATGCGGGTCTGATTGCTGTCTTCTTCTGCGTGCTGACAGTGGCTTTGTACTGTGTCCTGCGCCTGCTTCAGACATACACTGCGACTGTGGTAATTGATTTTGCTTACGAAGGGGCAGAGAACGGGATTGCCCCGGATGGTTCCCAGCTGAATACAGCGGATATATACTCATCCAGCATTATCAGCCAGGCGCTGGAGAATTTGGGACTGGATCAGAGCGAATACCCCATCGACAGTATTCGTTCCTCGATTACGGTGGAGCAGATTGCGGATGAAGCTGTCGATACGGTAAATGAGGCAAAAAATCAGGAGGGCGAGACCTCTGACCTTCAGTCCACAAAATATTCGATTTCCTACAAAGTAAAGGAAAAGCAGGGACCGGAGACGGCAAGACTGATTTTAGATGAGATTCTGGATGTGTATTTTACTCAGTTTTCAACAAAGTATGTCAATACGTCTTCTGTGGTAAACAGCACGTCAACGGTCAACAGAAGCATCTATGATTATATTGAACAGATAGAGCTGATTGAGAGCGCTTTGGAAAATACGATCAGCAGCTTAATGGGGAGAGTTCAGTCATCGCCGTATTTTTACTCGTCAGATACGGGATACTCTTTTAATGAACTGGCAAATGAATTTTCTCTTCTCAGATCGACAGAGGTGTCGTCCCTGTACGCTTATATTTTACAGCACAGGGTAACCAGAGATCTGGATGCTCTCCTGAATAAATACAGTGAGAGGGTTGAGGCCAGCCTGCGGGAGCAGGAGCAGTATAAAGCCCGCATTACAGAAGTCGAAGGAATTTTAAACGCGTATGTAGAAAAACTGAGGGAGTCAAATAACACGGCTCAGTCCCAGGTGATTGGATCAGACGGATACACGCTGAAGAATAATAATGTTCTGGGAGATGTGGAAAGCCCTAACTATTCTGGCAGTGAGAATCATTATGAGGCCTATGATCAGACCACAGAGTACGAAAAACTTTTGCAGAACTGGATCGATATTTCTGACAGCTACAATGACTCTGTCATTGACGAGGGTTACAGCCAGTATGTGATTGACTGTTATCAGGGCAATACGGAAGCCGCTATAGCCTATCAGGAATCAGTTTCTCAGATTGCGAATCAGTCGGGGGCAGACACAGAGATTGCAGTGGCCGATGAGACGGTTGAGGCGAATGCGGTCCAGCAGGAACTGTCTTCAGGTATCTATACGGAGGGAACAGTTCCATGCACCCAGGAAGATATCGACTATGTGGAGGCGGAGATAGACAGAATTGTCAGCCGCATGAATGAATTGTACAGTCTGACAGAGAAGACGGATTTAGAGTATAATGAATATCTGGGAGCGGAATACATCGAGATGGTGTCGAGCAACCGTGTGACAGAGGGGCTGAATTTGCCGCTATATACGGCTCTGGGAGCTGTGCTGTTTCTCGGGATCGGAGCTCTGGGAACTATTTTACTTGGAAGGATTGGAGATATTATTGAGTACATTGCGTTCACAGATCACCAGTATCGGATTCCGAACCGGATTGCCTGTGACCGATATATACAAAAGTATAAAGATAAGATGCTTCCACCTGAGTTTGCATGCCTGTTGATTCAGGTGACAAATGTTTCGGAACTGAACCGCCGGCTGGGCAGAAAAGATGCGGATGAGGTACTTGCATATTTTGCAGCCCTGCTGAAAGAACTGATCAGCGGCCTGGACGCTTTCGTAGGATATAATGGAAGCGGCCAATTCATGGCGTTTGCCCGGAGAGCGAGCGGCGAGGATCTGAGATCAGCGGTCAGTCATTTCAATGCAGTGCTTGGTGAGTATATGAAGGAAAAGCAGGTTGTACTGAAGTATTCGGCGGGAGTATCCGTATGCTCAGAGGATAAGATTTATCAGATCCGCGGATTGATCAGTGCAGCTACCAAGCGGAAGGAACAATATGACGTTGGGCTATCTGAATAAGAAAGAAGAGATGGAAGGAGAGAAGAAGCGCGGCAATGGTTTTCTGATTTTTGCCGCATTTCTTCTGTCCAGCGCGTACAATTATTTTGGCGGCAATATGTTTTCAGCAGGCGGCTTTGATTTCTATCTTTTCCTGCCGGTCGCGGCGGCGGGGATCGTGTTCTGCCTGACGGTTTTTCTGGTTTCTCCAGATCTGGAGCGGATGGAGGTTCTGTGGAAGCAGATGTGGGTTTTGCTTCTGCCGCTGATGTTTCCCTTCCTCTGGTCTTTTATTATATGGATCGTGAACAGCGCCAATCTGGTGGAGATGAGAAAAGGAGTTATAGTCACAGCTTATTTGATGTCCGGAATTGGCATGATGGCAGCATTGACTTATTTGGCAGGAGAGGATGCTGTCTGGATCCATCTTGCTTCTTTGATTGTTTCTAACGGTGCCACCATGGTGACGGTCATGCTGGATGGAGGAATCAGTGAATTTTTCCGGCAGCTGTTTGCTCTGATTGTCTCTTTTGCCGGAGAAACCGGAGAACTGATGGCGCGGCTGGAGATTCACGGAATTACATATGCTCTTGGATGCTATCTGGTATATTTTTTGGTAGAGGAAAAGAATATAAAAACGCATAAAGTCCTGTTTATACTGACTGTTTTCTTCTTTTTTACGGGATTAAAGAGAATTGCTCTGGCAGGCGTAGTGGCGGCCGGCCTGGTCGGCGCGCTGTGGAGGAGGATTGAACGATTTCCGGGTATCAGCCGGTTTTTGTATCGTCTGACAGGAATCGGGTTTCTCGTGCTGGCGCTGGCGTACGTAGGCGCAATTTTCTATGGCCTGTATGGCTTCCTGGAGCAGCTTGGCATTAATACCAGTGCCAGGGCTGACATTTATGATATGTATAAGCCTTACTACAGCTTTTCCCCGATCTTTTTGGGAAACGGAATTGGATGGGTGGAGGCGCAGATGAGCATCTGGAGTGAGACTGCCACCGATCTGGTTTACAATACCCACAGTGAATATTTAAAGCAGTTTATCGAGTTGGGGATGGCGGGCTTCCTGATCTGGTGCTGTTTAAGATGCCATTTTCAGATTTCTTATGCTTCCAGGAAACTGGGATACCGCGGTGGGGTGCTTGCTTTTGCTATGGTTACTTACATTGCTGCCACCTACGCGACAGACACGACGGCCACTCAGGTTTTTATCAACAATGCCTTTGGAATTATTCTCCTTTCCTACCGATTGAAGGACAGGATCAGAGAGAAAAGAATGGAAAATCAAAGAATCAACCGGATGCGCAGTGAGGTGTACCTGCCCGGAGACGTTTTTGAAAAGAATATTGAGGGAAAGACAGGATGAAGCAGAGGGCGAGTCTGAGCAGAAATTATATCTATAATCTTTTTTATCAGGCCCTGGCATTGGCGGTGCCTTTGGTGACGACGCCCTATATAACCAGAGTGTTAGGTCCGGCAGGGCTGGGAGACTATGCCTACACCAGCGCGATGGTCTCTTATTTTGGGATTGCTGCGGCTCTGGGAACTGTGACTTACGCCCAGCGGGAGATCGCGGTCTGTCAGAACAGCGAGCAGGGGAGAAGCAGGATTTTTTTCGAGATTCTTTTTCTGCGGCTTTTTATGGTCGGGGTCGTCGGCGCCGCGTACGCTGTTTTTTTGCTGTTCACCACAGAATACCGGATTCTGTATCTGATCCAGATATGCACCGTGGTTTCCTGGGGCTTTGATATCAGCTGGTTTTTTCAGGGAATGGAAGACTTCAGGGTTACTGTGGTGCGCAATTCTGCCGTAAAGCTGATGGGGTTGATTTTGATTTTTCTGTTAGTAAAGAAAAAAGAAGATTTGTGGATTTATACCCTGATCTTATGTGGTTCAGCTCTCCTGGGAAACATGACAATGTGGCCCTTCCTGAAAGGATACATTAAAAAGCAGCCCTTCAGGGAGCTAAGACCGCTGCGTCATCTTCGGGGCTCTCTGGTTCTGTTTGTTTCAGTGGTCAGCGTTCAGATTTATACGGTGCTGGACCAGACGATGCTGGGAAGTATGGTCAACACGACCCAGGTGGGTTACTATTCCCAGGCAGTAAAAATCATCAATATCGGCTCTTCGGTCCTGGCATCCCTGAACACGGTGTTTATGCCGAGAATTGCAGCTCTCTGGGCAGAAAAGAAAAAGGAGAAGGCCGGGGAGTATTTCAGAAAAATTGTGTATTTTGGCTGGCTCCTGAACCTGCCTATGATGCTGGGACTGACAGCGGTGGCCAGATATCTGGTGCCGGTATTTTTAGGAGAAGACTTTCTCCCCTGTATTTCGATTCTGCGGATTCTCAGCCTGATCTTTGTCACGCAGGGAATGGGGCAGATTGCGGGAACTCTTCTCGTCGCGATGAAGAGGCAGAAAGAATACACCATTGCGGTGACGGCGGGAGCGGTCATCAATCTTTGCTGCAATTCTTTCCTGATCCCGGTCTGGGGAGCAGACGGAGCGGCGGCCGCCTCTATTGCGGCGGAGGTATGCGTAGAGATTTTGATGTTTCACTATATCTCTTCTGATTTTGAGGTCAGAGTGCTGGGGGAGGGATTCCTGAATTATTTGCTCCCGGCATGCGGGATGGCGGCGGTCGTATTTGCTGCATCATATTTTCTGCCTGTCACCCTGGCGAGCCTGGCCGCACTGGTGATTTTGGGGTGTGCCTGCTATGGGGGAATTTTGCTGGCAGGGAAGGATGCCTTCTTTGCCGGACTTTTGCATAGGAGTATATGACATGAAGATTACAGGAAAAAAGAATATTCTGGGCATGTGGACAGCCATGAAGGGCCTGCTGGTAATTCTTGTGGTTCTGGTTCACTCTGCCCAGGCTACCGGGGATCTCCTGGGCACTCAGGTATACCCAATTCCCTTTCGGGCTCTGGTGAAGGCAGGCGCGGCAGTTCTGTTTACATTTTTTATCCTGAACGGATATCTTTACAAGCCGGGAAAGACCAATAAAAAAATCAGGGAACAGTTCCTCAGCTATTTGAAGATCTATGGGATCACTATGGCTGGGCTGATTGGCATTGAGATCCTCAGGGATGTAATTCTGTCCAGGCCGTGGAAAGAGGCAGTCATTTTACTTGCGGCCGGAGGAGTCTATGGGGCAGGGCGGAGCACGTACCTCTTTGGATATAAGCTGACGCCGCCCTATGCGATGTGGTTTTTTGTAACTCTAATGTATGCGAATCTGCTGCTGAATTTTTTGATGAAGCTGAAAAATGAAAAAATCAAGAGGGCCATTATTTTTGGAATTCCAATCGTTTTTTTCGCTCTGTATGCTGTGTTTGGGCACTCGATGGTGGAGCTTCTCTGGAAGCTGCCGTTCTTCCCAAGTGCCACGTTGCTTACGGTTACCCTGCTTTATATCGGGTATTTACTGAAAAGAAAAAACATTCTGTTTAGTGAGATTCCGATAGGATGGAAGCTGGTGGTGCCGGCCCTGTCCCTGATCTCCCTCTTCTTTGGACAGATCGATATGGAGATGGGCGAATACCGGCTGCAGCTTTTAGATTTTGCCGGAGCTATCTGCAGTTCCCTGGTTTTTCTTTACTTGTACCTGCTGATTGTAAATCCGGAATGGCGGATTCTGGATCCACTGATGTGGATCGGCAGGAGGAGTCTGTGGCTGATCCCTCTGCACTGCATTGAAGGACTTCTGTTTTCCTGGGAAGAAATCTATGCTCTGGGAAATCTGGGATTTTACCTTTCCACGGCTGTCATTTTTGTGCTGAGATGGGTCGCTTTAATTTTGATGTGTACAGCGCTGGAGAAAGCAATTTCTTATGCAAAACAGCGGGCCATGATAAAACAAACGAAATAGGTTTTCAGGAGGAGAATAATGAGAGAACAGGTTTTGAGTGAATTAAAGAAAATACTGGAAAAGATTGGGGTGGAGGATGAGATTGCTCCGGAGGCATCCCTAATGGATGATTTGGGACTGGAATCTTTACAGATTTATGAGATGCTGTCAGACCTGGAGGCTGCCTTAAAAATCAGAATTCCGGAGCGGGTACTGATGCGGGTTGAAACGGTTCAGGACATGGCAGAGGAAGTTTTAAAGATTTTAGGGGAGGAATAAAGGCGCGATGGCTGGCTGCGTCCCCGAGATTTCGGTGATTGTCCCCATTTACAATTCGGAGAAGTATCTGAAGGCCTGTTTGGATTCTTTGGCTGTCCAGACGATGGAGAACCTGGAAGTTCTGCTGATTGACGATGGATCCGTAGATTCCAGCCGGCAGATATGTGAGATGTACTGTGAAAGATACAGCTGTTTTCACTATTATTACAAAGAAAATGGCGGTCTGTCAGATGCAAGAAACTTTGGCCTTGAGCGGTTGAGGGGAAAGTATATCGCGTTTGTGGACAGCGATGACTATGTAGAGCCGGACTTTTTGCAGGCCATGTGGGAACAGGCAAAAAAAGATGAGGTGCAGATTGTCTGCTGCGGATATTTCCGTGAACAGAGAGACAGAAAAGCCATTGGATGTCCCACTGCCGGGAGGATCAGCGGCGGGGATTTCTGGAGCAATATCCTGGAGGGAGAAGAAATCGGAAATTTTATGTGCAATAAGCTGTTTGAGGCGGAGCTTTTTTCAGCGATCCGGTTTCCTTATGGAAAAAGGTATGAGGATATGAGGACTCTTTACAAAGCTGTCGGTAGGGCCTCCGGGATTTCAATCGTCCCGCTTCCCCTGTATCATTACGTTTTGCGGGAACAGTCGATTACGGGCAGCTTTAGCAGAGACAGTGCCAAAGAACTGCTTGATGCGGGGGACGAGGTGTACCAGTATGTAATGGAAGCATATCCGGAGTTGGAAAAACAGTGCAGGCGTTACCGGCAAAGCCAGCGTATCATTGCAGTCAACGCGCTTTCTAAAGCGGGAATTTTCTGCGGGGATGATCTGTGGGATGAGTCCAGAGATTATATTCTGACCCACTGGAAAGATTTAAAGGGGATCCGGAAAAAATTTCTGCTCAGCGCATGGATGATCCGACTGGTCCCTGCCCTCTACGGGAGACTTCAATTTGAAAGAAAAAGGTTAAAATGATAAAACAGTTGTTGCTATGTGCTCTTGCTGCGGCCAGTATCTGGTGCGTATCGTGCTCCAGGAATCCGTCAGAGAACGGAAATATCCAGTTGAACTCTCAGGAGAATACCGTCTATGAATATTCAGAGGAGGAAATCTGGTGCCGCAGCGGAGAAAAGGATATTTACGGCGTTTTGTTCAGGCCAGAGCGGGAAGAAAAGGTTCCACTGGTGATTTATTCCCATGGGCTCAACTCCGACTACGAGGCTGGAGCGGCTTATGGGTATTATTGGGCGCCCAGAGGAATCGCCCTCTATTGCTTTGATTTCTGCGGTGGGAGCGAGGACAGCCGCAGCAGCGGCAGTGCCCTGGAAATGTCGGTTATGACAGAGGTCGCTGATCTGGAATCTGTCCTGGAGATGGCCAGGGGATGGGATTTCGTAGATCCGGAAAGGATTGTTCTGGCGGGGGAAAGCCAGGGGGGAATCGTGACAGCTTTAACGGCTGCGCGAAACAGCGGGGAACTGGAGGGAATCATGCTTCAGTGCCCGGCGTTCAATATTCCCGACTTGGTGCATGATAAATTTCAGACAGAGGAGGAGATTCCAGACAGCAGCTTTTTTCTTAGCATGACGCTGGGAAGAAAATATTTTGAAGATGTGTGGGACTGCGATCCTTATCAGGAGATTGGCAGCTTTACAAAGCCGGTGCTTCTGCTGCATGGGGAAGATGATGATATCGTCAATATTTCTTATTCTGAATATGCGGCAAGAGTGTACCATAACGCAGACTATTACCGGATCAAGGATGCGGGACACCATCTGATAGGAGATCAGAGAGAAGAGGTCATATCTCTGATGGATTCTTTTTTACAAAAGCTGGGATGGGAGGAAGCGGAATGATAGAGAAAACTCCGCTGGTCAGCGTGGTTATTCCGGTTTACAATGTGGAGCGGTATCTGGACCGATGCCTGAAATCCGTGACGGGTCAGACGTATCAGAACCTCCAGATTATTCTAGTGGACGATGGATCCGAAGATGGCAGCGGGTGCCTTTGCGATGCATGGGCTGAAAAAGACGGCAGGATTACGGTGATTCACAAAAAAAACGAGGGCCTTGGCATGGCCAGAAATTCGGGGATTGAAGCTGCCAGGGGAGAGTTCCTGCTGTTTGCGGATTCGGATGATTACATTGACGAGAAAATGGCAGAGGTTTTGGCTGGAGCTCTGGAAGGCAGCAGCGCAAAGGTGTGCTACAGCGGATTTATTAACGTGGATGCAAAGGGAGGACAAACTTCAGGAAAGCCGCCGGAAAAGCTGGAATACAGAGGAAAAGAGATTATGGATGAGTTTTTGGCAGAGGCAGTGGGTGCTTTGCCGGAGACATCGCAGAACTGTTTTGCGGGGATGAGCGCTTGTGCCGCTCTGTACCGCTCTGATCTTTTCTCTAAAGATGGGATCCGGTTTGAGAAAGAGCAAAAGGTTCTATGTGAAGACCTTTTCTTCAACATTGAGATCTGCAGGCACACGGATCTGGTGCGAATTGTCCCGGAATGTTTTTACTATTACTGTGCTAACGCAGGTTCTCTGACAAAACGTTACCGCCCGGATCGATTTGAAGCGGCTGTGCGGATGAAGGCTCTCCTGGAGCACAGACTGTTAAGGGAAACGAAAGAAAAAAAGGAGATGGAACTCAGGATCTGCCGCAATTATATGGACAACCTGATGACTTGCATGAAGCAGGAAGTCTTTTATCAGAAACAGAATGGGATGTCTCTCTGCCGGAAGCGGCTGAGAGAGATGGCGGATCACAAGGCTACCAGACAGGTTTTGGCGATTTATCCGCTCCATCGGCTTGTGAAAAAGCAGAGAATTCTGTTCTATGCCATCCGCTCCAGGAATATTGGTATGATTTACTGGCTTTTCAGGCTCAGGTATCGGATCCGCTGACGCAGGAGAACGTGAGAACAAGAGGAAGGACAAAATGGGAGCATTTCAGAATATTGGGTTAAACGGCTATTTCAAACGTTACGGGATCCGGTACGGTTTGCTGCGGGGGATGTTTATGGCGCTCCCCGTCCATGCTGTAGCTGATTACGAGAATAGGAAAATTTTGTATTACAGGAAAATCTATCGCTGGGTCATGGAAAGGTGCCTCCCCATGGCAGACAGGGAGCCGGCAGGGATGGTGTATTTCAGGCCAGAACTGAGGGAGCCTGTCTGGATGTACTGGAGGCAAGGGTTAGAGAATGCCCCGGAGATTGTAAAGAAATGTGTGGAATCGGTGCGCCACTATTCGGAAAGACCGGTGATTTTGCTTACAGAAAAAAACATAGGCGAATTCATCCGCCTTCCCGGTTTTGCAGAAGAAAAATTAAAGAACGGGAAACTGCCTGCTGCGATTTATTCCGACCTTCTCAGGCTTTCTCTGCTGGAACATTATGGGGGAACCTGGATTGATGCGACTGTTTATTTGACAGGGCCACTGCCGTCTTATATAACGGACAGTGACCTGTTTGCGTATCAGGATTCTTTCGGATTGATCGAAAATCCGGCCCGCTTTGCAAATTGGCTTCTTCACTGCAGACCGGGCAATGGCATTATCAGAAAAACTAGAAATATGCTGTTTGCCTACTGGGAAGAAAAGGATTTTGCGCCGGAATATTTGCTTTCTTATCTGGTGTTTACTGCAGCTGTGGAGACGGCTGCCCCCGGGGAAGCGGATATTCCGTATGTTTCCAGCGTTTATACAGGACTTCTGTTAAAGGAGCTGGATCAGCCTTATCGGGAGGAAAATTACAGGCATATGATCTCCCTGTCCCCGGTGCACAAGCTGACTTATAAACTCAAGGAACATGTGGCCTGTCAAGCGGGCACATATTACACCCATATTATGCAGGAGCGGTTATGAATGTTTTAATGATCGGTGTGGATAAGACTTCCATTGGCGGTATGCTGACAGTTGCGGAAAACTATTTACACTCCAGAGAATTTTGTCAGAGAACAAACCTGATCTATATCCCCACGGTCATCCGTGCCGGGAAACTGACAAAGATAATCACGTTTTTAAAAGTCCTTCCGAAAATCGCGGTTACGATTTATAAAAAGCGGATTGACATTGTACATATCCACATGGGGGAGCGGGGAAGCGTTTTCAGAGAAGGTTTTGTGGCCTGGCTCGCCAAACGAATGGGCGTCAGGACTGTGATTCATATGCACGGGGCGACTATTGAGGAATGGTATGACAGGCAAAAACGCCCTGTTCAGCGGATCGCTTCCTATTTTTTCGGGCAGGCAGACAGAATGATCGTATTGGGCCATGCATGGGTCCCTTTTATGGAGCGGGCTATGGGGAAAGACAAGAAGCAGCGGATTGTTGTTCTCCACAATGCGGTTTCCGTCAGGGATAAAAACGAGTACCATAAGGACGCCAGAAATCTGCTGTTTTACGGAGTCATCGTCCGAAGAAAAGGGATCGATGATCTTTTGAGAGCGTTCCGGACTATCGCGGATGACATCCCAAAAGAAGTTATGCTGACGATATACGGAGCAGATCTTGAACATAACATTCAGGAAAAAATAGAGAAGTATCATCTGGAGGGAAGAGCAGTTTACCTGGGGTGGCTCTCCCGTGAGGATCAGGAGCAGTGCTTTGCAAAAACAATGTTAAATATACTCCCTTCCTACAATGAGGGGCTCCCTATGACCATTTTGGAGACAATGGCCTATGGCATTCCCAATATATCTACGGACATTGCGGCTATTCCGGAAGCGGTTACGGATGGGATCAATGGAAGGCTGGTAGAGCCAGGCGAGGCAGATCATCTGGCCGGCGCCATGAAAGAGCTGATTTTAAATTCTGATCTCAGGGAAAGATACAGCGAAAATGCCTGGAAGAAAATCAGAGAAGAATTTTCATTTAAAACGCATTTGTCGGGACTCTATAGGATTTATGACGAACTTATCCGGCAGACCGGGTGAAACCATTCAGGAGGAGAAAGCCAGTGAGAGAAAAGAAAACCCCATTTTTGAATATCCAGATCAACAATCTGACAATGGAGGAAGCGATCGAGTCAGTCAGAAGGCACCTGGCGGAAAAAAAGAGGATGTTTGTCGTATATGTCAATTCTGATGTTATAGTAAAGGCTGAAAAAGACGCAAGGCTTCGGGAGGCAATCGATTCGGCAGATCTGGTTCTGGCAGACGGAATGCCGCTGGTTTGGATTTCCCGTTTTTACAAGCATCCGCTGAAAGAGCGCGTTGCGGGGGCCGATATGGTTCCCGAGATTTGTGAGATGGCATGGAAGGAGGGGTACAGCCTGTTCCTTTTAGGCGGCCGAAGCGGTGTCCCAGAAGCCGCTGCAGAACATTTGACAAGACTTTTTCCAGGGATTACAATAAAAGGAGTTTACTCGCCGCCCATTGGGTTTGAGAAAGACCAGAGAGAGGTAGAACTGATTCGGAAAAAGGTCAGCGATTCCGGGGCGGAGATCCTGATCGTATGCTTTGGATGTCCCAAGCAGGAAAATTTTATTTACGAAAACAGGGAATATTACGGGGCATTGGTGTCTGTCTGCGCAGGGGCAACAATCGATTTCCTGGCAGGGCGCATCAAACGCTGCCCCAAATGGATGGCAAAAGCGGGGCTGGAGTGGTTTTACCGTTTTCTAAAGGAACCCAAACGGCTGTTCAAACGGTATTTTATTGATGATATGTATATTTTCTTCCTTGCTTTAAAATATCGGTTTCGCAATAAGGAGAATAACTAGATGCTTTATGAAGAATATCTGGATTTGACAATTTACGGAATGCTGGAACGGATGGAAAACCGATTCCAGGAAAAGCTGCTGTTTTGTTATAAAGAGGATGGCATAATAAAAGAAATCAGTTACCGGCAGTTTTTTAGCGGGGTGAAAAAAATTGCCGGATATTTCAGAGAAACGGTTTCTCAGGGCAGCCTGATTGTAATAGATTCCCGAAACACTTATGAGCAGATTGCGGCAATGTTTGCCGCGGCCTCAGCGGGCGTCATTCCGGTGCTGGTTAATTTTAATCTGCCGAACGATGAGATTGAATCTATTATAGAGAGGGTTTCTCCTGCCATGATTGTGTATGACAGGGAGGACGAGGAATTGCTGGCAAAATACCTGTCTCTGGGAACAATTCCATGCCTTTGCTGTACAGAGAATCCATTTGGCAGCAGCGTCAGGGAAATCCTAGACTCGGACCGGCCATTATATCAGAATGATGGCGCGATAAAGCCGGAAGATCCGGCCATGATTCTTATGACCTCCGGCAGCACCAGCCGCAGCAAACTGGTTGTTTTGCCGCACCACGCGTTTCTGCCCCACAGCGAGGTGTGGACGGAAAAGAGTATTTTTGTGCTCCCTATGTGCCATATTGCCGGGCTGAATATTTTGATCAACGATATGGCCAGAGGAATCCCCATCTGTCTGTCCAGTTTAAAGAATGGTCTGCGGGATATCGAGTGGTTCCGCCCAAAGGATATTTTTGCAGTCCCGGCTTTTGTGAGCCAGATGGTGAAGAAAAGCCAGGCCGGCAGGATGGATCTCAGCTGTTTTAAAAATATCAGCAGCGGAGGGGCTCCGCAAAACATGGACACTGTGGCATATTTAAATTCTCTGGGGATTTTTACCATGTCTCTCTACGGAGCTACGGAGACGGCTGGAATCGTCGACTATTCTACCCCGGAAACCTACCGGTACGGCTCGGTTGGGAAGCCTGGTCCCTGGAATGATATCCGGATTTCCGAGGCTGGGGAAATCCTGGTAAAAGGGAAAAATGTGATGATTGAGTACCTGGGAGATCCGGAAGCGACAGAGGGAGTTCTGGTGGACGGATGGTATCATACAGGGGATTTGGGGTATATTGACGATGACGGGTATCTGTTTATTACCGGTCGCATTAAAAATATTATTATTTTGTCAAATGGAGAAAATGTCAGCCCGGAGGCGTTAGAGTCCAAACTGAGCCATTGTGAGGACGTGGAAGAGGTGGTGGTTTCCGGGCATAGAGATACTATAACTGCCCGCATCTGGTGCGGGGATGACGCCGGGGAAGAAAAAATGGACAGGGTAAGGTCCTTTGTCGCCAGATACAACAGGACAGTCCCTACATATTACCGGATCCGGAAAATTGAGTTCAGAGAGAGGCCGTTTGAAAAGACGGCTTCGGGAAAGATAAAACGTTAGCTCTGGCTTTTGCCGGTGCTGATGTGAGGGGATAGGGTTTTGCCGAAAAATCATTATAAAGGAGCGGGTTATATGAGGTTAACTTTCATCGGTGCTGACCACGAGGTCACAGGGAGCTGTCACTACCTTGAAGTCGGGGAGAAAAAGATTCTGGTTGACTGCGGCATGGAGCAGGGGGTCAATGTATATGAGAATGCGCCTCTGCCGGTGAGCTATGCGGAGATTGACTATGTGCTCCTGACCCATGCCCACATTGACCATGCAGGGTATCTGCCGCTGATCTTTGCCAGGGGGTTCCGGGGGGCGGTGTACGCCACGGAGGCGACGGCAGATCTGTGCGGCATCATGCTTCGCGACAGCGCCCATATCCAGGAGATGGAGGCAGAGTGGAAAAACCGGAAAGCCAGGCGGGCCGGAAGACCTGAGGAACCGCCGGTTTACACCGTAAATGACGCGGAGGGTGTGCTTCAGCTTTTTGTCCCCTGCCCTTACGGGGAAAGGATTCAGCTTTCGGATGAACTCACTGTGCGGTTTACAGATGCAGGCCATCTGCTGGGCTCTGCTTCCATTGAAGTCTGGGCCAGGGAAGGGGACACACAGAAGAAGCTGGTTTTCTCGGGGGATATTGGAAATTACAACAAGCCTCTGATCCGGGATCCTCAGTATATCAAGGAAGCCGACTATGTTTTGATGGAGTGCACCTACGGCGACCGCTACCACAAGCGGGGAACCGACCATGTGGCCGAGCTGGCGGGGATCATCCAGGAGACTCTGGACCGGGGAGGAAATGTGGTGATACCGGCCTTTGTGGTGGGCCGCACCCTGGCGGTTCTGTATTTTATCCGCTGCCTCAAAGCGCAGCATCTGGTGACAGGCCATGGCCATTTTGACGTCTATGTGGACAGCCCCATGGCTGTGGAGGCGACCCATGTATTTAAGGAAAATGAGCTGGACTGCTACGATGATGAGACCCAGGAACTGGTGAGGAGGGGAATCAATCCCATCAGCTTTCCGGGGCTGAAGCTGTCGGTCAGCAGTGAAGAATCAAAGAACATCAACTTCGACCCGGAGCCCAAGGTGATCATCTCCGCCGCCGGCATGTGCGATGCGGGCCGGATCCGCCACCATTTAAAGCACAACCTGTGGAGAAAGGAATGCACCGTTGTCTTTGCCGGGTACCAGGCGGAGGGCACGCTGGGGCGAACCTTGGTAGACGGGGGAAAGACGGTAAAGATCTTCGGGGAGACCATCGATGTGGAGGCTAAGATCGTCAACATTGAGGGGCTCAGCGGCCACGCAGACCGGGACGGCCTGCTGGACTGGATCTCTGCTTTTGAGAGAAAGCCGGAGAGGGTCTTTATGGTTCACGGAGAAGACACGGTGTGCACGGCTTTTGCCGGGACTCTGGAGAAGGAAAAAGGAATCCGGGCAGACGCGCCGTTTTCCGGTTCCGTTTTTGACCTTGTTTCCGGGCAGTGGCTGGTGAGGACAGCCGGCGTCACGGTCAGCAAAGAGAGGATGGCGAAGCGAAAAGCCGCCGGTGTTTACGGCAGACTGGTGGCTGCCGGCGAGCGGCTGATGCAGGTGATCCGCCACAACGAGGGCGGTGCCAACAAGGATCTGGCCAGGTTTGCAGATCAGATCCAGTCCCTCTGCGATAAATGGGATCGGTAAAAGAGGAAAACGAACAGACAGGAGAATATAAGACATGAGCAAAGTACAGATATACACAGACGGATCGGCCAGAGGGAATCCTGACGGGCCCGGGGGATACGGCGTTGTCCTCCATTTTACGGACTCTTCCGGACAGCTCCATGAAAAGACGATTTCTGCCGGGTACGTAAAGACGACCAACAACCGGATGGAGCTGATGGCTGCGATCGCGGGCCTGGAAGCCCTGAACCGCCCCTGTGAGGTGGATCTGTACTCAGATTCCAAATATCTGACAGATGCGTTTAATCAGCACTGGATCGACAGCTGGGTTGCCAACAACTGGGTCCGGGGAAAGAGCGGTCCGGTAAAAAATATTGATCTGTGGGAGCGGCTGCTGAAGGCCAAGGCTCCCCACAAAGTGAATTTTATCTGGGTGAAAGGGCACGCCGGCCATCCGCAGAATGAGCGCTGTGACAAGATGGCTGTGGCTGCGGCGCTGGGAGACGGTCTCCTGACAGATCCGGGAGTTGCGTAGGATAAATGGGAGGATCCAGGCCGGGCAAAGGGAAGGTTTTTTGAAACATTACGCAAACCTTACAAAATATTACGCTTTTTGGTATTCTATTCCCTTTCTGTCCAAAGTGTGGTAGCATCATGGTACAGAAGAGAATTTCAATGGTACAGAAGGAAGTGGATGCGGATGGCAGATGCCAGAAAACGTCTCGGTCTGGTTGTCGCCATTCTGATAGCGGGCAGTTTGGCAACGGCGTATACGGATCATGTGATTACAACAAGAGAAGAAGAGATGAGCGGAGAGCTTCAGGAGGCGTCTCAGACCGGCGCCGCTGAAACTGTCGGAGAAATGATTCGGGAGACAGAGATCCTGGCGGAGAGCCTTTCTCAGGAAGCTGCTTCGGACGAAAATGC
>CALWBQ010000029.1 GCA_944376125.1 uncultured Lachnospiraceae bacterium
TGTGTTCCCTCTTTCTATTTTATTTCCCCCCTAGACTTGTATCTAAAAGCCTTGCCCAAAAGGCTTTTATTCCATCATGCTAAGCAATCCTACTGTCGGTTCCAACAGCAGCACATCTTCGCTCACGCGCACATACTGACCGTATTTCTGACGGTATCCCTCAATTGCCGCGCACAAGAACTCTTCCGTCACACATAAATAATCAGCGATTTCCTCTTGTGATCGAAGCCCTTGGTGGAGAGCAGCGACGATCATGTGTAGATCGGCGCGGCGCTGTATGGCCAGCATGCGTGCTTTGCGCTCCTGGCGGCGGTTCTGTACGGATTCTATATAAATGATGTTGCCGTCAGTCAGATCGTGATGGGCTATTTCTTCTTCCAGGACGCATGCAGCAGCGGTGCTATTCGGCAACTTTTTGCTTAGGGCGATTATCCCATCGCAATACAGCCCCTGTATCCGGTCGCTCTCAAAATTCCAATCGATCACATCAATTCCCTTGTCAGCGGCGGTCTGCCGTAGTTGTTCAAGATCCTTCAATAATATCATCTCCTCCTGATTATCATAGCAGTAAAGCTGTCCGAAAATCAGGACTTTCTTTTATTGCGGACAAATTCAGCAAAGCTGTAAATTTCTTTGAGTTCGTCCTCGGTATAGTCGTCACCATCAAAGTGGGCGGCAAGGGTACTGGGAGATTCAGAAACGTTTTTCTTATCTACAATTTCTCCAGCCGCTAAAGCTTCTGCATCGATATTTAATGCAGCACAAATTTTTAATATATTTGCGATGTTAGAATTGGAGACGCCTCTTTTAAGTATGCTATCAAAAGTCGAATAGGGCATATCAATCAATGTGGTAAATTCACGCACACTTTTATACCTTGAAAGAATTAACTCCTTCAAACGCTCTTCAACAGAAGCCATGACATTTCCTCCTATATGTTTGTTTTCATAATAACATCAATATCATGAAAAATCAAGAATAATTTTTGAAAAATCGAAAACAGCAGAAAGATAAGAAAATGGAGTTTACGAAAAATCAAAAAAACTATCTTGACATTGCCGAAAAATCGTGTATACTAAAAACATGGATTTACGAAAAATCGTTAAGGAGGTGATGATATGTATCCAAATTTAAACGCAGAGTTAGCTCGAGTAGGTATCACAAGATTAATGCTGGCGGCTAAATTAGGCGTTACTCCGGGGACTTTGTCTTTAAAATTGAATGGCAAGTCAGATCTCTCTCTGGCAGAATGCGTAAAGATTAAGGAGATTGTTGCTCCGGAAAAGACCTTGGAGTATTTGTTTGCTTCGAATGAAAAGGAGGTGGAGTGAAGGGTGGAAACGGCATTAACGCTATGCTTGATCGGGCTTGTTTTGCTCATAGCCTCAGTCATTTTATGCTGTGTCCAACATGATAGGGCGTGGTTGTGGCTTGGAACGCTGATAGTAGGCGAGATTTTTGCATGGGCTGGGGTGATACCTATTTTATCAAAACTCCTTTGACAGGAGACGGATACATTTTTGATAAAGGGCATCTGTTTCGGGAGTGGCTCCAGAAGTTTTGACTTCATTGGCAAGAGTAAATAAAGCACGGCGGGTCTTTTTTCTGTGACAAAGGGCTATAAGTTTCATGGAACATTTATAGAAATCATTCATATAGCCTGTTTTTTCTGAACCATATTGGCATTTGAGATAGGAATCAGAAAAACTCTGGCAGAGATTAAGCCTTGGCTCAATAGTATGCGTCATTTTTGAAATCAGATATTCTTTAACACTATGTATTACGGCGGTAATCGTTGGTGCCAAAATGGCGGCCAAAGCAGTAATTAAGGCGGCATTGACAGTAAAATCGTTATCCATGCTTATGTCCTTTCGTCTCTTTTGATACAGATGGAAGAATTCTATCATAAGCGAATATGGAAAACAAGTAGGGAGGGGTGAAGTAAGCACGGAATTTAAAATCAAGGAACTAAAAACGCTACAAGTAGATACAGAAAAAGGTATGTGCTTGGTTAATGGAGAGGATATATCATCGACGGGAAAATATCTAAAACTTGAGTTTGAAAACGGCGAATGGTCGCTGGTGATTACAGAAGATAGATATTTTGCCTCACCAGCGACGGAACAATCGCCTCATAGTACTTAAGGAATGAACTTGGGAAGAAAATCAGTTACTTCTTTAAAACCATTTTTGAAGCGATTTTCCATGTAGATAATGAGAGATTCATTAGCCATAAATCCACCATCGTAATACATCGTTCCAAGGCCAGCCCGATGTAATTCAGCAACAGTGGCTTTAATGTCTCTTGTATTCCATGAAGAACATAATTTGCAAGATTGAATCTCAGAAAATGAAAAATGTTTGGCGTTGAGCTTATCAATGCCCCGATCTCTTTTCTCTAAGTAAATTTTGTAAAGAGAACAAGCAAGTTTTTCTGCATCTTTTGTTAATTCCACAGCAGTAGTGTTCCTTTCCTTGCACTCGGCCATGACAGGGCCTATACATCCAGTGTAAGAGGAAGGAAAAGGAAAATCAATGGATTTTGCAGAAAGTCGGACAAACAGCCATACATAAGCTGTAATGGAGGTGATTGTATGCGTAAAGAAAAAGAATATACCTGTAGGGTTACATACACAGAGGGCTGTGAAAAGCGATTGGTCGAAGCCCTGCTCGATATCATCTATTCGGAGCCCGAAACGGTAGCAAGGATTATGCAGAAGAAAAAAGAAAGGGAAATACAAGAGGCTGGCTAATCCAGCCATGATGGACAAGCATGGAGGAGATAAAGAAGATGGAACCAAAAAGAACCGGCTGCCTGCTGATCCTGGTCATCCTGGCAGCGCTTATCGGTTGCTGCGTCCACGGAGTAAGAGCACAGGCAGCGGAGCCTACAGCGATGGGCTACCAGCACCTTGCTGGGGTAGACGAGCGCCTGATCTGGCAGCTGCCGGACAAACCGGATGAGCCTGAGATGGTCAGCCTGGGTGTCTGGAAGATTACATACTACTGCTGTGAGCCATACGAGCATATCTGCGGGGACGGAGACGGCCTGACGGCCACCGGCATACCGGTCGCTCCTGGTATCGTTGCAGTTGATCCGGATGTCATCCCGTATGGGACTACGGTCGTGATCGACGGCGTGGAGTATCTGGCAGCGGATTGCGGCGGGGGGATCAAAGGCGATCGGATAGATATCGCAGTCCCTACGCACCAGGAGGCCTTGGAGCTTGGAGTGCAGTATAAGGAGGTGTGGATGAATGAGCAGTGAAGAAAGGTATTTTACATCATCTGCAACAAACAAACGGGTGGTCGAGGACGTAACAGACCGAGCGGCCTGTATTATATCAGGACTTCTGAACAAAAGGGAGAACATAGCCGGACGTTTAATCTGGGCGGCTGCCCTATATGCGGCGGTGGAGGCGGCGGAAATGGAGGTGCCGTCACTGATGGCCGCGGGACGGCAGTTGCATGAGGAGATAAAGGAGGCTGAGAAATGATATCAGTATGGAGCGCTCTTTTGATCTTCGGCTGCGGCTATGCCTGCCGCCTGGCCCAAGAAATCCTGAAGGAAGGAGGTAAAGCGGAATGGAAATAAACCTGGACATCAAAGAGCTGGAGGACGACATTTCGGGGAGGATAGGCAGTATAGAGGGACTCCTTTTTGATGTGTCGGAGGCTGGGGAGGTAAGCGCCTACGATATATTCGTAGCGGCGATGATCACGCGGGTGCTAGTTTCTTATTTCGAGCAAACCCATAAACCGGAATGGGAGCTGGCGCAGCAGGCGTTTGGGGCGTTATACGGAGACGTAGAAGCGCTGGCCGGGATAGCAGCCCGAAACCAGCCGGGAGATTTTGAGTGAAGGGAGGTGACGGGAATGGCAATCAAAGGATGCAAAAGTATTGCAGAGTATGCAATCCGCCAATGGATGCAGACGCAGAACCTTGTGGAAAGTGCTTTTAATCTTACAATGTCGGGAAATATCGGGACACTCCGGGACCGGAACGGGGACACCTTGGTATTGGCCTATGATAGTACGGACAAAGCGGTTTATGTGCAGGAATGAAAGCGCCGGCAGGGCGGCAACCCAAGTCCGGCGCAAGGATAAAAACACATTTTTATTTTAGACGATTGGAGAAGAAAAAGCAATGGCAAAAACAGTACGAATCAACACAGATAATACAATTGAGATAATCGATATCCCTTGGACGCTCCAGGGATGGTATGAAGCCATCGGCGGCGGCTGCGACATCGTGGAAACGGTGAAGACGCAGAGGATGTTCGACTTGTTTCGGATGCCGGT
>CALWBQ010000030.1 GCA_944376125.1 uncultured Lachnospiraceae bacterium
CAAACATTTCAATCCACGCTCCCACGAGGGGAGCGACAAATTGAGATGTGCAACATGGATATTTATCGACTAGTTCACTCCACGCGCCCACGAGGGGAACGACTAACCTTCAGAGATTGAGCGCAGAACCAGAGAACATTTCAATCCACGCTCCCACGAGGGGTGCGACTCTGTAAAGTCTTCAAATTTTACAAGGTAATACCAATTTCAATCCACGCTCCCACGAGGGGAGCGACTGCGCTTGTCATTTGCGGAAGATTGTGGACAGTTATTTCAATCCACGCTCCCACGAGGGGAGCGACCAAGAGCTGAAGACAAAGTAATGCCAAGCGGTGATTTCAATCCACGCTCCCACGAGGGGAGCGACCAACTAATTGCAATAGGTTGCAATTCTTGAGGTTATTTCAATCCACGCTCCCACGAGGGGAGCGACTGAAGATATTTTCAAGTCTCTTATCACTGACGAATTTCAATCCACGCTCCCACGAGGGGAGCGACTTTCCTTGTATACCGATCTGCAGGTTCGGCAAGGATTTCAATCCACGCTCCCACGAGGGGAGCGACCCAGGGTAGCGCCCTGTTTTCGCAAATCAAAAAATTTCAATCCACGCTCCCACGAGGGGAGCGACCTGCCCTTTCAGGTCGTCAACATCCACTTCCTTATTTCAATCCACGCTCCCACGAGGGGAGCGACGTTAGATACCATGTAAACGCCTCCTTTGATAATAATTTCAATCCACGCTCCCACGAGGGGAGCGACGATTTACAGCAAACATATATCCTGATTTTATGGTAATTTCAATCCACGCTCCCACGAGGGGAGCGACCGCAATTATATCCAATTTCTATGTTCTTTTTTTGTGACAAATTTTCAATTCATCCTTCGATAGCAGCGAAACTACACACTTTTCCTTTTCAACTGCCTTTTTATCCCCATATTTGTGCACATTTTTTGGTGCGAATCTCCCGGGGATTTTCCGTGTACTTGCGGTTCGCACCAGCTTATCATCTGCTTTTAAAAGGAAATTATGGCTCTTTTAATGCAATTTCGAATGTGCCGTTTTCAGATAGGCTGATCTATATATCAATTTATAGAATTAAGGTCTGATCTGCCGGGATTCCTCTGTCTACACCTATGTGTTCTACCTTTGTCTGATATTTATTTCCCAGATAGTAAAAGCGCAGGCTATCAACATCGGCATCAATAAGATCGGTTAAAACCTCTTTCAGCGCTATACACTGCGCATTGTCTAGGATACATTCAAATACAGAATTCTGTACCCTTCTTCCATAATTCACACACTGTTTCGCAACTTTTCTCAGTCTTGTTCTGCCCGCTGCAGTCTCTGTATTCACATCATACGTGATCAGCACCAGCATTTTTCCACCTCATTTCCACAGAAACACCGGGTATCCATCCAGATCTCCTCTTAAATATCTGGCCAGAAGCATTGCCTGCACATAAGGAACCATTCCCCACTCGACTTTCTCATTTAAATATGGATGGGTAATGATTTCTTTCTTTTTACTTTGCCATTCAGTCAGGACTTTCCTCCTTGTTTCATCATCCATCAGAACGGCCCCATTTTCTTTTTGGGAGAAATTTTTTCCGCTGATGATTTTCTTATTGATCAGTGACAGAACAAAACGGTCTGCCAGGACTGCTCGCAGTTCTTCTATTAAGTCTAGGGCCAGAGATACCCTGCCCGGACGGTCTGTATGCAGATAGCCGACATATGGATCCAGGCCCACGGTTTCCAAAGCTGAGGCAATGTTGTTGGTCAGCAGCGTATATACAAAGGATAGCAATGCATTTACATTGTCCATGGGCGGTCTTTTATTTCTTCCCTGAAAGACAAAGTCTTTTTTCTGCTGCAGGATCAGCTGGTCAAATACACCAAAATAGATGCTTGCCGCCTCCCCTTCATATCCCCTGAGCTGTTCTTTTGAGCGGCTGTCCTGTATCAGTTTCAGCGAATTTTTCATAAAGTTAGATGCTGCTTTTACCTGTTCCGCATCAATCTGCAGGCTGTGATCCCTAATGGCGCGTTCCAGCACCCATCTGGCATTATGTACTTTCCCCAAAATACAATTTTTCGCTATGCCAAGGCTGATCTCCTCATCTCTGCTGCCTGCATACTGCTGCTGTCTTAAAACGACATTGCCTCTGGTCTTTCCGGAAATTCTCGCCAGGAATTTTCCCTGAGGCGTAAGGTAGCAGATGGAAATATTTCTTTCTGCGCAGGCCCCCATCAAAGCCGGGCTGGTTCCCCTGTATCCAAATGAAACGATTCCCTCCAGATTGTGCAGCGGCAGTCTTCCCAGCTCCGTCTTGTCTTCAAAAACAACCACATTTTCTCCATCCAGAGCCAGATAGCTGTTTTCAGAAGTTACATACAGCGTATTCAACAACTTCTTCATTTCTCTTCCTCCCTCAGTATCTGGCTGATGTATGTTTTTACGGAAAATGCCCTTCCTATTTTGGGCAGGCAAATGTCTTTCAGAGAGCAGGCATTGCAGGATTTGCTGTATTTTACCTTGGGCGTATATTGTCTGTCATAATATCCGTGCATTTCACGGAACATGCTCTGTACTTCCTGTCTCAGCTCCTCTGTGATCTCCACCGGCTCCCGCCTCCTGGTCTCACCATAAAAAATCGCGCCCTCTGGAATTTCGGTACAAAACATTTCTTCCAGGCACATTGCCTGGGCTGCCAGCTGCAGCCGGTCTTCTTCCGTCAGCTTTGGCTTTCCCTTTTTGTATTCAACCGGATATACGGAATACATGCCCCGATGGCCATGCAGCCGGATTCCGTCCTCGCATCTGCGAAATTCCACCACATCGCATTCTCCGCTGACTCCCATCACCCTGGACGCCACGGGAAGGGCTCTGGCGATGATGGTATCTTTTCTTTTTTCCGCCAGATAAGGATCATGGGCTTTTTTATGCATTAGTTCTCCAGTTACCGTGTGCTCGTTTTC
The DNA here is from genome assembly GCA_944376125.1 of uncultured Lachnospiraceae bacterium. Taxonomy (GTDB): domain Bacteria; phylum Bacillota; class Clostridia; order Lachnospirales; family Lachnospiraceae; genus UMGS1370. The sequence continues at coordinate 2,982 of CALWBQ010000030.1, forward strand.
CGCCCACTGCTGCTCGATGTGGATCAAGGCCCACTGTCTCCGGCAAAACCTGAAATGCTGGATTCCCGAAATCATTAAATAGTCGTCTTCGGCATATTCCATTATATCATCCTTTTTACTTCTACAGAATCTGGAATTTTCTCATCATGGATCTGCACGGTATAGTCCTGATATTTTCTTGGATATTCTACGCCTTCATTTCTCTTGACTTCTACTGCATCAAACAGCCTATATGCCGGGCAGTCTCCCAGCTCTTTGCTGTGCTTAAACACAATCAGTTCACGGACGGCCATCTTTCCTCTTGCCGCGGAATGGTCGTGCTCAAACATATTGATAATTGCCTCCCACAGCAGTTCCAGATCCTCCTCTGAAAAACCTGTCACCTTTCTGGCAAGATTGGCAGAAATATACCCTTCTGCGCGGTACAGACCATATGGAACAATGCTCTTTCGGCCCATCTCAGTACTCTTGTTCTCCGCGTCTTTTTCTGTGGTAATGGCGACTCTCGTGATAGTAACTTCCTGGCTGATGATTGGATCAATGCTTCTGGCAAAACCAATCTGCACAGGCCCCCGCACCTGGCCGCAATTCAGCGATGCCTTAACAAAGGTAGTCATAACCGCACCGAAGGTCCTGATATCGTAAAAATTTCTGCACATATAATCCCGCAGCTTAATATCTGTATCGGGATCATTTTTCTTTAATTTTTTTAGAGCCTCCGTCACTTTTTTATCGTCCGTATCATCGATTCCAAGGTTGACACAGGCTTCCCTGTCGCTTCTGTTAAGCGGCACATCTTCTTTGATATAAATTTTAAAGCCCTCAGCATCTTCTTTTACAGTCTCAATATAATTTCTGATTTTTCGCTTCAGGCACACATCCGTCACCAGTCCCAACCCGCTCTCCGGATCGATTCTAGGCATATTCCCCGCATCGGGATCCCCGTTGGGATTTCCGTTTTCCACATCAAACAGCACAACAAATTCATACCTGTTTTTAATTGCCTCGCTCATCTATTTATCCTCCCTTTTTTCAAATCGTTTCTGCATCTGGTGGTAATATCCCAAAATAAACCTCCCCTGTTCCTCCAGGGACAGGCGCTTGGGAAACTCCTCCAGATTTCCCATAATGGCTGTCAATACCTGCTCGTAATATCTCTTCGAGCTGCCTTTTTCCCTTTCCAGCTTTTTCATATGGCTGTTCTTGAGCTTGATCAACACCGGAAAAACGGATGCCGGCGCTGCACAGGCGGAATTGAAATACCGGTCGCGGATGGTCGCGTTGATCCCCGGATTCGCATCCATCTGAATGGATTCCAATACAGCGAACAGTCTCCCTGACAGGTACGCCGGATCTCTGTTATCCTCCATAAGTCCCATATAATCCTCTCCCCTCTCTAATCCGCAGTTTCGTATTAAATATGCTTTTATGATTCCTGCCCGCCCCCAGGTAACGGTTCCCTGTTCTGCCCGGACGCGGATCAATGTGTCTGTATAAAGGCTTGCCGGATATCTGCCGCCGGATAAAATGGCCTGCAGCACCATGGCAGCCATATTGGGAACCGGCGTTTTCTCCTTCGATTTCTGGTTGATCGTTTCATACAGCATCCCCCAGACTCCCAGATATTCCCTCTTTTCCCAGGATGGCCGTACAATTTTCATTCGCTGATAGTGGCCGGCAATATTCTCCAGGATGCGCCCAAAGGAATCCTGGTAAAAGAAACGGACCGACAATCTGGCCGCATTGGGTGCCAGCCCTAAAATATAAAATTTCTGCTCCGGGTTCAGTTCAAGATTGTTGAGCCGAATCGCCCTGTGCTTTTGTAAATTTTCAAAAAGCCCGCGGATCTCCTCCTGGTTGTCCGGCGGATTTACAGACAGACAAAAGGTTTCCTGATATGCCTCTTCCCCGCTCTCCGCCCAGAATACAACCATAGAATCGCCGATCTGAAACGCATATTTTCTCTGGCTCAGCAGATAATTCAAAGCCGTCGTGTAGGCAAACTCAGCGTATTTTCCCACCGGGGCATTGTAGCTCTGCTCCTTTCCGTAGGATTCAAACGCCGGGGCATTGAAGGCAACCAGTATTGCCCCGCTGGGCTGTGCTCCGGGAACGCCCTTGATCGCTTTATGAGTTCTGGAAATCTCTGACCTTTTTCCGGTCACCAAACAGACGCCAATTTGGGCTTCTTCAGAGCCGTTTCCCGCCGTCTCCCATGCCTCTCTGATATAACCGTCATCCTGGGCATAGTCTGTTCCCATGCAGAAGATCAGATTGCCGCCATCAGTGAGATCTTCCCAGGCTTCTTTTACCGCCTGACATTCTGTTGCCTGCTCCGGCTTCCAATTCTCGAAATACAGCCGAACCGCCCTGGCCATATCCCCTTTGACATCTTTCAGCAGAGACAGATGCCTTTTCTTTGCCGCCTGGAAACATTCCAGCACTCTCTGTCCCGTCCCATCCGCATCAATTCCCAATATATATTGGGAATTATCGCATAAAAAATTGGCAGATACTCTGCGGCCGCGGGTGACCATCTCCGGCACCATCATCGGCGGCGGGACCAGGACCTTCTTTTTTCCTCTTTCTTCTTCCTGCTTTAGAGAAACGATTCCTGTAATCTCCCCGTCTCTGGACAGATTAACCGCATAGGAAACCTTCGCCTGACACCAGCCTTTCGACACCTTTCCTGCGTCAGCCAGATTTTCATAGTGCTTTACCAATGCCTGCAAAATCATCGTACCACCTCGCAGTCTCTCAAATCCAGAACGCCCCTCTTCATAACAGCTCTGAAAAACATAGGCTGCAGATTCTCTTTATCTGTGTAATCAATGTCGTAGAGCATAAAGCCCAGATCTTTCTCTTCCACCTCGTCATAGGCCGTTTTTATCTCGTCCTCCTCGCACAGGCAGAAATGGGCCGGAAATTCCCTGCAGCCAAAATAAGGCATATGATAACATTCCCCTCTTTTCAGACGACGCATAATAATGTCCTTAAATTTCCCCGGGTTGTCTGTCTCATTTGCCTTCTCTGTCATGTCAAAATGGGCTTCTATCACATATTCCACATTGCACAGCAGGGTGGATGCTCTCTGCACAATATCCGCCTTGGTGCTTATGTAAAGCGGCTTCTCCGCTCCATTGTAGACCTGCAGCACACTGCTGGCCAAAATTTTGCTTTTTACCTCATTTCTCCTAACACTGGTAAATTGAATAGGGCTTTTTACGTATATTCTGTCAATGATCCACCTCATGCCGGGATGCCAGTAGATAGCCTCTAAAATTCCTCTGGCGGCCGATGGGGTTATCACATCATACGAATACCGTTCTACTTTAAGCTCCGGCCTGGAAAAAAGGGCGTAATCTCCCCACACTTTCACCTTTACTCCCATTCCCATAGCGTTTTCTCCTTTCTCTTTTTCATATACTATCACTCCCCCTTTATGCCGCGCTGCAGTGCGGCTATTTTTTGTCTGTTTTTTACATTTTTTATCTTCTATTTTCTCTTTTTATTTATAATATTACTATATCACTCGATTAAAATAAATACAATTTCTATTTTACAGTAATATCGCCATCCCAGCGTCTGCGTCCAGCGCAAGCCCTGTCTCTTCCGTGTATTGGGTTTCATTTACAAGCTCATAGAAATCTTCCATGTTTTCCGATACCGGCCTCACCATCCCAGCCCCGTACAGGTTCTCGAAATCTCTCTCATATATCTGGATGCAGTATTGGCCGGCCTTTCGCATTCCTGCCTTCGTGTACCCCTGGTACTTCAGCTGCTGCAAAAGCTGTTTTGCCTTCTCTTCTCTGGAGACAAACACTGTTTTCGTATTTTCTTCAATGAGCTTAAATTTCTTTCCTACCGCAGCAAAGTTGTAAACTCTTTTCTGAAATTCCTCCATAATCTTCTTTTTGTCCAGGCTTTCTCCCCGAAAATGGTACAGCCTCCGAAAATATTCTTCAATGCTTTCCAGAGAAGAAAGATCCCGGTTCTCTGCCATCAGAATCTTTGTCACATCGATCTGCTGCCTCTGCCCTGGAATATTCTCTTTTTCTTCAAATTGAAAAATCGATACCATACTTTCGTCTGCCTTTCGTCTTCCTTCTCTGTTGCATCTGCCTGCCGCCTGTATCATAGAATCAATCCCCGCAAGCTGCCTGTATACAGATCGGAAATCAAGATCCACTCCTGCTTCCACCAGACTGGTGGAGATCAGGACACACCTCTCCCCTGCCTGAAGCCGCTCTCTGATCTGATCCAGTATGCGGCGCCTGTGCATCGGATACATCGTCGTTGAGAGATGATAGACCCCCTCTCCTCCCAATCGGCGGTAAATTGTCTGCGCCCGCTTTCTCGTATTGACAATGCACAATGCCTGGTACTCTTTGCCCAGCCTTTCCACCAGATTGTCTTCTGTAATGATCCCGATATTCTGAAATACCGCCCTCTCAAAAAAGCGAAACTGCTCCTCCTTCCTGGGGCACAGCTCCACTGCCGGTCTGCCCTTAAAAAATGAATCCAGCGCCGGCTGAGTAGCCGTACACAGAACCATACTGGTGCGGTAATTGGCAAGCAGCTCCTCCATTGCGGCAGTGCAGGGTTTTAAATAATCGTTGGGCAGCATCTGGGCCTCATCAAAAATAATGACGCTGTTGGCAATATTGTGCAGCTTCCTGCATTTAGAGGACTTGTTTGCAAACAATGACTCAAAAAACTGAACATTGGTCGTCACCACTACCGGCTTGTCCCAGTTTTCCGCCGCCAGCTGCATCGGTTTTAATTCCTCTGAACTTTCATAATCTACATTGGAATGGTTTTCCAGCACATTGTCCTCACCCAGAATACTGCAAAATACTGCCGCATTCTGCTCGATGATGCTGGTATATGGGATTACATAGATAATCCGGCTCAGATGATGCTCAACGGCATGGCGCAGGGCGAACGCCAGAGAAGCCACTGTCTTTCCTCCTCCCGTGGGAACAGTCAGACGAAAGAGCCCCATTGGCAGCCTTCCGCAGTCCAGGCAGTTTTGCAGTATCTCCGTCCTTCTGCCATTGACAGTGTTTTGATCCCGGTTTGACAGCCAGCCTGAAATGTAGGTCTCCAGCTTCTTTAACAGCACCTTCATTGGCTCCCCTGAATCCCGTTCTGCCTGCCCGTCTTTCATAAATCTCTCTGTGTCCAGGAAATCCGCATCTACCAGGCAGGAATACAGCATCCGGATAAAAAAGCTGAAAGAAAAATCAAAATTGCCGGTCTTTTTGGGGTCAAACGGCATCGTTTTCAGCTCCGGAATCTCGATCTCCTCTTTATATGCCTGATAGTCCTCCACCTTCTTGCCTTTTCTCGCCATCAGAGTAGATTCTGTATCAGAAGATGATCCGCGGTCCGGAAGCCCGGCATGGTGACCTGCAATACAGTAGCTCATGCACTCATAGAGGCCGCCCTTCTCAAAGCACACCTGCGCCCCGGCGCTGGAGTGATCTACCTGTATACTGCTGTCTTCCTTCAGCTTCTTCTGGAATTTTGCGGAATACTTTCCAATGTCATGAAGCATTCCGCAGCAATAGCCCCAGTCTCCATTCCCAAAGCTGTCTGCAAACGCTTCCGCCAGCCGGGCTGTACCCTCCAAATGATCCCGCAGCAGCTGTACTCTCTCCGGTTCTTTCTCTCTGTCGATGTGCGCCAAATACTCTTCCATACTGTCTCCCCCTTTTCATCAGATTTTATATAAAAATTATCCCTCATCTCTGCCAAAAATCAAGGACTTTCTGGCCGCTTTTAAGAGACTCCCACTCTTCTGATCTATCTTGATTCGGTTTGCATATTGCACTATAATTAGGATGTAACATTCTTATTAGAACGATCGATGTGAGGTGGCAAAATGCTGACAAAGGAAGAAATGCCGGCCTGCCCGGTGGCCACAACGGTTCAACTGATAGGGAGCAAATGGAAGCTGCTGATCATGCGCAATCTGCTTGTCCGTCCGTGGCGCTTTAATGAACTGCGGAAAGATCTGGCAGGTATCAGCCAGAAGGTTCTGACAGACAGCCTGCGCTCTATGGAGGAGGACGGTATCGTTACACGCACAGTCTATCCCGAGGTACCGCCAAGGGTAGAATACTCTCTCAGCGAACTGGGAGAATCCATGCGGCCAATTATCAAAGCTATGGAGGCGTGGGGAATTGAATATAAACAGAAAATGTGATTCCTTTGTCTTCTGTTTAGCCGTAAGCAGCCGCAAAATAAATTCCAGGCGCGCCACTCGACTGCACGCCTGGAAAATTTATTTTGTGGTATTCTGTTTATAATATCGAATTATTCTTCATACATACTGATCAGCTTTTGTTCCCATTTCCTTTCTTTCACATTGTCCCAGGTCTCCCCGTTCACTTCTTCCTTGACCCGCTCCCACTCTATTTTCAGATAGATCTGTATCTGTTTTGTCAATTCTTCCATTGCAGAAAAATACGGGGCCAGTGAACTCTCGTCTGTGCCTATCTGGGCCAGTGATGAAATCGTCTCATCAATATATCCTTTTATCTTTTGCTCTTTATGGCCATATCCCTTTAACAGCAATTTTAAATACGTCGCTTCCCTGTTGATCTCGTAAGAATAGTCCTCACCCATTCTTCCATCGCGATTGCATTTAAAAGCGACTTCTGCAGTATGCGGCCTGAAATCAGAGAAAGCGTTCCGCAGTTCCTGGATCCACCGGATCCTCTCTCTGCTTTGTTGTTTTGTATGTAACGATTGCCGTAGAAATCGAGGATACCAGTGCAACAACTGCTGCTATGACCGCCGGAAGAATATAGCTCCTAAAAATATCGTCCATACCAGGGCACCTAACCTTTCTCTCTCAATCTTAGTTTGCTCTCTCCTCCATAAATCTGCAGACAGCAGCGGCAGCGGCCTCTGCATTGGAATACAGTGCCGGATGGCCGCCCTGCGAAAACATACAGATCTCCGCATTGGTCTCAGCCGCCACCGCCTCATACTCCTGCTGCAGGTCTCCTCTGGTCATGCCGTCGCCCAGGCTCCCTATCAGCAAAAGAGGAACCTCCAGTTCTGCCAGCGGTTTTAGAAACAGCGACAATTTCTCCTCCGCACACCGCACCAATGCCTCTGTGTCCCGGTCTACGACCCGTTCCCAGTCGTCTCCCTGGCACCATTGGTAAAATCCGGCTGCCTGAGGATCTCGTTTTGCCCCCTCACGCTCCTTCATAAGATTTTCTGCAAAACCATCTCCCAGTGTCCGGCCGTCAAAGCTGTCAGCCACGACACCGGCCACCAGGTCAGGTCTCAAAAGCCCTGCATTAATTGCCGCCCATGCTCCTCCGCTGCACCCAAGCAGGCCTGCCTTCCTCAACCCCAGGTGCTCCAGCAGGGCAACGGTCTGCCGCGCCTGATCCTGCCATAAATCCGGAGAAAATTTTTCTACCCGGTCGGATCTTCCATTTCCCAGGAAATCCACGAGGATCACTCTGAATTTGTCTTCATACAGCGGCAGAAGGGGTTCAAACATTCTGGAAGACGCTGTGTTTCCGTGTAAAAACACCACAGGCCTCCCATTTCCTTTTTCCGTGTAATAAATCTTTTTTGAATGGTAGTAAAAATATGACATCTCTGCGCCTCCTAATCCGCACTCGTTTCCAGCTGCCGGTCAGCAGGGCTGCCATGTCTTTTAAGCCCTGCCGTTTAGTGGGCTCGTGTCCAAATTCCCATATCTTTTCCTCCGTTTTCCGCACTTATTTTCTAAGTGCTTTTCTTCATTTTACATCAAAAGGGGGCTGCAGACAAACGCTTTCTGCGGTCAATTACCAACGCCTGTTTATGCCCTTGATCCAGAACATCCTATGTCTGACTTACTGCAATGGATTTTATGTGTATTATGCGTATTTTACTTTAACCGTTTCAATTAATAATTAAAAAGGAATATTGAACCGGGCCCATTTCTCCATAAAATCCAGCTGCTCCTCTGTGTGGAACCAGTGCTCTCCTCCCTCCATGATGGTCAAACCGCAGCCGAATTTACGGGCAAAAAGTTCCACACTTCCGCGTTCTATCATATGATCGCTGCTGCCGTACAAAATATCCGTGGGGACCTGCCACTCCTCAATCGGGTGCTCCTGTGCATATCTCCGGTATTCCCACGACAGCGTCTGTCCAAAGGAAGTCGGTACCGCCCCTTCCTTCTCCAACTGCGCCTCTGAGACGCCTGCCCAGTCCATCATTCTGGTTATCAGCCGTGCCATATCAACCACTGGAGAGATAAACAGGCACTTCTGAAACTCTTTCCCAGTAAAACTCTGCATACTGAACCAGGCGCCAATGCTGAGGGCAAACAGGGAAATCTGCCCCCAGCCCCTGGCAGCAAATTCCATCACTCCGCGAAGTTCCGGCACAATGTGCCACGGGTCAAAGCAGTCTTGCTCCTCTTTTCTCTCCCCATGCCCAGGCAGATCGACGCTCAGCACCTGCCAGCCGCATCCGCAGGCAATGGCCGCAACCAGACCGGCCTCCTCCTTGTCCCCGCCCTGGCCGTGGACATACAAATACAGCCTCCTGGAAGGTTCGCCCCAAACAACCGCAGGAATATTGCCTATATAAAGTTTCTCTTTCTTTACTCCCATTTTTTATTCTCCCCTCTCTCCAGCCGTTCAACGCAGCCGGATGTAATCGCCTGGATATTCCGCCTGACAGCCTCCTCCGGCCAGTCCCACCATCTCAATTCCAGCAGCCTGGCGATCACTGCATCGTCAAACCGCTTTCTTATGGTTCTCGCCGGAACGCCTCCCACGATCGTGTATGGCGGGATATCCCTGGTGACAACGGCCCTGCTTCCGATGACCGCACCGTCCCCGATCCTGACGCCTGCCAGAATAACTGCTTCGTAACCGATCCACACATCATTGCCGACCACAATGTCTCCTTTATTATCCCAGGCATCTGCTACGTTTCTCTTCTCAAGTCCCCACTCTTCAAAAAGCAGCGGGAAAGGGTAAGATGACAGGGAAGCCAGGGTGTGGTTTGCGCTGTTAAAAAGGAACCTGGCACCGCAGGCGATGGAACAGAATTTTCCAACCACAAGCCTGTCACGGTTGATCGGGTAGTGGTAAAGAACATTATTCTTTTCAAAATCTCTGGGATCATTTACAAAATCATTGTAGATCGTATAGTCGCCTGCTTCGATTCCGGCGCCCCTGATCACGTTTTTCAGATAAACCGTCTGGGTATCTCCCGTTCTCGGATAGATCTTGTCTGCCTCTGCCATTTTTCATTCCTCCTGTACAATCGTTCTGTAAAACCATTGTACCTGCCTGTCCGTACCGCTTCAATCCACCAAACACTGCAGACCTGTTTCGTAAAAAAGAAGGGGATGCCGCACAATTCTGTTTCTTTGGCACTGCCAAACGATTGTGGACTTCCCCTTCTATATCCTATTTCTGATAAATAATCTTCCTGATCGCGTATACGGACAGGCAGTAGTGCTCCGCCAGCTCTTCCACAGAGCATCCTCCCCTGTACCTGGAAACGATCTCCCGGTTCCGCTCATCGAGCTCCTTCCGGCAGCCGGACAGTTCGCCCCAGGATCTGCGGTGCTCTTCCCTGGCGGGAATGTAAATATACCCCGCCTGGACATATTTTTGCAGCTCTTCCACCAGCTCATCAGGCAAAATTTCTCTGGCATTTCTATATTTCATATGCAGGCTTCCTCCTTGATAAATTCCATCAAGCAGCAAAGCCAGCCATTTCAAAGCGACGTAAAATCTACTCCACGCAAATGTCGCTCACTGCACTGGCTCTGCGTGGAGGAAAGCATCATTCTTTCGTTTTTTGTTGGGACACATAAATTCACCTTCCTGTCTTTGAGTATATCAAAGAGATGTTTTTAATTCAACACCGAGTCTCTGCGGCAGCCACTCTTTTTTATCTCAAGCCTTCTTTCCCATGCAGGCCCTGACAAATTTCAGCGGCACATCCATGCGCTCCGCCGCCTGCTCCGGCGTCATCCCCCCATCCAGAAAGCGCCGGCAGACCGCCTTCATATTCTCTCCCACTTCAATCATGTGCCTGTCCGGATCGTAAAAACGCACCACCCGCTGTCCCCAGGCATGTTCCTTCACCGGATGAACCAGGACAACTCCGTGTTTCCTCAGCGATTCTATAAACTCATCAAAATCGTCTTCCTCAAAATAAAATTCCACATCATTGCTTCCAAATTCCACCTGATCCGTGCCAATAAAACCGCGCCAGGTGTCCAGCGTCTGCAGGGCAATTCCGCCGGTCAGAGTCACATTGGCCCCAAAATCCATAATCTTATGGAGTCCCAAAACCTGTTTATAAAACTGCACAGACCGCTCCATATCCGTCACAGCCAGCAGCGGATTTTTAAATTTCATCCTGTACCTCCCTCTCCAGCTTTCTCACCGGATGGCGAATCACAGTCCTCCATTTTTCCACAGGGACACGCCTCGCATCGGAGAGATAAATTTCATGGTGCATCCGCTCGCCTGAAAAATCATTCCTGTATCCGTTTTCCCGAATAAATCGATCCATCAGAGCCACCGTTTCCGGCTCATCATCAAATGCCCCGATATGCATACACTGTACACACGGCCCCTCCTCCAGCGTCAGAAATTCTGCTCTGGAGAAATCCTGCTTTTTCTTTTTCTCCGCCTCTGCGACCGCCCAGTCAAAGTCAGCCTTCTGCACAAAATCCGGAAGGCGTATCACGGAAATCCACTGGAATGCTTCCTTCCTGCTATAATCAATGCCTTCCGTACCGTCCTGCCTCCAGAATCCTTCCAATGGCGGAACCACATAATCAAAATACCCCTGGATTTCGTGGCTGCTTTTCCTGCTCATTTTGATGGTAAATGCAAGCCCATATAAAAGGCTTATGGCTGCTTTGTAATCCCCATCCTCGTCATTCGGATCCCCTGTCCCCCGCACCGCAATAAAATTCATTGCCGGAATCTCCACGATCTGGGGACTTTTCCCCGGCAGATAAAATTCTTTATACTCTTTCTTATAATCAAATGCCATTTTCCCCGCTTCTCCCTCCTGGTTTCTTTTTCTTTGGCTCCGGAAGCTCCGGATACATGGCCTTAACCATCTCGCACAGCTTCTCGTGGTCGTCCAGAATGGTGCACGGCAGCAGAGACGGCGGGGTATTCTCCCAGACCTCATTCCGGCAGTCCGGCATAAATCTTCTGGATGCCTCTGTATCTTTTAGAGCAAATCCATCTTCATAGATCCCTCCTATCAGCTTATCCCTATAATAAAACAGCCAGCCGCCCATCATCGGGATGTATCGGATTTCTCCCAGGGGCGCAAGCTGCTCCGCCACATACTGCGCCAGTTCCTTTTGTGCCATTCGCTCTCCCCTTTCGCAGCTTATTTTTCATTCCTCGTCTTTTCGCCCCCTCTGCCTTTTTCGTAGAACCATACAATCCTCTTCGCAGCTTCCAAAAGCCTTGCTCTGACGGATTCCGGCTCCAACACTTCCACCTTCGCCCCAAATGTAAGCAGCCAGTTGACCAGCGTGTCCTCATCCGTATAATCCATCTGAAACAGAAGTCTCCCATCCTCCTGCACTTCAAAACATCGGGGGCCGAATTCCTCCACCAATCTCCATTTCGTCTCCGGCTCAAACAGCGCCCGCACCCTGATATTTGCCGGAAAAATCCTTTCATTGGAGAGATCCGGCATCGGCACCTTCCTCGGCTCAAATCCCAGATCCGTTTTCCTCAGCGCTTCCATCCGGTTCAGCTTAAACAGCCGAAAATCCTTTCGCTTCAGGCACCATCCCCACACATACCAGCTGGACCATTTAAAAATGAGATAGTAGGGTTCTATATTCCGCATGCCATTTCCGCCCGGTGCATAATAGTAAAACGCAATCTGTCTTCTCTCCTCCACAGCATCCTGGATCAGAGAGATCTTCGGCGCCAGGGACTCTTTCGACCAGGATGACAGGTCAATCAGAACCGAATCCCGGCCGCTGACAAAGTCGGACGCCCCCGGTTTCAATTTCTCCATAAGCTGCCCGTAATAGCTGCTTCCGCTGACACTGTCCAGGCTCCTCAGTCCCGCCAGAATCATCTGCATATCCTTTGATGTGAGAAGCGTCCTGTCCATCCGGTAGCCTTCCATAATGCCGATCCCTCCGCCTGCCCCCTGGAAGGTACAGATAGGAATTCCCGCCTTGCACAATGCCTCTATATCCCGGTTTATTGTTCTCCTGGAAACCTCAAACTTCGCCGCAAGCTCCGGCGCCGTGCTTCTCTCCTGCTGCAGAAGAACGGACAATATGCCAATCAGCCGATCTGTCTTCATTTCAATCTCCTGTCTTTATCATAACAAAGCAAACACGACAATAGTGTGTCATGTTTATCTTATCATTTTTCCCTGGATAAAAAAAGCCCCGCAGATAGGGAATGCGGGGGGCAACCAAGTACGAGTTTGTGCTTGATATCATCTATAATTCTGCTTTCGCTTTTTTCATCGCTTGAGCATGGCTGGTCTTGCCTGAATGGGGCAGCACTTCTTCACCTATTGCCTAAAAAATGTTATTCAGTTGCTCCACATAATCGCTCATATATATAGGCCGATGGCGGATATCCCACACCTCAACAAAGTCAGAGTAACCAGATACCATCTGATTCAGAGCCCGCAGTTCTTCTTCTATTTTAGATAATTCTTGGCAATCCCAATATCTTTTAAAATTTTAAGCATCTCATAGATTATGCAGTTTATCTCATAACTATTCCTCTGTTTATCTGCTCTTCCGCCTTTTTCAAATGGCATGATTTCCTCCCTCTCACAAATCATAGAAATTGTTCAAGAATACCTTCGCATTAAATCTATTTTTATAATCCTACTACAAACTCTATACCACCCCAAAATATTTCAGTGCCTCTAAAATCATCTGTTCCTTCTCAATTAGACGCTTCGGCCGTTTGACATCCTACGATTTAGGCTTATTATAATTTTTTCTCTCTAATTCCTCATTTCTGCTTCACATGAACGCTATACATTACCTTCAATCCACTGTGCTCTAATGCATAATCCTTAATTTCTTCATATGTCGCTTTTTTCTCTGCAGAAGTTAACTCCATTCAATCCGATTTAAATTCTACCTCTACTCGATGACCAGATTTAAGTTTTAGAAAGCAAACATACCGTCTCGCCTTGGAAACACTTGGAGAAGAGGTCTTAAACACATTTCAGCTTAGGCAGAGTGCCCCGGATGAGGTCAATCTGACGCCTAATCTGATCCGCTTTAACCACTAATCAACTAATCGAAACCTGCTGTCAGACTGGAAGTAAACGTTTCACATTTTTTAGATGTGGCCGGTGGAATTTACCCCTTCACTGGAATTTAAAATTTCAATTTGGCATGAAATTATTTGCCTGAATGGATATATCTGTGATAAAATAGGCCTGACAAAATCCCGAACATACAGGCAGAGCGTACTTTCATTCGCTGCTTCTGCCGACAAGGAGAGCGAAATGAACGAATTGTCCTTCCTGCAATATCTTCCCATACTGGAGCTTCTGGTTTTCAACCTAATCTCCATTGATAAATGCCTGCACCGAAAATATTCTGCCGCAAGAACAGGTTCTGTTCTTGCTTTGTTTTCTGTTGCCTGCTTCTTCCTGAGCATCCTTTTTCTGCGGCCTTCCTTCAAAGGGAACGGAAGCCTGAGCCTCTGCGGTTTTATCTACCTCATCCCGTTTCGGATTCTTTACAAAGAAAAAATGCCTGTTATGATTGTCATTATCTGCTTTTGCTGGGTTTATACCCTGGGAATCCTTTCGGTGGCCCAGCAGGCAGGAAGTCTACTGTTTCCTGGAAGCTATCTCTTTATTTTTACAGTGGAAAGCCTGTTGTTTTTAGGTACCGCATACCCGTTCTACAAAAAAGTCATTCCCCGATATATTTTTGTACTGGACAATATCTCTGCCTTTGACAAAACATGGTACAGCTATCTGGCCGTCAGCAACTGCCTGTACTTTCTTTCCCTGGTCGTTGTCAACAGCATGGTGCTGGATGGGGCAGGTTCCCTTTTAAGGCTCTCCGCGCTCGTTCTTCTGCTGGCCACCATCAGCATTTCCTATTTCATTCTTTATAAGCTGGTGCTGGACTCAATTCGCATGAATCAGCTGGAGCAGGCGGCGCTGCGGGACTCTCTGACCGGCATCGGCAACCGGGTGCAGCTCTGGAACCATTTGAACACGCTTTTAGCAAAAGGCCTCACGTTCTCCGTCCTCTTCATGGATCTGGATCATTTTAAAATGGTCAACGACCGGTACGGCCATATGACCGGTGATCTGTATCTGAAGCATTTTGCCGGCATTATCGCTTCCCTGTTCCAGGACGCAGGCGAGGTTTATCGTTTCGGCGGAGATGAATTCGTAGCGATTTATAACGGAATTGTTCCTCAAAAGCTCGTGGAAGAGCTGAAGGAATGCCGCAGCTGGAACGACGGCGCTCCCTGTCCGTTCAATCAGGTGAGCGTTGGAGTCCTTATCTGCAGGCCCCCGCACCAGACGGTCGATCAGATCCTCCGCCACGTGGATCAGATCATGTATCAAAACAAGCTGAAAAAGCAGGCAGCAGACAGCTAGCTGCCTGTCCGGCTCCATTACCCGGACAGGCAAGCCATACTCCATGATGAGCTCATACTGTCTGTTTCCGTCTTTCATTCCGGCTCTCCTGAGTGATCAACATTTGAGACTGGTCTTTCGTCTTTGAACTTTTTCTTTTTGTCTTATCCATGACTTCAAAACTCTCATAAACAAATTTCCACGATATCATCTGCAATGCCCCCCATTTTTACCCCTACTGCAATCAACTTTTAAGGCCCTATGCAATATCCGTTTTTCCATGCCAGAACCATTTTATTTCCCGGACAGGAGAGAGGGGAACTGTTTTGAGGTTTTGTTTTGAACGAAAATTATTTCTTTAAAATGTCAGGAATTTTGAAAATGCAACCAATCTGGGACGAAAAGTATCTTTAGCATGAACTATTAAATTTTATTCCCACGTTATAACTCCGGAAAGCAATGCCTTGATCACCTGTCTCTTTCCTCTAACCGCTAATTTGCTTTTAGAAAATCATTGGTACTCTTTCCATATAAACAGCCATTAAATACACAAAAGGATATTTGACAACTGCCAAATATCCCCTAGGTTTACAATACTATTAAAGATTAAAAATATCAGAATGTGTTCCGGTATCCACAAGCGTCAGCGTCAGAATATCATTTTCAATCAAATAAACCAGAAGCCAGTTCGGTTTGATATGACATTCCCGAAATCCCTTAAAATTTCCGCTCAATCCACGGTCATGGTACTTTGCGTCAAGCTGCTTTCCCTGACGGAGCATATCAACAACACCCTCCAGAAGCGAAAGATCCAAACCTCGCTTCTTCATAAGTTTGTAACTCTTTTTATATGCTGATGTAAATTTGAGTGTATACGCCCATTCCTCCAAGGCTTTTTTAACTCATCCATGTTGGTATAGCCCTTGACGTCAGGATCACGGGAAATACGTCTGGCTTTCCCAATATATCGTTCCCTTAGTTACTGTATCCGGTTGGTTTTTCTCCATGCCACATCTTATTTCCACGCAAAAAAAGAGCATCGGATTGTTCCAATGCTCTCTGCCATGCTCTATTTTATAATGCCCCATGCTTTCCGCAATGTTCAAATTATCTGATAATGCTCCAATGCGTCCATGATGTACCCCCGCTTCTCCACAGTACAGTGCCTACTCTGCGGATTCTCCTTTTTCGAAAGGTTGTAGTTCAGCCTCATCTCAACGCCGCAATCCCGCTTGACTTCTGCAATATCTTTAGTATGGGTGTTCACTCCATACTTTGCCTTGATAAACTTTTTTATATTCTGATAGGTGGATTTTTTCTCGGCATAACTTTTGCCGGCATCCAAATCAATGGGGATCTCTATTTCAACCTTATAGTCACCACGATTCCTTTTTTGAGTTAATAAAACTACTACCTCGACAGTTGTTTCAGTTTCCAAGGGAAGTTCTTTCACTTCCTCGCCATCAACAGGCACAGGGAAATTGAATACGATCTTCTTTATCCAGCTTCCGTCTTTCCTTTTCTCCGGGAACATTTCAATTCGCTCG
>CALWBQ010000031.1 GCA_944376125.1 uncultured Lachnospiraceae bacterium
ATACTAGCCATGCGGAAATACATCCTTTCTTGTTTTGTTTTTGTTTGGTCGCTAAAACTATAACACAGAAAATGTATTTCCGTCTTTTTAATTATTCAGTTGTAACACATGTATTGTAAACCTACAATCTATTCTGATCCCTTTTGCTAAAAGAACTTGACAAATGAAAAGGATTTTCCTATAATACCAATTAACTTTAACAGAGAACAGGCAAAGATGGGAAGAAGTAACCACCTGCAGCAGCACACAGAAAGCAGCCGGAGGATGAGAGGCGCGTGGAAAGCAGATGGCGAATACATCCCTGAGCTTCACACCGAACACAGAGATTGCCGGGAAAGCTATCGGGAGTATCTGAACAGTAGGCTGTGACGGGATCGGTGCACGTTACTGCATCCAGGTATTGATTTGTGCTGAGAGCACAGGATCTGTACCGGCGGAGGCTGTGCGGTGCGAGCTGCCAGCGAATAAAGGTGGTAACACGGGTTTGAACCTCGTCCTTTTTAGGACGAGGCTTTTTTTATTTCATAGGGAACTGCGCTCTCTATGAAACAAAATGTTCTGCGGGAACCGCACATCTTTGTCAGAACTCAAATTTAGTAAAAGGAGTATGGACAATGGGAGTATATGAAGAATTAGTTGCAAGAGGGCTGATCGCCCAGGTGACAAATGAGGAAGAGATCAAGAAGATGGTAAACGAGGGGAAGGCGGTGTTTTATATCGGTTTTGATCCGACCGCAGACAGTCTCCATGTAGGCCATTTTATGGCATTGTGTCTGATGAAGCGGCTTCAGATGGCTGGAAACAAGCCTATTGCGCTGATCGGAGGGGGAACCGGAATGATCGGAGACCCATCTGGGAGAAGCGATATGCGCCAGATGATGACCACGGAGACGATTGAACACAACTGCGAGTGCTTTAAAAAGCAGATGAGCCGTTTTATAGACTTTTCTGATGGGAAGGCTTTGATGGTCAATAATGCTGAGTGGCTGACCAATTTAAATTATATCGAATTTCTCAGAGAGGTAGGACCGCATTTTTCCGTTAATTGGATGCTCCGGGCAGAGTGTTATAAGCAGCGCATGGAGAAGGGACTCAGCTTTTTAGAGTTCAATTACATGATTATGCAGAGTTATGATTTCTATATGCTGTTCCAGAAGTATGGATGCAACATGCAGTTCGGCGGGGATGACCAGTGGAGCAATATGCTGGGAGGAACGGAACTGATTCGCCGTAAACTGGGAAAAGATGCTCATGCTATGACAATTACCCTGCTTCTGAATTCTGAGGGAAAGAAGATGGGCAAGACTCAGTCCGGAGCTGTGTGGCTGGATCCCAACAAGACAACGCCGTTTGAATTTTACCAATACTGGAGAAACGTGGCTGACGCCGATGTCTTAAAGTGTCTGCGGATGCTGACGTTCCTTCCCCTGGAGCAGATTGATGAGATGGATCAATGGGAAGGCAGCCAGTTAAATGAGGCCAAGGAGATTCTGGCATATGAGCTGACAGCACTGGTTCACGGAGAAGAGGAGGCTGTTAAGGCTAAAGAGGCATCCAGAGCTCTGTTCTCCAGCGGAAATGCAGCCAATATGCCGACCTATGAGGTGGCAGAGGAGGACTTTACTGATGGAACGATTGATATTTTGACTCTGGTTCATAAGTCCGGCCTGTGTGCTTCCCGCTCCGACGCCAGAAGAAATGTGGAACAGGGCGGTGTGTCTGTGGACGGAGAGCAAGTGAAAGACACAAGAAAGACTTACACCAAAGAAGAACTGACCGGTGAAGGAAAGGTTATTAAGAGAGGCAAAAAGAACTTTATGAAGGTGATTGCCAAATAACAGAATCAATACGTATCTGATATTGGGGTGAAAAGCTGCTGTGAAATGGAGAATAGTAAGGAGGGCAGCGGCGGTTCTCTTAACCGCTGCTCTGTCGATAGGAAGTGCCGTCCCTTCCATAGCTGCCGGATGGGTGCAGGATGATGCCGGCTGGCGGTATCAGCGGGATGACGGGAGTTGTCCGGTGAACACTTGGTGGCAGGATGAAGACGGTATGTGGTACCTGTTTGATGAGAGTGGATATATCTATTCGGGATGCTATCGGCTGGTGGATGGTGTGCTCTATCCTTTCCTCAGCAATGGAATGTGGGCCGGTACGGTGTTTACAGACATTGTCCCAGGTTCCTGGAACGGAAATGTCTATACCAATGAATGGTCAGGATTTTCTATAACAGCTCCGGATGGGACAGTTCAGCAGAACAATCTCGATTATGTCATGCTGGCTGGGAATTCTGTACAGGAATTCTATTTTATGATTCCTGGCAGTATAGGGGGCTATGTCCAGCTGTATTATCAGGATGTCGGAGCTCTGCCGGACATAACAGATCAGCAGTATCTGTCGGTCGTCGCTCTGACGATGGCCAATCTGGGTCTGGAGGTCTCAGATACCGGGAGCGTTAGCCTGAATGGAAAAGAATATACGAAGATTTCTTCTAATCTTTCTGGTGCACTCTTTATGGACTGCTATTTTCGCAAGGTTGGCCATTATATGGAAAATTTGCTGCTGGTTTACGCAGTGGGAGACAGGGAAGCTGCGGCGCAGATTGTGGCATCTGTCCGATAGGACAACTGGAAAAAATATGGGAAGAGGGAGTGCACCCGACCCTTGTGAGAGCGTTCTGCCTGACGGAGTAGTCTGTCGGGCAGAACGCTTTTTGCCTAATTTATCATTATTAAATTGACAAAGATAAAAGAAACAGGTATAATCTAATTAATCCTTTTTTAGGACTAATTAGGCGAGACGAAACGGGACAAGCTAATAAAAGAGAAAGAGGTGGGTGTAAAGGCAAAAAATGAGATGAACAAGACAGGGGTAAAGAGAAACTAAAAAGAGAAAACAGAAAGGCCGTTGCGGCGGCAGAAGGGAGACTGTATGAGGAAATGGGACAAAAAGAAAATTATAATAGTATCGCTGGCGGTTCTGGGAACAGCCGTATTGGGAGCCGGGTGTGGGAAACAACAGGCAGCAGGAGGGAATGCGCAGGAGACGATTGAATTTTGGACAATCTCTCTCCAGCCCACGTTTAATGACTATTTTGAGACACTGTTCTCTGAATTTGAGAAGGAAAATCCGGGAGTCACAGTTGAGTGGAAAGACTATCCGAAGGATACGATACAGGAAAAGCTGCTGACTGCCATTGCCAGCGGAAACGCTCCGGATGTGGTGAATGTAAATGCAGACATGGCGCTGACGTTGGGAAAGAAGAATGCCCTTGCCAATGCAGAGGAGTATATTTCAGACGAAGTAAAAGATTCATTCTTTGAAGGAATCTACGAGGCAGCACGGGTAGACGGAGCAATGACAGCGCTCCCATGGTACACGACGATTCCGGTTATTTACATTAATGAAGCGCTACTGGAGGAGGCTGGAATTCCAACAGACAATTATCCGTCCACTACAGAGGAGTTTTATAACTGGGCTATTGATATAACGGAAAAGACTGGACTCTATGGGACTGCCATGGAGGC
Organism: uncultured Lachnospiraceae bacterium; assembly: GCA_944376125.1. Classification (GTDB taxonomy): domain Bacteria; phylum Bacillota; class Clostridia; order Lachnospirales; family Lachnospiraceae; genus UMGS1370. The sequence goes on from CALWBQ010000031.1 coordinate 3,528, forward strand.
GAATATCCGGGAAATTTTGGGCTCTGCCGGCCTTCCGGTTTTTAACGGAGACTACACAGAATTGGTGATCAATACTCCCGAAGCTGTGAAGGTGATTCAGCAATTCCAGAAGCTGTACGATACGGAAGCAAATCCCAAGGAAAATCTGGATCAGGAGGCTCGGGCGCAGTTGTACAGCTCTAAGCAGGTGGTATCGGTGTATTCCGGAACTACATTTGTGAACAAGTTCAAGACTACGGCTCCGGATGTGTACGAGAATACTGCTGTGATCCCGGTGCCGTTTAAGAGCAATGTTTCTACGACGATGTATCTGAGTGTGCCGCAGGAGTCCAAGAATAGAGAACTGGCTTTCAAGTTTGCGGAATATGTGGCCAGTGCGGAGAGCCAGCTTAGCTTTTCTAAGACGGCCAATACGCTGCCGTCTACAAAGGCAACAGTGGAAGATCCATTTTTCAAGGAGAGCGATGGCAGTCTGGAAGCAGAGATTAAGCTGTCAGCGGTAGCAAGCCTGACGAAGGCAGTGGAAACACCGGTTCCGCAGCATATTCTGGATAAAGTGAACCGGGATCTGCAGGATATCCTGTTCAACGGGAAGGATGTGCAGGCAGGCTTGGATCAGATCGTGGAGGAAGTCAACAAGCAGCTTCAGGAGCAATAAGAGGAAAGGACTCGATGAACTTTGGGAAAGATGAAGAAAAGAAAAAAATGGCTCCGCTCTGAGGCCGCCTGGGCCTGGGGAATGATGCTTCCGGGACTGTTGGTGCTGACGGTGTTTGTGTTCTGGCCGCTTATTTACAGCCTTCCTCTGGCGTTCACCGACTATTCGGTGGTAGGGGAAATGAAATTTGTCGGAACAAAAAATTTTGAGAGGGCATTTTCCGATCCGGATTTTATCGCGTCTCTGACAAATTCGATCCAATACGTTTTGGTTGTCCCGGTGATCCAAATGGCTTCCATGGCCTTTGCTGTGGCGCTGAATCAGAAGATCCGGGGGGTTAAGGTGTTCAGGACTCTTTACTATTTTCCTGTAGTGACTTCCACTGTGGCAGTATCGATTGTATGGAGCTGGCTTTTCAGCAGCGGGGGGCTGGTAAACCAGCTCCTCCTGGATGCCCATATTATCTCGGAGAAAGTGAACTGGCTGTCTGATGACAGCACAGCGCTCTGGGTTTTGATGTTTATTACCACCTGGAAAGGCGTAGGATACTACATGGTGATTTATTTGGCCGGGCTTCAGTCGATTCCCGGCGAACTGATTGAAGCGGCAAGAATTGACCGGGCCGGAACGCTCCAGATCTTTTTTAAGATTTTAGTGCCGCTGCTGAAGCCGCAGGTAGTAATGTGTTCCCTGCTCAGTGTGATGAGTGCCATTAAAGTGTTTGACGAGCCATTTGTCCTGACCAAGGGAGGGCCGGGAAACTCAACGCTGACGGCCAGCCTGTATATCTACCAGAATGGATTCCAAAATTTTGACTTTGGATATGCAGCGGCATTAAGCCTGATTTTAAGCGTCATCATCCTGTTTTTCAGTTTGCTGGTGAATGCTTATAACCGGAGGAAGTAAAGGAGATTGGGATGAAAAGAAACGTAAAAAAAATTGTGCTTTATCTGATCCTGATTGGGATCAGTATCCTGATGGTGGGGCCCTTTGTCTGGCTTCTGCTTTCCTCGTTGCTCCCAAACACGAATGTGTACGATTTTCCAAACAATGTGCGGCTGGAAAATTTTTCGATTTCCAACTTTACAGGTGTGTTCGAGTTTATAGATTTTGGCAGTTTTATCCTGAATACCGTGCTGATCTCAGGGAGCAGCGTGCTGCTAAATGCCCTTCTGGCGAGCTTGACGGCATATCCTCTGGCGAAGCTGAATTTTAAAGGGAAAAACCTGGTTTTTACAATTATTATATCCGCCATGATCGTGCCGGCTACGGCCGCCATGGTAGTCAACTATCTGACTATCACAAAGCTGGGATTGGGGGATACGTATCTTGGCGTGATCTTGCCGACCTCTGTGACAATAATCAATATTTTCAACATGCGCCAAGGCTTTCTCAGCGTCCCGGATTCAATCCGGGAGTCAGGAAAGATGGATGGGGCCAGTGAGTGGAAAATCTTTACGGCCCTGGTCATGCCAATGGTAAAGCCAAATCTGGCAGTAGTGATTTTGTTCCAATTTATGGCTAGCTGGAATGATTTTTTGTGGCCGATGATCGTACTGAATGATACTGGAAAATACCCGTTGTCTGCAGCTCTGACAATGCTGAACGGACAGTTCGCATATAATTTTGGGTGGGTAGCTGCAGGGACGGTGCTGTCCATTATCCCGACCTTAGTGATTTTTGTATTGACGCAGGACATGTTTGTAGATGGGGTAAGCGGAGCAAATAAAGGATGAAAGGAACGAGGATATGAACAAGATATTGTATGTTCCATTGGATGAGAGGCCATGTAATTACGCAAACATTGAGCGGATGTTTCGGGCAGTACAGGACATAGAGCTGGTAATTCTAGAGAAAGGGCTCCTTCCGGACAAGAAAAAACCGTCTGATACGGAGGCCGTTTGGCGATTTGTGGAGGAGAGGATTGGAGAGTGCAGCCATGCTGTGCTGTCAGCAGAGATGCTATTTTACGGAGGTCTGCTGCCGTCCAGGATCCATGGCAAGAAAGATGAAGAGGAGATCATACATTTTTCGAATCGCCTCCGGAGACTCAAAGAGGAGCATCTAGAGTGTCGGCTGTCAGCCTTCAGCCTGATCATGCGAACGCCCAGATACAGCAGCAGCGAGCAGGAACCAGACTACTATGAGAAATATGGGGAACAGATTTTTCGTCTGGGCGTGTGCAGAGATAAGGAGAGCAGGGGCCTGCTGACGGAGGAGGAAAAAGCAGAATACCGGTCACTGAAAAAGGCAATTCCGGAGGCGGTGATCCGGGATTTTGAAGGCAGGAGGGCATATAATCAGAAACTGCTCTGCCAGATGGTGATGTTGGTGAAGGAAGGGGTTTTAGAAAATTTGGACATTCCTCAGGACGATTCCTTCCCCTATGGCTATACGGCCATGGATCAGAGAGAGATTTATGCTTTGGTAAGGGAACAGGTTCTGGGCAGCCGGGTTCTGATGTATCCGGGAGCAGATGAAGCGGGCTATACTTTGACCGCCCGGGCGGTCAACCAGATTCGCAGGCGGGAACCGCTGATCTATAGTTTTTATTCCTCGATTTTTGGCGGGACAGTGGTTCCTAAGTACGAGGACCGGCCGATTGGAGAGAGCTTAAAGTCACACGTGCTGGCTGTCGGGGGAAGGCTCACGGAGGATCTGGAACATGCGGATGTGATTCTGGCCTACAATACTCCAGCCGGAAAGATGCTGGAGGCTGGGGAGCAGGATCAGGCGGGACTGGATTATGACCGGGAGAGAAATCTGCCGTATTTTGTCAGGGAGATTGTCCGGTACCTGGATCAGGGAAGGAATCTGTCTGTCTGCGACTGCGCTTATGCCAACGGCGGGGATTTCTATCTTATATCGCTGCTGGCCAGACTGACTGGCCGGATTATGGAGATAAAAAGCTATCACGCGTGGAACACTAACTGCAATACGCTGGGGAGCGTTTTGGCTGAGTCATGCATATTTCTGGACGCTTCGGAGCACAGAATCAAGGAGAACTTGATATCCAGCATTTTTGAGGATGTGTTTTATGAGGGAAAAATCAGGAAAGAACTGATGGAACACTATCTGCCGGAACACCGGATGGTTTCTTATTTTGACATCAGGGCACAACGGGAAGAAATTACAGAGCTGGTTTCCAGGCGGGCTTTGGAGCTGTGTGGCCTGGTCCTGGGGGAGGGGCCGAAGCAGGAAATCGAGGAACTGTCGGTTGGATTTCCGTGGAACCGCCTGTTTAACGGGGATTTCCAGATCAGGCTGAGGGGAGGAGAGAAATGAATCTTCTGAGTTTTTATAGAGAACAGGTGGAAAAGGAGATTCTGCCTTTTTGGATCAGGGCGTTTGACGAAGAGTGCGGAGGCGTGTTTACCTGCTTTGACAACGAAGGAAAACATCAGATGAGCACGGACAAATATGTGTGGTCTCAGGGGCGGTATCTGTGGGTGGTCTCCAGAGCTTATGGGATGAGTGCCGGGGGAAAGCTGGATTCAGATTTGGAGACTTTAAAATTCCGGGCGGATCGGACAATGGATTTTTTGAAGAAATACTGTCTGCTGCCTAATGGCGCCTGCTGTTTTCTCCTGACGCGGGAGGGGAGGACAAAGGCAGTCAGGCCGGGCACTCCCCTTGACCAGAGCATTTTTGCAGACTGCTTTGTAATTTTGGGGTTTGCAGAATATATGCGGGTATTTGACAAGAGGGAGGAACTATTTGAGTGGACATGGAGACTGTATCAAAATGTAGAGGAGAGAATCATTGCAGGGACTTTTCGGACAGAGCCATATCCAGTTCCGGCCGGGATGAAATCCCATTCAGTTCCTATGATTCTGCTAAATGTGTCTCAGGAATTGAGACAGGCAGCCACTGGCTTTGATGCGGAGAAGGAGGCATATCTGGCTGAGAGAGAGCAGTGTCTGATGGAAGAGATTTTAAATGGATACTGTGACGGTGACGGGAGAATTGGAGAAGTTTTATTTCCGGATGGGACAAGGGATGACACGGTTTTGGCCAGACATCTGAATCCAGGACACTCGGTGGAGGATGCATGGTTTCTCGTGCACACAGCCAGAGAAGCGGGGAGAACAGATGCTGTGGACCAGGCGCGGAGAATTGTCTTGAGAGCGCTTTCTATAGGATGGGACGAAGTATATGGCGGCCTGTTTCGCTATGTAGACTATGAATATGGAGTAAGGCCCCAGGGGAGAGATGGCGGGGGTGCCTTTTCTAAGCTGATTCGGGATACATGGGATTACAAGCTGTGGTGGCCCCACTCGGAGGCGCTTTACGCTCTGCTGCTTCTGGATTCTATCTATAGGGAGCAGGAACTGGAGTCGTGGTATGCCAAGCTGCACAAGTATGTGTTTTCTACTTTTCCAAATCCAGACCGGGATATCGGAGAGTGGATCCAGATCCGGCGCAGAGACGGAAAGCCGGAGGACCGGGTGGTTGCCCTTCCAGTGAAGGATCCCTACCATATTTTGAGAGACTTGTTTTTAATCATTGACCTATTAAGCCATGATGCAGCTTTGGATACCAGGATCACTGCGGGAATGAAGGAATGGAGGAATGTATGAGCGGTTTGCGGTTAAATATCTGGTCGTTTGAAAACAGAGAGAAAATGGGGATTGCCGCGGCCAGAGACACGGCAAAAAAGATTCAGGAGGCCATAGACAGAAAAGGAAGAGCGCGGGTCATTTTTGCGTCGGCGCCGTCTCAGGATGAAATGCTGGACTGCCTGAGCAGGGAGAACGTTGACTGGACAAAAGTGACTGCCTTTCACATGGACGAATACCTGGGATTAAAAGCAGGAGATGAGCGGCTGTTTGGCGCGTATATAAAAAAACATTTGTTTGACAAAATACCGATCGGAACGTATTTTCTGATTAATCCGGAGGATGACCCGGAGAAGGAAACCATGCGTTATGGGGAACTAATTCGGGAAGCACCTATAGATGTCTGCTGCATGGGAATTGGGGAGAACGGCCATCTGGCATTTAATGAGCCGGCATATGCTAATTTTAAAGATCCAGAAACGATGAAGCGGGTGGCTCTGGATGATGTCTGCCGGAGGCAGCAAGTGAATGACGGCTGTTTTTCTGACTTAAATCTTGTTCCGAGGGAAGCTCTGACCCTGACGATTCCAGTTTTAATGTCAGTTGGTTTTATTTGCTGCACAGTACCTGGTATTACAAAACGTGAGATTCTTCACCGGGTTATTGCCTCCGATGTGGAAGAAAAAATTCCGGCGACTGTGTTAAAGCAGCACGAAAATTGCAGAATCTATACTGATCAGGATGTGATCGGTCATGGGCGGGATGATGGACATGGAGATTGTTGATTTAACAGGGAGAGATTTAAAGCGAAGATATCCGGAATTGGAACGGGAGGCAGCCGGAGATGAGGGCCGCGTGATACTGTGCCCGGCTTTGGCAGACATTCAAGTAAACGGATTTGATGGAGTAGATTTTAACAGCGTCGATTTGTGCACGGAAAAGCTGGAGAAGGCGTCCCGGTCGCTCGCAGGACAGGGAATTGGAACATATTTCCCGACCGTGGTCACAAACAGCACAGAGGAGATCAGACGCCGTCTTCAGATTATCTGCCGGGCAGCAGAGGAGAGCGCCCTGTGCAGGAAGATGATTGGGGGAATTCACCTGGAAGGCCCTTTTATCTCGAAAGAAGACGGACCCAGGGGAGCGCATCCGAAGAAATATGTGACTCGGCCAAGGACAGAGCTAATAAAGCAGTGGCAGGAGGCGGCCGGAGGGTTGATCAAAATGATCACATTTTCTCCGGAATGGAACGGGATGGAAGAGTTCTTGAAGGTCTGCGCTCAAGAAAATATACTGGCAGCTATCGGGCATACGGCGGCGAATACTGGGAAAATCGAGGAGGCGGTCCGAATGGGAGCGTGCTGTTCGACCCATCTCGGAAATGGCGCTCATGCCTATCTGAAACGCCACCCAAATTATATTTGGGATCAGTTGAGCCAAGAGAAGCTGTATGCCTCGGTCATCGCAGATGGCCATCACCTGCCGGCCAATGTACTGAAAGTATTTGCGAAAGTAAAGAGGGAAAAGCTGATTTTGATCAGCGATGCTACTCAGTTTTCCGGAAAGCCTCCGGGGACATACTCGACACTGATTGGAGGGAAAGTTGTGCTGACGGAGGAAAAGCGGCTGTATGTAGCCGAACACCCAGACTATCTGGCAGGTTCCGCCATGGGCCTTTTAGATATGCTGAATCACATCAAACGTTCTAAAGTATTCCCTATAGAATATGCACTGGAATGTGCGTCGTACCATCCGAGAGATCTTATGAAAAGAGTGTGCAAGTCGTGGAATTATGATATAATAATATTCTGTGAGAATGAAAATGAGATCCGATATCTGGGCAGATATGAAGAAGTATTTCATCGCTGCCTTCCGGGAGGTACATAACTGTGGGAAAAATAGGGCCAGGCATTTTAAGAGAGATCAACAGGAGAAAGGTGCTGAAGCTGATTCGTCAGAACCGGCCGGTCTCCAGAAAAGAACTGGTGGAGATGACGGGACTGGGGAAAAATACGATTTCGCTGATTGCAGAGGAGTTGATCCGTGAAAAGGTGATCTATGAGGCTTATACGGAGAACCGGAAGCAGGCGGGAAGGCCAATGGTAGCATTGGACATCTGCCCGGAGGCTCTGCCAGTCCTGGGCATTGTGATGTCCTCAGGGCGGATCACTGGGACGGTATTTAATTACGGACTGGAGCCAGTGCACAGATATGAGAGGGAGGGACTGAAAAGCGAAGAACTTCTTTCAAACCTACTGGAGATGACTGAGCAGGTGCTGAGAGATATCCCTGGGCTGTTTGGGATCTCGGTAGCAGTGCCTGGAATTGTAAATCCGGAAAAAGGGATTGTAGAGAAATCCTACCAGTTGTGTTGGGAAAAGCTGAAGCTAAAGAGAGAAATTCAGAATCTTTTTGGAGGCAGGGTTTTTCTATGCAATACGGTAAAGAGTGTAGCTCTGCTTCAATATGAGGAAGCGCTCAATAAGCCGGAGTCGGTATTTTTAATGAATATTGACAGAGGTCTGGGAGGCGCGTATATTCATAGAAACAGCGTTCTATATGGGACCAACGGAGCTGCCTGCGAGATCGGGCAGATGAGGCTTTCGCTGACAGGAGAAGAGACGATAGAGACTTATTATAACAGAATCATGAGAAAAGCGAAAAATCTGTTAGAGATGAGAATAGAGGAACTAGATCAAGTGGCGGAACTGATTTTGATGGTGATTCAAAATCTGAATTTTTTATTTGATCCGGAGAAGATGTTTCTTTACGGCGCCGCGGTTAATGACAAACGGCTGAAACAGATCCTGACAGAAAAAGGCCTTCCTCCCAATACATCATTTTCCGGCCCGCTGGACAATAATTTGGCGGCGGCGTATGCCCTCCTCAATGCCTTCGAAAATGAATCAGACTACTGAGATGGGGGGCATTTGGAACTTAAAACATAATAGTAAGAGGGGTGTCACAAAATTATTCATAGCGGATAATTGAGCGGCACTTCCGCTCGTTATAGACAAAAATCCGGCATCCTCTTTTCCATATCTTTTAGAAATGGTACCAGAGTCCACGCAGCGTTCCGGTCCTGGAAGATATCGGTCGCTATAATATATTCACTTTCTACCGCGATCTGAACATTATATCCCGGTTTCAGCTGGGCGTTTCTCATGTGATCATCTTTCATGTGCATAAAGGTGGCGTCCGGGTCCATTTTGCAATAGTTATTCCACCCTCGAAAGCTGGCGCTATGCTAGTCATAGATGGTCTGACGCTCCAGGAACCGGCAGAGATACTCCTGATTCAGGAGACAGACTGCTTCCTGAATCCGCTCATACATCTTTGTTTCCCATTTTCCCATGGACTTTTTCCGGACAACAGTATATTATTGGCACAGGTTTTCAATTTCGTCCCGTCAATAAATATGGTTTCTTTTGACAACTCACCGCTTTTTTCTAGACGGCGAACCATCTGATAAAAAAGATTTTCGCAGGCATTTGCCAGAAAACCTGTACGGAAACGGGCAATCGTGCTGTGGTCGGGAGCTTTCTGCCCGGCAAGCAGCCGCATAAAGTTAACATCACGCCTGCGTGCGGTTTCAATCTTTCTGGAGGAATAAATGTTTTGGGAATACGCATAGGTAAGGATCTTGAACATGGTCTTGGGGGCCACTGCCCGATTTCTGCCTTGGGCAGAATAAGCCTGATACAGCAAGCTGTAATCTAATTCCTCCAGTTCGTGGCTCAGCAGTCGGACAGAATCATCATCAGGAACCAAACATTCCAAATTTAATGGCAAAACCAGTTGATAAGGCTCGTCGAATTTGGTGAATTCGGTATAATTTTTATGGTATTTTGAATTACTCGACATAATTAATTATACCACGGATTGCGGGCTCTTCGGAGTCTGTTTTCTGTTTTTGAACACAAAAAGGGAGCCGTTGCTCCATAGATGATTTCTCATCTATGGAGCAACGGCCCCTCTTTGTTTAATCTCCAGGGATCCTGAAAACAGGGATCCCCTTTTATGTTAAAAATAGATAAGCGGGGCAAAGATTTAATGGAGGGAACCATCGGACGCAGGGGTAAATACCATCGGTCTGGTCAGCATCTTTCCATCGGAAAGAAGGTAATAGGTCTTGCCGTCTACGCTGACAAATCCTGTCTGCATAATGCCGTTTTCCTCATCCAGATAATACCAGTCGCCATTGTACTCCAGCCAGCCTTTGTGGAGTTCTCCAGACTTATCATAGTAGACCCACTGGCCGTCCTGGGAGATCCAGCCCATAGGGATAACGGCATTATCGGAATCTTCAGATTCATCAGATTCCTGAGTTACCTGATTGTCAGTCAGAACATTTCCGGCAAATACCATGATCTGGGATGCAGTCCCTCCATCGGACCAGATCAGGCAGGGCGTGCCAGGAATCAGATCATGGACAGTGACAATGTTGCGGGTCAGGTAAGGGGTGACGACACAGTCGGCGGGAATCTGGATCTCCTGGCCGTCGCTGAGTGTGATGGAGGCGGAGCCGTCTGAATTGACCTGCTGGTCAGAGACGATGCCATATACCGGAACGTTTCCATCTGCAGGAATATTAGTCAAAATAATTTCTGCATTTGCCATAGGCGGAAGGCTCATGGTCATGGCGGGCCCCACATATGCGTAGACAATCTGCCCATCAGTCAGGCTGTCATAGGAAACCGGCATTCCGGTGACTGCGTCAAGGATCTTGGCCTCTCCGGTGGTGATGATCACTTCCTTGTGGATTGCATCATCAGCAGAGCTGGTCAGAAATAGGCGTCCATCATCCATTTTTTCTATATTTCCGTAGACCAGAAACGGAGATAAGATCGCCGGAATCTCTGTTCCGGCCGATTCGCCCTGGACAGCCGTGGTCTCTGCATCGGCTGTTATGGCAGCGCCGATAGCGAGAGTTGTGATGCAGCAGCCAGTTAAAATAATTTTTTTCCATTTGGTCATATCAAAATTCCTCCTTGAAGAACAAAATACGTTCGCCTTTTTCAGGCGCCTTTATCATACCATGAAGCCCAAATAAATCCAATAACACTTCTATGAAGGTTTTCTGACATTTTTCTTGCGGGGCAGTCAACTGAAAAATAGGTGCTCGATAAGAATTTTGATACCCATGGCAATCAGAATCAGTCCCCCGGCAAGCTCTGCCTTTGACTTAAAGCGAACTCCAAAGACATTTCCGATGCGAACGCCGATACAGGAACAGACAAAGGTAACAATGCCAATAAAACAGACTGCAGCGACAATGTGAACCTGAAGAAAGGCAAAGGTAACACCTACAGCCAGGGCATCAATACTGGTGGCTATGGCCAGCAGGAACATGTTTTTCGGGGCAATGGAGCAGTCAAGACACTCTTCGTCCTGATGGAAGGATTCTCTTACCATATTAAAGCCGATGATCCCCAGAAGAATGAAAGCGACCCAGTGGTCATAGCGGGTGATAACCGAGCGGAACTGATAGCCCAGGACGTAGCCAATGGAAGGCATGAGGGCCTGAAAGCCGCCGAACCAGAGGCCGATAATAACGGCGTGTTTCCACCGCATTCGCGGCATAGAAAGGCCCTTGCAGACAGACACTGCAAATGCGTCCATAGACAGGCCTACGGCAATGATAAAAAGTTCAAACAGTGACATGGGACAATCCTCCTCATACTATTATGATCTTATCTTTTGTTGGACGGCAGCGGGGAGAAGGTAAAGGGCTTGACAGGTATTTGGCAGAAAAGAAAAAGACCTATCTGCATGGCAAATGCAGATAAGTCTCATTATTTAAGGATAAAGCCAGATATCGCTATCAGTATGTTGACCTTACCACGCCCCAGAAGGGCGCCAACTACTCCCTTATCACGGGTATTGTACCGGGTCTCATGGGAAAAGTCAACACTAACTTGTCTCAAAAAATCTGCAGGAAATTCATTCTTTCCGCTGGGAGCTATTCGTCCTTTCTGCCGTGGAGTCGGATATCCTCCAGATATTCCAGCAGTTGGGGATCCACATGGTCGAAGAGCCAGTTCTTTTTCGAGACTGTTCGTTCCAGATGCTCTTTTTTGATCTCAGCGTTGGTCTCGCGGATCTCTTTTTTCAGATCCTGGGCAGACAGGCGCATAGCCCCTTTTCCCAGAATGATGATCTGCTCCAGCTTGTCGGAGGTGGCGACCGCCACGCTGTAATGCCGGTCCATCTGCTGGGTAACTTTTTCTATGTACTGGTCAGCCGTCTCCGCCTCCTTGGTAAAAACTACGTGGATATTGTGGTAAGGGACGACGGTTCCTGGATTTCCCTTTACTTTATACCCGTCAAAAACCACGATTACCTGGCATTTTTTATAGCCTTGATAGTTGCAGAGAGTGTCCTGAAGACTGGTTCTGGCGGCGTCCAGATTGACGGCGGCCAGCTCTTTTAACTCTGGCCATGCATGGATAATATTATATCCATCGACTAAAAGATATTCACAATTCATCGTTCCGCCTCCATCTAACAGTTCCAGCTGATTCTGGCCGGGTTCGGCTCACCGTCTATAGAGACAGCTTTCAAGGAGTCGAAGGCTTTTGCCAGTTCGGCTGAGGCGAGGCGGTCATATATTTCCTGAGACTCAGCGAGGCCAGCCTGGGAGTAGGCGGCTGCAGCGGCGCCATAGAACAAAAATCCCAGGGAATTGGCAGGTGTGCAGGTGGCAGAACAGGCGGCTGAGACCGCCCGTGCTGCTGCCTGAGCCTGAGGGCTGGCTCCGGCTTCCCTCGCTGCCTGGGCAGCTTCCCTGAGGGCAGGTTTTAACTGGGCCAGTTTTTTGGATCCATTTAAATACTCTTCACACAGAGCTATGGTATTGGACAGTACACGGCTGCCCGGATATTCAGACTGATAAATAGGAAGATAGTGTTCGCTGGCATAGCTGACTGCCCATGCAGCCAGCGTCCGGCCGCTCTGGGTCTGAATCAGCTCCATCAGGGCGGTGCATTCCCTGGATGAGATATCTCCCAGCATTTTTCTCAATTTTGGCATAAAAGTATCCTTTCGCAGCAGATATATCTGCCAGCGCGGAAGACATAAGGCATCTGCACGCTGACAATACCATTGTACCACGGATGCAAAATTGAGAAAAGAGGGGATTTTGCTCTTACTTGCCGCCCAGGGCCATGGACTGGGGAACCTCTGCCAGCTCATTGTAGCAGGCGAATGCAGCGTCCACCATCTTTTTGTCAGGCGCTTTGGTGAACAGGCTGACGGCGGGGACGATGATCAGTCCGGCCAGCATAGCGAAGGCACCGGAATTGATGGGTGACTGGAGCAGGGACGGGAAGGAGCTGCCAAAGAGCATGTTGGCGATCATAAGCCCGGAGCCGAAGATAAAACAGCACCAGACGGAAGCCTTAGTGGCCTTTTTCCAGTACAGCCCGTACAGGAAAGGGGCAAGGAAGGATCCGGCCAGGGCACCCCAGGAGATTCCCATAAGCTGGGCGATAAAAGTGACGCTGTTTTTGTACTGGATCACGGCAAGTACCGCGGATATGAGGATAAATACTACGATCAGAGCGCGGATTAGGAATACCTGCTTTTTCTCATCCATATCCGGCATGAAGGTCTCTTTTAAAAAGTCCAGAGTCAGGGTGGAGCTGGATGCCATGACCAGAGAAGAGAGGGTGGACATGGAGGCAGACAGCACCAGAATCACGACCAGACCGATGAGGAGGTCAGGCAGATTGGACAGCATAGCCGGAATGATGGCGTCGTAGCCTTCTGCGGCCAAGTCAAACTGTCCGGTATACAGGCGGCCGAAGCCTCCCAAGAAGTAGCAGCCGCCGGAAACCACGATGGCAAAAAAGGTGGAGATAATGGTTCCTTTTTTGATGGACTTTTCACTTTTGATTGCATAAAATTTCTGCACCATCTGCGGCAGTCCCCAGGTCCCAAGGGAGGTCAGGATGACAACACCCAGCAGGTTTAAGGGATCTGGGCCGAAGAAAGAGGCGAAGACTCCCGGCTGGGTGGAAGCAGATGGGTCGCTGACAGAAGCAAGCTGATTTAACGCTTCCATAAAGCCGCCGTTCTTATTCAGGACAGCGGCAATCACTACTACGATGCCGAACAGCATAATGATTCCCTGGATAAAATCGTTGATGGCAGTGGCCATATATCCTCCGGCAACGACATAGATTCCTGTCAAGACCGCCATGGCCACGATACATACTGTGTAGTCAATGTGGAAGGCCATGCCGAAGAGGCGGGAGAGGCCATTGTACAGGGAAGCCGTGTAGGGGATCAGAAACACGAAAACGATCAGGGAGGCCCCCAGCTTGAGGGAGCGGCTCTGGAAGCGTCTGCCGAAAAATTCTGGCATAGTGGCACTGTTGAAGTGCTGTGTGATAATCCTGGTCCGGCGGCCCAGGATTACCCAGGCCAGCAGAGAGCCGATCAGGGCATTGCCGAGACCGATCCATGTGGAGGCAATGCCGTATTTCCAGCCAAATTGGCCGGCGTATCCAACAAAGATAACTGCGGAAAAATAGGAGGTTCCGTAGGCAAAGGCGGTAAGCCAAGGCCCAACAGAGCGGCCGCCCAGGACGAAACTGTTGACATTCGACGCATGGCGGCGGCAGTAAATGCCGACGGCCGCCATAATGCAGAAAAATACGAGAACCATAATTGTTTTGATAACCATCGGGAAATCCTCCTTCAATATATGTAATGCTGCTGCGGCCGGCATCGCGCCGGCTGGATATTATCCTCGGTTCTGTGCTTCTACTAGACGAGTGCTGCCGTACATAGCACGGAGTTTAGGCTTTTCGATCTTTCCAGTAGGATTCCGGGGAACATCCGCAAAAATAATCTTGTGAGGCCGTTTATATCGGGGGAGTTTTCGGCAGAAGAGATTGATCTCATCCTCTGTGCAGTCATATCCGGGCTTGATGGATATGATGGCTGCGGCAATCTCACCCAGCCTTTTATCTGGAAGGCCGATGACGGCTACATCGTGAACCGGTTCATACGTTCTGAGAAAATCTTCAATTTGGACAGGGTACAGGTTCTCACCGCCGCTGATAATGACATCTTTTTTGCGGTCCACCAGAGTGATAAATCCGTCCTCATCCTCCACAGCCATGTCCCCAGTGTAGAGCCAGCCGTTTTTCAGCACCTGGGCAGTGGCTGCAGGATCCCGGTAATAGCAGACCATGACAGCGGGGCCTTTAACTGCCAACTCCCCAATCTGTCCCTGGGGAACCGGGGCACCGTTGGAATCTACGATCATAGTCTCCCATCCGTAGCCGGCTTTTCCGATAGAACCGGCCTTTTCAATATTCTCTACACCCAGGTGGACGCAGCCAGGGCCCAAGGACTCGCTGAGTCCGTAATTGGTATCATACTGGTGGTTGGGGAAGTAGGATTTCCAGTGCTTGATCATGCTGGGGGGAACCGGCTGAGCGCCGATATGCATAAGGCGCCATTGATCCAGATCGTAGTCCTCCAGCTTGATTTCTCCTCTGTCAAGAGCATCCAGGATATCTTGAGCCCAGGGAACCAGAAGCCACACGATGGTGCAGTGCTCTTTGGAGACTGCGCTCAGGATGGAGGCTGGACTGGTGCCTTTCAGCAAAACGGCTTTTCCGCCTGTGAGAAGGCTGCCGAACCAGTGCATCTTGGCCCCGGTGTGGTAGAGGGGAGGAATACACAGAAATACATCGTTCCGGGTCTGCCCATGGTGTTTCTGCTCCGCGAGACAGGCATGCATCAGCGCGCCGTGGGTATGCAGGATGGCTTTTGGAAAGCCCGTAGTGCCAGAGGAAAAATAGATAGCGCCGAAATCATCATCTGTAATATCGATTTTTGGGGATGAGCTGGAGCAGTTGGCGGTGTGGGCATGGTAATCCTCAGCAAAAGAGGGACAGCCTTCCCCAACATAGTAGAGAAGCCGGTTCTGACTGATATCGTCGGCAATCTCCTCTACGCGGCCGATGAACTCGGGGCCGAATACCAAAACATCCACTTCGGCCAGTTTTACACAGTAAGAAATCTCATCAGAGGAATACCGGAAATTTAGGGGAACTGCCAGAGCCCCGGTCTTCAGGATTCCAAAGTAGATAGGAAGCCATTCCAGACAGTTCATCAGGAGAATGGCTACTTTGTCCCCCTTGCGGATTCCCATACTCAGAAGAAGATTGGCAAAGCGGTTGGCTTTTTCATTAAAAACATTCCAGGTGATTTCGCGGCGGTAATACGGTGCCGGTGTAGGCTCGATCAGATTGTATTCCCGCCAGGTGACCCGCCTGGTCTCAGGAAGCTCAGGGTTAATCTCTACCAGACTGATATCGTCTCCGTAGAGACGGCAGTTTTTTTCCAGCAATTCGGTAATAGGCATGGTCTGACTCTCCTTTTCTCACTTTAACGCGTCGGCGCGTTTATCTGTTGAAGTAGACTATACACGAATTTGGCGGAATTGTCAAGAAAAAAAGGAGATTTGACGGCTAGGTTCTGGGTTTCTATAAGAATTTTTGCAGAATCTGTCAAATTATGAATATGACTGAACGATTATACATTTTGAGGACTTGTAAAACCACTTAAACTATGCTATCATAATCTACAATTATGCCTTGCTTACTGTGACAGATATCGCCGGTTCAAGGCTGAAAGGCAGCCGGAATCCCATGGGATGGCCGCTGCTTTTTGTCAACTGAGAAAAAATGACATAAGGAGGAGTTCTGATGAAGCCATACGCTGAATTGACCAAAGAAGAATTGATGGAACTGAGAAAGGTTCTCAAAGCGCAGTACCGCGAGTATCAGGGAAAGGACCTGAAGCTGGACATGTCCAGGGGAAAGCCTTGCGTAGAGCAGCTTGACCTGTCTATGGGAATGATGGATGTCCTGAACAGTGATTCTGACCTGACCTGTGAGGATGGAACGGACTGCCGAAATTACGGCGTATTGGACGGTATCCGTGAGGCGAAGGAACTCCTTGCCGATATGATCGAGGTAAACCCGGACAACATTATTATATATGGAAATTCCAGCTTGAATGTTATGTATGACACCATTGCCCGCTCTATGACTCATGGCGTTATGGGGAGCACACCGTGGGCTAAGCTGGACAAGGTAAAATTCCTGTGTCCCGTTCCGGGCTATGACCGCCATTTTGCTATCACAGAATACTTTGGGATTGAGATGATCAATGTTCCCATGACTCCAACCGGCCCGGATATGGATATGGTGGAGGAACTGGTGGCGTCAGACGAGGCTATCAAGGGAATCTGGTGCGTGCCGAAGTATTCTAATCCCCAGGGAATTTCTTATTCCGACGAGACGGTACGCCGCTTTGCCAGACTGAAGCCGGCAGCCAGAGATTTCCGGATCTACTGGGACAATGCCTATGGCATTCATCACCTGTATGACCATGACCAGGATCATTTGATTGAAATTTTGGCAGAGTGCAAGCGGGCAGGAAATCCGGATCTGGTGTACAAATTTGCTTCTACCTCCAAGGTCAGCTTCCCAGGTTCCGGCATTGCAGCTCTGGCAACGTCCCTGAACAATCTGGCAGATATCAAGAAGCAGTTAAAGATTCAGACCATTGGACACGATAAAGTGAACCAGCTTCGCCATGTACGGTTCTTCGGTGATATTCATGGAATGGTAGAACATATGAGAAAGCATGCCGATATTTTGAGACCCAAGTTTGAGATGGTGGAGGAGACTCTGGCAAGAGAACTGGGCGGCCTTGGCATTGGAGAGTGGACGACACCCAAGGGAGGATACTTTATTTCTTTTGAATCCATGGAAGGCTGTGCGAAAGAAATTGTTGCCAAGTGCAAAAAGGCCGGTGTGACAATGACCCCGGCAGGCGCTGCATTCCCCTATGGAAAGGACCCGAAAGATACCAATATCCGGATCGCGCCGACGTATCCGCCGTTAGGAGATCTGAGTATTGCGATGGAACTGTTTTCTCTCTGCGTAAAGCTGGCCAGCGTAGAAAAACTGCTGGCTGATATGAAAGAAAACAAGGCTGCAGAATAAAAATACAGGGGGACGCAGATGAAAAAAGTCTGCGCCCCTGTTTTATTTTCACAAGATTTTTGTAATGTTATGTAGAGCAGGGTGTTGATATGGAGAACCAGTTGCAGGAGAAAAAAGGGTGGGGGAAAAAGCTGATTCCCTGGGCGGCGGTCATCGGGGCAGCGGTACTGTTCCTATGCAGTTTTTTGGGAGATATACAAAAAAAAGAGATTGAGCCAGTGTCCCGGTCAGCCTTTGCCTTGGATACGTTCATTACGGTTACTCTTTACGACAGCGGGGACACAGAGATCCTGGATGGCTGCATCCAACTGTGCCAGGACTATGAACAGCTTCTGAGCAAGACGATCGAGACCAGCGAGATCTATCAGCTGAATCACAGAGATCCGTCTGTAAAGAGAATGAAAGTTTCCCCGGAGACGGCGGAGGTGATTGAAAAGGGGCTGTATTACAGCGCTCTGTCAGGGGGAGCCTTTGATATTACCATCGAGCCGGCATCAGCTCTGTGGGATTTTAACGGGGAGGAGAGCGAACTTCCGGATGAGGAGGCTCTGAAGGAAGCGACAGCAAAAGTAGGCTATGAGAAAGTATCGGTAGAGGGCAATGAGATCGTTTTTCAGGACAGCGAGACAACGTTTGACCTGGGAGGAATTGCAAAGGGGTATATTGCTGACAAAATGAAGGAATATTTACTAGAGAAAGGCGTGAAAAGCGCTGTAATTAACCTGGGAGGCAATGTGCTGTGCGTAGGTGGACGAACAGACGGAAGCCCGTTCCAGATTGGTCTGCGAGAGCCCTTCGGAGACAGGAATCAGCAGATTGCTGTCCTTAAAATCCGGGACTTGTCGGTAGTTTCCTCCGGTGTCTATGAGCGGCATTTTGTAAAAGATGGGGTAAACTACCACCATATTTTAAACCCTGAAACCGGCTGGCCTTACCAGAATGGCCTGGCTTCTGTCACGATTGTCTCGGAAAGTTCTGCCGACGGAGATGCCCTGAGCACGGTCTGCTTTTCCCTGGGTCTGGAAAAGGGGATGGAGCTGGCAGATTCTCTCCCCGGCATTTGTGCCTATTTTATTACAGAGGACGGGGAGATCCATTATTCTGCGGGGGCATTGGAATTGGTTGCAAAGCAGTAAAATGGATAGTATAATGAACTCTGAGATTCTGTAGATTGGCCTCCGCGGAAAGACAATACGGTACGGCCCGATTTTGGGAAAATAGCACGGGAGATGGAATCATGCTGGAAAAACTGTGGAAGAAATTTGTTAATTATGAGACGGTCAGCTATATCATCTGCGGGGTCCTGACAACAGCAGTAGACTGGGTTGTGTATGCAGTGGTGTGCGAGGCAGGGATTGACTATCGGATCGCCCAGGCAGTATCCTGGGCTGCCGCAGTGGCCTTCGCCTATGTAGTGAATAAACTGATTGTCTTTAAAAATTTTAATTTCCATCCGGGATATCTGTGGAAAGAATTCTGTTCTTTTGTAGCCTGCCGCGGCTTTTCCGGCGTGCTGACCTGGGTGATGCTGGTCGTTATGGTGGATTGGATGGCCTGGAACAAATATCTGGCCAAGGTGTTTGTCTCTGCAGTTAATCTGGTTCTGAACTATGTGTTCAGCAAGCTGTGGATTTTTAAAGATTCAAAGGAGAAAGAAGGCAGCGATGCGGCGTGAGGAAGTAGAAAAGGTTTCCAGAGAATTGGAGGAATTGCTTGATATGCAGGAAAATATGGGACGACAGCCCGGCCCGGCCCAGGAACCTTACCCAGATAGAACCAGGACACCTGGAGCCGAGGAGTTGGAAAAGGCCCAGCAGGAGTATGCGCGGCTGAAAGAGGAAGCTGACAGGGAGATTGATTTTGAGGAAGTCAGTCTGGAAGATGACGATAGTGATCTGGAAGACAGCGGCCTGGAGGATAGTTATCTGGAGGAAGAGGCAGAGGAAGCTGGAGAAGAGTACTTTGACAGTGGTTTTGAGGAGGATGAGGCGGAAGAATTGCCCCGCACCAGGGAGAACGGTCTGATTCGTCCGGGAGATGGATTGACAGCAGCCTTTGTCGTGCCGGTCTTGATTATGATCATCATCTTCATCCAGAGAGGAATCTTCCCTTTTGGGGAGGAGAGTTTCCTGAGAACGGATATGTACCATCAGTACGCTCCATTTTTTTCTGAATTTCAATATAAGCTGACCCACGGAGGAAGCCTTCTGTACAGTTGGGATGTGGGGATGGGAGTCAATTTCTCAGCCCTCTATGCCTATTATTTGGCAAGCCCTGTCAACTGGCTTTTGATTCTGTGCCCTAAAGGGCTGATCATTGAGTTTATGACCTACACCATTGTCTTGAAAATCGGGCTGGCTGGCCTGGCGATGGCGTGGTATCTGCGCCGGCACTGCGGCACAAAGGACTTTGGTGTGGCCTTTTTCGGGATTTTCTATGCCTTATCCGGCTATATGGCGGCATACAGCTGGAATATTATGTGGCTGGACTGCATCTGGCTGTTCCCGGTGATTATGCTGGGATTGGAGCGGCTGGTGAGAGAAAGGAAACCGCTGCTCTATTGTATCTCTCTGGGAATGTCGATACTTTCCAACTATTATATTTCCATCATGGTCTGCATATTCATGGTGATTTACTTTGTCAGCCTTCTTATTTTAGAAGGCAGAAGAAGTCTGGGAACTACAGCCAGGTCGGTGTGGCAGTTTGCCGTCTACTCTTTGGCGGCAGGAGGGCTGGCAGCGGTGGTTCTGATGCCGGAGATTTTTGCCCTGCAGTCTACGGCCTCCGGAGATTTCAATTTTCCGCAGACGATCAGTTCCTATTTTTCTATATTTGACATGATCGCACGCCACATCGGCAATGTGGAGACGGAGATCGGCTTGGATCACTGGCCTAATATCTACTGTGGTGTGGCTGTGCTGATGTTTGTGCTGCTGTATCTGGGCTGCAGGCAGATTCAGGTAAAGGAGAAAGCGGTCTACATGGGCCTTCTGCTGTTCTTTTTTGCCAGTTTCTCTGTAAATGTGCTGAATTTTATCTGGCATGGTTTTCACTATCCCAACAGTCTGCCGTGCCGTCAGTCCTTTATTTATATCTTCCTGGTTTTGACGGTCTGCTACCGAGCCTATATGTACCTGAGGGAAACCTCGATCCGTCATCTGGCAGTTGCCTTTTGGGGGGCCTGCTGCTTTGTGATTCTGGCTGAAAAGCTGGTGACGGAAGAAGATTTTCATTTTTCTGTATTTTATGTGGCTATTATTTTTCTGGCGGCCTATGCTGGGCTGATCTGGCTTTACCTGAAGAGAAAAACCAGCCGGAATGTCCTGGTGCTGATGGCTCTTGGGCTGGTTTCCATCGAGGCAGCGGTGAATACCACAGTGACTTCTGTCACGACAACCAGCCGGACCAGCTATACGGCTGACAATGAGGATGTGATCAAGCTGGTAGAAGGGCTGCTGCCCAGCGATACCTTCTTTCGGGTTGAGAAGGTTACGAGAAAGACGAAAAATGACGGCGCATGGATGAATTTCCCGTCCGTGTCCCTGTTTTCTTCCACAGCGAACGCGGATCTGTCGGATTTTTTTGAGAAACTGGGATGTGAAAGCTCTACGAATGCCTACAGTATTACTGGAAGTACTCCTCTGGTAGATTCGCTATTTTCTGTCAAATATGCACTGTATACAGGAAAACCGGAATATGAGGATCATATTTCCTATGTGGAAGAGTCGGGGAATACCTATCTGTATGAGAATCTGTATACCCTTCCGCTTGGATTTATGATTGATTCCAGCCTGGAATGGAACTGGCAGACAGACATGGCCAACCCAGCTGATGTCCAGAATGATTTATGCAGAATCATTGGGGCAGACCCGGTGCTCTGGGAAACGTATGGGGAAGTTCTGGGCAACCAGTTTACCTTTGTGCCGGAGGAATCTGGAGAATACTATATTTTTGTTATGAACCGGAAGGTGGAGGAGGTCACAGCCACAATCGGTGAGAACTCCGCAACCTTCGACAATGTGGACCGGGGATATCTGCTGGAGCTTGGGTATCTGGAGGCAGGGACAGAGGTCCTGCTGGAGTGCGATGCCAGCCAGATTATGGATGCCAGAGCATATCGGTTTGACACAGGAGCCCTGGCGCAGGTCCACGATATATTAAACAGGATGCCCTGGCGCCTTACCCGATGGAATGATACGATTCTGGAGGGGGAGGTGAATGCCGGATATGAAGGTGTTCTGTTTACTTCCATTCCCTACGATAAAGGGTGGAAGATCACAGTAGACGGGAAGCCGGCAGAGGGGCGGAAGATTTTTGATACCTTCCTGGCTGTTGATTTGCCGGAGGGACGCCATACTGTCACCATGGAATATGAACCGGAAGGCCTTCGCCAGGGAGCGATCATCACATTTGTCAGCGTTCTCTTTGTGGGAGCCGCGGCCGTATGGGGCCGGGCTCAGAGGAGACGCAGAAAGGAGAAAAAGCCAGCATGAAATTATGGGGCGGAAGATTTACGAAGGAAACAAATGAATTAGTGCACAATTTTAACGAATCCCTGTCCTTTGATCAAAAGTTTTACCGTCAGGATATCAAGGGGAGTATTGCCCATGTGACGATGCTTGCAAAGCAGGGTATTTTAACTGAGGAAGATAAAGAGAAAATTGTAGATGGATTAAATGGGATTCTGGAAGATATTGACAGCGGAAAGCTGAAGATTGAGCCGGGGGCAGAGGATATCCACTCTTTTGTAGAAGAGACGCTGACCCAGCGGATCGGAGAGGCGGGAAAACGCCTGCATACCGGCCGCAGCCGCAATGACCAGGTGGCTCTGGATATGAAACTGTATATCCGGGACGAGGTGCAGGAGACGGCGGCCCTCATCAAGGATCTGCAGAGAGAACTGCTGACTATTATGGAAGAAAATATTGATACGTTTATGCCAGGTTTTACCCACTTGCAGAAGGCGCAGCCAATCACGCTGGCCCACCATATGGGGGCCTACTATGAGATGTTTGCCAGAGACAGAGGGAGACTTCACGATATTTATGAGAGGATGAACTACTGCCCTCTGGGTTCCGGTGCTCTGGCTGGAACCACATATCCGCTGGACAGAGAGTATACGGCACAGCTTTTAGGCTTCTATGGCCCAACTCTAAATTCTATGGATTCTGTCTCTGACCGGGATTATCTGATTGAGCTGCTGGCAGCCCTCTCTACTATTGCTATGCATTTAAGCCGTTTCTGTGAGGAAATTATTATCTGGAATACCAATGAATATCAGTTTGTAGAGATTGATGATTCCTACAGTACAGGCAGCAGCATTATGCCTCAGAAAAAGAATCCGGATATCGCAGAGTTGATCAGAGGAAAGACGGGGCGGGTCTACGGTGCTCTGATGGCTCTCCTTACCACGATGAAGGGCCTGCCGCTGGCATACAATAAGGATATGCAGGAAGATAAGGAGCTTACCTTTGACGCCATTGACACGGTGAAAGGCTGCCTGGCTCTCTTTACTGGCATGATTTCAACAATGACTTTTAAGAAAGATGTGATGGAGGCCAGCGCGAAGAACGGATTTACTAACGCCACAGATGCAGCTGATTACCTGGTAGGCAAAGGGGTTCCTTTCCGCGATGCCCACGGGATTGTCGGACGGCTGGTGCTGTATTGCCTGGAAAAAGGAATTGCGCTGGATGATATGACTCTGGATGAATATAAGGCAATCAGCCCAGTATTTGAAGATGACATTTATGATGCAATCAGTCTGAGAACTTGTGTGGAGAAGAGGACGACCATCGGCGCACCGGGGAGAGAAGCGATGGAGCGGGTGATCGCTATCTACAAAGACCAGTTAAAGGATTGAAACTTGTTGTATTTGCAACATATAAGCAAGGAAAACAACAAATCATGGAACGATATTTGCACGTGATAAAAAAAACACCGCTATTTTACGGGCTTAGGGAAGAAGAAATTCCGACCATGCTCCAATGTATGGCGGCAGACCAGAGGCAGTACCAGGAAGGTGAATTCATCTGCAGAATGGGGGAGGCGGCCACCGACTTTGCCATGGTGCTGGATGGAAAGGCAAGGATTATCCGGGAAGATTTCTGGGGCGGAGCGGAGCAGTTTGAAGAGCTGGGGCCTGGAGATCTGTTTGGGCCAGAGTATGCCTGCGCTCAGGCGACGATTCTGCCGGTAGGGCTGATGGCGGAGACGGCCTGTGAGGCGGTTTTTATGGAATATAAGAGGATGATCACAGTATGCAATCTGGCCTGTGATTTTCACAATCGCCTGCTTCAGAACATGCTGCGGATCCTGGCGGAGCGAAATGTAGCTATGGACCGGAACCTTCGCCATATGGCCAAAAAGACTACCCGGCAGAAGCTGCTGTCCTACCTCTCCGAGGAAGCCATCCGAAAGGGGAGCCCTTCTTTTGAGATTTCCTACAGCCGCCAGGAGCTGGCGGATTACTTAGGAGTGGACAGAAGCGCTATGTCCAATGAGATCAGCAAACTTCAGCGGGAGGGCTATCTGGAGGCACGGAGAAATCTGTTTGTGCTGAAGGCCGGAAAATAAAATATTGATCTGTGATAAGTGAGCAGGACATCTCCTCAAGAGAGCGGTCCTGCTTTTTTCTTTCCATTGCTGTCCTCTTCTCAGCGTATTGCCAGATGAATATATAACAATAAAAAGAGTTTGAGGTTGACAGGATGAGTTTTGGATTGGCATTGTCTGGGGGAGGGGCCAGGGGAGCAGCCCATGTGGGCGTGCTGATGGCGCTGAGAGAGCATGGGTTTTGGCCGGACTGTATGGCGGGAACCAGCGCAGGCAGCATTGTAGCAGGCTGCATAGCATCGGGGGTGGCTTTAGAGAAATTAAAAAAAGAAGTAGAATATTTGTCAGAGTGTGGAAAATGGTATCTGGATCCAGACTATAGAGGGATGATCCAGTTTATTCCCCAGATGCTGGCGAGAAAACCAGCCAGCCTGAAAGGATTTTTGAAAGGAAACAGGCTGGAAAGATTTTTGTGCGAAGTTACTGAGGGAAGGCGGCTGGAAGAGTGTCCGATGGGGGTTCTGATTCCCGCGGTGGATCTGTATTCCGGCAAAACAGTGACCTATACAAATATAAAATCTCCAAAGCCCTTTCCGCGAGAGGTTTCTGGGGAGACCGTCATCTGGGAGGAGAGCGGGATGCTCTGCGCTATTATGATGGCCAGCAGCAGTGTCCCTGGAGTGTTTTGCCCAAGACAGTTGGATGGCCGGCTTTTAGTAGACGGAGGAGTGACCAACAATCTTCCTGTGAGCCTGCTGGCGGCAGCAGGCGTGGAGACGATCATTGCTGTGGATGTGGGAGGGCAGAGTGAGATGCCAGGAAAATATTCCATTCTGGACATTGTCAGCCGCTCTCTGGAGATCCGAGGAGAGAGTCTGGAAATGTGCCACGCCCAAGGGGAAATTTTGACGCTGCATCCCCGACTTCCCAAAAGTGCGGGGCTGCTGGATTTTTCTTCCATGGAGGAGCTGATGCAGATTGGATATGATGATACCGTAAAACAGATGGCTTCTGTTCGGAGAGCATTGTCGCCAAAAAAATTTAGAAAAAATGAACGATTTTAGCCCGACGGGTCTCTATATAATAGATGTACATCAAAACAGGAAGGAGGAGATGGAGTTGGAAAATGAAGAGCTGGTTCTGAGAATGATGGCAGACGATGTGGATGCCCTGGAAGAGCTGATGAAACGGACCCAGAAGGATATTTTCCGGCTGGCATATCTGATTTCCGGCAGCTATGCAGACAGCGAGGACATTGTGCAGGAGACCTATGTGCAGGTGTATATAAAAAGGAAAACCATCCGGGATCCGCGGGCTTTTAAGTCCTGGCTGATTCGGATGATGACCCGGATAGCCTGGCGGTATCTGAAGAAGATGAAGAGGGAGCAGCCTGCCGGAGAGAATATGGAAGAATGGCAGAACAATATTTTGGAGACAGAGGGAACTTGGACGTTGGAAAGAGAAAGTGTGGAATCTGTGTCCGAGACGGCAGAGCGGAATGAGGAGGCTAGAGAACTGTATGGAGCCATCAGCCGCCTCCCCGTCAAGCAGAGAACTGCGGTGATTCTGTATTACTTTGAGGGGATGAACACGAGGGAGATTGCAGAAGTGTCCGGCTGTCTGGAAGGAACCGTGAAGTCCCGGCTGCATGCGGCCAGGAAGCGGCTGAAAGAGGAATTGTACGGCGGCAGATTGCCGGAGGAAAGGAGGATATCCGTATGACAGACCTGGAGGAAGGAAAAAAGGATAAAGAGAAAGTAAGAACCAAACAGGAAGGCAGCTTGGACAGCCAGATTCGGGAAGCCTTGGCATACCAGGTATCTTCCCTGCCGGAGCTTCCAAACAGGGAGGATGCCTTGAGGAGCCGGACAGTCCGTCAGATTAAGGAGGAGCAGACAATGAAGAAACGGAGTTGGAATATTAAAAAAATAGCAGTGGCGGCGGCAGCAATGTGCGTGCTGGGCAGTGCAGTGGTGATGGCGGCAGGCCAGTTTACGGCTTTTGAGAGCCACAGCTATCAGAATGAAGCAGTTGCAGATTACAGCCAGATTGGGGAGATGTCACAGGCATACAGCGTTCCGTTTGAAGTGAAAGGGCCGGAGTCTTTCAGCAATGGATTTACTTTTAAAGAATGTTGGCCGATCCACGAGAGCGGTGTGGACGATGATGGGAACAAAACTCAGCTGGCCACGGCAGTTACGATGACTTACCAGAAGGAAGGAATGGCGGATGTGAGCCTGAATCAGAGCCAGGCAGTGGCTGGGATGGAAGACGGAATCGATAGAGGAAACAGCCACCAGGATGGAGAGATCACGTACTACTACAATCGGGATCACTATAAATTTGTTCCGCCGTCCTATGAGCTGTCAGAGGAGGAGCAGTCTGCAGTAGATGCCGGGGAACTGTATGTCTCCTACGGCACAGATCAGGTGGTAGAGAATGAGATTTCTTCCGTGTCCTGGACCAGCGGAGGTGTTCTCTATGTGCTTCAGTCTTTTGACACATCTCTGACAGAAGACCAGATGGTGGATATGGCGAGAGAAGTCATGGAGTAGGCGCGGGACAGTTACTTTTTAGTGCCTGCTTTTCAGAAAAGCTCAGTTCCGGTATAATAATAAAAAACGGAAAGGAGCAGGAACCATGGAGCAGGAGAAAAGCATGTTTGCGGATGACGGGGCGGAGAAGCTGCGCCGCCATGGAGAAGAGTCATACAGTCAGAAGGAGTATCAGATCAATGACAGGATCCGGTGCTTTGTAGGATTTGGCCACAGCAACTGCATCGCTATAGAGGGAAAGACTTCTCTGATCCTGATTGACACCCTGGACTCAGGAGAGAGGGCCAAAAGGCTGAAAGAAAAACTGGAAAATGAGACGGGAAAGGCCGTGGGAACGATTATTTACACTCACGGCCACCCGGACCACAGAGGCGGAGCAGGTGCATTCCGGGATACAGTGAAGGAAATCATTGCCTTTGCGCCGAAGCGGCCACAGCTAAAGTACATGGATCATCTGAACAAGGTTCTGGGGGAGAGAACCAGACGGCAGTTCGGATACGCTTTAAGTGAGGAAGAATGTATCAATCAGGGCATCGGTATTCGGGAAGGCCACGCAGCCGGAGATGGAGTCTATGAATTTCTGCCTCCTACAACGGTTTATACAGAAGAAACGGCGGAACGGATCATTGATGGAGTCAGGCTGGTGCTGAGAGCGGCTGTAGGAGAGACCGACGACCAGATATTTGTCTGGCTGCCTGAGGATCGGGTTCTCTGCTGCGGAGATAATTATTACAGCTGCTGGCCTAACTTGTATGCGATACGGGGCGGCCAGTACCGGGACATAGCGGCCTGGACAGACAGCTTAAGAGAGATTATGAAATACCCGGCAGAGGCTCTGCTGCCTGGTCATACCCGGCCGATTATGGGGCGGGAAAAGATTCAGGAAGTTCTTGGAAATTTCTGTGGGGCCATCGAGTCTGTACTTCTTAAGACTCTGGACTGCATGAACCAGGGAATGACAGAATCCGAGACAGCGGAGGCAGTAAAGCTGCCGGAAGTATATCAGGGTTTATCCTATCTGGGAGAGTTTTATGGGACGATTGATTGGTCTGTAAGAGCCATATACCATGGCTATCTGGGATGGTTTGACGGAAATCCCACAAACTTGAACCGGCTTTCCGATCAGGTGATGGCAGCAGAGATTCTGGATTTGGCAGGGGAGGATGCAGTCCTTGACAGAGCCCGGGCGCGGTACGGCGAGGGGAATTTCCAGATGGCCGCTCAGCTCTGTGACCTTCTTCTTCAGGCAGGCTGCTCCAGAGAGCAAGAAGCCAAGGAGCTGAAGGGCAATTGCCTTTTCAAGCTGGCAGACAGAATTACCAGCGCCAATGGCCGCCACTATTATATCGACTGTGCAAAAGAATTGCTTGACTGCAAATAAAACCAAGTCATTTTGGCAGGGCTGATCGTGACAGATCGGTCCTGATTTTTTATAAGATGCTTCAGGCAATGTCATAATCAAGGGATGGGGACGAAAACGTGTGACAAGAAACGGCGCGACATCAGTCACGCCGTTTCCTAGAATCTTATAGATTTGATTTAGTTTTTTGGGGCTGCAGTTTAATTGCTCCTTCTTCCCAGCAGCCTGATCAGATACAGGAAGAGATTGATAAAGTCCAGATACAGTCCCAGTGCGGAGAAGATGGATGCCTTTGCCGCCATCTCCGGATCCCGAGAGTAGTAAGCGTGGTATGCGCGAATCTTCTGGGTATCATATGCGGTAAATACTAAGAAGATAAAAATACCGATTGTGCAGGCTATGGTGGCAAACTGGTTCAGATTGATGAACATTGCCAGGATCCAGAAAACCAGAAGGAATACCAGGCCGCCTACCAGGAAGCTGCGGAGACGGCTGAAATCTGCGTTAGTAAAATAGCCTACCAGAGCCATTATGCCAAAAAACAGTGAAGTAGCTCCAAATACCAGGATCAGGCTGGTCATGCTGTAAAGCAGGAAGTAGGCCGAGAACACGATGCCGTTCAGAACGGCGTATGTGAAGAACAGGACTCTGGCGGCAGCTACTGACATTTTCTGGATCCGGGCGGATAAGAAGATCACCACCAGGATTTCTGCAATTCCCAGGATCAAATACAGATACGGAACGGCAAAGACATAGAGCACTGCCCCGGTCACATATCCGGCGTAGGCGATAATGAATGTCAGCATCAGACCGGCAAACATCCAGCCGAACGTCTTGGCCGTATAGCGGCCTACGGATTCCGATGGATTGAGGCTGGCGGAATAAGGCTGACCGTTTAAGTTCATAGATTCCATAAAAAATCCCCCTTTATATGAGTGGTTCCGGCTGCTGCCGGCAACGGCAGAGCCGCAATAAAAAATCACCCCTATTATATCAGAATACTAGGGGTGATTTCAATCATTTTAGAAAAATATTAGATTTCTTTTTCCTGTTTTTCTACTTCTGCCAGCTTCATGGCGCGAACCTTTAATGGAAGACCGAACAGGGTGATAAAGCCATCGGCATCGTGGTGATCGTACAGATCCCCGGTGGTAAAGGAAGCCAGAGATTCACTGTACAGGGAGTAGGGGGAAGTAGTTCCGGCTTTGATAATGTTTCCTTTGTACAGCTTGAATTTCACCTCACCGGTTACGTACTCCTGGGTGGATTCCACGAAAGCCTGGATAGCTTCTCTCAGAGGGGTGAACCACTTGCCTTCGTATACGATCTGTGCAAATTTGTTGCCCATGTCTTTTTTCACTTCCATGGTAGCACGGTCTAAGATCAGCTCCTCTAATTGCTGGTGAGCCTCCATCAGGATGGTACCGCCTGGGGTTTCATACACGCCTCTGGACTTCATGCCGACTACACGGTTCTCTACAATATCTACGATACCGATACCGTGCTTTCCGCCCAGCTCGTTCAGTTTGCGGATGATATCAGAAACCTTCATTTTCTCGCCATTTACACTGGTGGGAATACCTTTTTCGAAGGTCATAGTTACGTACTCGTCTTCGTCAGGTGCCTCTTCAGGGGTTACGCCCAGAACCAACAGATGTTTGTAGTTGGGCTCATTAGCCGGGTCTTCAAGCTCCAGCCCCTCGTGGCTGATGTGCCATAAGTTGCGGTCACGGCTGTAGCTGGAATCGGCGGAGAAGGGAAGATCGATGCCGTGCGCCTTGCAGTATGCGATCTCTTCCTCACGGGACTGCATGGTCCAGATGTCAGTCATACGCCAGGGAGCAATGATTTTCAGATCAGGAGCCAGAGCTTTGATGCCAAGCTCGAAGCGGATCTGGTCATTGCCTTTGCCGGTAGCACCGTGGCAGATGGCAGTAGCTCCCTCCTTGCGGGCAATCTCCACCAGCTTTTTGGCGATGCAGGGACGGGCCATAGAAGTGCCCAGCAGATACTTATTTTCATAGACTGCTCCCGCCTGAACGCAGGGCATGATATAGTTGTCGCAGAAATCATCGACGATGTCTTCGATGTATAATTTAGAAGCGCCGGACAGCTTTGCTCTCTCCTCCAGACCGTCTAATTCTTCGCCCTGGCCGCAGTTGACACAGCAGCAGATAACGTCATAATCAAAATTTTCCTTTAACCACGGAATGATAGCGGTTGTGTCCAGACCGCCGGAATATGCTAAGATTACTTTCTCTTTCATAAAACTAATTCCTCCTGAAATTTGGCCGTCATTTGTGTGACGGTTATAAATATACAACAACATGCAAAAAAATGCAAGCAAAAAAGAAGAAAATCTTTAAAAAAGGGAAGGACTGTTAAAATAGACGAAAAACCGGGGAAAAAAGCCAGAAGTTCCGGCAGAAAAACAAGAAGGAAGACGAAAAAACTGCTTGCATAATATTCATTAGAAGTGTATAATTATGAGAATCTAGTGGCAATAGGAGGAAATACTATGATAAAAGCAGGGATCATCGGCTCTACCGGGTATGCAGGAGGAGAATTGGCCAGACTGCTGATGCAGAGGGAGGATGTGAAGGTTGTCTGGTACGGATCAAAGAGCTATATTGGACAGAAATACGCATCTATTTACCAAAATATGTTTCGATTTGTAGAAGATGAATGTTTAGAAGATAATATAGAAAAGCTGGCGGATGAAGCTGATGTGATTTTTATGGCAACTCCCCAGGGGCTCTGTGCTTCTTTATTAAAAGAGGATATTCTGAAAAAGTGCAAAATAATAGACCTGAGCGCTGATTTCAGGATCAAGAATGTGGAGGTTTATGAACAATGGTATAAAATAACACATGCCAGCCCGCAGTTTATTTCAGAGGCAGTGTATGGTCTGCCGGAGATTAACCGGGAGGCAGTGAAAAAAGCCAGGCTGGTTGCCAACCCTGGCTGCTATCCAACGTGTTCCTTTTTATCGATCTACCCTATGGTAAAGGAAGGGCTGATCGACCCATCAACCATTATCATTGACGCAAAGTCCGGGACATCAGGGGCTGGGCGGGGAGCTAAGGTAGACAATCTTTTCTGTGAAGTGAATGAAAATATGAAAGCCTACGGAGTGGCATCCCACCGCCACACACCGGAGATTGAGGAGCAGCTCTCCTATGCTGCCGGGATCCCGGTGACCATTAGTTTTACGCCCCATTTGGTACCCATGAACCGGGGAATCCTGGTGACAGCCTACGCTTCTCTGAATGGAAATGTGTCAGAGGATGAAGCTCGGGCTGTATATAACAAATATTATGGGAATGAATATTTTGTCAGGGTTCTGGATAAAAATATGGTTCCTCAGACCCGCTTTGTAGAGGGAAGCAATTTTGTAGATGTCAATGTGAAAGTCGATCCGAGAACTCACCGGGTGATTATGATGGGGGCTATGGACAATCTGGTCAAGGGAGCAGCAGGCCAGGCAGTTCAGAATATGAATCTGATGTTCGGCCTGCCGGAGAATGAAGGCCTGAAGCAGATCCCTATGTTCCCGTAAGGGGAGGCTGCCGGCTGGCCGGGGTTCGTCAAATCTATACGGAAAGGAAGAAATGCCATGGCAGGCACAATGGATATTCTTTACCGGGAAATGGTGATAGAAGATTACGAGGAAGTCTATAAACTGTGGAAAACCATAAAGGGGTTTGGCATCCGCTCTCTGGATGATTCCAGAGAAGGGGTTGAGAGATTTTTAAAGAGAAATCCTTCCACCAGCGTCGTTGCCGTCCAGAATGGGAGGATTGTTGGGAATATCCTTTGCGGTCACGATGGAAGGACCGGGTATTTTTACCATGTCTGTGTGGAAAAGAGCTACCGCAAGCACGGCATCGGTCACCAGATGGCCCGGTGGTGTATGTACGCTTTGAAGGCAGAGGGCATCAATAAAGTCAGCCTGATTGCATTCAAGTCCAATGCTGTGGGGAATGCGTTCTGGAAAGGCGTGGGATGGACGGAGCGCCCGGATGTCAACTGTTATGATTTTGTATTAAATGAAGAAAACATTACGAATTTTATCAGATAAAGATCAGGAGGAGACGATATGAAAGTAATAGACGGCGGCGTAACAGCGGCGAAGGGATTTTTTGCGGCATCGACGGCTGCTGGGATCAAATATCAGGACAGGACAGATATGGCCCTGCTCTACAGCCCATACCCCTGTGTATCGGCGGGGACTTTTACCACGAATCTAGTGAAAGCGGCGCCTGTGAAATGGGATAGGGCTCAGGTGGACAGCGGCGAGGCGGCCCAGGCAGTGGTGGTTAACGCCGGGATTGCTAATGCGTGTACTGGCCGAGAGGGAATGGAGTACTGCAGCCAGACAGCAGAGGCCGCAGCCCAGGCTCTTCAGATTCCCAAAGAGAGCGTGTTGGTGGCTTCTACAGGCGTGATCGGAATGCAGCTTCCTATAGACCGAATCAAGGCTGGAATCTGCGCCATGGCTCCCGCTCTATCAGACACCAGGGAGGCAGCCGAGAACGCAGCCAAGGCCATTATGACCACAGACACAAAGAAAAAAGAGGCGGCTGCAGAGATCGAACTGGGCGGAAAAACTGTGACCGTGGGCGGTATGTGCAAGGGCTCTGGGATGATTCATCCCAACATGTGTACTATGCTCAGCTTTGTTACTACTGATGCGGCTATATCGAAAGAACTGCTCCAGGAAGCACTCAGGGAAGATGTGAAGGATACCTACAATATGATATCGGTGGATGGAGATACCTCCACAAATGACACGGTTCTTCTTTTGGCCAACGGCCAGGCCGGGAATCCAGTTATCACAGAAAAAAATGAAGATTACCAGGAATTCTGCCGCGCACTGCGGTATGTCAATGAAACTCTGGCCAAGAAAATGGCGGGGGACGGGGAAGGCTGCACAGCGCTCTTTGAGGTGAAGGTCATCGGCGCGGAGACGAAAGAGCAGGCTGTTACCTTGTCAAAATCTATCATTACGTCCAATCTGACGAAGGCCGCTATCTTTGGGCACGATGCCAACTGGGGGAGAATTCTGTGTGCTATGGGCTATTCCGGCGCAGAGTTTGATCCAGAGAAGGTGGATTTATACTTTGAGAGCGCAGCCGGGAAGCTGAAGATCGTAGAAGACGGAGTGGCCCTCCCCTACAGCGAAGAGGAGGCGGCAAAGATTCTCTCTGAGCCTGAAGTTACCGCGGTGGCAGATATCAAGATGGGCTCCGCGGCGGCCACGGCCTGGGGCTGTGATCTGACCTTTGACTATGTAAAAATTAATGCGGATTACCGCTCATAGATGAAAACGGAGGGAAAATCGATGAATTTAGATCCGGTTATTATGCAGAAAGCGGAAACTCTGATCGAGGCTCTGCCCTATATTCAACGTTTCAATCGTAAGATCATTGTGGTGAAATACGGCGGAAGCGCCATGGTAGATGAGGAGCTGAAGCTCCATGTGATTCAGGATGTGGTTTTGCTGAAATTAGTAGGATTCAAGCCAATCATTGTCCATGGAGGCGGCAAGGAAATCAGCCGTTGGGTAGGGAAAGTCGGCATGGAGCCCCGCTTTGTCGGCGGCCTGCGCTATACCGATGAACCGACGATGGAGATTGTGGAGATGGTTTTAAATAAGGTCAATAAGAGTCTGGTTCAGTTGGTCAACGAATTGGGCTGCAAGGCTGTGGGGATCAGCGGGAAAGACGGATGTCTGCTGAAATGCGAGAAAAAGCTGTTCGGCGGCGAGGATCTGGGATATGTGGGAAATATTACAGAAGTGTCTCCAAAGGTGATCTATGACCTTTTGGAAAAAGATTTCCTTCCTATTATCTGCCCGGTGGGGTTTGACGAGAATTTTATGAGCTACAATATCAATGCCGATGATGCTGCCTGTGCTATTGCCAGGGCGGTTCATGCGGAGAAACTAGCCTTTCTGACGGATGTGGAGGGCGTTTATAAAGATTATGAGGATAAAGATTCCCTGATTTCCGAGATGACGGCTGCGGAAGCCCAAGAGTTTGTGAACAGCGGCATGCTGGGCGGAGGTATGCTGCCCAAGCTGCAGAACTGCATTGACGCTATCAATAATGGCGTCAACCGGGTACATATCCTGGATGGGAGGATTCCTCACTGCCTCCTTCTGGAGATTTTTACCAACAAAGGAATTGGAACAGCTATTTTGAATAATAGGGAGGAACGGTATTACCATGGAGAATAAAGAAGCACTGATGGAGCGTGCGGAGGAAACACTCTACAAAACATATAACCGTTTTCCAGTGGTTTTTGACCACGGGAAGGGTCTGCATCTGTATGATACAGAGGGAGAGGAATATCTGGACTTTGGTGCAGGCATTGCCGTGATGGGGCTGGGCTATGGGGATGAGGAGTATGGAAACGCCGTAAAATATCAGGTAGACAAGCTGATGCATACCTCCAATCTGTTTTATAACCAGCCTGCTGTGGAGGCTGGTGAGAAGCTGCTGAACGTATCTGGCATGGACAGAGTGTTCTTTACCAACAGCGGGACGGAAGCTATTGAAGGAGCGTTAAAGATTGCGCGCCGCTTTTCTTACAATAAGAGACAGGCGGAGGATGAAAAGAGAATTGCTGAGGGAGAGAAAGGGCCATTTTGCCATGAGCCGGCGGAGATTATCGCTATGAAAAATTCGTTTCACGGAAGAAGCATGGGCGCACTTTCTGTCACAGGGAAGCCTGCTTACCAGATACCATTTATGCCCTTGATTCCAGGCGTCAGGTTTGCAGAATTTAATAATCTGGACAGTGTAGAGGCATTGATTAATGAAAACACCTGCGCTGTCATTATGGAGCCGATCCAGGGGGAGGGCGGGATTTACCCGGCTGATGAGAGCTTCATAAAAGGAGTGAGGGAGCTGTGCGACAGGTACGGACTGCTCCTGATCTTCGACGAGATTCAGTGCGGCATGGGACGAAGCGGAGCTATGTTCGCATGGCAGAAATACGGGGTAAAACCAGATGTGATGACGGTAGCCAAGGCGCTTGGAAACGGTGTTCCGGTCGGTGCTTTTCTGGCCTGCGGCGAGGCGGCGAAGGCTCTGGTTCCCGGAGACCACGGAACGACCTATGGAGGGAACCCTCTGGTAACTGCAGCGGCCTCGGCGGTTCTGGATATTTTCGAGAAGAGGAATCTGCTGGAGCACGTGAAAACCGCGGGGACGTACCTCTGGGACAAACTGGAAGAGCTGAAGAAAAAGCACAGCTGCATCACGGCCCACAGAGGGATGGGACTGATCCAAGGGCTGGAGTTTGCTGCGGATGTTCCAGTGGCGCCGATCATAAAAAATGCTCTGCTGGAGCAGAAACTGGTGCTGATCAGTGCTGAACACAATACGATACGCTTTATTCCCCCGCTGGTGGTCACAGAATCGGAGATCGATGAGATGGCGAGAAGGCTGGAAGCCGCTTTGGGCTGAAAAGCCGATTGCTGCGTGCTTGTACCGCGTCGCCTGTCAGATGTCTGTGCATCTGAGCAAACAAGTTTTCCATCTGTACAGCCGCCTGACAGGGCTTTCTCTGTAAAATGTAAATTTTTTCCTTTTTTGATAGTGACAACTTCTTCGATTTGTTTTACAATAGAAACCAGGTACTTATCTATATGGAGGCACGGAAATGAATATATATGATATCGCAGCCGAGGCCGGGGTTTCTATTTCCACAGTTTCCAGAGTTATGAACCATAAGGGAAATGTCAACCCGGAGATGAAGAAACGGATTGAGGAAGTTCTTAACAAATACGATTATAAGCCCAGCGCGATCGCCCGGGGAATGGTTTCAAAGACCATGAAGACGATCGCTGTTTTGGCAACAGATATTAGGATCCCTCAGTTTGCGGGCCAAGTCTATACAGTTGAGCAGGAATTTAGCCGGGAAGGCTATAACGTAATGGTGTGCAATACAGGAGAAAATATAGAAGACTGCGCTAAATACATTAATACATTGTCACAAAAGCAAGTTGACGGAATTGTTGCGATCGGTTCTATTTTCAGCCGATTGACAGATCATCCGGAGATCACCAGCAAAATGAGGTGGAGTCCTGTGGTGATGGCGAATGGAAAAATTGATTTGCCTAATTTTTACTCTGTCCTTCTGAATGAGCAGGCAGGTATGATGGCCGGGATCCGGCTTTTAGCGGAGAAAGGCAGAAAAAGAATTTGTCTGCTGTGCGATTTGGAAACAAATTTTGGCGCGAGGCTGAAAGCTGGCTTTCTTAACGCGCTGAAGGATTTGAAGATCGATGGGAAAGATAACCAGGTTCTCGCCTGCAAAAACGGTATGGAAGCGGGAGCGCAGGCTGTTCGGCGGATGATAGACGGCGGGTGTCTTTTTGATGGTTTGATCTTCGATGGGGAGATTACTGCCATTGGAGGAATGAAGGCGCTTAGGAAAGCTGGGCTAAGGATTCCGGAGGATGTGGCAGTGATCGGATGGGGAGATTCCATCAGTGCGCTGACCTGTCAGCCGGAGCTGACGACTGTGGACGTAAAGGCGGAACAGATGGGAACAATGTGTGCCAGACTCCTGTACGGGATCCTGGAGAACAGAGTACCCCAGGGGACGATGATGATTGAACCGGAGATTGTGGTGCGGGGAAGTACCGGGTAATTTTATGGCATATAGGAAAAGGCAGACAGCGGATGCGCGAAAGAGCGGGGCTGCCTGCCTTTTGCAATTATTCCAAAATCGAATGAATGACTCTGGAAATTGAATGGTATGGCTCCTTTACCTGGTATACAATGAAGGTATCAACCAGATAAAGGAAGTCCCATCGATTGCTCCCCCCAAAGAAGCCCATGTTCCCCATTGGAAAGGCAGCGAAGCTGTGGTATGATAGAATCAGAACGCAGATGAGAAGGAAGGAGAGACAGACATTATGGAGACTCAGAGACAGACGATAGGGGAATTTGCAGCGGAGCTGTCTTCAAAGGCACCGGTTCCCGGCGGCGGCGGAACCTCCGCACTGGCAGGAGCCCTGGGAAATGCCCTGGGACAGATGGTGGCTAATCTGACGATTGGAAAAAAGAAATATGCGGCTGTAGAGGGAGAAGTAAAAGAAATTTTAACAGACCTTGAAACCAGACAGAGCCGGTTCCTGAAATTGGCAGACGAGGACGCGGCGGTTTTCGCCCCTCTGGCAGCGGCTTACAGCCTTCCTTCCCAGACGGAGGATGAGAAGGCGTATAAAGCTCAGGTCATGGAGAGAAATCTGCTGGAAGCCAGCCAGGTTCCTATGGAGATTATGAGGGAAGCCGCGGAAACTTTGAAGCTGATGGAAATCCTGGGGGAGAAAGGCAGCCGCCTGGCTGTCAGCGATGTGGGAGTCGGCGTGCAGCTTCTCAGAGCGGCTCTTACAGGTGCGGTGATGAATGTCTATATCAATACAAAGTCTATGAAGAACCGGGAAAAAGCGGAGAAGCTCAATCGGGAGGCAGACAGCCTTCTGGCAGAGGGCGTCAAAAAGGCCGATGAGATTTACGAAGCTGTCAGAAAGGGGCTGAGGGGATGATTGCATTAAAAGGAGCGCCGGTATCGGCAAAGATAAAAGAGGAAATTGACGCGTACAGGACCCGTCTTTCTGGACCGTCCCCGAAGCTGGGGATTGTCCGGGTGGGAGAGCGGCCTGATGACCTTTCTTACGAGAGAGGAGCTCTGAAGCGGATGGAGAAATTGGGCTTGGAGGCGGAGAGCTTCGCTTTTCCGGAAAATATTTCCCATGAAGAGTTTGAAAAAGAATTTCTGGCTATTAATGAGAACCCGGATATTGATGGGATTCTGCTGCTCAGGCCGCTTCCGCGGCAGATTGATGAGCAGAGAATTATCCGCCTGATCGATCCAGAAAAGGATTTGGACGGGATCTCGCCGGCCAACATTGCAAAAGTGTTTTCCGGGGACAGCACCGGTTTTGCTCCCTGCACGGCGGAAGCGGTCATTGAGGTCTTGAAGGCGTATGATATTCCTATCGCCGGAAAACGGGCAGTGATTGTGGGCCGCAGCATGGTGGTGGGCCGCCCGCTGTCTATGCTTTTGCTGAAGGAAAATGCTACGGTCACCATCTGCCATACGAAAACCAGGGATCTGCCTGGCGTCTGCAGGGAGGGGGAGATTCTGATCGCTGCAGCAGGGAAGGCCAGAATGTTGGACAACTCTTTTGCAGGGAAGGATGCAGTTGTAGTTGATGTGGGAATCAATGTGGATGAGGATGGAAATCTTTGCGGGGATGTGGATTATGATTCATTAGAAGGGACTGCGGCTATGGCGACCCCTGTACCGGGAGGCGTGGGGGCGGTCACCACCTCAGTTCTTGCCAAGCATCTCGTGCGGGCAGCGGCAAATAGAAGAAGATAACAGAAAACCGGAAGACACTGGAATAAAAAATTGGTGCCTTCCGGTTTTTTGATGCGGAATTATTTCAAAACGGAATCTTCAGAGAATTCCCGATTCCTATGCTTCCACCGCTTTTCTCTTGACCTGCTGGAGAGCCTTGGCTACCGGAGGAAGGCAGATAATGATCACTGTGATTACCCCCTCAGCCAGTATGTAGGAATAGTTGTACACGATGGGGTAGACTGGTTTTAAAGCCTGAGGGAATGTATCCGGCATATATTCCATCCAGTAGAGGTAGCCGCCCAGGGAATGAAAAGCACCGCGGGCGAAAATTCCCAGCAGATAGCCCTTCAGCAGCCCATTTTTGGATTTGCAGAACAGACCGGAGAGTCCCAGAGCTGCAAACGCCAAGACGTAGTCACAGCAGACCTGGAAGAAGGACAGGACATACGGCTCTTGGAGAAACTGCAGGATGCCGTAGGCAAGCCCGGTGAGGATTCCGGCCCGGAGTCCGTACCAGTTTCCAATCAGACAGATGAACAGCATGCTGCACAGGGTGATGGAGCCTCCCCAGGGGGCAGAAAACAGCTTAATGTAAGAAGTCAGGAATGCCAGTGCCATCGCCATGGCGCAGAAGACCAGCTGTTTGGTGGAAAGCACCGGTTTTTTTGACTGCTTTCCCAAAAGGCCGCCGATAAAAAATAGGATGATAGCTGCAGCAGCACATACGCCGTACCCGGCGGCAGTAAGACCGCCGTCAGCCGTTACTAGAAAATTGGACATAAAAAACCTCCTTCTAAATCAGACAGGAGGGGATTGCTTCTTTTGGGCAGCAACAGCCATGCTGCACCATCTGTGCTTCCTTACGCCGGCATTAACCGGTTCAAGTATTGAGGGTCAGAAGAGATCGGAACCGTTCCCTTCAGTCTCAGCCAAAGCTCCCCTAGCGTGTCTATATGATTACGTCTGAGAGTATAGCGCGAAAAATGGCGCCTGTCAACGAATTTTCGTTTGCATAAAGAGGAAAGCTGCGGGGCAATTTATCCATATACAGGCCGCGGCAGTTGACGGCAGAAAGAGAGGGAGAAAAAATGGGATGGATCATTGCGCTGGTATCGGGAGCGCTGATGAGCATTCAGGGGGTGCTTAATACTGGAGTGACCAAACAGACCAGCATCTGGGTTTCCTCCGGATGGGTACAGATGACGGCTCTGGCCGCCTGTGTAATTATGTGGTTTTTTACAGGGAGAGAACAGATCTCCGGACTGTGGCAGGTGGAACCGAAATATATGCTGCTGGGAGGCATTTTAGGGGCTTTTATCACATATACCGTAATAAAGAGCGTGGGCAGTCTGGGACCGGCCCAGTCTGCGCTTCTGATCGTTGTGTCTCAGATTATAGTAGCTTACGGCATCGAGGTATTCGGCCTTTTTGGGGTGGAGAAAGCGGGCTTTGAATGGAAAAAGATTTTAGGTGCAGCTATCGCCATCATCGGAATCATCATTTTTAAAAAATAGCAGGGCCTCTGATGCAAAATTCTTTTTCGAAAAAGTGCTTGTAATTGCAAGGGGCATTGGGTAGAATATTAGTACAGGCTGAGATGGCATCGGATTGGAGGCGCCATTGAATAAAAAATATTGGAGGATTCCGGCTGTACTTTTCCTGGCCGGTATCCTGTGTGTTGGCTGCGGTTCTTCCAATGAGACAGTGATATTGGAGGAACCGCTTCAGTCAACAGAGAACCTTTCTTCCCAGGAAGAAGAGCCTGCTGAGCCGGAGGTGGCTCTCTATGTCGTCCATGTCTGCGGAGCGGTGACAGCCCCAGGCGTCTACGAGCTTCCGGCTCACAGCAGGATCTTTGACGCTGTGGAGGCCGCAGGAGGTTTCACAGCGGGTGCTGCCCAGGATGCCTTGAACCTGGCGGAACTGGTGCAGGACGGCATGAAGGTAGAGATTCCAACAGAAGAGGAAGTTCTGGAAGCCAGAGAGGCTGCCGGCAGGGCCTGGAGACCGGGATGGATGGAAGGAAGCCAGTTTGGGGGAGCAGGAGAAGAGGACAGAAAGGTCAATATCAATACGGCTGGGGTCAATGAGCTGACGGCTCTCAGCGGGATTGGAGAGGCCAGGGCTCAGGATATTATCTCTTACAGAGAGGAGAATGGACCTTTTCAGTCTATTGAAGATATAAAAAAGGTTTCTGGCATCAAAGATGCCGTGTTTCAGAAGATAAAAGATGAGATCACCGTATCGTGACAGGCGGGCAGAGCCTGCAGATACAGGGGATGGTCAGGATAGAGGTGGAAAATGGCTCGAGTATTAGTGGTAGATGATGAAAAATTGATTGTAAAGGGAATCCGGTTCAGCCTTGAGCAGGACGGGATGGAAGTAGACTGTGCCTATGACGGTGAGGAAGCCATCGAGATGGCCAGAAAGACGGAGTACGATATTATTCTTTTGGATGTTATGCTGCCAAAGGCAGATGGATTTGAGGTGTGCCAGGCAATCCGGGAATTTTCGGAGACTCCTATCATTATGCTTACGGCTAAAGGCGGCGATATGGATAAGATTCTGGGATTAGAATACGGGGCAGATGATTACATAACTAAGCCCTTTAATATTTTGGAGGTGAAGGCCCGAATCAAAGCGATTATGCGCCGGAGCGCAAAAAATAAAAAACGGGATGGCGCTGGAGGCAGCAGGATTGTTGTGGCCGGCGATCTGAAGCTGGATATGGATGGCAGAAGGGTGTTTATTGGAGAAAAAGAGATTAATCTGACAGCCAAGGAATTTGACCTCCTGGAGCTGCTGGTCTGCAACCCCAATAAAGTCTACAGCCGGGAGTCTCTCCTGTCGCTGGTCTGGGGAAACAGGGCTATGGATACCGGGGATGTCCGTACGGTGGACGTCCATGTGAGGCGGCTTAGGGAAAAGATCGAGCCCAGCCCCAGTGATCCCAAATATGTCCACACCAAATGGGGCGTGGGATACTATTTCCGCGCAAAATGATGATTCCTGCATACTGTCTGCGGAGATTCTGAAAAGAAGAGTAAGAAGGCGGGGTGCCGAATCCAGGTACCCCGCTGTTCGTGTGAAAAAATCTTTTAGACGCTGTACTGCATCTGGGAAGCCAGCTCATCCAGGGAGCCGAAGCGGTACCCCATAGATTCCCATTCAGTCAGGAGATCATCCAGAATCGCCGCATTGGTGGAGGAGGTGCTGTGGAGCAGGACGACAGCCCCGGGATGGATGCGGCTCAGCAGCTTTTGAAATGCTTCTTCCTTGGAAGGCTGCTGATCCTGGAGCCAGTCAACGTAGGCAAGGCTCCAGAAAAAGGTGGTGTAGCCGAGATCCCTGGCCATCTTTAGGTTTTCTTCGCTGTACTTTCCCTGAGGCGGCCGGTAATAGGGCTTCATGGACTGTCCTGTGGTCTGCTGATAGAGGACTTCCAGGTCAGACAATTCTTTCTGAAAGGCTTCTTTTGTAGAAATTTTGGACATATCTGGGTGATGGTATGTGTGATTGCCGACAATATGGCCTTCTTCTGCCATCCGTTTTACCAGATCCGGGCTGGTTTCCAGATAGTTGCCGACAATAAAAAAAGCGGCCGGAGCCCTGTGCTTTTTCAGGGCGTCCAGAATTTGGCCCGTGCACCCATTTTCGTAGCCTGCATCAAAGGTGAGATAGATAACTTTTTCATTAGGATTGCCGGTATAGCAGGCCCGGTATTGCTTCAGATAGTCTGATGTGGCATTTCCTACGGGAGTCTGGCCATCCTGCTGAAAACTC
Organism: uncultured Lachnospiraceae bacterium; assembly: GCA_944376125.1. Taxonomy (GTDB): domain Bacteria; phylum Bacillota; class Clostridia; order Lachnospirales; family Lachnospiraceae; genus UMGS1370. The sequence goes on from CALWBQ010000031.1 coordinate 45,419, forward strand.
AGGCCCCAGCTGGCTTCGGCATTTGCGGCGACGGAGGAAGAGGAAGAAACTAGTTGGGCGGCTGTTCTGCCTCCCCAGAAGGAAGCACAGAAGAGAAGGGCACAGGCTGCGGCTTTTGCCGTTTTTTGAGAAAACAGAAAAGAAAAGAGAGTGTGTTTCATACAAAGCATCCTATTTTGGGCGATGTTACCACAAATATATGAATGGCTTCCGGCAAAAAGACTATTGCGGTATTTGTCAAGGACCGCAGCGGGGAGGCCGGAGAGAGGAGACTATGGAGTACTGTATTCGCAATGGAGAATTAAAGGATTTGGAGAAGATCACAGAGGTCGAGGCTGTCTGCTTTCCAGCGTCGGAAGCGGCAGGGAGAGAGGCGTTTGCTTTGAGGCTGTCGGCATTTCCGGACAGCTTTTTTGTGGCGGAGGAGACGGAGACCGGTGAAATTATCGGCTTCATCAACGGTGCAGCGGTCAATCAGAATACCATCTGTGACGAGATGTTTGAGGACGCAGGATGGCATTGTCCTGACGGGGAATATCAGAGTATCTTTGGATTGGATGTGATTCCGCGCTGGAGGAAGCATGGGGTTGCGGCAGCGCTTATGGAGACTTTGATCGAGGACGCTAGAAAGAGGGGAAGAAAGGGTTTGATTTTGACCTGCAAGGAGCGTCTCATCCCCTACTACCAGAAATTTGGCTACAAATGTCTGGGAATTTCAAAATCAGTCCACGGCGGTGCAGTCTGGTATGATATGATCCTGGAGCTGAGGCCATGAAGATTACACTGGTGACTGTAGGAAAGATAAAAGAAAAATATCTGGAGCAGGCTGTAGCGGAGTACAGCAAGCGCCTGGCGCGATACTGCAGACTGGAGATCCTTCAGGTGGCAGACGAAAAGACGCCTGATGGGGCCAGCCCAGCTCTGGAGGAACAGATCAAGGAAAAGGAGGGAGAGCGGATTCTAGCCCAGATCCGGGACGGCTCCTATGTGATTGCTCTAGCCATACAGGGAGCCATGCTCTCCTCGGAGGAGCTGGCGGAAACCATCAACCGCCTGGGAGTGAGGGGAACCAGCCAGATTACCTTTATCATCGGCGGCTCCCTGGGGCTTTCTAAAAAGGTGCTGGACCGGGCTGACTGCCTTTTGAGCTTCTCAAAAATGACCTTTCCTCATCAATTAATGAGGGTGATCCTTTTGGAGCAGATTTACAGGAGCTACCGCATCATCACGGGCCAGCCTTATCATAAGTAGGGGGGATTTCTTTGAACCGTACAGCAGACAGAACGGCGGTTTTTGAGACTATGCCCGTCCGTCAGGCGGTGTGCAGGCAAATTATACCGGCCATTGCCAGTCAGATGATCGCCCTGATCTACAATCTGGCAGATACGTATTTTGTGGGGATGCTGAATGAGCCTAACCAGACGGCGGCTATCACAGTGGTGTACTCATCCTTTGTGATGCTGACAGCGATCTCCAATCTCTTTGGTGTGGGAGGAGCCAGCGCTCTCTCGAGAGCACTGGGGGTGAAACGGCAGGGGGATGCGGAAGGCATCTCGGCCTTATCTTTCTGGGGCGGCCTGGGGAGTGCCATCCTGTTCTCCTTCATCTTTTTTAGTTTTGCCCGGCCGATCCTGACGGCATGCGGAGCCACTCCGGATGTCTATGAAGTGGCTTATCGATATGCGCTCTGGGTGGTGGTGTTTGGAGGACCGGGGACGATTTTAAATACCCTTCTGGCCAATCTGGTCCGGGCAGAGGGGAGCGCAGCAGCGGCTGCCTTCGGCGTTTCCATGGGAGGTATTTTGAATATTCTTTTGGACCCTTTTTTCGTCCTTCCGCAGTTTCTGGGAATGGGGGCAGAGGGAGCGGGGATTGCGACGGCCATCTCCAATACAGCAGCGGCTCTGTATTTTTTGGCTTATATCGCCGGAAAACGAGGGAAAACGGTGGTTTGCATCGATCCAATCCGCCTCAGATGTGCAGGGCGGTATCTGAAAACAGTTCTGCTGATCGGATTCCCATCGGCGGTCCAGTACGCTTTGACAGTCGTTGCCATCGCAGCTCAGTCCCGCTTTGTTTCCCAGTACACAACAGAGGCTATGGCAGCTTTGGGAATCGTGAAAAAGCTGGATCAGCTTCCCTTGTATTTTTCAATCGGAGTGTCAAGCGGGCTGCTGCCGCTTCTGGCTTACAACTATTCTGCCGGCAGCCAGGAGAGAAGAAGGAGGGCGTTCCGGTTTGGAACTTCCGTGTCGCTGGCCTTTTCCCTGCTCTGCCTGGCTGTCTATGAACTTTTTGCACCCAGCCTGGCAGCACTTTTCATCCGGGATCCGGAGACAATTCAGTATGGTGCAGATTTCCTTCGCCGGATGGTGACAGCTATGCCTATGATGTCTGTCTGCTATCCTATGATCATACAATTTCAGGCTATGGGAAAATTCAAAGAATCTCTGGTATGCTCTGTCCTGAGAAAGGGCGTGCTGGATATTCCGCTTCTGTTTTTGATGAATGGACTGCTTGGACTCTACGGCTGTATGTGGGTACAGCCTATCGTTGATGCCATCTCCCTCACGGCAGCAGGATACTTTTATCTGCGCCTCAGAAAAAGAGAGGGAATTTAACTTGTAAATGCTGATATTACAAAGGAGAAAGAACATGACAGATTATCAGGCTAATGCAGGACAGACGTTTACGCCTGTCCAGAAAAATACTCAGATAGAAACGCTGCCCTTTGAGCCGCTTGGGAAACCTGAGCCCCAGCTGCCTAAGCTGCAGCTGAATACTTCAGCAGAGAAAAAGGGCTGGGTCATCCAGTCCCAGTCCCAGCATATGCTCCCAGGAATTAGCGCAGAGATGCTGGACTGGTTCTGGGCCAATATGGAAAAGGGATACTATCTGTGGGCGCCTGGCTCCCACAAGCGGTTTAATTGGGTCAAGGCTCCCTGGCAGTACGGTTTTTTGCACTCTGTCCACATGATCTCAGAATCTGTAGGAAGGGGCTTCCCTGTTTTTGGCGGAGAGGGTGTGGAGATCCATCGCCTTGGGCTGGATTATTTTCCATTTACCTCAGCCCTGGAACACGTGCTGGTTGAAGGGGTGTTTAATGATAAGAATGAGTTTGTAGATATGACGGTTCACATGTGGGAGGACTGTCTGGGAGGCTGCCGCCATATCACAGCGGCCGTGGCAAATCCAGCAGTATCGGAGCCGCCTCGGTTCATCAAGGAAATGCTGGAGGAGAATCCGGATACACAGCCTGTAGCTCCAAGTGCTACAGATCACTGTGAATATGAGGCCAGCCGCTGGCCTCAGTTTTTGCCGGCCCTCTATAATTTGTGGAAGGATCATCCGGATCCCTCCCAAAATGTGGCCTGCAATTTGACTGTCCGTAAGACCGGTGACGAATCCTGGGAATATGTCCATGACAACCCGGCTGTAATCCTGGAACGGTAGAGAAGGGAGCGCAAGATGGACACATTAGGAATTCTTCTCGAACAGATCGGCCTGTTTGTGATCTACATTTTGACAGGCATCGCCCTGGTGAAGACCAAGGTAATGAATCAGCCTTCTTTGGAGGTGATTGCCAGGTTTGTCCTGAAGCTGGCTCTTCCAGTCATGATTTTTTCTAATACAGTAGGAGGTGTGGAGAAGGATGCACTGATCCGGTCGCTTCCGATCCTAGGGCTTACCGCATTGCTGTACATTCTCCTTTTTTTCGTCAGCAAGGGGCTGGCGAAACTGTTCGGACTGAGGGGAGATACAGCCCAGGTCTACAGAGCATTGACAATGTTTGGAAATGTAGGGTTTATGGGGATTCCCATTGTCACGAGCCTTTACCCGGAGAACGGCATGCTGTACATTTCTGTCTTTACTATTATAGATCAGATGGTTTTGTGGACTTTGGGGGTAAAGCTGACTACGCCTTCAGGGCAGGGGAAATTTCATCCCAGCAAAATGGTAAATCCTGCTACGGTTGCGATTGTCCTGGCTGTCATATTGATCCTCTTGGAACTGCCGCTGCCGCCTCTCCTGGAGACAGCAATGCAGAAGATCGGAGGTGCTGCCACTCCTCTGGCGATGATCTATCTAGGCGGTGTATTTGCGTGTATGGAGATCAAAAAATATATTGGGAAAAAAGAACTGTACGGGATTGTCATCGCAAAAATGTTTCTGTTTTCCCTGCTTTTCTATGAGATCTTGGGGCTGCTGCCTCTGGCTGCAGAGGTTCGCATGACGATGGCGCTGCTTGCAGCCATGCCATCCATGTCATCTGTGGTAATGATGGCGAAGGCTTCCGGCTCAGAGGGGGATTATGCCATGGGAGGGATCCTAGTCACCACAGTCTGTTCTCTGGTGACCCTTCCCGCTGTCTGCTGGATTTTCCAGTTTATTCTTCCCTAATTAATATTAATAGTCCCAGTGTACAGCTTTTGACAGAAAGGAAAGCATAATAGGAAACTTTATTAACAATTTTATTTTGCAAGCAGGAGGTAACGGACAATGAGATACCCGAAAAATCTGCCCCTTGACGGAACTATCGGTTTTGTGGCTCCCTCATTTGGATGCAACATCGAGCCCTACCGCACAGCATTTGACAACAGCCTGAGGATATTCCGGGAAAAAGGCCATAAGGTCCTGCTGGGGCCTAACTGTTACGAGGGCCGCGGGATCGGCATCAGCAATACGCCCCAGGCATGCGGAAAGGAGCTGACGGAGAGCTACTGCAGCAAAGACAGCGATGCGCTGATCTCCTGCGGCGGCGGGGAGCTGATGTGCGAGATCCTGGATTATGTGGATTTTGAAGCCATCCGACAGGCAGACCCCAAATGGTATATGGGGTATTCAGACAATACGAACTTTACATTCCTTCTCGCCACCCTCTGCGACACGGCCGCTGTGTACGGGCCCTGCGCCGCGGCTTTCGGCATGGAGCCGTGGCATGAATCCCTCTCGGATGCCTACGGAATTCTGACCGGGCAGGTGACCAGGGTGAGCGGATATGAGCTGTGGGAGAAAGAGTCGAAAAAGAATGAGGAAAATCCCCTGGCACCCTACAATGTGACGGAGCCGAGAAAGATCCGGTGCTTTCAGGGCGGGAGAGAGATCCCCAGTGAAGAGGCGGATATCCAGATCTCCGGGCGGCTCATTGGCGGGTGTATGGACTGTCTGGTGAATCTGATGGGAACCAGCTATGACAGGGGAGCCGAGTTCGCCAAAAACTATGAGGAGGACGGCCTGATCTGGTTTCTGGAGTCCTGCGACCTGAACGTTATGGCTATCAGAAGGGCAGTCTGGGAGATGAAGCACGGCGGCTGGTTCCAGAACGTAAAGGGCTTCCTCATTGGGCGTCCGTACTGCCACGGACAGGAGCTGATGGGATTGGATCAATATCAGGCTGTCCTGGCACAGATTGAAGACTGCGGTGTGCCGGTGATCATGGATCTGGATCTGGGACATCTGCCCCCGATGATGCCGGTAATCTGCGGAGCCTGCGCCGATGTCTCGGTGAAAGGCGGCCAGATTGTGATTGAATATAAGAAAGAATAGACAGAAACACAGGAGCAGCGACACTGCTCCTGTTTCTACTCCAGAGCGCGAACAAGGGAGGCGACAGGACGAATTCCGTCCGTACAGCAGACAACCGTTTCTTCATCAATATTGGTGAGGCGAGGTGCTTGTGCCTGCACTCAGCGGTGATGATTCCGGTCATAAATCGGACAGGGCTTCAATATATTAGGGTAAAGGAGTGAGACTATGAAAAAGAAGGATGAGATCCTGAGAATGTTCCCGGCAAAGCTGAGAGAGATTCTGGGACAGATACCGGGAGACTATGAAGATGTTCAGGAAATCCGTCTGAGGGCAGGGGAACCTCTTTTGGTGGTTAAAGACGGGCGGGAATATTACATTTCTCCTGCGGGACAACTGGAAAAACGGCTGTGCCAGGCGGCAGCTATCACGCCGGATCAGATACGGGAGACTGTAGAGTACATGAGCAGCTATTCCCTCTATGCATTTGAAGAGGAGCTGCGCCAGGGATTTCTGACTCTCCAGGGAGGCCATCGGGTCGGCTTGGCGGGGCAGGCGGTTCTGGAAGGGGGGAGAATCAAAACCCTGAAATATATTTCTTTCCTGAATGTCAGGATTTCCCATCAAAGAAGGGGCTGCGCAGAGAAACTTCTCCCCTATCTGTGCAGGGAGGGAGAGGTGCTCTCCACTCTTTTCGTCTCCCCGCCCCGCTGCGGCAAGACCACCATCCTGCGGGATCTGATTCGCCTGATCTCAAACGGGGAGGGGATCGCTAGAGGAATGACCGTGGGCGTGGTGGATGAACGGTCAGAGCTGGGGGCCTGCTACCAGGGGGTTCCCCAGAATGACTTGGGAATCCGTACAGATGTGCTGGACTGCTGCCCTAAAGCCAGCGGCATGATGATGCTGATCCGCAGTATGGCTCCGGAAGCAGTAGCAGTGGATGAAATCGGAAGCAGGGAGGATCTGGAAGCTATCGAATATGCCAGAAACTGCGGCTGCCGCCTTTTGGCTACAGTTCACGGAAACTCTATTGAAGATTTAAAAGAAAAACCAGTTCTCAGAAAGCTGGTGGAGGAGAAGACTTTTGACCGCTATGTAGTTTTGAGCAGCCGGATCCATGCGGGGACAGTGGAAGCCGTATATGATTCCAGAGGGACGCCTATTTATGAAAGCTGCAGGGAAAAAGCGGGGCTGGCGGTATGATCCGGGCAGCAGGGGCTATCTTGATCTGCCTAGGTGCAGCTGGACTGGGCTGGGAGATGGCTTTTCTGTGGAGAGAACGGCTGAATCTCCTGGTTGCCCTTAGACAGCTGATCTATTATCTGAAAGGGGAGATCCTTTATGGGCACGGAACCCTAGCGGAAGCCCTTTTGCAGTCAGGGAGAAAGGCGGGAGGCCCTCTCGGAGGAATGTTTGAGAGAGCAGCAGAGCGGATGGAGCTTAGGGACGGCACGCCTTTCCCGCAGATATGGAGAAGCGAGGCAGACAAGCTGGTCAGCCTGCCTCTTCTGTCTGGTGATTGGGAGCGCCTGAAGGCTCTGGGGGACAGTCTGGGTTATCTGGATCTTGCCATGCAAGAGAGAACCCTTCTTCTGTACCTAGAGCAGCTGGATGAATCCATTAGTTATCTGAAAGAACATAAAAGGGAGAAATGCCGCCTGTACGTAAGCCTTGGGATTATGGGAGGCCTTTTTCTTACCATTACATTTCTGTAGAAGAAATGGAAGGGAGGGGCGATGGGAGTCAGCCTGATTTTTAAGATTGCCGCCGTGGGAATCCTGGTCTCGGTTATTTGCCAGATCTTAAAGCACAGCGGTCGGGAGGAACAGGCGTTTTTAACCAGCCTGGCCGGGTTAGTGCTGGTACTGTTCTGGATGGTCCCATATATCTATGAATTGTTTGAAACGATTAAGGAACTATTCTCTTTATAAAGGCGCAGGCCGGGAGGTGGCCAATGACAGTGATAACAATGGCAGCTGTAGGGATCACGGCGGTGATGCTGGCCGTTCAGTTTAAAACTCTCAAGGGAGAATATGGGATTTATCTGACGGCCGCCGCCTGCCTGTTTATTTTCTCCTACGGGATCCGGAGGATGGATACCATCCTGGAGGGCCTGAGAAAGATTCAGGAATATATCAAAATTGATCCGGTTTACCTTACTGCCCTGATCAAGATGATCGGAATTGCCTATGTTGCAGAATTTTCTTCTGGGATCTGCCGGGATTCCGGGTACAGTGCTATCGGAACCCAGATTGAGATCTTCGGGAAATTATCCATTCTGGCGGTCAGCATGCCCATTATTCTGGCTCTGCTGGAAACTCTGGAGGGATTTCTCTTATGACTGCAGGGAGGATGCTGAGTGCGGCCGCAAGCCTGCTTCTGGCAGCGGCGCTGGCAGCGGCAGTGCCATTTTTAGCTTTTGGGAAAGACGGGGAGAATGCGGAGAACACCGATCCCTCGGAGCTGCTGTCGGAGCCGGAGATGGAGGAATTTGGCCTGGAGGAGATTGAGGAGTATCTGGGGCAGAATCAGCCGGAAGGGATCCAACTGTCGTTTACAGAACTGGCAAAGGCCATCCTTGCGGGAAATTTTAGAGAGGCCGGAGCAAAAGTAGGGACAGCGGTGCGGGACGCGCTGGTGTCCGAAGTGGGGCAGGGAAGCCAGCTTTTGGTCCAGGTAATGCTGCTGGGGCTCGTAGGCGCTGTTTTCTCTGGATTTTCTGGGATATTCTCCGGGAGCCAGATCTCAGAGACAGGCTTTTTTGTTATCTATCTGCTGTTGTTTACCTGTCTGGCAGCAGGATTTTATCAGAGCTTGAGAATCGCTTCTGACGTTCTTAGTCATCTCCTGGATTTTATGAAGGTGCTGCTCCCTGCTTTTTTTATGGCAGTGGCCTTTGCCGGGGGGAGTATGTCCAGCGGGGTTCTCTATGAGACAACTCTAGGCATTATAGGAATGTTTCAATGGATCTGCCTGATGGCAGGGCTTCCGCTGATCAAAATGTATGCTCTTCTGGTGCTGGCAGGGAAGATTTCCAAGGAGGACAGCATTTCGCGGCTGACAGATCTGATCGGTCAGATTGTCAAGTGGGGATTAAAGACTATGGTAGGGCTGATGCTGGGGTTTCAGCTGATCCAGGCGATGGTCCTTCCATGTGTGGATGCGGCAGGGCAGACCGGGCTGCTTAGGCTGATGGAGGCGGTCCCAGGAGTGGGGCAGGGAGCCAGAAGCGTGACCCAGGTGATCCTGGGTTCTGGGGTTCTGATTAAAAATTCCATCGGGGCAGCAGGGGCGGCGGCAGTGGGAGCGATTGCAGTTCTGCCGCTTCTCAAGCTGGCGGTGCTGGCTCTTCTGTACCATGGCGCTGCCGCTCTGCTGGAGCCTGTCTGTGACAAAAGGGTGTCTGCCTGCATCCAGGGAATATCGGAGGCCCACAAACTGCTGATCCAGCTGATCTGGACAGCCCTTCTTCTGTTCGCCGTAAGCCTAGCAATCGTCTGTGCCTCTACCAATGTCACATATTATGCAGGGTGAAAAAATGGAAGGAATCTTAGAGTGGGTAAAGCAGATCGCTTGTTACATGGTGCTGGTGACTGTTTTGGCGGATCTGCTTCCGAAAAAGAATTATGAGAAATATTTCCGCTTGTTTGCCGGATTGGTTCTGATCCTCTTGGCTATACAGCCGGTGACAGGCTCCCTAAAGCTGGATACACGGCTTTCAAACATGTTTCAAGAGATCCAGTATGAGGGAATGGCAGAAGAGTTCCGGCAGAGGGCATCGGAGATGGAGGAGAAGCGGTATCAGCAGATCACAGCTGGATATGCCGGCCTGATTGAAGAGGATATTGAGGCCATGGCACAGGAGGAGGGAATTTCGGGAGTTGAGGCTAGTGTGACCATTGAGAAGAATCCGGAGAAAGAGGATTATGGCCGGCTGCAGGCTGTAAGGATTACGGTCTGGAACCAGGAAGAGACCAGGGAAGCAGCGGCCAGTGTCCCGGGGGAGGAGATCAAGGTCGGGGAGATCCGTATGGAAGGCCCGGAAGGACGGCATGAAGATGGCGAGGAAGATGCAACGGGCACAGCGGCTGCAGATTTGAGGAGCCGGGTTGCAGATGAATATGGATTGGAGGAAGACCATGTGGAAATTAGGCGGAAAGATTAAGAAGGAACAATGGCTCCTTCTTCTCCTGGCCGGGGCCGTTCTGATGATTCTTGCTATGCCGGCAGGGAAGAGACAGGAAAAAGGAACGCTCTATGACGCAGGGACGGAAAAGGCGGGGACAGAGGAAAGCTCCAGGAGACAGACCGCAGAGGAGACAGGGTTTGAAAATCCGTCTTATGCGGCCGGATTGGAAGAAAGGGTAAAGGAGATCCTGAAAAATGTAGAAGGTGTAGGCCAGGTAGATGTTATGATTGCTCTGAAATCCACGGAAGAGAATGTGCTTCAGACCGATCAGAGCATATCGTCCTCCTCCACCAAAGAGCAGGATGCGGCAGGAGGCAGCCGGGAGATCCTTCAGTCAGAGTCGGAAGAGACGACGGTTTTGACAGATACGGACGAAGGAAGCCGGCCTATCATCCAAAAACAGCTTTATCCGGAGATATCCGGCATTGTGATCAGCGCTTCAGGAGGCGGGAGCCCTCAGGTGAAAGCAGAAATTTCTGAGGCAATGGAAGCATTATTTGGCCTTCCCGCACATAAAATAAAAGTGTTAAAGCGGGTGGAATAAAGGAGCGAGGGAAATGAAACTGAAAAGGGACAGCAGCAAACCGAAAAAGGAATTAAACATGAAGCGCCTGTTTCGCAGAAACCAGATCATTATTACCACGCTGGCGATTATGATTGCGGCCGCTGGATATCTGAATTATGCAGGCCAGGAAGAATTAGGGGCAGGCGGCGCTTTTGAGGCCGGCCTGACGGACATCTCCGAAGAAGACCTGCTGGCGGAGAACCAGTCGGCGGGAACCTATCCAGGGGATGGGCAAATGATGGAGATCGCCAGCCTGGATCAGGATGCGGAGGATATTGACCGTCTGGATGCCGAGAGCGCGGCTGCAGAAGAAACCGCCGGGGCAGAGACTGCCGGCGCGGAGGCAGCCGCCGGCGAGGTGGCTGAGGAGACAGAGTCAGGTACTGCAGAGAGTGAGGCGGGGATCGAGAATCCCGGAGAGGCTGTCCTCACCAGCGGAATCAGTGTTTCTGACTACATAGCCAATGTCCAGCTCAGCCGGGAACAGGTCAGGGCAAAAAATAAAGAGGCTCTGATGGAGATCGTCAACAGTCCATCTGTTGAAGAGGCTGCTAAACAGCAGGCCATCCAGAACATGGTAGAGCTGACGGAGACGGCAGAAAAGGAAAATGCTGCTGAGACTCTTTTGATGGCCAAGGGCTTTTCTGACCCGGTGGTCAGCATCAGCAGCGGCAAAGTGGATGTGGTGGTAAACGCTTCAAGCATCACAGACCCGCAGAGGGCCCAGATCGAGGACATCGTAAAGCGAAAAGCGGAGGTGGGAGCTGATCAGATCGTGATCACTCTATTGAACCTGGCAGAGTAAGAGAAACAGGTTCCAAATGTCTGGGCACAGTGCAGCCATCAGCAAAATATTCTGAAACGACCTTTCCAAATGCTTTTGTTTTTGTTATAATAGACCTAATCTAAATGGACAGGAGGAAACGATCGTGGCAGAGACAGAAAACCGCAGTACTCATAAATTATATGAAAAAGATAAAATCGGCGAAGTGCAGATTGCAGACGAGGTCGTTGCGATCATCGCCGGGCTTGCGGCCACGGAGGTCGAGGGTGTCGACTCCATGGCCGGAAATATTACCAATGAACTGGTAGGAAAACTTGGCATGAGAAATCTGTCAAAGGGCGTAAAGATCGATGTGACAGAAGACCATGTCTGTGTTGACCTTTCTCTCTATTTAAAATACGGCTACAATATTCCAGAGGTCAGCGAGAAGGTTCAGGAGAAAGTAAAGACCGCCATTGAGAATATGACGGGCCTTACAGTTTTGGAAGTGAACATCAAGATTGCCGGCGTCAATATGGAAGCAGAAAAATAGAAACACAGCTGGAAGAGGAACATGATAAAGGGCTTGACACAAGGTTTTGCTTTTTATTGGCGGTCGTAAGACCGCCATTTATTATTTTAGGAAGAAATGTTCTGCAAAGACCCAACTGTGCCGAAAAAAACAAGGAAACGCGGTTCTTTCATGTCAAGGCTTGTGCAACCTGCCGCCTTTTGCTATAATAATTCCAAACGCCTAAAAGCCCGTTTGCTTTGCGGGAACAACCATACAGTTCAGGAGGAATAAGATTACATGACCAGGAGAGAATTGAGGGAGCATTGCTTTAAGATGCTGTTCTGTGCGGATTTTTATCCGGCAGAAGAAAAGGAAGACCAGCTGGAGCGGTATTTCCTTGCCCCAGAGGAGGATGAAACTACACCGGAAGGAGTGGATGAGATTCTCCACAAGGTAGAGCTGAAGGAAAAGGACAGCGATCTTTTAAAAGAACGGGCCGAGATGATCATGGTCAAAATCCCGGAGCTGGATGAGATGATCAATCAGGTGGCAGAGGGCTGGAAGACCAGGAGAATGGGAAAGGTAGAGCTGACGATCCTGCGGCTGGCTCTCTATGAGATGAAGTACGATGACACCATTCCAGACAAAGTCGCGATCAACGAGGCAGTGGAGCTGGCAAAGAAATTCGGCGGCAACGATTCCCCTGCCTTTGTAAACGGAATTTTGGCAAAGCTGGTGTGATATGGCCAGCATCTATACGGTATCCCAGGTAAATTCTTACATCCGGAATATGTTTGCCCAGGATTTTGCCCTGAACCGCATTTCTGTCAAGGGCGAAGTTTCCAACTGCAAATACCACACTTCCGGCCACATCTATTTTACCCTGAAAGACAGCGGCAGCGCCATGGCTGCCGTCATGTTTGCCGGACAGCGGAAAGGTCTGGCTTTCCGCCTTCAGGAAGGGCAGCAGGTGGTCGTGAGCGGATCAGTGGATGTATATGAGCGGGACGGAAAGTATCAGCTCTATGCCAGGGAGATCACTTTGGACGGGGCGGGAGATCTCTTTAAGCGGTTTGAAGCCCTGAGAAATGAGCTGGAAGAGATGGGCATGTTTGATGCTCAGTATAAAAGGCCGATCCCCAAGTACGCACGGACGGTAGGCGTGGTGACGGCCAGCACCGGGGCGGCCATCCGGGATATTATGAATATCGCGAAGCGGAGAAACCCTTATGTCCAGCTGATTCTTTATCCGGCTCTGGTTCAGGGGGAGGGGGCCAAATACAGTATTGTGAAAGGCATTCAAACCCTGGATGCCATGGGGCTTGATATTATAATTGTAGGCAGGGGCGGAGGCTCCATTGAGGATCTGTGGGCCTTTAACGAGGAAATGGTGGCCCGGGCGATTTTTGCCTGCCGGACGCCTGTGATCTCAGCGGTTGGCCACGAGACAGATGTGACTATCGCAGATTATGTGGCGGATCTCAGAGCACCGACGCCCTCCGCAGCTGCGGAGCTGGCGGTATTCGACTATGCACAGTTTGCAGGCCAGATCGAAAATTGCAGGCAGCGGCTTGTCCGGTCTGCCAGGCGGGAAGTGGAAAAAATGCGGTACCAGTGCGGAGAGTACCGGTACCGGCTGAAGATGAAGCATCCCCAGAAAAAGCTGGATGATCAGAGACAGAGAGCGGCAGATTTGGAGAGCCGTCTGGAGAGGAATATAAAGGATGCTCTGACGGAGAACCGCCACAGGCTGGCTCTTCTCTCCGGAAGGCTTTCCGGACTTTCCCCTCTGGAAAAGCTGAGCCAGGGATACGGATTTATAGCCGGGGAAAACGGCAGAAAGATATCCTCGGTCCGGCAGGTTCAGCCGGGCAGCCAGATCACAGTCCATGTCAGCGATGGAAAAATCCTGGCGGAGGTAAAAGAAGCAGAGGCCGACGGGAGAACGGAGGAATTATGAGCGAGGAATCTAACAAAGAGTTGACCATAGAAGAGACCTTTCAGGAGCTGGAAGCCGTATTGGAGCAGATGGAGACCCAGGATATTTCTCTGGAAGAAAGTTTCGCCTGTTATGAAAAGGGTATGAAGCTGGTCAAATATTGCAATGATAAGATCGATAAAGTAGAGAAGCAGATCATAGTGCTGAGCGAGGAGCAGGGCGATGAGGGAGTTTAAGGAAGAATTAAAAGAACGGATTCAGGAAGTGGAGGAGACCATATACGGATATCTCCCGGAGGAAGAAGGGTATCAAAAGACAGTCTTGGAGGCTATGAATTACAGTATGAAGGCTGGGGGAAAACGGCTTAGGCCCCTGCTGATGCAGGAGGTGTGCAGGCTGTTCGGCGGATCTATGGAAGAGATTGCCCCGTTTATGGCGGCTATTGAGATGATCCACACCTCCTCGCTGGTTCACGACGACCTTCCCTGCATGGATAACGATGAATTCAGGCGGGGAAAGAAGAGCACCTGGGCTGCATTCGGGGAGGATATGGGAGTACTGGCAGGCGATGGCCTGATTGTATATGCCTTTGAGACAGCCTGCCGCGCCTTCCAGATCTCCAGCCATCCTGAGAGAATCGGGGAGGCGCTTCGAATACTGGCCAATAAGACTGGAATTTGGGGGATGATCGGCGGCCAGACTGTGGATGTAGAGCTGACGAACCAGGCTATTCCCAGGGAGAAGCTGGATTTTATCTATCGGCTGAAGACGGGGGCCCTTCTGGAGGCGTCTATGGTGATTGGGGCCGTGATTGCTGGAGCAGACGAGGCGTCCTGCCGCCTGGTGGAGAGAGCTGCGTCAAAGATCGGTCTGGCTTTCCAGATCCAGGATGATATTCTAGATGTAACCAGCAGCCAGGAAGTGCTGGGGAAACCGGTGCTCAGCGATGAGAAAAATTGCAAGACTACGTATGTGACGCTGGAGGGGCTTGAGAAGGCTCGGGAGGATGTAGCGCGGATTTCGGAGGGAGCGATCCAGGATATCCGGGCCCTTCCGGGAGAAAATATATTTTTAGAGAAATTGGCAGCCATGTTGGTTACCAGGGAAAAATAAGGACGGATTGCCATGATACTGGAACGGATTAACAGTCCTGACGATGTAAAGGTGCTGGACTGGGAGGAACTGACGACCTTAGCAGCAGAAATAAGGGCGTTTTTAATTGAAAAGATCAGCCACACAGGGGGACATCTGGCTTCAAATCTGGGCGTCGTGGAGCTGACGATTGCCATGTACAAAGCCTTTGATCTCCCGGAGGATAAGATTATCTGGGATGTGGGCCATCAGTCCTACACCCACAAGATCCTCAGCGGCAGGAAGAATGCCTTTGACGAGCTGCGCCAGCACGGAGGTTTGAGCGGATTCCCCAAGAGAAAGGAGAGTCCTTACGATGCGTTTGATACGGGGCACAGTTCCACCTCCATATCCGCTGGTTTGGGAATTGCCCAGGCGAGAGATATTTTGGGTCAGGATTATAAGGTAGTCTCTGTAATCGGGGACGGAGCCCTGACAGGGGGAATGGCATATGAGGCTCTGAACAATGCAGCACGGATACAGAAAAATTTTATCATTGTGCTGAATGACAACAATATGTCTATCTCAGAAAATGTAGGGGGAATGTCCCGCTATCTCAGCGGGCTCCGGACAGATGTGGGCTACAATGAACTGAAGAAGTGGGTGGCAGAGACCCTGGACAGGATCCCCGGGATGGGGCAGCCTATTATTGATAAGATCAAACGGACCAAGAACGGTATCAAGCAGCTTTTTATTCCCGGCATGCTGTTTGAAAATATGGGGATTACCTACCTGGGGCCAGTGGACGGCCACGATATCCGGCTGCTGTATCGGACATTCCAGGAGGCTAAGAGGCTGGATCATGCCGTATTGGTTCACGTGCTGACAAAGAAGGGAAAGGGGTATCGGCCGGCGGAGAAAAATCCCTCCCGCTTCCATGGAGTGGAGCCATTTGATATTGCCACTGGGAAACCGCTGAAGCAGAAGGAATATCCTACCTATACGGATGTATTTTCGAAGACTATCTGCCGGCTGGGGGAGACCCACCCAACTCTGGTAGCAGTGACAGCAGCTATGCCGGACGGCACGGGCTTAAAGAGATTTGGGCAGAAATTTCCGGACAGGTTCTTTGACGTGGGGATTGCGGAGGAACATGCGGTTACATCGGCAGCCGGGATGGCAGCCGGCGGTCTGAAACCGGTGGTGGCGGTGTATTCCTCCTTCCTGCAGCGAGGCTTTGACCAGATTGTCCATGATGTCTGTCTTCAGAATCTTCCGGTAGTGTTTGCAGTTGACCGGGCCGGCCTAGTCGGAAGTGACGGGGAGACCCACCAGGGAATTTTTGATCTCAGCTACCTGACAGCCATTCCCAATATGTGCGTCATGGCGCCGAAAAACCGGTGGGAGTTGGAGGATATGCTGGCTTTTGCGGCAGATTACAATGGCCCCATTGCCGTCCGGTATCCCAGGGGGGAGGCATACAGAGGATTGAGGGAGTTTAGAGCCCCCATTGAATACGGCAAGGGGGAGATGCTTTATGAGGAAAGTGAGATCGCTATTTTGGCCGCCGGAAGCATGGTCAGCACAGGTGAGCATATCCGGGAAAAATTGAAAGCTGCGGGACACCACTGTTCCCTGGCAAACCTGCGATTTGTAAAGCCGCTGGATACCAGCCTGATGGACAGGCTGGCCCAAAAGCATCCGGTTATCGTCACGATGGAGGAAAATGTCCTTCAGGGCGGCTTTGGACTGGCAGCGTCTGCCTATCTCTATGAGCATTACCCTGAGATCAAGGTAATTCAGATCGCACTGCCGGATGCCTATGTGGAGCACGGGAACGTTACGCTGCTGAGAGAAGAGCTGGGGATTGACAGTGATTCCATATTGAGACAATTAAAAGCCCAGGGCCTGTTCTGACGGTCTGGGCTTTCACGAAATACAGATTGGAATAAGGAACCATGAAAGAACGATTAGACGTATTATTAGTAAAACGGAATCTGGCAGAGTCCAGGGAAAAGGCGAAGGCGATTATTATGTCGGGAATCGTCTACGTAGATGGCCAGAAGGAGGACAAAGCTGGAAGCACCTTTGATGACACAGCGTCTGTTGAGGTGAGAGGGGCGGCTCTGAAATATGTCAGCAGGGGCGGCCTGAAGCTGGAAAAGGCTATGACTCATTTTGGCTTGGATTTGACGGGAAAGGTGTGCATGGATGTAGGATCCTCCACCGGAGGATTTACGGACTGCATGCTGCAGAATGGTGCAGTGAGAGTGTATGCTGTGGATGTAGGCCACGGACAGCTTGCCTGGAAGCTGAGAAATGATCCCAGGGTGGTGTGCATGGAGAGAACGAACATTCGCTACGTCACTAGGAATGAGATCGAGGAGCCCATTGATTTTGCTTCTATTGATGTCTCATTTATTTCTCTAACGAAAGTGCTTGGACCTGTGAAGGCTCTTTTGGCTGACAGAGGGCAGGTGGTCTGCCTGATTAAGCCCCAATTTGAAGCAGGCCGGGAAAAGGTAGGGAAAAAGGGTGTGGTTCGGGATAAGAAGGTTCATCTGGAGGTGATCCAGATGGTGATGGGATTTGCATCTGGGATTGGGTTCCAGCTGCTGAATCTGGACTATTCCCCGATCCGGGGGCCGGAGGGAAATATCGAGTACCTTTTATATCTTCAGAACTGCGCAGACGGCGGGGAGACTTCTGAGAGCAGTATCGATCCAGCTGCTGTTGTGGAGCAGTCCCACGAGAATTTATAGGAGCAGAAGGGAAAAGCCAGAGGACAGATGAAGAACTTTTACATTATAGCAAACAGCGGTAAAGAAGAAGCAAAAAAAACCGTGGAGGTGGTGGAAAGCTATCTGAGAAGCCACGGTGCCTTCTGCCGTATTGAACAGCGGGAGAGTCGGGACGGCGCCGCCGGGTGCGGGAGCTGCCGCGAGGTGCCGGAGGACACAGACTGTATTATCACTATAGGAGGGGACGGCACCCTGATCCAGGCAGCCAGGGGATTTTCTCACAGGGGAATACCGCTGGTAGGAATTAACCGCGGCCATTTGGGATACCTGACACAAGTCAGCAGGGATGAAGATATCCGGGAAATGGCAAATGCACTTCTGGCTGATCAGTACCAGATTGAGGAGAGGATGATGCTGGATGGCCGGATCATTCGGGAGGGAAAAGAAATAGTCAATGATATTGCCCTCAATGAGATCGTCCTGACTCACAGAGATGTTATTCGGGTACTGCGCTTTGGTGTTTATGTAAACAGCGAATTTCTAAATGAATATACAGCCGATGGCCTGATCGCTGCCACGCCCACCGGCTCTACGGCCTACAATCTGTCGGCGGGCGGTCCCATTGTGGCTCCCAATGCAAGCATGACTGTGCTGACGCCCATCTGTTCCCATGCACTGAATGCCAGGAGCATTGTGCTGTCGGCTGACGATGAGATCTGCATCGAAGTTCGGGAGGGCAGTCAGGCCGCTGTTTTTGACGGTGACACGATTTTGGAACTGAGAAAAGGAGACCAGGTAATTATTACTAAGTCCCGCAGAGTGACTCGGCTGATTAGACTGCGACAGGTCTCATTTCTGGAAAATTTAAGCAATAAATTGGCAGGCGTATAGACGGCTAAGGAGGAAATGGATGAAAGTAGAGAGACACAGCAAGATCGTAGAGCTGATCGGAAAATATGAGATTGAGACTCAGGAGGAGCTGGCAGAGTACCTGATGAAGGAGGGGTTTAATGTAACCCAGGCGACGGTTTCCAGGGATATTCGGGAGCTGAAACTGACGAAGGTTCAGTCGGAGAGCGGAAAACAGCGCTATATGGTCTTAAAGCCCCAGGGAACCTTCAGCGACAAATACATTCGGATCCTCAGAGACGGCTATGCCAGTATGGATATGGCACAGAATATTTTGGTTATCAAAACGGTGTCCGGGATGGCGATGGCGGTGGCGGCAGCTCTGGATGCTATCCATTTCCATGAGATCGTCGGCTGTATAGCCGGAGATGATACGATTATGTGTGCTGTCAGGAGCGTGGATGATACGATCCTTGTCATGGATAAGATCCGCAAGCTGATTGCAGAATAGGAGGCGGCTCCATGCTGTTGGAATTGCATGTAAGGAACCTGGCGCTGATCGAGCAGGCTGACATTGAGTTTCAAAAGGGGTTAAATATTCTGACCGGTGAAACTGGAGCAGGAAAGTCGATTATCATTGGGTCTATTAATCTGGCTCTGGGGGGCAAGGCTTCCCGGGACAGCATTCGCCAGGGAGCGGAGAATGCATACATTGAACTCTTGTTTTCTGTAGAAGAGCCTGACAAGGCAGAGGCGCTGCGGGCTCTGGATATTTCCCCGGACGACAGCGGTCTGGTGATCATATCCCGCAAGATCACGGCATCCAGAAGCACATCCAGGGTCAATGATGAAACTGTGACCAGCGGGAGGCTGAGGCAGATTACCAGCCTGCTTCTGGATATACATGGCCAGCATGATCATCAGTCTCTGCTGCACAGGTCAAAACATCTAGAAATTCTGGACGCTTACCTCAAGGATAAAACACAGCCATTAAAAGAGAAAATCGCGAAAGAGTACCATAAATTTCAGGAGACCGCAAAACGGCTGGAAACCTTCAGCCTGGATCAGGAACAGAGAATCCGGGAGGCTGATTTCTGCCGGTTTGAGATTGAGGAAATCCAGGGGGCTGTCCTCAGGCCGGGAGAGGAGGAAGAGCTTGCGTCAGAATACCGCCGCCTCTCCCATGCCAGAAAAATTATGGAGAGCCTGTCAGCCGTCTATGAGGCTGTCCAGGGAGATGGAGTCAGCCGGGCCGTCCGGGAACTGGATGCGGTGTACCAGTACGATGAAGAAGGTCTTTCCAACATTAAGGGGCTTCTGGACGATTTAGAAAGCCTTTTGGGAGATGCAGAGAGGGAGACTGCCGCGTATATGGAAGAGATGACTCTTGACGATGAGACGTTCCGGCAGATTGAGAACCGTCTGGACCAGATCAGAGGTCTCCAGGCTAAATATGGGGGGACGACGGAGGCAGTCCTGAGAACTCTAGATGAAAAAAAGAAGCGTTTGGAAGAACTGGAACATTACGACCAGATCCGGCAGAAGGTGGCAGAGGAACTGGAACAATCCAGGAATCATCTGGAGAGCTTGTGCCTACAATTACATCAGATTCGAGAGAGCGGATGCCTTACTCTCAGCGAAAAAATTCAGCAGGCTTTGGAGGATCTGAATTTTCTGAATGTAGATTTTTCTATCGCTCTGACTCGGATGGATCATTTTGCCGCTAATGGTTTTGATGAGGCGGAGTTTAAGATTTCCGCCAACCCGGGGGAACCGGCGAGGCCATTGAAAGATGTCGCATCAGGCGGTGAGCTGTCCCGCATTATGCTGGCAATCAAGGCGGTGCTGGCTGATACGGATGATATCCCGACATTGATTTTTGATGAGATTGATACCGGAATCAGCGGCCGGACAGCCCAGAAGGTTTCAGAAAAGCTCTCCCTTATTGCTAAAAAGCATCAGGTGATCTGCATCACGCATCTGCCGCAGATCGCTGCTATGGCAGACAGCCACTATGAAATCTCCAAGTCTCCGAAGAATGGGCGCACGGTGACAACAATCCGCCGCCTGGACGAGAGAGAGATTGTCCACGAGCTGGCAAGGCTTCTGGGGGGTGCCGAGATTACAGATACAGTTCTGGAAAATGCCAGAGAAATGAAAAAACTGGCAGACAAAACAAAGATGGGTGAATAAACTAAACTCTGACAGATTACAATTTCCGTTTTGACTCATACTAACTCCTGTAGACGCAAGAAGAGGAGGTATGGATATGACAGAGCGGAAGCATTTTTACAAGGTGCTGCGCCGGATATTCTGTGCAGCACTTTTATTTTCGGTTGGGTTCACCTGGTATTATCTGGACCGTTCCATCCCTGACGAGGTCAATATTGTAGCTGAGGAGGAGGAGCTGTTCAGCTTAAATCTGCCTCTGAGCGCCAGTTTTACCAGCGAGAGCGCAGAGGTGGCAGTTGGAAATGGCTCCAATATCCCGAAAGGTGAGGTCAGGATTGAGACGGGGCAGCCGGTGGCCCTCTACTCGGAGACACAGGGAAGCTACAAGGTGGGCGTAAAGCTATTTGGGCTGTTCCAGCTGAAGGAGATGCAGGTCAATGTGGTGGATACTCACTATGCTGTTCCCTGCGGCGTTCCCGTGGGAATTTACTTAAAATCTGACGGAGTTATGGTCATCGGGACGGGAATGATCACCGATGCCTCCGGCCAGGAGACAGAGCCGGCATACGGGATATTAAAATCCGGGGACTATATTGAAGAGGTGGACGGGACACCACTGGAAAATAAGGAGCAGCTGATCGAAGCAGTCAATCAGGCCGGGGCCAACGGGACTGGAAAAGTAGAGCTGAAGATTCGGAGAGATGGGGAAGAAATGAACGTTGATATCGATGCCATTGCCGCTGATGACGGAACCTACAAGCTGGGGGCATGGGTGCGGGATGACACACAGGGGATCGGAACGATGACATATCTGGATCTTAATGGGAAATTTGGAGCGCTTGGGCACGGGATCAGTGACAGCGATACAGGGGAGGTGGTCTCCATCGAAGAAGGCGCACTCTATGAGACGCAGATTATGGGGATTGAAAAAGGATCTCCGGGGAAGCCGGGAGTTATGAGCGGGGTGATTTACTACGGGCCTTCTTCTGAGTTGGGAACAGTCACCGCCAATACGGAAGAGGGAATTTTCGGAATTGCCGGGCAAGAGCTGAGAAGCCGGATCTCCGGGGAAGCACTTCCTATCGGCTACCGGCAGGATGTCCACACTGGGGAAGCGGTTCTGCGGAGCAGTGTCTCCGGGGAAGTAAAAGACTACAAGATTGAGATCCAAAAGGTAGATTATTCTACAGCACACAAAAACAAAGGGATGGTCATCAAAGTGGTGGATGAAGAGCTCCTGAATCTGACAGGAGGGATTGTGCAGGGAATGAGCGGGAGCCCTATTATACAGGATGGAAAGCTGGTCGGCGCCGTCACCCATGTATTTGTCCAGGATTCTGCCAGAGGATATGGGATATTTATTGAAAATATGCTGGCCCATTAGGAAGAGGCAGTCCTAGCAGGAAGTTCACAGAATGTGTCCGGCCTCTTGCCAATTCGAGGTAAAAAAAAGTATAATAATGATAGACACTGACTCCGCCTGCTGCTGAGACAGGCGGAGAATTCTGAGGTGTCAGCTTATTAAGAACGATAGGGTTGGGAAGAGTATGAAGCAGGCACGTACAAAACATTTGGATTTTATACTGGGAGATATCCTGGCGCTGGAGCTGGCTCACGGAATTATGGTACTTGCAGGAAATGGGCGGTTAAACCGAGAGCTGATGAATTGGTATCTGCAGCTAGGAATTCTTCTGGCGGTGATCAATCTGACGGTTATCGCCTTTACAGACAGCTATCGGGATGTGCTCCGCCGGGGATATCTGAAAGAGATAATCGCAGTCTGCAAGCGGATGCTTGTAGTATTTGCGCTGGAAATCATCTTTTTATTTGCTTTCCAGCTGAGCGCAATTTTCTCGCGCTGGATTCTCTTTGCAACCCTTTTTATGGGGATCTTTCTGATGTATGGGGAACGCCTTCTGCTGAAATTCTATTTGAAAAAGCGGTTTGGGCAAGTGAAATATGCCCGTACCCTGATGGTGATCGGAACCGCCAATCAGGCGAGAACTATGATCAGGAAGCTGAAAGCCTCCGCCCTTACGATATTTAAAATCGAAGGGCTTGCGGTCACAGACCGGGATATGAAGGGGCAGGAGATAGAAGGGGTTTTAGTTACTTCCAACAAGGAGGAGATCCCGGAATATGTAGGCTCCCACATTGTCGATGAGATCTTGATCAGTGTTCCGGATGATCCCCAATACGAGTCCAAGACGGCAAAGCTGTTTCTTTCCATTGGCCTGGTGGTACATATCTATATGGAACAATATTTCCAGGATCTCCCAAACAGAGAACAGCAGCAGATCAGCGGAATGAATGTCTTAACCTGCTTTAACCGGGAAGTGTCGATGGGAGCAGCCCTTTTTAAGCGGCTGATGGACATTGCAGGAGGGCTTATAGGGACTGTGCTTGCTCTCCTGATCGGGCTTGTGGTAGGACCGATGATTTATATAAAATCACCGGGGCCTGTCATATTTTCTCAGATCAGAGTGGGAAGAAACGGCAGAAAATTTCGTATATACAAATTCCGATCCATGTATATGGATGCTGAAGAGCGGAAAAAAGATCTGATGACTCAAAACAAAATCAAGGGAAATATGTTCAAAATGGATGATGATCCCAGGATTATTCCAGGAATCGGCCACTTTATCCGGAAAACCAGCCTGGATGAATTTCCGCAGTTTTTTAACGTTTTAAAGGGTGATATGAGCCTGGTAGGAACTCGGCCTCCGACAGTGGATGAGTACGAAAAATATAGCTTTTATCAGAATAAAAGGCTGGCAATAAAGCCTGGAATCACCGGCATCTGGCAGATCAGCGGGCGGAGCGACATTACGGATTTTGACGAAGTTGTGAGACTGGACAGTGAATATATTGATGATTGGAACATCGAAAAGGACATAAAGATTATATTAAAGACAATCCTCGTGATTTTTACCCGAAAGGGGAGCGCATGAGGCAGGAAAATTACTGCAGAAGACAGAAATGATCTGTAAAAAAGCGGCGGCCGGACAGATGTTGTCCGGCTGTTTTTCCTTTTATTTCTGAGTTTTTCTAGGATGAAAAAATGTCGAAACTTGCGATTGAATATCGTTGCGAACGGCAAAAATTCAAGGATATAATACATGGTACAGCACAAAACGCTGGAAATGTAAAAATGAGGAGGAGAGTTTTCACATGGCAGAATTAAACGTGGCGATTGCAGATGATAACCCGCAGACCTTGGGGCTGCTCCAGGATATTGTGGAGGGAGAAGAAGGATTTCATGTGGTGGGCAAGGCGGATAATGGCGAAGATGCGTATGCCATGATTGTCAAAACGAATCCGGATATTGTGCTCCTGGATGTGATCATGCCGAGGCTTGACGGAATTTCTGTGATGGAAAAGGTCAAGAGAAATCGTTCCCTGGAGAAAATGCCGTATTTTATTATGATAACTGCGGCTGGAAGTGAAAATGTGACGGCAGATGCATTTCGGATGGGAGCCAGCTACTACATTATGAAGCCCTTTAACCGCGAGATTATTGTAGACAAGATCCACAGAGTCGGAAAGGTTCCTGTGGGGATCCCGGAGGCGGCAGAGGCCAAGAGAATCCGGCCTTATATTGATAAGGCTGAGTACATGAAGCAAAATTTGGAAAATGATGTCACCCATATTCTTCACGAGATCGGGATTCCTGCCCACATCAAAGGATATCAGTATTTGAGGGATGCAATCATCATTTCCGTTGAAGATCACGAGATGCTGACCTCGGTGACAAAAATTTTGTACCCCACCATAGCGAAAAAACACCAGACTACGCCGAGCCGCGTGGAGAGGGCGATCCGCCATGCTATCGAGGTGGCCTGGAGCCGGGGAAAGATGGATACCATCAACGAGCTGTTCGGATACACGGTCAGCAATGGAAAGGGAAAGCCTACCAATTCTGAATTCATTGCTCTAATTGCAGATAAAATACGCCTGGATTACAAACGAATTTCATAAAAATTACAGATTAGACTTCCTAAAACCTGAAAAGTATTGTATACTGTTAATAATGAGAATGTCCCACGGGGAACTATAAGGTTAGGGAGGTTTTTTCATGAAAAAAATATTATTTGTGGCATCGGAAGCGGTCCCGTTTATCAAAACAGGAGGACTTGCAGACGTAGTCGGCTCGCTGCCTAAGAATTTTGACAAACAGTATTTTGATGTCCGTGTGATGATACCAAAGTATTTGTGCATTAAAGAGGAATGGCGCAACCAGATGACCTACATCAACCATTTTTATATGGATTATCTGGGCGAAAGCAAATACGTAGGAATCATGCAGTATGTCTATGAAGGAATCACGTTTTATTTCATCGATAATGAAGGATATTTCTGCGGTGATAAGCCTTACGGAGATTGGTACCATGACCTGGAGAAATTCTCATTTTTCTGCAAAGCAGCGCTCTCTTCCCTTCCGGTGATCGGGTGGCAGCCGGATGTGGTTCACTGCCATGACTGGCAGACGGGACTGATACCGGTACATTTAAAAGACCGGTTCCATGAGGGCGAATTTTTCCGCAATATGAAGTCGGTCATTACGATTCACAATTTAAAGTTCCAGGGTGTCTGGGATGTCAAGACGATCCAGAGATTTTCCGGACTTCCGGACTATTACTTTACGCCTGATAAGCTGGAGGCATACAAAGACGGAAATATGCTCAAAGGCGGTATAGTCTATGCAGATGCGATTACCACTGTGAGCTACACCTACGCCGAGGAGATCAAGATGCCGTTTTACGGGGAAGGTTTGGATGGGCTGATGAGAGCCAGGGCCGGCAGCCTCCGCGGCATTGTCAACGGCATCGATTACGACGAGTTCAACCCGGAAACGGACAACTTTATTGTCCAGAAATATAATGCCAAAAATTTCCGCAAGGAAAAGGCCAAAAATAAAGTGGCCCTTCAGGAGGAGCTTGGCCTGGTGAAAGATCCGGGCAAGTTTATGATCGGCATCGTTTCCCGCCTCACAGATCAGAAGGGTATGGATCTGATTCAGTGCGTGATGGATGAGATCTGTACGGATGACCTGCAGTTTGTGGTCTTGGGGACCGGCGATGAGCGGTACGAGAATATGTTCCGCCACTATGACTGGAAGTACAGCGACAGGGTATCCGCCAATATCTACTACTCCAATCCTATGTCCCACAAGATCTATGCAGCCTGTGATGCTTACTTGATGCCGTCACTGTTTGAACCCTGCGGCCTGAGCCAGCTCATCGCCCTGCGGTACGGCACTGTCCCTGTGGTTCGCGAGACAGGAGGATTGAAGGATACGGTTGAGCCTTACAATGAATATGAAGGAACCGGAACCGGATTTTCTTTTGCAAACTATAACGCTCACGAAATGCTGGGCAGCATCCAGTACGCAAAGTATGTGTACTACAACAAAAAGCGGGAATGGAACAAGATCATTGACAGGGGAATGGCCAAGGATTATTCCTGGCATACATCAGCGCTGAAGTATCAAGAGCTGTATGACTGGCTGATTGGTTATTGATCCTGGTAAGCCAGTTGCACTGCTCTGGCTGACATGTTAAGAACAATAAAATGTGACAGGGGGGCTGTTGCGGCTGACCACTTTGAGAGGCCGCAATGGCCCCGCTGTTGCAGTGTGAACAGAGGAGAGAATATGGAGACTTGGAAGGAACTGCTGGATAATCAGGTGCTGATCAGCTCAGTGATCGGCTGGACAGTGGCTCAGGTGCTGAAAACATTGATTGACTTTGCAATGAACCGCAGCTTTCATGTGGAGAGGCTTACTGGCTCCGGTGGGATGCCCAGCTCCCACTCTTCCACGGTGTGTGCTCTGGCTACCTCGGCTGGGCTCTGCTATGGGGTGGGGTCATTTGAGTTCGCCGTGTCGTTTGTCATGGCGATGGTGGTTATGTACGACGCCATCGGTGTCCGGAGAGAGACGGGAAAACAGGCAAAGCTGCTAAACTGGATCATGTCCTCAGATCCTTTGAAATTAAAGCTCAACGAATTAAATGCAGAGTTTTTCCAGGAGACCTTGAAGGAGTGTGTAGGGCATACACCTTTGCAGGTGGCTGCAGGCGCTGTTTTGGGAATCGGTATTGCCCTGATCGCCAATATGTGCTATATGTAAGAAAAATACACGGTTTGTGACTGTTTTGCTATGAAAGAGTGAAAACTGCTATGGAGAAAAGAATTATTTTGGCATCAGGATCTCCCCGAAGGAGGGAGCTGATGGGGCAGATTGGATGGCGGCCAGAGATTATCCCCAGCACAATGGAAGAAAATATCGGGGAGATTTTCCCGGATAAGGCTGCCGAAAGCCTTTCGCTTCAGAAAGCCTCAGATGTGGCATCCAAACTTCAAGACAGAGGGCTGGAGCCAGGGACAATCATTATAGGAGCTGACACAGTGGTGGCGGCCGGAGGAAAGATCCTGGGAAAACCGAAAGATAGGGATGACGCGGCGGATATGCTTTCCATGATCCAGGGCGGCACCCATCAGGTGTACACCGGCGTGACAGTGATGGAATACCTGGGAGAAGAGAAGGGATTTAAAACTGCCACATTTTCGGAGAGGACAGATGTGTGGGTGTACCCGATGACAGAGAGGGAGATATCTGATTATATTGCTACCGGGGAGCCCATGGATAAGGCCGGAGCTTATGGAATACAGGGGAGATTTGGTGCTTTTATCGAGAAAATCCAGGGGGATTACAGTAATGTGGTTGGCCTTCCTATAGGACGCCTGTACCACGAGGTGAAGAAACTGACAGGCAGCCTATCGGACTGCTGCAGCGATGAAAAGGAGAAAAATCTGCATGATTAAACTGATTGCTTCCGACATTGACGGCACCTTGGTGCCGGATGGCGCCGGGGAGATAAACCCGGAGATTTACAGAGAGATTCTGCGGCTGAGAGGAAAAGGAATCCAATTTGCGGCCGCCAGCGGCCGCCAGTGGGTCAGCATTGAGCGCCTTTTTGAACCCATCAAGGAGAAAATTTTTTATATCTCAGATAATGGAGCATATATCGGCTGCCATCCAAGAAATCTGTTTTTGACGGCAATAGACCGGGATATTGTGATGGAGATGGTGGATGATGTGAGAAAAAGACCGGATCTTGATATTATGATCAGCGGCCCCAATGTTGTCTACCTGGAGACGGACAACGAAGAATTCTGCCGCTGGCTTACTGACAGCTACCGCTTTCAGGTCAAGCAGGTAAAGGATCTGAAACAGGTGGAAGACCGGTTCATCAAGGTTTCCGTGTATAAGGCTGAAAATGTGGAAGAGGCTGCCAGGGACATTCGGGAAAAATATCAGGACCGGCTGAAAATCACTATCGCCGGTGATATGTGGATGGACTGTATGGCCGTGAGTGTCAATAAAGGGCAGGCGATTCAAACTCTTCAGGAATGTCTGGAGATCCTGCCGGAGGAGACGATGGCTTTCGGGGATCAGCTGAATGATATTGAGATGCTGAACCGGGCTTACTACAGCTTTGCCATTGGAAATGCCAGGCCGGAAGTCAAGGAGGCCGCCAGATTCCAGGCAGATACCAATGTCAATGACGGGGTTTTGAAGATCCTGCGTTTGCTGTAGCGTTAGGAGGCCCGTATGGTGAGAACGAAAAACGGGGGGAGGGGACGCCTTTTTTCTCGCTGCTGGCTGGCAGCGCTGGCCGCAGGGATCACTGTGTCTGCGGTGACCGGCTGTTCCAGGACATCTGGCGAAGCCAGAGCGGGGGAGGGAGAACAATACACCCTCCCGGAGATTATGGTGATAGCTGCCACAGAACGAAATCGGTATGAGAAGGTCTATACCGATCAGATATGGACGGTGGAGGTAGATGATGCAGGCACCACCATGGAAGATATGCTGCTCAGCCAGATCAGAACCTTCCTGGAAGATATGGAAACTATGAGGCTTTTGGCTGAAACCCGCGGAATTGAGCTGACTGCCTCAGAGGTCAGCCAAGTCTACAGTCTTGCCCAGGAGTATTATGGCACCCTGTCGCCGGGAGATCTGGCCTTTACCGGAGTTTCGGAGGAAGATATTCAGATCCTGTATGAGAGATATTGTCTTGCAAACCGGCTTGTCAATGAGCTGACGAAGGATGTCAATCTGGAGATCAGCGATAATGAGGCAAAAGTGATTGCCGTCCAGCAGATCACTGTGAGTTCTCCGGAAACAGCCCAAACTGTATACGGGGAAGTCTCAGCGGAGGGGGCAGATTTTGCGGCGGTTGCCAAAGAATATTCTGAGAATGAGGAGATAGACCGGCTCCTGGGAAGGGGGGAAGAAAGCGAGTCTTACGAAGAAGCCGCCTTTTCCCTGGAGGACGGACAGATCAGCCAGCCGGTGGAATCGGATGGGAAGTATTACATTATAAAATGCATTAACTCTTATGATGAGGAAGCGACTGCGGTTAGAAAGAGCCAGCTTTCCCTGGCTAGAAAAAATCAGGCATTCCGGTCTATATACGACCAGTTTGAAGAAGAAAATCCAGTGGAGATTTCGGATGAGCTCTGGAGCCAGGTGAGCTTTGACGGTGGGGAGGACTGTACAACCACTGATTTTTTTGATCTGTATCACGAATATTTTCCTGAATAAAGGAGCAGAGAGAAGGAGAGAGCAGTATGGAACAGGAGAGGAGCCGGGGGCAGATGAGGACGGGTGTGCCAGAGCAGGCAAGCGCGCAGGTGCGCCCCAGGAGCCGGGGAAGAAAACGGAAAAAACGGGGCAACCCAGTAAGAACTCTGCTGCTTCTCCTGCTCTGTGTCATTCTGGCAGGAGCCGGATGGGGGATGGTGCGCCTGGGACAATCTGTGCTCAGCAATGAAACTCAGGAGACAGAGGCAGCAGAGACCTCCCGGGAGGTAATGCCGGAAACGTTTCCGGAGAGCGGGGCGGAAACCTTTTTATAGACTTGCCGTTTTGACGGCCTTGTGCTATACTGAAAGCCAATTAGACAATGGAGGAATCAGGAATGGAAGAGAAAAGGCTTGCGCCGGAGACGGAGGAAAAGGAGACGGTCTCCAGAAATTTTATTCAGCAGGAGATTGATAAGGACCTGGCGGAGGGGGTCTATGACCATGTGCAGACCCGTTTTCCGCCGGAACCAAATGGCTATCTTCATATTGGACATGCCAAGTCTATCCTGCTCAATTACGGTTTGGCTCAGGAATATGGCGGGAAGTTTAATCTGCGGTTTGACGATACCAACCCCACCAAAGAAAAGACAGAATTTGTCGAGTCGATCATAGCTGATGTGAGATGGCTGGGAGCGGATTTTGAGGACAGGCTGTTCTTTGCTTCCAACTATTTTGAACAGATGTATGAGTGCGCCGTAAAGCTGATTAAGAAAGGCAAGGCTTTTGTCTGTGACCTCAGCGCAGAGGAGATTCGGGAATACCGAGGCGATTTCAACAATCCGGGAAAAGAGAGTCCGTACCGGAACAGGAGTATTGAGGAAAATCTGATTCTTTTTGAAGGCATGAAGGATGGGCTGTACAAGGACGGGGAGAAGGTTCTCCGGGCCAAGATCGATATGGCTTCTCCCAATATCAATATGAGGGATCCGGTTATCTACCGGGTGGCTCATATGGAGCATCATAATACGGGAACTAAATGGTGTATCTATCCTATGTACGATTTTGCCCACCCCATCGAGGATGCCATTGAGCATATCACCCACTCGATCTGTACCCTGGAATTTGAGGATCATCGCCCTCTGTACGATTGGGTGGTGAGAGAGTGCGAGTTCGAGCAGCCGCCGCGCCAGATTGAGTTTGCCAAGCTGTACCTGACAAATGTGGTGACAGGCAAGCGGTATATTAAAAAGCTGGTGGAGGATGGCATTGTAGACGGCTGGGATGATCCTCGCCTGGTGACCATTGCAGCTCTGAGAAGAAGAGGCTATACGCCGGAATCCATCAAGATGTTTGTAGATCTGGTGGGTGTTTCGAAAGCGAACAGTTCTGTGGATTACGCGATGCTGGAGTACTGTATCAGAGAAGACCTGAAGCTGAAGAAGCCCAGGATGATGGCGGTTCTGGATCCGGTGAAGCTGATTATTGACAACTATCCGGAGGGGCAGACGGAGGAGCTTCCGGTTCCCAACAATACAGAAAATCCTGACCTGGGGGAGCGTATGGTTCCTTTCTCCAGGGAGCTCTACATTGAGAGAGAAGACTTTATGGAAGAGCCGCCGAAGAAGTATTTCCGCCTGTTCCCTGGAAACGAGGTGAGGCTTTTTGGCGCTTACTTTGTGACTTGCACAGGCTGCGAGAAAGACGAAAATGGAAAGGTTACGGCAGTTCATTGCACGTACGATCCAGAGACAAAGAGCGGATCCGGTTTTACAGGACGGAAGGTAAAGGGTACGATCCACTGGGTATCTGCTGCTGAGGCAGTGCGGGCGGAGTGCCGTTTGTATGAGAATATCGTAGATGAGGAGAAGGGAAAGCTGAATGAGGACGGCACCTTAAATCTGAACCCTAATTCTCTTACGGAAGTGGAGAACTGTTTTGTGGAGCCGGCCCTGGGGAGCGCCAAAGCCTTTGACAGCTTTCAGTTTATGAGAAATGGATATTTCTGCGTAGACTGCAAAGACAGCACCCCGGAGCATCTGGTATTTAACCGCATTGTTTCACTGAAAAGCTCATTTAAGATAAACAAGTAACAGGGCCAGGAGTTCTGGAAAATGGTTGAAAAGCCGGTACGAAAGAAATTTGCAGAGACGCTCTTTCGGCCGGCTTTTGTACAGGGAAAAATTGCCCCAAAATGGAGAAGGGAGAGCATATGGAGCTTTTAATTCCGCTGGACGGAGGGTCTAAGATGCCGATGTATGAACAGATCTATCGCTATATCCGCGCAGAAATACGGAAAGGCAGCCTGACTGCGGGGGAAAAACTCCCCTCCAGCCGGACTTTGGCGGAAAATTTGAAAGTAAGCCGCAGTACAGTTCAGATGGCTTATGATCAGCTTTTGGCGGAGGGATATATGGATACGATTCCCTGCCGAGGGTGCTTTGTGGCAAAGATTGACGGGCTGGTTGCCATTGAGGGCGGAGGGAGGAATGACAGAGGATGGCCGGAAAGCCGGACAAACAATTCCGGCCCAGGGTCAAGAAGCGGAGCGCCCTCTGGAGAAAAGGACAGCGGGATCGATTTTTCGCCCAGGGGAATCGATCTGGGAAAGTTCCCTTTTAGCACCTGGAGAAAGCTGAATAGGGATATCTTGGTTGATGGAAACCGAGAGCTGTTTCAGGCGGGAGATCCGAAGGGGGAATTGCCTTTGAGACAGGAAATTCGGGCATATCTCCATTCTGCAAGAGGCGTCAACTGCCGGGAGGATCAAATTATCGTCGGCGCGGGGAGCGAGTATCTGCTGATGCTGCTCTCCAGGATTCTGGGACCGGACCATAGGATTGCGATGGAAAATCCTACGTATAAACAGGCGTACCGAGTCTTATCTGGAGAAGGGTACCCTGTGTTTCCGGTAGATATGGATCACTCAGGGATGAGAGCGGATCTTCTGCAGACAAGCGGCGCAGATATTGCCTATGTGATGCCTTCTCACCAGTACCCTATGGGGATTGTGATGCCGATTACACGGAGGCAGGAGCTGCTGGCCTGGGCTTGGAGAGAGGAAGGGCGTTTTATTATTGAGGATGATTATGACAGTGAATTCCGCTATAAAGGGATCCCTATACCGGCGCTCCAGGGCATGGATCAGGAAGAACGGGTTATTTATATGGGAACCTTTTCCAAGTCTATTGCGCCGGCAATCCGGGTGGGATTTCTAGTCCTTCCAGGCAGGCTGCTCTCTGCATATCAGGAGAAGGCGTCTTTTTATGCATCTACAGTTTCCAGGATTGACCAGAATGTCCTCTGCCAGTTTCTGGTGGGGGGCCACTATGAACGCCATCTGAATAGAATGAGAGCGCTGTACAGAGGGAAGCACGATGCTCTTCTAGCGGCGCTGAAGCCTTTAGAAGATGATTTTCACATACAAGGAGAGAATGCAGGTATTCATGTTCTTCTGTCCAGCAGAAGAGGGGTTCCGGAAGAACGGCTTGTAGAATTAGCAAAAGAGGCAGGCGTCAGGGTCTATGGCCTGTCAGCATATTTTATCCGTCAGGAGCAGAATCACTATCCGCCTACTGTGATCTTAGGCTACGCCAGCCTGACGGCAGAAGAAATTCAGGAGGGAGCCAGCCGGCTGCTCCAGGCATGGAAGGATGTGGAAAATTGCTGACAAAGAATCAGATTTTGGGGATAGCTGCCGCACTGCTTTTTCTCGTGTGCTGCGCTGCAGCAGGGGAAATGAAAAGAAGCTCATCTCCGGAGATATCTGCTGAGAAGAGGGCTCAGCTCCAGGAGACAGAGGCGGAGACAACTGCCGGGGAGAAGGAAAGTCTGCCGCTTGCCGGGGATGAGGCTGAAGTGCTGAATAAATTAGAGGAAGCCATGGGAAAAGGAGATTTGGAGGAAGCGGGGAAAATCATTAACCAGAATGAAAATACGCTGGCGGGCCTTTATTATGGGACAGCAGGGGGGAAGCCGGTTCGTTATAAAGATGGAGTTCTGACATCTGCCTTGGAAGGGAGCGGGATGGTATTAAAGGGAAGCGGAACTTGTTTTTATGGAACTTTTTCTGCGGCAGGTCCGGAAGGCTTTTGCCGGGCAGTTAAGGGAACTGTTCTGGAACGACCCCGCTGCGATTTCTCAGAAGGGGAATGGCAGGAAGGAAAGATGACAGGGGAAGGAAAGACCGGCTATTCTTATTACGAGGGAGCCCATGGGGAAGAGGTCAGAGCCGTATTGCGGCAGGGAACCTTTTTAGGGGATGTCCTCGACGGGCCGTTTACCTATCACAGTATCAACGGCTCAGGAGAAACCTCGGTGTGGACAATGGAAGCTGACCAGGGGCACCTGGTGCTGAATGAGAGATGGGAATATCTGGAAGAGAAGATGGAGTACCGCCTGCCCTCAGACAACGATGAAACCCATGTATATGTGGTTTTTGAGAGCGGTGTTTCTGAGGCTGTGTGGGGAAACCTGCTCCGCTGGGAATAGTGTGTAAGTGGGGGATCAAATACGCAAGAAAAGAGGAAGAAGAGATGGAACTGACAACCCTTTGTTATCTGGAGCGTGGGGATGAGTACCTAATGCTCCACAGAATTAGTAAAAAGAACGATATTAATAAAGACAAATGGATCGGCATCGGCGGCCATTTTGAAGGGCAGGAAAGCCCGGAGGAATGTCTGCTGAGGGAGGCGAAGGAGGAGACGGGCCTGACACTGACCTCCTACCACTTCAGGGGGCTGGTAACATTTTTAGCAGGGGATCGGCCGGCAGAGTATATGTGCCTTTATACAGCCGATTCCTGGGAAGGCAAGCTGACAGACTGCCGGGAAGGCAAGCTGGAATGGATCCCCAAAAGACACCTGAAGGAATTGAATTGCTGGGAGGGAGATAAGATCTTTTTGAAACTTTTGAGAGAGAAGGCCCCGTTCTTTTCCTTGAAACTGCGATATGAGGGGGATGAGCTCAGAGAAGCGGTTCTGGACGGCCGGCCCCTGTCTTTGCCGCTGGGCCCGGAATGGGATCAATAAAAAAGGAGCTGCAGTGCGATCTGCCGGCTCCCCAAGGAAGTAAAAAGGTTAGGTATGAATATATGTAAAAGCCATATAAGATCTGGGCGATCCAGGTTTTGTATGGCTATTATTTTTTGTCGAGTCCGGCAGCGGTTGCGCGCTGTGTGCCGCCGGCCTCTGGTTGTAAGCGGATGGCCTCACCCGGCGATCCGCAGGCGGCAGCCGGATGCATCTGGTTCCAGGTCCTCGGCTTCACCGCTTGATGTATTTAATATAGCCTATAATTGTGTGCAGAATATGGATAATTTATAAAATCAAAATAAACATTTCCTACAAAAATGAGAATGAAACCGAAAGATTATTGGAGTTTCTCCAGATAGCTTGTCCGGTAGGATTTTGGGCTTTGGCCAAACTCTTTTTTGAACAGGCGGTGAAAATGGCTGGAATTTTCATAGCCCACCTGAACAATAATATCTTCGATGGGCATGGAGGTCTCCGTCAGAAGATAGATGGACTGAACCAGCCTTCGCTTTTGGACATAGCGGTTGAACGTATAGGGAGAGTATTTCTTCATTAGGCGGCTGATATAATAAGGCGGCTGTCCGATCTGGCGGCAGAAATCTTCCAGGGATGCGGTGCGGTAATGATTTTCAATGTAAGACAAGGCATCCAGCACCAGACTCTGTTCATAAGCGGAGGGGGTTCCGCGGGTAATGTTGTAGGTTCTGTTGGTCAGCTCCAGCAGAAGGGCCGCCATGGTAAGGCGAAGAATCCGCTGACTATTGCGCTTCTGGCCCAGGAGGATGCAGATCATATTTTCCAGCAGGTTCTGGGCTTCCAGCATATCTTTGAGATGAAAATGAAGATATGCCTCTTCGCCAGGAACGCCCTGTATGGCTGCTTTCAGGAAACGGCGCAGAACGGTGTCTTCAATCAGCATATCGTAAGGGAAACGCAGAAACTCCGGCATTACTAGGAAATGAACAGCGATGTCGTCATACCCTGCGGCTGCTGTGGAATGTGAAGTTCCCTGCTGGAGAAAGAGAAGATCCCCTGTCTCCAGAGTCAGATGGACACTGCCATTGATCGTATGTCGGGAAGAGCCGCTGACAACATAGATGATTTCCAGACAGTTGTGGGAATGATTGGGAAATTCTACAAAACGGGCATGCTTCAGAATACTGATGGCTGTATTGGCCTGAATCAGAGCGGGTTTCCCGCTTTCATCATCCGCAGCTGCGGCAGAATAAAATGAGAGAACTGGCTTACCGGAATTTAGAATTTCCTGTTCTTCCCTGCTGATTTCTTTTAATTGGCTGATAATTTCCTT
This sequence comes from uncultured Lachnospiraceae bacterium, assembly GCA_944376125.1. Classification (GTDB taxonomy): domain Bacteria; phylum Bacillota; class Clostridia; order Lachnospirales; family Lachnospiraceae; genus UMGS1370. The sequence goes on from CALWBQ010000031.1 coordinate 80,682, forward strand.
TTTCATGTTTAACCACCTGATTTCTGGGGATAATAGCGTTAGGGTACAAAGAACTATATTGCTTTGCAGAGATGGATATTAAAATCACATATTCAGTATAGCATGAGAGAGACCAGTATGCAAATATGGACGGAAGAAATGCAAAAATGGTCCCTTGATGTTAAGATTTTGCAAAAAATGACGTATTTTTTACAAAAGAGGTTCTAACCAGATATTGGAAAATTATGTATAATATGGACAGAAAACAGAAAGGAGGTAATGAAAATGGTAGAGGTAAATGTAGGCTTCCGTCAGGCAGAGGACATCGTACACTTTGTTGAGACTGTTCAGCAGTTCCCGTGCCACGCTGATCTGGTCAGCGGAAACAGAGCGGTGGATGCGAAATCCTTAATGGGCGCATTCGCTATCAGTCAGGCCTCCGATTTGAGGCTTGTAATTTACGAGAATTCTCAGAAAGTAATCAATGAGATGCTTTCTGGACTGCAGGATTTTACGGCAAAAGGCAAAAAGAAATCCTGTGTTCCGTTTGCATAAATATTTGTATCCTCTTTTTTCCCCCACTTTGCAGACAGGCTGCTGTAGATTTGTTCTACGGCAGCCTGTTTTTCCATATATGGAGAATTGCCAGTCCCGCCAGATAGAAGACCGCCAGGGAAAAAATTTCCAGGGCAGTGTTCAAGAAAGGCGGAATCCAGGAGACAGAAGAGATGAGCCTCAGGGAAAAAATGGCACGGCAGATCCCGATCGCCAGAATCAGAACCAAGGCTGGCTTTGCAATCATATCAGCAGGGGCCCACGTGATCTTTGTCTGTTTGGAGAGGGAATAGAGATTCATAGAGGCTAGGAGGATTTCACTGGCCAGAATTCCCCAGAGGTAAGCGCGGATACCAAAATGAGGGATTCCCAGGACAACGAAGGCCAGGCGGGTGAGCATAGAGATAATATTCTGCAGAAACGTGGTGGAGGTCTGCCCCATCCCATTTAAGATGCTTCCCATGGTAGTGGCCAGATACATAAAGGGGCACAGCCAGGCAAGAGTAGAGATATAGGCCCCGGCGTTGGGATCGTGAAAGACTTCAGTGCCCAGAGCATCTCCGTACAGGCAGAACACGCCGATACACAGAATTCCCATATAAAGGCTGTACCGCATAGCCATGGAGATGGTATTGGAAATGCGGTTCTCATTGCCGGCGGATTGTGCCTGGGCCACCGCGGGGAGGAGGAGGACAGCCATGGAATTAGTGATGGCAGATGGAAAAAAGATAAACGGCATAGCCATTCCTGTGAGTATGCCATACACGGAAAATGCTTCTTCACTGGACAGCCCGAAGACCTGAAGCTGGTTGGGGATCCAGATGGCTTCTGCACTCCCGAGGATATTTAGGATCAGCCGGTTTCCCATGAGAGGGGCGGCCAGCGCCATCAGGGGAACGGCAGAGGAAAAAAAGGACAGCCCGGCGGGAACAGGGGAGTGGCTGACAGCGCGTTTGGCCTGTGGAGGAAAGAGACAGAGAGCAGAGAAGGTAAACGCTGCTGAGGCAGCTTCCCCGATCAGATGGCCGAGGACAGCAAGGGTTACGGTAATCTCTCTGCCTTGCTCTGTCCAAATATCAGCGATGAGAAATACCAGACCCATGCGGATCACCTGCTCTGCCACCTGGGAAAAAGCAGGAACCCGGGATTTCTGCATTCCATAATAATACCCGTTGATGCACGCGTGGAAGGCTGCAAAAGGGACAGAGAGAGCGATCAAGGGAAGAAGGGGAGCGCAGGCAGGCTCCAGCAGAATATATGCGGCAATAAAATCCGAAAAGCGGGTGATAAAGAAAGCCAGAATGACTGCCAAAGCCATGGAAACGGTCATCCCGGCTGCAAAAACGTTCTTTTGCTGACCAGTATGGGAAGCAATGTACTGGGACAGAGCAGTCTGAATCGATCCGGCACAGACGGCAAAACAAATTCCAAATACAGGGTGAACCATGTTGTAGAGCCCTAATCCTTCCGCACCGATGGTTCTGGACAGAAAGATGCGGTAGAAAAACCCCAGGACGCGGCAGGCAAAGCCGGTTCCGGTCAGCAGGAGAGTTCCTGTGAGAAAAGCCCGCTTCTGCGGGGAGAGGGAAAATTGTTTCATACCAGGCTCCTGGGATAGATATTGGTAAAATATATGAAGTGGGAGCGGGTTTCAGACTTTTTGAAAAAATATTACTATTCCTATTGAAATTATAGGAATATATTATATAATAAGGCTGACAGCATATTGATGCTGCATTTTCGAAAGAACAGCAGAAAGGCGGTAATTCAACTTGAACAATATGATTTATCTGGACAATGCGGCTACAACCCGGACGAAGCCGGAGATTGTAAAAGCCATGCTGCCCTATTTCAGTGAATACTACGGAAACCCGTCATCGGTGTATTCTTTTTCTAATGATTCTAAGAAGGCTGTAGAGAAGGCCAGAGAGCAGGTGGCAGAGGCCATCGGGGCCAATAAAGAAGAAATTTATTTCACAGCAGGGGGAAGCGAATCAGACAATTGGGCATTGACTGCTACGGCGGAAGCCTATCAGGGGAAAGGACGCCACATCATCACCAGCAAAATCGAGCACCACGCAGTTCTCAACACCTGCCAGTATTTGGAAAAGAGAGGGTTTGAAGTCACCTACCTGGATACAGATGAGTATGGCGTTGTAGACCTTGTACAGTTGAAGGCGGCGATCCGGCCGGATACTATTCTGATCTCCATTATGTTTGCCAACAATGAGATCGGGACGATTCAGCCGGTAAAAGAGATCGGAGAGATTGCTAAGGAACACGGCATCCTGTTTCACACAGACGCGGTTCAGGCATTTGGCCACATTCCGATCCAGGTAGATGATCTGAATATTTCTATGCTCAGCGCCAGCGGACATAAACTGAATGGGCCGAAAGGGATCGGGTTCCTCTATATTCGCAGAGGGATTAAGACCCGCTCCTTTATTCACGGAGGAGCTCAGGAGAGAAAGCGCCGGGCTGGAACAGAAAATGTGCCCGGTATCGTCGGAATGGGGCTGGCAGCAGAGCTGGCTGTTCAGACGATGGAAGAGCGGGCCGAGAAGGAGAGAACCCTGAGGGATTACCTGATTAGCAGGATTATGGGGGAAGTTCCTTATGTGCGTGTCAACGGTCATCGGACGAAACGCCTGCCCAACAATGTCAATCTGGCTTTCCAGTTTATTGAAGGGGAATCCCTTTTAATTATGCTGGATATGGCGGGGATCTGCGGTTCCAGCGGATCGGCCTGCACATCCGGATCTCTGGATCCTTCCCATGTGCTTCTGGCTATCGGCCTCCCCCATGAGATTGCCCATGGTTCTCTCAGGCTGACTTTATCAGAAGAAAATACGCGGGAGGAGATGGATTATACGGCAGAGAAGATAAAAGAGATAGTGGAGAAGCTCAGAAGCATGTCTCCTCTCTATGAAGACTATTTGAAAGGGCAGAGCAGAACTTAACCGAAGGAGGAAGAAAAATGTACACAGAAAAAGTAATGGATCACTTTCAGCATCCCAGAAATGTAGGAGAACTGGAGAATCCCAGCGGTATGGGAACGGTAGGAAACGCAAAATGCGGTGATATTATGAGAATTTATCTGGACATTGACGAGAACCAGATGATAAGGGATGTAAAGTTTAAGACCTTTGGCTGCGGAGCTGCAGTGGCGACCAGCAGTATGGCCACGGAGCTGGTGAAGGGGAAATCTGTACAGGAGGCAATGAAAGTGACTAACAAAGCTGTATGCGAATGTAGGTTTGTCAAACATTTGTTACACTGAGCGTAAATAATCCCGAAGCACTTCATTGGGTGTTTTCCATCCCAGTGGCCGCATGGGGAACTGATTATAATCTCTCCGGTTATATACTTTGAGCT
>CALWBQ010000032.1 GCA_944376125.1 uncultured Lachnospiraceae bacterium
ATAAATCCGGAGTCCCCGCTCCATGGCCTTGATATCAGAAGTATCCAGCTGGAGAGGCAGATCTACTACACTCTGCAGCTCTTTCACTGCCTCCTCCATCATAACCGGCTCGTCGATCCCCGGAAGACCGACATTGACATCCAAGATATGGGCTCCCTTCTCCTGCTGGCTCAGCCCTTCTCTCAAGATGTACTCCATATTGTGATCGCGGAGAGCCTGTTTCAATTTTGGCTTTCCTGTGGGGTTGATCCGCTCTCCTATGATCACGGGATTTTTCCCGATCTCAACTGCCTTGCAGTAGGAGGAAACCACAGTCCTTCTCTTCCTCTCCGGCCACACCACCGGGATATCCCGGCACTTCTGCACCACTTTGGCGATATGGGCAGGAGTGGTTCCGCAGCAGCCGCCGACGATGACTGCTCCCATGCCGGCGATCTCTCTCATCCTTTCCGAAAACTCTTCGTCATCAATGTCGTACACAGTCCTGCCTCTCTCACTCCTGGGAAGGCCGGCGTTGGGATTTACAATAACTGGGAGGGATGTAGCCTCCATAAGTTTTTTCACAATAGGGATCATCTGCACCGGACCCAGGCCGCAGTTGACACCAATCCCATCCACCTTTAGGCCCTCCAGCAAAGCTGCCATGGATTCCACCGTCCCGCCGGTCAGCATTTTTCCCTTTTCATCAAACACCATCGTCACAAAGACTGGAAGGCTGCAGGCTTCCTTTACCCCTAAAACCGCTGCTTTCACCTCATAGCTGTCGCTCATTGTCTCGATCAGAACCAGATCGGCGTCGCTTGCCCCAATCTGAGCAACTTCCCGGTAAAGGCTGACAGCCTCCTCAAAGTCCAGATCCCCCATAGGCTTCAGCAGCTTGCCAGTGGGGCCCAGATCCAAAGCCACATAAGCTGGCTTTCCTGCCTGCTCCACCGCCCTCTTTGCGTTTTCCATGGCCGCCGACACGATCGTCTTTAAATCAAATTCTTCATGGGCATTGTATTTTAAAGAATTGGCTCCAAAGGTATTGGTTTTAATAATGTCGGCCCCGGCTTCCAGATAATCTCTGTGAAGGCGAATCAATGTCTCAGGTCTCTTGACATTCCAGGTCTCCGGCAATTCTCCAGGCTTCAGCCCTTCCGCCTGAAGGACACTCCCAGTTCCGCCGTCAAAAAACAGCCTTCTCTGCCGCATCTCTTCTAATATGTTCCTCATAAGCCGCTCTCCTCTTCCTCTTAGAATTTATCAGCGCCGGTACAGGCAGTCTGTCTTCCGGCAGGCTTCACATCCCTTGACATCGCACCGGTAAGGTTTGGGGCTCACCCCCATCACCGCTGTCACAGATTTCGTCGGCACCATCAGAAGGCTGTCCGTCAGCTTGATGCCGATCCTTTTTCCCGCTTCCAGGGCATTCAAAATCTGTTCCTGGACATTTAAAGGAAAGTCCCCGTACCCAGGACTGAAGCGGGGTCTCAGGTAAAGTTCCTCCCTCTCATATGCCTCCTGCTGTTCTCTGCACAGGCTATCGCAGTAGTCCTCCAGCATAGCCGTGGCAGCCGCCTGGAGAACCACTGCCCGACTCATCTCCACCTGCATATATTTTCGAATCAGATGGTCTGCCCCCGCCCCAAGAGTAGCGGCAAAAATGACAATTTCCGTGCAGTCCTTTAAATTTTTCCACAAATTCCGGCTCACAGTCTGAAAGCAGCCGCCGTCAATCACACCGTCCTGCCCCAGTGACAGCGGGTATGCCCGGCTCACCGCCTTCGGCGCAGCCTCCCGTTCAAGCTCTGCGATGCAGGACTCAGCCAGGTCTTTCACCCGGCTGTCAGGCTCTGTGCGGCCATAGCCCAGATACCGGAATATCTCTTTTCTGCTGATCTCCAATCTTCTCACCCTGCCCTGTTTACCGGATAATCTGGGACAAACTGTCTCGGATCCTCTCCGCCACGTCTGATTTGTTCATAGAATAAATGTGGACTGCATTGACACCGTTGGCGATCAGATCAATGATCTGATCCGTAGCATAGGCGATCCCCGCCTGCTTCATGGCCGCCGGGTCATTGCCGAACCGGTCCACAATCGCCTTGAACCGGGACGGCAGATATGTTCCGGACATCCTGCAGATCCGGGTGATCTGCTTTGCATTGGTCACAGGCATGATCCCGACAATCACCGGGACGGTTATACCCTTCTCCCGAATCCGGTAAAGGAAATTGTAGAGAATATTATTGTCAAAAAACATCTGGGTGGTCAAAAAATCACAGCCCGCATCCACCTTCTCTTTCAGATGGATGATGTCCTCATCCTTCGATGCCGATTCCACATGGCCCTCTGGATAGCAGGCGCCCCCGATGCAGAAATCTCCGGCCTCTTTGATTTCCGCTACCAGCTCACTGGCATACATGTAATCAAAGGCGGTTCGTCCCCCTTCCGGGATGTCTCCCCGGAGAGCCAAGATATTTTCAATGTGGTTTTCTTTTAATTCCTGCAAAAGTTCCCTCACCCGCTCTCTGGTAGAAGAAACGCAAGTCAGGTGGGCCAGCGGCGTAACCTGCCCTTTATCCCGGATCATAGACGCAATCCGCACCGTATATTCACTGGTTCCCCCGCCGGCCCCGTAGGTTACGCTCATAAATGCCGGGCGGGTCCTGGCGATCTCCAGTGCTGCCTTCTCCACAGTTTCATAATTGTCAGCCGTCTTAGGCGGAAATACTTCAAATGAGAGAGTTGGTTTTCCTTCTGCTAAAATGTCCCGAATTTTCATGTTGTCCTCCTCTTCTGTGCATATCAGTTAAGCCATGCTGGATCGATCCTACAGCCAAACCCTTCTTCATTTTACAGCGAGTGCCCGCCCTGTCATCCAGACAAAGCGGGCACTCCCACTCATACTTCACCTACTATATCATAACCATTTTGGAATTTCAATCTGTGATTTCATACAGCTTCCCGTATTTTTCTTTCAGATAGCGAATATAGTAATCCGGATTAAAATCCTCGCCTGTTACATCTTTTATGATCTGACGGCTGGTTTTCAATTTGCCGTACTGATGGATGTTCTCCCGCAAGTACTCTCGGATTACGTCCAATCTTCCTTCCCGGAGCAGGCCGTCGAAATCCATCTCTTTCTTCATATGATAATAAATCTGCGCCCCGAAAGCGCTGCCCAGGGCATAAGACGGAAAATAACCGAAGGATCCCTGAGACCAATGGATGTCCTGGAGCACACCTTCAGAATCCGTCTCTGGCCGGATGCCCAGATATTCCTCGTATTTGTCCCCCCATATCCGGGGAAGCTGATCTACATCCAAATCATCCTCAATCAGCATCTTTTCAATCTCATATCGGATCAGCACGTGCAGGCTGTAAGTCAGCTCATCCGCCTCAGTGCGAATCAGATCTGGGTGTACCTTATTGACCGCCCTCACAAACTGATCCAGGCCAATCTCAGTAAATGTCTCTGGAAACAGTTCCTGAAATTTTCCGTAGATCGGCTCCCAAAATGCCTGGCTTCTGCCAATAATATTCTCAAAAAATCTGGACTGGGACTCATGCATTCCCATAGATGCCCCCTGGCCAACCATCGTCTGAGTCAAATCATCCCGGATCCCCATCTCGTAGATCCCGTGGCCGGCCTCATGGATAACGGAAAACAGGGAGCTGTCCACCCGGTCTGTATAGTGGGTGGTGATCCGCACATCCTGATTGTGAAGATTCGTGGTAAATGGATGGGCACTGACTGCCAGCACGCCTCGGCGAAAATCAAATCCCAGATACTCCGCTATAAAGCGCGCAAGACGCTCCTGTCTGTCTTCGGAAAAATCGCCTGTCAGAAAATCATCCCGGATCAGGACGCGGCTCTCTGTAACTTTCCTTAAAAAGGGAACCAACTCCTCCTTCAGGCGGCCAAAAAACTGATCCAGCTGATCCATAGAAAAGCCTTTTTCGTAAGCATCCAGCAGTGCGTCATACCTTTTCTGCCCTGGCTTTGCCCTGTAATCTCCAAATTTTTTCTGGTAACGGACTACCTCTCTCAAAACCGGGGCAAAGCTCTGAAAATCATTTTCCTCCTTCGCCTTCTCCCAGACTCTCACTGACTCAGAAGCCAATTTTGCAAACGCCTGGTATTCATCCTGGGGAATGCAGTCTAATTGATCCAGCTGGTCTTCCAGTTCCCGGACGACAGCCTCCTGAACCTCTGTCAGCGGTTCCTCCCGACATTCCTTGACAAGCTGCTTCACCTCCCCATTGGTTACCGCCTGAAAATATTCTCCAGATAAAATCTCAATCACCCTGGAAGTCTTAGCCCCCGCCGCTTTCGGAGCCAGAGTCGCATCATCCCACTCAAACAGCGTCAGAGCTGTCTGAACTGCCATGGCCTTATCCAGGTAAGGCTGCAGTTTTTCATAAGCTGTATTCATATTCATTGTTCTCCTTTAGAAAATAAAAAGGGACACCCTTCAGTGAGTGTCCCCCAAAAGAATCAAGTTCATACGGCCATATCTTCATAGCCGATCAGTTCCTCATAGCCTTCTGTAGAGGGGAAGCTGATGACTACCGGCTGGCTGGGATCCTGAATGTCAATGGTCATATCCATTCCCATATCCATTGTCATGCCCAGAAAGTCCATTGTCATGTCCATAGAAACGCTCTCCTCCTCCGGATAACCGTTCTCGTCGATCTTGACAGTGCCGGAAGCTCTGGTCACTTCATAGCTGTACCCAAGATCAGACATATCCATGCCGGCGGCAGCCATAATACTCTGAACCGCAGAATTGAGTTCAGCAGAATTTACGTCATAGGTAATGGTTTTCTTTGCGCCGTCATAGTACAGCTTCAGGTTCTCCATTCCATACAGAGGATCTGAGATATCCATCTGAGATACCATATTTACGGACTGCTCCATAGCTTCGTCCATATCCATAGGCATCTTAATCTTGGTTCCCATAGTATCCATGTACATATAGCCATCCAGATAAAACATATTTATATTGATCGTCTCACCCTCAGCAGTAACCGCCATATTATAAAGCAGCTCCAGGTTGCCGGAAAGCAGGCCATTTGCCTTCATATCCATGTTCATCAGCATCTCCAGGCTTTCCCCATCTATGGTCATATTGATAACCGCATCCACCTGAGCGTCCATGCTGTTCATAGAGGAACTGGCCTCTGAAACTGCCTGATAGATCGCACCGATCTCCTCCTGAGACGCGCTCAGATCCATCTGCTGAACATTTCCGCCGACTACCCAGGCTCCCGTGCTGTCTACAATCCAGTTGTTTACCACCGTATTCTGATCCAGATGTCCGTTGGCGTCAAAATGGTAACATTCTGCAATGCCGTCACTATTGCCGTCGATCCACTCCCAGGTGTCCTGAGCGTAGCTCCCATCATCCTCCTGATACTTCCAGGTTACGCCATCCCTTTCCCACTGTCCTGCAAAAGCAGGAAATGCCATACACATGACTGCCGGGAAAACTAGCAGTCCAATCTTTTTCCAACTCTTCATAGTTGCCTCTCCTTTTTGCATAAAATTGCAGGTTCCTCTCTGCTGCCGAAAATCTCCCTATTGGATTGGATTTTCAACAACTTACAGGTATTTTACCTCTTTTTTGAAAATTATACAAGTTTTTTCTGAATCCATCTGGAAAAAACGAAAAATTTTAACGAAAAGCAAACGAGGAGGAACGTTTTCTTCCTCTATATACACAGCAGGCGCCCCGCCTGCACGGGACGCCTTGGTGATTTTGTATTGTGTGCCTGCCTCAGAAATACTTCTTGCTTCCCCAGAGATTGCTTCGCTTTAAGTCCAGGTACTCATTGTAAGCCTTCTCCAGTATCTGCTTTTCATTAGAAAATTTCAGCAGATGGTATGCTTCGTAAAACTTGTAATAACCGGAATCAATGAAATATTCCTCCCGCTGTGGTTTACTGTAATAACTGTCTGCCATCATCAGATACCAATGAACATCCTTTTCCACAATATCCTGGGGTGTGTTAAAAGAATATTGGCTCTTTCCAATGTATTTGATGATAGAGGCATTAACGCCAGTCTCCTCCTTTACCTCTCGGAGAGCTGTCTCTTTAAATTCCTCTCCCGGTTCTACAGTTCCCTTTGGAAGTACCCAGCCCTCATACTTGTTTTTGTAATTCTTGTAGAGGACCAGTATCTTTCCGCGAAAGATAACCACACCGCCGCAGCTAGTTGCTTCGATCATCGCAATCCCTCCTGGTCGCAGGTGTGTCCTTTTTCTCTGTCACTAGTATACCTCTTTTTTATATGTTATGCAAGAATTATCTAAAACGCGGGGAGAACGGATCCCAAAATCTGCTTTTAAGCTGGCGCGATCTTCTCACTGTCCGTTCAAATACGCATCCATCACTGCACGGGCGATGGGAGCCGCCTCCCGGCCCCCGGAACCGCCCTCCTCCACGATCACTGTCACTGCTATTTGGGGGTTGTCAGCCGGAGCAAATCCAGTAAACCAGGCGTGGCTCTCTTTTCCTGTTTCAAATTCCGCAGAGCCCGTCTTGCCTGCTGCCTGGTAGGCATCCGTCTGGAGCGCTGACGCAGTGCCCTCATTTACCACAGCCTCCATCATGGCTGTCAGCTTATGGGCTTCCTCCGCCGTCATCAGGCTGCCGTATTCCTCCGGAGAAAAGCGCTCTGCCTCCTCCCCTTTTGCATTGGTCACACAATCGATCAGGTACGGTTTCATCAGAACACCGCCGTTTGCAATCGCCGATGTGATCATCAGATTGTGAATCGGTGACATCTGGGTGCTCCCCTGCCCGATGGATGTCTGAAGCACTTCCCAAATCCCCGGTTCACTCCCCATGGTATAGGAGCTCTTGCTGTAAGGGAGGGAAAGCGGCAGTTCCTGATTGAAGAGAAGCTGATCTGCAAGCTCCTCCATCCTTCCGTGGTCCAAATAAAGGCCCAGATTGGCAAAGGCCCCATTGCAGGAATTGGCAAAAGCCATGGTAAGATCCTGATGGCCGTGGGCACTGCTGTGATAGCAGCGGATCGAATAATCCCCATTTTGGTAGACCCCGGTACAGTCAAACTCATAGGCATTATAGTCATCCGGGTGCTCCCGGATCTGTTCCAGAGCCGTAACGATCTTAAATGTAGAGCCCGGCGGGTAGAGCCCCTGAGTGGCCCGATTTAGCAAAAGGCCCTCTTCTGAGCTTCCGCTTACCAGGCTGTCCCACAGAGCGTTGATCTGGTTCGGGTCGAAATCCGGCTTGGAAACCATGGCCAGGATCTTTCCTGTGCTGGGCTCCATGGCGATGACAGCCCCTCTGCGGTCTCCCAGCGCATCGTAGGCTGCCTGCTGCAGTTCAATGTCTAAGGTCGTCACCACATGATCCCCGGGATTCTTCTCATCCATAATCTCCTGTATGATTTTCTCCCCAAGATTAATATGGGAAGACAAAAGATAAAAATCTGCCAGAGATTCCAGTCCGGTTTTCCCCCTGGTGGACCAGCCCACCACATGGCAGAAAAGAGAACCGTAAGGGTAAGAGCGGGTTTCGCTCCCATCTTCTCCTTGCACTGTCTCTGCCAGGATCCGGCCGTCATTGCTGAGGATATCCCCTCTCACGACCCGCTCTGAAAGCTGGGCCAGCCTTCCATTGTAGGGATTATTGATGACATCCTCGCTCTCCGCCTGCATAAACCAGACAAAGTACAGTACCAGAAGCAAAAAGACAGCTCCTATCAGGTAGGTCACAAATAAAATATTGTTATTGGATCCGGACTTCGTATCTTTCCGTTTATTTTTCATGTTCTTCCTCTTCGTTGCGCTTTAAAATATAAAGCCCCTGAACCACATTAAACAGAATAAATGTGCTGAAAATGGAACTTCCACCGTAGCTGACAAAGGGCAGAGTGACCCCGGTGGATGGAATAAATTTTGTCACGCCGCCTATATTCAAAAGAACCTGGACAATGTAAACCATCCCCAGCCCAAAGGCAATCAGCTTGTAAAAGGCCGCCTGCATTTTCCCTGCAATCATCATAAACTGGATGAAGCAACCCAGGCAGATCAGCACGACACAGACGGCAAAAATCCCTCCCATTTCTTCAGAGATTGCCGCGAAAATAAAGTCTTTTTCCACAACTGGGATATTTCCCGGCATTCCCTGAAACAGGCCCAGGCCGAACCATCCCCCTGTTCCTATAGCAAACAGAGACTGGGTGATCTGGTACCCTCTGTTATCAATATCCGCCCACGGATTCAGCCAGGCTTCCACACGAACCCGAACATGCGAAAACAGACGGCAGGCCAGCACGGAGGCGGCTGATCCGCATAAAACTCCGGCCCCCAGATACAGCCAGTTGGAGGTGGCTACAAACAGCATAAAAATGTAGGTTGCAAAAAAGATCAGCGCCCCTCCCAGATCCCTGGATGCTACCAAAACCAGGACATGGGCGGCAGCCACGGCCGTAGTCAGACACACGTTTCGAAAGCTCACGGACTGATAGAACATGGCCGCCACAAAAAATACAAAAGAAATTTTTACGAACTCGGACGGCTGAAAGGAAATATCCCCAAAGGCCAGAGAAAGCTGGGCACCGTAGCTGGTGTTTCCCCCGATCCATACAGCCGCCAGCAGGATCAGACCTCCCAGGCCGTAGAGCCATGGAACCTTGGCCAGCTGCCACACCCGGTCGATGACATAGGGAATGATCCAGGTCAGCACCGCTGCCGCCACCACAAAGATAAACTGTCTGACCGCCCACGCTCTGTCCTTCTCCGCAGACAGCCTGGTGAGCATGATAAAGCCCACACACAGCAGCATAGCCGTATTGTTGACCAGCAGCCGCGACACGTTCCGGTACAGCAGGCGGAACCCCCAGATATAGCAGATAAAGAAAGCAGCCTGAACCAGGTAAAAAGCAATCATCTCCGGCTTCTCCGTCTTGAGATAGATGACCAGAAACGCCAGAAGATGGATCAGGAACATCGCCTGGTTCTGACGGCCGCACACTGCTTTCTTCTCTTCCGGCTCCTTGTAGGAAAAAAAGCGGAAATTGAAATATGTGTAGCAGGCCATCAGCAAAATGATCAGATATTTAGAAACGTCTATTATCAGGTTCGTCATACGTCCAACCCCTACTCTACGCCTCGGCGGAAATGTCCTCTTGTAAAATCTCGGAAAATCCCGCTGTCCCCGCGGAGCTCTCCGCCTTCATTCCACCTGTCCAAAAATGCTGTCAAAATTGTCCCTGCCTGTTCTCCATTCTCCACAGTAAATTTCATTCTCAGATTCCGGATTCCCAGACTCCTGACCGCCTTTTCCTCCTGCAGCAGGGAAAGGGGGCTTGGATTATAGATCGTATTGCAGCAAAAGACACACTGGTTTTTCACCGGAAGGAATTTTCCTGTCCTGTCTTTCATCTTCAAGATCTCTGGCCTTCCGTCACAGCCAGACACCGTTTTTTTCACACACTGGGCAGAAACCATCATGGGAAGATGCCCATATATTACCAGTTCCGCATTCAAATCCCCCTGATAAACTGCTTCAATCTCCCGACTGTTCAGCTCCAGGGGCACAGTTATACGCTCAGCTCCCATCCGCCGCATTTCCGTCAGGGCCAGATGATTCCAGGAGTACATCGTATCGTCAAAAAATTGGGGGAGACTGATTCCCTTTTCTCTCAGCCACACCGGTTCCTCCAGAGAACGCACGATAATGCCGTCAAATCCTGCTGCCTTTAATCTGTCCAGATTTCTCTCAAAATACCCAATGGCTTCTTCTCTAAAAATATGCGGAAGAATCAGGCAGCAGGCCAGGCCCTTTTCATGGATGGCCGCAGCAGCTTCTCTCCACATATCCCCAGGAAATCCCCCGCTGTCGATGGCGATCTCTGACAAAACCATCCCCCCTGTTGTCTGGGGTTCTCCGGTATCGCCTGCCAGTTTTCCCTGGGAGAGAACAGCTTGGAGCTGTTCTGGCGTTTCCGCCGATACGGCCAAACGGAACGTCTCATCTGCCTTCTGCTCTCCAGGCTCTCTCTTAACAATCTCCCGTTTTTTCTCAATCAAGGCAGCCTTCTCTGAAGCCGGCTGTCTGGCATACAAGTTTAAGATTTCCCTCTCCAGGCCATCCAGGGCATTTCTGCGAAGCTCATTCAGCGCCTGGACAGGCACAAAAACATTTCCCCCCAGCTCTGTCTGCAGTTTTTCGAATGAAAAGGGAGTCCCCCCTGTCTTTTTGATCTGTTTTTCGGCTTTTTCTGCAGTTAAAGGCTGATTTTGAGCCTTCTCCGCAGCAGTACCCTCAGCTCGGGCGGATACCGTCCTGCCCCCTGTAGTGCAGGTCAGGGCCAAGCTGGCTGGCTCCCCTTCTCTCAGAGTTAAAACACCGCTGACTGGCTCCTGCTTCTCCTTCTGGACATAATTCCGATCCAGCTCTTCAAACAGTCTCTGGTTCACCTGGCGAAAAGCCGGCTTTTCGCCCAGGGCAACCATGTTTCTCCCATTGTGCTGCCTGTAATAACCTTCCGAAAAGCCTCCCCGGTCAAAAAGATCCAGCAGGAGTCTTTTGTCTTCCGGATCCACCTTCCAGCCTTTTCTCCCATTTTTTAGATACCGATCCAGATATTTCCGGTATACGCTGACTACGCCCGCCGTATATCTGGGACTTTTCATCCTTCCTTCAATCTTCATGGAATAGACCCCGGCCTCCAGCATATCAGGGATCAGATCCAATGTGCACAGGTCTTTTAGGTTCAGCACATATGATTCCTTTTTAGAATTTAACGTCCTGGAGCCCCGTTTTACTTCGTAGGGCAGACGGCAGGGCTGGGCGCACCGCCCCCTGTTTCCGCTTCGTCCCCCAATCAGGCTGCTCATCAGGCACTGCCCTGAGTAACAGTAGCACAGCGCTCCGTGGACAAAACTCTCGATCTCCACCGGCACCTCCTGGTGGATTTTTCTAATCTCTTCCAGGGAAAGCTCCCGGGCAGTAACAATCCTCTCGGCGCCCATCTGAACCAGAGCTTTGGCCCCGTACACACCCGTGATGGTCATCTGAGTGCTGGCGTGGATCGGGAGACCAGGAAAATGATTCTTTATAAAGGAAAGAACCCCCAGATCCTGGACAATGACCGCGTCCAGCCCCCGCTCATAGAAGGGAGCCAGATACCGGAAGAGCTCCTTCAGCTCCCCCTCCTTCACCAGGGTATTGACCGTCATATACAGTCTGCATCCGTGGAGATGTGCGTAATCAATCGCCTCCAGAAATTTCTCCTCATCGGGATTGTCTGCATATGCCCTGGCGCCAAACCGGCTGCCTCCCATATAAACCGCATCCGCTCCGGCTGCGATCGCTGCCTTCATACTTTCAAAGCTGCCTGCTGGAGCCAGAAGCTCTGCCCTATTCTGATTATACACCAAATTCTCTTCCTTCCTGTTCCCGCATCCCTGCCTGCCTGCAGTACCGCTGTAATAGAAAAGCCGCTGCAAAATGAAACCTTTTTCCCTTTCCTTCTGCAGCAGCCCATCCGTACTTATTATCTTTTCCCCCCGCGCCTTACACCATGGCCGCCTTTCTGAGACGGACGAACCGGAGACACTGCCGGTTCCGCTTCTCTGCCGTCCCCTGACTCCTGACCAGAAGGCCCGGCCTCCTCATCCGGATGCTCCGGCTGCTCTTTCTCCTCCTGGTTCAGCGTCTGCTCTTTCTGGAAATCCTCCAGCGTTCTGAGTGCTGATTCCAGCTTCATCTGAGTGCTGACCAGCTCATGTTTCAGGCTGTAGATCTCCCGCTCCATCTCACTTTTCTGCTTTTCCATGGCACTTACCTTATCCAGAGCTTTGAAATAATCATCTGCCATATTCAGCTCGATCATAACTCTCTGGTAATCTGCGCTCTGCTTGCCAAAACCAGGCTGCTCCCGCATCTTTTCCGTCTTCTCATTGATATAGCCGGCTACCTTCTGAAAATAGCTCTTTTCCTCTGTCCCTGCCAGGGTATATACATTTCCATCTATCAATACTTCCGCGTAATTCTTGGAATCCATCGTTCTTCTTTCTCCTGTAGTTAAAATTTAACAGGTATCATTATACCATATTTTCAGACAGCAGTGAAGCTGTTTTTCTCACCCCTGCTCCTTAGGGATCCCCAGATGGCGGTAAGCGCTGTCCGTCGCCATGCGGCCTCTCGGTGTGCGGTTGATCAGACCATTCATCAAGAGATACGGCTCATATACATCCTCCAAGGTTCCTGCATCTTCCCCCAGGGCTGCTGCCAGGGTATCCAGCCCCACCGGGCCTCCGCCGAATTTCTCAATAATAAACAAAAGAATATTCCGGTCATTCTGATCCAGCCCCAGTTTATCGACATCCAGAATATCCAAGGCAAAGTCTGCTACTTCTTTGGTGATCCTGCCGTCGTACTTGACCTGGGCAAAGTCTCTGACTCGCTTTAAGAGACGGTTGGCCAACCTGGGAGTTCCTCTGGAACGTCTGGCTATCTCAACAGCGCCGTCCCTGTCGATCTCCACACCCAGAGAGACAGCCGACCTTAAGACGATGGAAGTCAGCTCCTTGGCTGTATAAAATTCCAAGCGCTGGACAACGCCGAAGCGGTCTCTGAGGGGGGCTGTTAAAAGTCCTGCCCTGGTCGTCGCACCTACCAGGGTAAACTTGGGCAATTCCAGGCGGATCGACCTGGCAGAGGAATCCTTTCCCAGCATAATATCAATGGCATAGTCCTCCATCGCCGGGTAAAGGACCTCCTCCACCTGGCGGTTGAGCCGATGAATCTCATCCACAAAGAGGACGTCCCCCTCCTGGAGATTGTTGAGGATGGCAGCCATCTCCCCTGGTTTTTCGATGGCAGGACCTGATGTCACTTTCATATTCGTTCCCATCTCCCTGGCAATAATTCCAGCCAGAGTCGTCTTTCCCAGACCAGGCGGCCCGTAGAAAAGCACATGATCCAGGGCCTCCCCACGGGATTTGGCGGCATCGATATAGACCTTTAAAGTCTCCTTGATCTTTTCCTGTCCGATATATTCTGCCAAAAACTGCGGGCGCAGGCTTGTCTCTATTTTTTTGTCTTCTTCCGTTGCTTCCGTAGTAATGATTCTGCGTTCCATTGACCTTTCCCTCTATAAAAACGATAAATGGCGCAGGGATGCCTTTAAAATTTCCTCTGCTGTCATTGTCTCTGCTGCCTCTGTCCGGCGAACGGCCCGCACCGCTTCTGCGTTGGTATAACCCAGGGCCACCAATGCCTGAACAGCCTCTTTTGCGGCCTCTCCTCCGCTTCCCTGCCAGACAATATCCCCTTGTTTCTCGCCGCTCCCCGCTGCAGAATCCAGAATATCATCGGCTGACACCTTATCCTTCAGATCCAAAATTACCCTCTGGGCTGTCTTGACGCCAATGCCCGGAGCGCGGGAAATGGCCTTCGCATCGCCGGAGATGATCGCAAGCCTCAGGTCGTCCGGCCGGAGAGCTGACAAAATCCCCAGAGCTCCCTTAGGGCCAACTCCATTAACCCCCAAAAGCTGCTGGAACATCTCTCTGTCCTGGCGGCTTAGAAAGCCGTAGAGGCACATAGCATCCTCTCTCACCTGAAAATACGTATAAACTTTTACCTCTTCGCCCACCCCCGGCAGCTCATCCAAAAGGGAGAGGGGAACCCGAACCGCCAGGCCGACTGGCCCGGCTTCTATTACAATCACATCGCCCTGAACTTCCATCAGCGGCCCCTTTACATATGAAATCATAAATTCTCCTTGTCTCTGATCTTGGCATCATCATATCATACCCCGAAATCTATTGCAACACGAATCGAACAAAGGTTCATGGCAGTTGACTTTTTCCGCCTTCATCCGCTATAATGGCAGCTATCAGAAGGTGCTTTCGCGCCGCAAACCTTCAGGAGGCATTTTTATGATCACCATCCAGCACACTGCAGACTTGCCGGACACCTATCCGTTAGAGCGGCTCGGCCCACTGTCACAGCTCCTTTTTTTTGATATTGAGACCACCGGATTCTCCGGCGACACTTCTTCCCTGTACCTGATCGGCTGCGCCTATCACCGTGACGGCGGCTGGAATCTGATCCAGTGGTTTGCCGATACGCCGGATTCCGAGCCGGAGATTCTGAAGGCTTTCTTTGCCTTTCTCAAAGATTATTCCATCCTGGTTCACTTTAACGGAGACCGGTTTGACCTCCCTTTTATCCTGAAACGCTGCCGCCATCTGGGCCTTTCCTGCGATTTTTCCGGTATGAAAAGCATCGACATTTACCGCAGGATCCAGCCCTACCGATCACTGCTGGGGCTGGAGAGCATGAAACAGAAAGCCATCGAACGGTTCCTGGGCATTTTTCGGGAAGATCCCTACAGCGGCGGCCAGCTAATTGAAGTCTACCGCGACTATCTTGCCGAGAAAAGCCCATCTCTCTATCATATGCTGATTCTCCACAATGAGGAGGATCTGAAAGGAATGCCGCTGATCCTCCCGATTCTCAGCTACTGCGACATGCTGGAGGGTCCTTTCTCTCTTGCGGAGCAGAGGTCCGGTAGCATGTGCGACATCTTTGGAAATCCGGAACCGCTCCTGTCCCTTATATACGAAAGCCCCTTCCAGATCCCGGCGGAATGGTCTGCCTCCAGCAAAGACTTCCATCTGGACGGCTCAGGAAACCGCCTGAGCTGCACTGTCGCTCTCACAGAGAAAGAGCTGAAGCACTTTTACCCAGACTATCAGAATTATTACTATCTCCCTGCTGAGGACACAGCTATCCACAAGAGCATCGGAGAATTTGTAGACAGGTCGGCAAGAAAAAAGGCTACGCCCTCTACCTGCTATGTTCGCCGGTCAGGCGTCTTTCTCCCTCTAACATGCCCGGCAGAGACTTCCGTGCTGAGGCAAAGCTACCGGGACAAACAGGCATATATTCCCTATGATCCCTCGCTGTTTGAAAATCCAGACTTTGCCCAGCGCTATCTGAAAGGCGTCCTGGCCCTCTTCTGCCCTAAAGGATTTTCAGCCCCATAGCAGGAAAGCTGTCTGACGATGCACGCAATCTCCGTGCAGCCGCAGACAGCTTTTCTAAATTCTGTTAATAATATCCCTTTCTCAGGAGCTTCCGGATATAGGCAAAGGTTCTCTTTTCCCCTTTCTTTTTCAACATCCACAGCAGCCGCTCCAGCAGCGCCCTGGTCTCCGGATGCATAGTGACGTATTTCCTGGTCTTCTCGTAATACTCCCAGGCTGCTCCGTCCGTATAGTCCTTTCCCCGGTACACCTTGCAGGCCGCAATCCGGTCCATCACCATCTCAATTACGTACCTGAGAGGCATTTTGTTTCCCACAAGCCCCTCTTCTTTATTTTTTGAAATGTCGATCCAGTATTCATAGTGGTGTTTGTTCCGGCCTTTATGGTGAAGCCACGCCCTGGAAAATCCCATAATTTCCCGCTCTGCTGCATTGGGGCTCCGGTTTCCCTGATAAAACCTGACGCCAATGAAGAATTCTTCCGGGCTGTACTTGGAGAGATCGTGAAGCAGCCCCTGCCTGTACAAGCCAACCTGGAAGCAATGGCTCATAACCAACAGCTTGTGCTCCGTGATCGTCATAAAATGTCTTACAATATTGATAGCCTTCATGGTATATTCCTCAATTCTGCAAACTAAAAACACTTTCATTATACCAATGTTCTTATTAAAATGCAAACCATCTTTTTCCCGGCCGCTACCGTTTCTGGGAGCTCCCCAGAGAGAATATTCCGAGTCCCGCACAGAGGCCGATTCTATGTCAAAATTGTCAGGAATCACTAAAAAACAGGTCGAAAAATTGTTACAATTATTCGGGATTTTTCCCAAAATTTTACACAAAAACCATTTGACAGGTCTATGAAACTATGCTATTCTATGGACAGTTGTGAAATGGCTCACAACACAATTTCTTTTTATTTTTTGGAGGTATCATAATGAAAGGTACAGTTAAGTGGTTCAATAACCAGAAAGGCTACGGATTCATTTCCGACGAGCAGGGCAATGACGTTTTCGTTCATTACTCTGGATTAAATATGGAGGGCTTTAAGTCTCTGGACGAAGGCGCTCAGGTAGAATTTGACGTAGTCAACGGTGCTAAGGGACCGCAGGCAACCAACGTTACCAAATTATAATCATCTAGTCTGCAGTGTACCTTTTTCAATCATATATCATTTTTGATGTTCATTGAAATAAAGTTATATTGGATTTAATGATTAGAGCAAAACGTCCTGCAAGCGATGCGGGACCCTCTGTTTCGTAAGAAACTGTGTTCCTTATGAAACAAGTAAGAGCCGGCTGGTTTGGCCGGCTCTTTTTGATTGACTCCACAGCCTCCCGGCGGCTCAGGGCCTGCTGGCTCTGGCCAGGAGATCCCGCAGTTCTTCCACAGTGAAACTGTAATTGCGGTTGCAGAAATGGCAGTTGACTTCGATCGTTTTTCCCTCGTCAATCATCTCCTGCAGCTCCTTCTTCCCGGTGCTGATCAGCGCCTTCTCCACCCGCTCTTTGCTGCAGTTGCAGTAGAATCTGGTGGGAACTTTCTCATTGATTTCCAGATCCATATCACCCAAAATATGATCCAAAACCATCTCCGGCGTGTTTCCTGCATCCAAAAGGGAGGTGATGGAAGTAATCTCCTTCAGCCTGAATTCCAATCTGTCAATAATCTCATCTGACGCCCCTGGCATCATCTGGATCATAAAACCTCCGGCCTGACGAACGGTATTATTTTTATTCATCAGAACGCCCAGGGCGATGGAGGACGGCGTCTGCTCAGATGTGGCGTAATAATAAGTTAAATCCTCCGCGATCTCCCCGGTCACCAGGATGGTCTGGCCCACGTAGGGCTCCTTCAGCCCGATGTCCTTGATAACGCTCAGCACGCCGTTTCCCAGCGCCCCGCCTACATCCAGCTTTCCCTTCTCATTGGGGGGCAGCATAACATTCGGGTTAAAGACATAGCCCTTGACGTTTCCTGCCGAGTCTGCCGTGACAGTCAGGCCCCCTATTGGGCCGTCCCCCTGGATCTTGATGGTCAGCAGGTCTTCCTCCCCCTTCATGGTAATTCCCATCATCCCGGCGGCAGTCAGAAGACGGCCCAGTGCCGCCGTCGCCACAGGGCTGGTATTGTGGGCCCTGCGCGCTTCCTCCGCCAGCTCCCTGGTGGTGGAGGCAAAGGCCCGTATCTGACCTCCAGCCGCTGTTGCTCTTATAATATAATCAGCCATTGTATGCTCCTTCCTTCTGTATGGATCTACTTTCCCTGTTCTCTTGCAATAAAATATACCCGCTCGCTGTCCTCCCGGGGTGCCTCCCTGGTAAAGGCATTGTAGCAGGTTTCTACCTTCAGCCCTGCTTCCGCCAGTGCCTGGCGCACTTCGTCCAGAGAGTACGCCCTCTGAAAATGAGTCTCCTCATATCTGCGGAACAGCTCCCGGCCGCTGTCCTCCCGGATAAACAAGGTCAGGTCGTACTCATTGATCCGAGCCACCTCATCGTAGCTGTTTTCCCAGATAAAACTGCTCTCCTCCCGAGCCTCAGCAATGGTAGAATCTCCCAAGAGTTCCCGGTATTTATACTCTGTATTCAGGTCAAAGATAAAAACTCCTCCCGGATCCAAGTAATTGTTTACCAGGCGGAACACTTTCACTAAATCCTCATACTCCAACATGTAATTGATCGAATCACAGATACACACTACCGCAGCCACTGTGCCGTACAGCTCAAATTCTCTCATATCCTGGAGCAGATACAGGATGTCGCATCCACTTTTCAGTTTCTTTTCCAGGGCGATCTCCAGCATATCCTCTGCGTTGTCTACGCCGATCATATCATAGCCCTTTTTTGCCAGGAGTTCCGTGAGAGTTCCCGTGCCGCAGCCCAGATCCAGAACCAGCCCTTCCCGGATCCCCCGTTCCCTCAGCAGGCCGGTTACGTACTCACACCATTCTTCATAGGGGATATTATCCATAAACAGATCATAGACTTCGGCGAACCCGGTGTAAGCGTCCATTTCTGTCTCCTTTCACACAAATCAGCCCGAGAGCTTCCTCCCGGGCTGTCATCTGGCACTGCAGCTCCCCGCTGTTAGCGGCAGCTACATTCTGCCGATCATTTACGCGTTTCTTCCACAGCACTTTTTATACTTTTTGCCGCTTCCGCAGGGACATGGATCGTTGGGATAGATCTTTCTCTCTTTGCGGATGGTGCCGGAAGCCTTCTGCTCTTTGTACAGTTCCTTCCTGCGCTCCTCGGAGAGGATGGAGTCCCACTGAGGCAGCTCGTACAGCCAATTGGCCTTAGCCTCCACCATATTGTAGTACAGCTTCTCCGGGTCGATCTCAATGCGAACCTCTGTATCTTCCTCCATGGTATCAATGGGGTTCTCATAGCCTTTTAAGCTCTCGTTGATCCCATCCAGGAAGCCGGTCATAATCAGCACCTCGGTATTGTACTTCTCTGCCAACTCCTTCACCGTCCCGGTGATCACCTCAGCAGGATTGGAAAGGATCTGCTCATAGATTCCCTTTTCAATCGCAAAATATCTGCTCCACAGCTCTTCTCTCTTTTTATTATCCAGCCCATCGCCGTAGGCAAGGTTTCTCCAGGTCTCTAAAATTGCCATCTGAATATCCATCCTTTTTTGTAAAAATATTGTCAGGCCCACTGCCTGTAGCCTTTAGTATATAACAAAACTATGAGTCTTGTAAAGGCTCATTTCGCTATTTTCAGTCGGTTTCCATTGCCTTAGCCTGCAGAATCGATCCTCCGGCAAGCGTAGACAGGCAGACCATTCTCCATCTTTCTCTCCGGCTCGCCCTGGATCAGCGGGAGGACATAATCCAGAAATTCTTTCCCGATATCGGTTCCGTTCCCAGCAATCCATTCCCTGGGGAACTTTTTTTCCTGGTTGCAGACCGCTCCTACATCCACAGCACAGCACTGAATCTGGTAAGGGGCGCTGCTCTCTCTGGAAAATGCCACCATGATTCCCGTAGCTCCCTCCAGAGCAGCTTTCACACCCCAGGCTCCGGCCATGGCTGCCTCCTCAATGTCCGTCTGGGAGGCCAGCATGCCGGAACACCGCTGATTGACATTTAATTCCACAGATCTTGCCTTGACCCCAAACCGGTCCCGCACAAAGTTTTCCAAAACCTTTCCGCAACCCGCCAGCATTTTGTGGCCAAAGGTATCCAACCTGGCTGCGTCTGCATATTCGCAGATAAACTGGCCTCTGGCATCGGAAATCCCCTCTGAAATGCAGACAATCACATTGGGCTGTTTCTCCAGGGCCGCCTCCACATCATGTGCAAACTGCTCCATATCGAAATCCATCTCCGGCAGATAGATCAGAAGGGGATTGTCCCCGGGATGCTTCCTGGCCAGAACGCTGGCTGCTGTCAGCCACCCTGCATGGCGACCCATCAGCTCCACGATCGTGACTGCCTTCTGCTGATAGACAGAGGAATCCAGGACAATCTCCCGAACGGTGGAAGCCACATATTTTGCCGCGCTGCCGTAGCCAGGGGTGTGGTCAGTCAGAATCAGATCGTTGTCAATGGTCTTTGGGATCCCCACCACCTTGATGTCAATACCGTTGGAAGCGGCATAGCGGGCCAGCTTGCTGACCGTATCCATAGAGTCATTTCCGCCAATATAAAAGAAGTACCCAATGTCCATCTGCCGAAACTTCTCAAACAGCTCCCGGTAGCAGATGTCGCTGAGATCTTCCGGCAGCTTGTAGCGGCAGGAACCCAGGTAGGCCGCCGGAGTCATCTTCATTAATTCCAGCTCCTCTTCCTCCATGGCAGACAGCTCCACATACCGCCCTGCCAGAAATCCCTCTATGCCATGGATCATCCCGTATACTTTTCCGATCTCCTCCCTGTGGGCGAGTCCTTCCTTTACCACACCCCACAGGCTGGCATTGATGACTGCTGTAGGCCCGCCGGACTGGCCGACGATGATGTTTTTCTTCATAGTGTACTCTCCTTTTTTGCATCTATTGAACCTGCAGTTTTATTCATGGATCAGGTTCCATATTTTTTCCTGTACAGCAGGCTCATATCCGAAACGCATATTGAAATAATCTTCTATGTTATATGCAATGTAATCGCCTGCCGCCTGCGAATAAGGCCATTGATCTGCAGGTTTGCTGAACCAAATGGCTTCGGTTGTACTCGCTGTCTTTCCTGTGGCATCCACTGTATACCAGGTTCCATCAACCTTCACAAAATCCCAGGCGTGATTCCCGCCGAACGCGTAAAATGCTTCAACACCCGTAAAACGGCATAATACAGCGACTGTCTTCGCATAGCCTTCACAAACGCACAATTTATCAATAAGACATCCTGCCAGATTATGAGAGCGCACTGAGGGATTATCAGAAGGCAGCAGACCGTCATTCACCACATACCCCCCATTTTCAATTACCGCGTTCTGTGTAAACCAGTTTAAATCCGTAATTCCGGCCTCAGTATCATAATCATAGGAAGCCTGGCAGACCAGTTCCAGGATCCTGCTTACTTTTTCACGATCCGTGGCATTTTTCCAGTCAAAGCTGTTCAAAAATGAGCGGATGACATCTGCCGTCTGTTCCATCACCTCGGCTCTGTATGGGGACATGATTCTCTTCTCGAAGCCTGTCGGTTCATCCCCCGACAGCATATAGACCAAAGCCCAGGCACCAGCATTGTCCCCCGGCGCATACAGCGGGTAGCGGTTATAAAAATCCCATTTATCCACTCCCTCATCCATATATGACCAAAGCCCTGGAATTTCCTGATTGATCCTGTCCTCCGAAAAGAAAAGCTGCTCCCGCATGCCGTTTAAAGGATATAATGCGGGATCCTGCACATCCCTCTCAGCCGGCAAAACAACAATATTTGGCGCCTGTACCTCTCCTGCCTCTGAAGAGGCTTCATAGTTTGACGCCAGAGCAGAGCCCGGAAGGCTGAGACCTGCTGCTGACATTACAGCTGCTGCAAAAACAGCTTTATACCACTTCTTCATATCCGTCCCTTTCTCTTTTTTCTGACCCGTCCTGTTTTACTATGCTTTAACTATACTCCCTCCCTGCCGGCTTCGTCAACCGGAAAACGCAATCTTCAGAGCTCCCCTGCTGTCCGTCTCCAGCTCCATGCTTCCCTCGAACAGTCTGCCGTCCTTCTCCACCCGGTACAGCTCGTTTTTCCACAGAACCCACTCATTTTTCGCCATGGCCCCCGTACTGCCCAGATAATACCAGACCCCTTTGGAGTCTGTTTTCCAGGTATCATGGACCATCATCCCATTTCTATCAAACCAGTACCAGTCCTCCCCGTCCTGGTACCAGGCATTGGTCACAGGTTTTCCGGTATCTCCCAGATAAAATCTCCATCCTCCTTCCTCCTCGTGCCAGCCGCTCTTCTTCCCCGGAATCGGCTGGGAAATATTGTAGTACAGGGCAATGGTGTCGGCCTCCGCCCTGGCCAGCCGGTCCAGATTGGCCTCATCCAAAAGCCATCTGACTGCCTCCAGGTTGGTGTGGAAGGAATGTTCCAGAATCAGCCCCGGCACTCCTGCCGCCGTCGCCCCTCTCAAAACCCCGTAATAGTCTCCCCGGTCTCCTCTCCTGTGCTCGATCCTTGCCTCCTGCCGCGTTCCCATTACAACCTCCACGCACTGAGCTAAGGCCATGCCGATTCCATCAGCGCTCCCATTGATGGCGCAGTAGGCCGCCGGATAATCGACAGCATTGTTTACACTAGTTCCCACCGCATTGGAATGGTCCGAGATAAATAAGTCACACCCTGCAGCGGCAGCTCCCCGATCGTACAATTTCCGGTCAGCCTCCTGGCTGGCCCGGGTAGTAACCACCTGGATCCCATAAGCCTCCAGATACTGTTTCTGTTTCAGGTGGAGATCCCACATAGCTTTTGATTCGTAATACCGGGCATCCGCCGGACTTTTATTATATTTGCCGAAATGACCGGCATCCAGACATATCTTCATGCTCATATCCTCATTGCTTTTACTGTATGATATGAAAGAGAGGACAGGTCTGCCACTGTACTGCACCTTTTTCCGGCCAGAAAAGTTGGAGTTGACAAAGTCCAATATTGGATTTATACTGTCGTAGTCCGATATTGGACTTTATAATTTGAGTGCTGCCGGGTACAATTTCACAGACAAAGGAGAGACTGATTATGGATCGAAATATCAAAGAATTAAATACAGAACTGAACCAGGTTACCAAAAGGTTAAATGAGCAGTACCATCTCTATGCCTCCCACCACGGTCTTTCCGACCCTGCTTTCTGGGTACTGTACACCATCTATGAATCTGACCGCCTCTACACGCAGAATGAGCTTGCGGTGATGTGGTACTATCCAAAGCAGACCGTCAATTTTGCTATTTCCGGTCTTGTAAAAAAAGGCTTTCTCAGCCTGGAACCCATCACGGCTGCCCGGCACAGCAAAGCAGTCCGGCTGACCTCAGAGGGGGAGGCTGTCTGCAGGGAGATCATCGCCCCCCTGATCGAAGCCGAGCAGCGTTCCTTAGCCAGGATGACTGAGACGGAGCGCTCCCTCGTGCTGTCTCTCTATGAAAAGCAGTGCCGGCTTTTTCAAGAAGAGCTCCAAACTCTCCTGCACTCTCAAACTGATTCACGGAGGAATGAACCCACATGAAACTGATCATTCGTTTTTTAAGACCATATTGCAGTCAGTGCGCAGCCATCTGCCTTTTCATCCTTCTGGATGTGCTGGGCGCCCTCCTGGTTCCGACCATTACCGCTGATATGATCAATTCGGCTATCAGCGGCGGAGCCATCGGAGAGATTGTCCAAAACGGCCTTGTAATGCTGGGTGTATCGCTTTTGGCTGGGGCAGGCGCCCTCCTGGCAAGCTGGCTGTGCGCGAAAGTGTCTGCCAACCTGGGACGGGATATGAGAAATGCCATATACGACAAATCCCTGACCTTCTCAGCGTCCGACTTTGAGCGGTTCGGCGCTGCTTCCATGATCACCCGAACCCTGAACGATATCAATGTCATCCAGCAGGCTTTCGTCAATTTCATGCTGATGGTTGTCCCAGTTCCAGTTTTATGTGTTTTAGGCATTATTTTCTCCTTCCGCATCAACCGGGATATGGGATTTTTGATCCTGGCCCTGACCCTCCTGGTAGCCATTTTCGCCAGCCTTATCGTAAGAAAGGCTTCGCCGATTTTTGAAAAACTCCAGCGGTTTCTGGACCGGATGAACGTAGTGTTAAGAGAAGGAATCACCGGCGTTCGCGTGATCCGCGCTTTTAATAAAGAATCCTATGAATCCGGGCGCATGAAAAAAACCTTTGACGACTACGCCCGTTCCTCCATCCAGGCCAACCGCCTGTTTGCAGGATTGGACAGCCTGGCCACTGCATCCATCAACCTGTGTGTTGTGGCCATCCTCTATCTGGGCGGAAACAGCGTAGGAGCCGGAGCCATGGAAATTGGGGATATCACAGCCGTGACGGAGTATGCCATCTGGATTCTCTTTTACATCGTTATGGCCCAGATGGTGATTATCCTGATTCCCAGAGCCCTCATCTGCCTGAAGCGCCTTTCGGATGTCTTATCTCTGACACCGGAAATCACGGACAGCTGCGGGGAGATTCCGCTTCTTCCAGACATCTCCAGGGACATCATCTCCTTTGACAACGTTGCCTTCCGCTTTGATGACGCTGAGGAGGAGACGGTGAAGGGGCTTACCTTCACCTGCCGCAGAGGGGAGACCACCGCTATCATCGGAGGCACTGGCAGCGGGAAATCTACGATCGCCAAGCTGCTTCTCCGCTACCACGATGTCACAGACGGGCGGATTCTGTTAGAGAACTGTGATATCCGCACCATTCCTCAGCGCACGCTGAGGGAGAGGATCTCCTATGTTCCTCAAAAGGCTTGGCTGTTCTCCGGAACCATTGCAGATAACCTTAGGTACGGAAATCAGAATGCGTCAGAAAGCGAGATGTGCCGCGCCCTCCGAACAGCCCAGTCGGACTTTGTCTTTGGACTTCCGGGCGGCCTCCGCTCCCGCGTGGCTCAGGGCGGCACTAATTTCTCCGGCGGGCAGAAGCAGCGGCTGTCTATCGCCCGGGCCCTAATAAAAAAGGCCGATCTCTATGTGTTTGACGACAGCTTTTCTGCCCTGGATTTTAAGACGGATGCGGCCCTTCGCCGCGCCTTAAAAACAGAGACAGAAGACGCTGCAGTGCTGATTATAGCCCAGCGCATCAGCACCATTGTCCATGCGGATCAGATCCTCGTACTCAACGATGGGGAGATTGTGGGGATCGGAAAGCATGAAACATTAATGAAGACCTGCCCTGTCTACCAGGATATTGCCAGGTCTCAGATGAAAGGCGGTGGAATCCATGGAAAATAATGAAACCTATTTTGACGAAGAAGTGTTCCAGGCACGGAATACCCGGCAGACCATCCGGCGTTTTCTCCGCTCAATGGGAAAGCAGAAAATCCGCCTGATCATCGTGCTGATCTCCGTGGCGGCTTACACGTTTTTCACGATTCTTGCCCCTCTGTACAGCGCCAATGCCGTTGACCTGATCTGGAATCAGATCCGGGAATCCAGGAACTCCGGCCAGGTTTTTCGAATCACCTGGAACCACGGCGGCCGGCAGATCGCCGTTCTCCTGCTGCTCTACCTGGGAAGCGGAGCCTTCTATATGCTGCAGACGTTTCTGATGGCCAGCTTTGCCGAGCGTCTCAGCCTCCAGCTCAGGAGTGAGATCAGCGACAAACTGCAGCGCCTGCCCCTCTCCTTCTATGACAGGCACCAGCCCGGGGAGATTATGAGCCGCGTCATCAATGACCTGGATAAAATGGCGGAAGCCCTTCAGACCGGATTGATCCGCCTGTTCACAGCGGTCGGAACCATTATCGGTTCCATCCTGATGATGCTCTCATTCAGTTGGATCCTGACTGCTCTCTTTCTGGTTTTTACGGCCATCTCCCTCCTGATGACCAACCTGGTCTCCCGGAAAACCCTTCACTTTGCTGCCAGGCGGCAGCACTTTGTCGGGAAAATGAACAGCATGGTAGAGGAAGCCTACAGCGGGCGGATGATCATCAAAGCCTTCAACTATGAGGAGAGAAGCTCCGCCAGTATCCACCAGGCAGCGGAGGATCTTGCACGAGCTTCTGAGAAGGCAGATTTTCTCGTCAATGCCATCAACCCAGGCATTCGGGTCGTAAACCGCTGCGGCCTCGTCTCTATCGCGGTCTTCGGCGGCCTAATGATGCTGGATGGACGTCTCAGCCCCGGCAGATTCCAGGCATTTTTTCAGTATGTCAATCAGGCCGGCGAGCCGATTACGGAAATGTCGTTTATGATCAATTCCATGCAGTCTGCCCTGGCTTCCGTTGAACGGGTCTACGCGCTACTGGATGAGCCGGAAATGGATCCGGATCCCGCTCAGCCTGTGGGAATCCAGCAGGCTGAGGGCAGCGTCAGTTTCCAGAATGTCCGGTTTGGCTATTCCCCGGATAAAATCCTGATGAACGGCATCAATCTTGAGGTAAAGCCAGGGCAGAAGATTGCTATTGTCGGCAGCACGGGGGCGGGAAAAACTACGCTGGTCAACCTTCTGATGCGCTTTTACGAGATCAGCGGCGGCAAAATCCTGTTGGACGGGATTGATACAAGGGACATGTCCCGAAAAAATCTCCGGGACAGCTTTGGGATGGTCCTCCAGGACACCTGGCTGTTTGAGGGGACCATCGCGGAAAATATTGCCTACGGAAGGCCAGACGCCTCCAGGGATGAGATCGCAGCGGCGGCAAAGGCGGCCAGGGCAGATTTCTTTATCCGCACCCTGCCTCAGGGGTATGACACTGTCCTGAGCAATGACGCTGAGAACATTTCTGTGGGCCAGCGCCAGCTTCTGACCATCGCCCGCGTCTTTCTCTGCGACCCTGCAGTGCTGATCCTGGATGAAGCTACCTCCTCCGTGGATACCCGGACAGAGATGGAAATCGGGAAGGCCATGAAAGCTCTGATGGAAGGCCGTACCAGCTTTGTCATCGCTCATCGCCTCTCTACCATTGTCGATGCCGACC
The DNA here is from genome assembly GCA_944376125.1 of uncultured Lachnospiraceae bacterium. Taxonomy (GTDB): domain Bacteria; phylum Bacillota; class Clostridia; order Lachnospirales; family Lachnospiraceae; genus UMGS1370. Next base: position 26,122 of record CALWBQ010000032.1, read on the forward strand.
TGATTTTGGTCATGCAGAACGGAACCATCATCGAGCAAGGCTGCCACGAAGAGCTCCTGCAAAAAAATGGTGCCTACGCGGATCTGTACAACAGCCAATTTGCCTGAAAATCATGCCGGGGAACGAAGGCTCTCCGAAAAAAGGAAATCCCTGGAGATCTGCAGTCTCCAGGGAAATTTTTTGATTTTATTCCGCTTCCCGTTCAAACACTTTCGTACCTGCCACATAAGTCTCAGCCACCCGGTTCTCATGGTCTAAAACAACGAAATTAGCGGCAAATCCTTCCCTGATAAAGCCATAGCGGTCATCTACCCCAATGAGCTTCGCGGGATTCTCAGTCAGCAGAGGAAGCAGCTCCTCCGCCGTCTTCCCGGTAAAAGCGATCAGATTTTCCAGAGCTTTTCCCGTGGTCAGAGTGCTTCCGGCACGGCTCCCGCCGTCGGCCAGCATCGCATCACCATCCACAACCACCACATCGTTTACTCCCAGCTTGTAGTTGCCGTCTGGGAGCCCGGCCGCCATGATAGAATCTGTAATGGCTACCACCCGGTCCAGGCCCTTAGTCTTGAGGATCAGCCTTACCGTTCCTGGATGGAGATGGCGGCCATCGCAGATGATCTCACAGTAGATGTTATCATCCTCCAGAACGGCTCCCCAGATAGCCGGGAAATGCTGATGCAGCAGCTTCATGGCATTGCCTGTGTGGGTAGCGCCCATAGCCCCGTTGGCGATGGCTTTTCTGGCTGTGTCGTAGTCTGCCCCTGAATGGCCGATGGCCACCTGGATTCCCAGAGCCTTCAGCTTCGGAATGTCATCCACCATGCCATCCACCTCAGGAGAAACAGTAATGTAGCGGATATCCCCTTCAGCCGCCTTCTGATACTCTTCTACTAGGGGAACGTTCTTTGTCTGGAGCAGATGCTCCGGCATAGCCCCCTTGTATTCCGGGTTCAGGAATGGGCCTTCCAGATGGATTCCCATCATCACGGCCCCCTTATGCTCAATCCCTTTCCAGCGCTTATATGCCTCTATGCAGGCCAGCGTCTGTTCCTTGGTATCTGTCAGTACAGATCCCAGCCAGCCTGTGGTTCCCTGGGAGGCAAAGAAGCGGCAGATTTTTTCGTAGCCTTCCGCGTCAGCGCTGTTTACATCTACCCCGGCAGCTCCATGGGTGTGGACATCTAAGAATCCGGGAACTAACCGACGGCCCTTCAGGTCCACCCTTTCGGCCTGCGCGTCTGAGACCCATTCACCGATCCGCACGATCTTTCCATCCTCAGCCAAAACATTGAGTTTCTGGAATTTTCGGTCTTTGTAGATTTCCCCATTATAAAATAACACCTTATTCATATGGATTCTCCTATTCTATGCCGTTTCCCGGCATGAGATTGCCTATGACAGGACAGGCCCCCTGAAGCTGTCAGGGAGCCGTCTTAACATTCCGATTCTTATTTTACGTAAGCGTCAGGATGGGCAGCGCCGTTGGTTCCGTCGTAAACCTGATCCTTCATCATCAGATGGACAGCGCTCAGCTTGAAGGTCTGAGGCAGCGCCAGGATCCTGGGATTGGGGCCAACATACTTTCTCATGGCATCCTGAAGAGCCTCCTCGATGGTTGCCCGGGTCTTTAAGCCCATTCCTCTCGCGTATCCGGGCTCCTGGGCGCCGCAGATATAGATAGCGGATGTATTCATCTCCGCAATCTGGCCGCAGCTCATCATAGAGAAGCCGTGGAACGGATGGAACGCGTTGCCGAAGCGGTACTTTCTGATATACTCTTCATTGGTGGCAAAGAGCTGGCCGTACCGGTCCATATCGGTCAGAACGTTCATATGATCATGCTGGAACATCTCATAGCACTCCCGCAGATATGGCCACAGCTCATCGTGGAAATAGCCGTTGCAGATGGAGGCACAGATAATCACACAGTTGTCCTTCATAACTCTCTTGTGACGGATCACCTGGGCAGAAAGTGCCTGCATCATCATAATCGGGTTGGTTCCCATTCCGTCACCGTAGTGGAAGAACTGGGGCATACCAAATACCATGACATCGTACTTTTCCTCAGCAAAAGGAACGTAGGTACGCTTGTCTGCCATTTTCCAGGAGATAGGCTGCATTTCCTTGGCATAGCCGCTGTTGATCTCAATCTGTCTGGACTTGGTATCCAGGACAGCGTCGCAGCAGAAGAACTTCTTGCCCATATGCTCTTCCATCTTCATGCCGATCTCATCGAATTTGCTTCTCATCAGAGACTTTCCGCTTACAGGGGTAAAGTCCTCTCTGTGCATAACCTGGGGAACATGGTGGGAAGCAATGGAACTCCAGTGATTCAGTCCTGTAGCACAGTGCTTGTAGCCGCCGGAATAGCCGCCGTAAGGGTTGCCCTGAGTGTGCCCGATCAGGACAGCTACATCGCTGTCATGGACGTATTTATTTAAGAATACAGGGTCACCCCGGTCTGTTCTGCCGCAGTCTACCAGATGATCATAATCCTCGCTGTCGTGGTTGATAATCTGTCCCGTATACCAGAATTCGTTGAACAATTCCGGCCCCAGCACATTGTAGATTTCCTCCTTAGTATTTTTTCTGTGAAGGCCGTTGGAACAGATCAGAAGGATATCTTTCTTCTCCACGCCTACGCTGTACAGCTCCTGAAGAATCAGTTTGATGGAAACCTTTCTGTGAGAAGTGGGCTGCTCCCCTCCCTTTACACGGTCTGGGAACACAATAGTCACTTTGGAACCTTTGTGAGCAAGCTCAGTCAAAGGCGGCATCCCAATGGGATTGCGGATGGATTTGAGAGTCTCCTCCTCCAGCTTGTCCTCAGGGATGTAAGGGGGATCCGGTACGGTAACTCCGGGAATGAACACTTCGGTGTTGTCCGGCAGCTCTGCTGCCATAAGGCCCTGGCCATATTCAAACTCTAATCTCATATCTAATTCTCCTTATCATTCTTCCAGATGATTGTCAGCAGTTTGCGGTACCGCTTTTATTTTCCCATATAGGTTCTGATAATTTCCAGATATTCATCGGGATAGTAGCCGATCTCCCCGGAAAATCTGGTAAGGGCAATCAGCCCTCCATCCATCACAGGGATGGATGCCAGCATCTCAGCATTGTCCGTCTTCAGGCCGCCGCCGTACACCACATCCATGCCTCCGGTGACCTCCTTTACATAGGCGCCGATCTTTGTAATATAGTCTTTGTCCGGCGGAATCTTGCCGGGCCCGATAGCCCAGACCGGCTCGTAGGCGATAGTCACGTTTGTTTTGTCAACACCCTCCAGACCTGTGGTAAGCTGTTCCTTCAAAACCTCCTGCCATCTTTCCTGCTCCTCAGAAGTCTCTCCGATACAGTACAGAACCTTCAATCCGCCCTTCACAGCCGCCTGGATCTCTTTATTCAGCAGGCGGTTCACCGCGGCTGTATCGGTGACTCCCGCCTCCGCCAGAATACCAGCTTTGTCCTTCCGCTCCTCACAGTGGCCGATAATGGTGGTCGTGCAGCCTGCAGCCTTCATAGCGTTCGCCGTCCGGTTTGTGGTAAAGGCCCCAAAATTTCCTCCTACTGCTGTATCTTCCCGGTATACGCTCTGGCAGCCTACCTGAACAGGGCTTCCCTCGCACAGCGCTGCAGCCGCCCCGATCACGTGGGCCTCTGGAAAATACATGGCAAATTCCACATCGTCATCCTGGTACTTTTTCAGAGCCTCCTGGGTATTCTTTACGATGTAGGCTCCCCAGTCTGCTACGGGAGCGATGCTGTTCACACCGCCGTACTCTTTTGGAATGTCGAACCGTTTCAGGTTCAGGAAAATGTGTTTCACTCTTTCTTGCCCTCCTTTTTATAATAATCATTAAAATCAATAAAGTCTCTCAGTTCCGGTCCGATCAGCGGGCGGCACCACTTGACAAATTCTTCTGTCACATCGTTTCTCCGCTCGTTGACATAGGTTTCCGGGATCACTCTCTCATACAGCATAACCTGCTCGATGGGAATTCTCTCCACATGGATCTTATAAGATCCGTCCGGAGTCTCGTCCCGGATAAAGCCGATCATCACACCGCTCTCACCGTTCATCGCTGCCCTCAGCGCCTCTCTGCCAGCCAGAATCGCCTCATCACGGTCCACAGGAGACTGCCACGCAATAGACGCCCGGCCGCAGATGCCTGGCTTTTCACTTCTAGCTTTGATCCCCAGCTTCTGAATCACCAAATTGGCCAGGTGGGCACTGACATCCCCGTAGTAGGTGGCGCGGCCGCTCTTAAAGATCGGCGGCACAATGGGTTCGCCTTTCTCATCCTTTAAGCCTTCGCTGGCCACTACCACTACGCCGCCTTTTTCGTCGTAGAGTTTCTTAACATCCTCCAAGAACTGTTCCTCATTGAACGGGAATTCCGGAAGATAGATCAAGTGCGGGGCATCCCCCGGCTTTTTCCGGGCCAGTGCAGATGCAGCGGTGATCCAGCCGGCATTTCTTCCCATGGCCTCAATGACACAGACATGGATCGGTAGTGATTTTACATCCACACCTACCTCAGCCGTGGTAGCCGCAATGTAGCGGGCTGCACTGCCGTATCCGGGAGTGTGGTCTGTGATGGCGATATCGTTGTCTATGGTCTTAGGTATGCCCACCACATAGATTCCGGAATCTTTGCAGGCGTGATAGATCTTGCCGCAGGTATCCATAGTGCCGTTCCCCCCATTTAGGAGGACATACTGAATCCCGTATTTTTTGAAGATTTCCGGCATCGCCCTGTAATCCTCATCCTCCAGGGCATATCTGGAAGAGCCGATCGCTGTCGCCGGAGTCTCCAGAAGCAGTTTCAGCTTCTCCTCAGGGAACTGCATCAAATCAAAAAAGCGCTCTTTTAAGATTGCCTCGCTGCCTCCCATGGCGCCGTACACCTTATCGATTTTCCCGCTGGCCTTGGCTTCCTCAATAACACCGTACAGCGATGAATTGATAACTGCTGTGGGACCTCCTCCATGTACCACTAAAACGTTTCCTGCCATCTCTGCCACCTTTCCTTTCTGGTATTAGTTCAACTGATTTCCGGATATTTTTCACGTATCCGGCCCTCTTTCATGGTTTCATTCTATCATAATTCACAGCAAAAATGGGAAACTTTTTACTCAAACGTTTGTACACTCCAGTGTACCCCCAGGCGGCACTTTCTTTCGCCTCAGCAGGCTAAGGGCCGGACAGGACAGAAAAATCCCTGCCGGGAGAAAAGCTGCTTTCCGCCGCTTTGTCCCGGCAGAGATCCTCTGTGAATCCTGCGAAATTACTGTTCTATAAAGTATTTCCTGATGGCCAGAGCGCCGGCACCTCTGGCCCCAGTATAGGGATCAAAATCCACAAACTGAAACTCGATTTCCCCCTCGCCCACACCAAACAGATGCTTCTTAGTCTCTTTCAATATCAACTCCCGGTTCTGCTCCGCCTTCATCAGATACCCGTCAATGATCACCAGCGGGGGACTGATGAAATTAATGATATTTGCCAGCTCTACTCCAAGGTACACGATCGCCTTTCCCACGATCTCAAAAGCCGCAGCGTCCCCCTGCTCCTCCGCTGCAAGGATCTCCTTCATCGTCAGATCCTCCGGCGACGCAGCCAGATCATTCAAAAGAGTGGGAACACCGCTTCTCATAGCCTCTCTCGCCTGCTTTACAATAGCCCGCTCGCTGGCCATCTCCTCCAGGCATCCAGAGTCCCCGCAGACCTCACACTTAGGTCCGTGAATATCCACCACCACATGGCCAATCTCCCCGGCCCCCGACGTCTCCCCGGTGTGAACGCTGTCCTTGATAAACATCGGGCAGGCAATCCCGTAGGAAATCAGCAGGTAGGCAAAGGTGTCTGCATGGAGATGGTTCCCAAACATCTCCTCCCCTACTGCCCGCATCCTGGCATTGTTTTCTATGATTACAGGGAGCGACAGCAATCGTTCCAGATCCTGGGCAGTATTCTGATTGTCTTCCCAGTTCTGGTATGCGCTCTTTTTCAGGACTCCTCTGACCGGGTCCACAAACCCTGTGATGCCCACTCCCACACCCAGAATGAGCTCACGGCTGATCCCGCTTTCCTGGACCACCTGGTCGATCTGGCATGCCAGAGTCTCCATAACTGTCTGGTAGTCATCGCTCTCCCTCATGTATGTGCGGCTCTTTCTCCCAGCCACTTTTCCTCTCAGGTTCATCAGGCAGACTGCGATCTGGTATTTATTGATCTCTGCGCCGATCACATAGCAGGCATTTTCCACAAAGTCGATCTTGACCGGCCTGCGCCCCAATGTCTTGTGGCCGGCTTTGGTTTTCTCCGAATCGTCCTCCTCTTCCTCTGTCTCGTAAACCAGCCCCTGCCTTAGCAGAGCATTGACATTGGTGGTGATGGTGGGCGGCGTCAGGGAGAGCATCTCCGCGATCTGAGATCGGGAAATCGGCCCATATTTATAAATAATCTCCTTGATCAGAACCTCATTCTGCTTTTTTACCCTCACCGGGTTGTTTCCCTGATTCACTGCCATAGCGCCCCTCCGTCATTTCCTTTTGTCTTTCATTATACGGATTTTTTCTTCAGACTGCAAGGAAAAAGCGGATTTTTCGCTGTGGCCGCGGCTGATGTCTACTCACCTTCCCCGGCCCGGCTTCTCTCTTCCTGCGGTGTGATCCCCATGGTTTTTTTGTAGGTCTGGGAAAAATAACTGAAATTGCTGTATCCCAGCTTTGCCGCAATGAAACTGACCGGAAGGGAGGTTGTCTTTAACAGCCCCTGAGCCTCCCGCATTTTTCTCTGAATGATATATTCTTTTACGGTGACGCCGATCTCCCTTTTGAAAATCCTGGCCATATAATCTGGATTCAAATGTACGCAGGCTGCTAAATCATCTCTCTTTAAGTCTTCCTCCAGATGTTCATTGATATATTGGATCACCTGAAATACGGCCTCCTTCTGATCTGTCTCCGCGCTGCCGCTCTGGAAGCGGCAGGCAGCGTGATGGATCAGAGCTTTCATGTGATCAATAGACTTGGCGCCGTTCTGGTACAATTCTTGCTCCGAATCCGCCGCAAACAGGCTGCCTACACCCTCTTTTCCCATAATTCCATGGAGCATGTGAAGGAAGTCCTGGTAAAAGTAGGACAGAGTTTTGGAGGTCAGATGGCCCTTCTGCGCCATGTCGTCCAAAATCCGGCAGGCCTCCTCCTCCATGGCCGGGCCGTATCCCTCCTCCAGCAACCTTCCCCAGTGAGCGATCCCGGCCGTATGGTAATGGTGCCCCTGGAAAGCTGGCTCTGATTTCTGCGGAAAATATACACCTTCTTTTAATCCCACATTTTCATCCTTCCGTTTCAGCAGCGACTTCCAGCCTCCGGCCATCTCTCTCAAAAGCAGCGGCCCTTCCACATAGGCTGCCATACTGCATTGAAATGTTTGTTCGCATTGGGAGAGGAACTCCGTGATTCTCCCTCTCACCCTCTCTTTCTCTATCTCCGCATTTTCCTTTTTCTGAAGGATAAATGCAAAAAGATTTTCCCCCATGGCGCTGACTACCACGTAGCAGCTATTGTCCGGAAACGCTTGGTTTGCCAGCTTGCTCATCTCGACAGCCATAATCTCCTGTTCCCCCTTCTCTGTCAGAGAGTGGTACCGGAGAATCTGAACCATGGCCAAAAAGCAGGGCTTTCCCCTGACGGGGAGGGCGCCCAGACTGCTCATGGTCTCAGCAAAACGGCTGTTTCCAAGGCCGCTGAGAATGTCCCTCTGAACGCTGGAGGCCACGTGTATCTTGTCCTCCAGAAGCTGCTCCCCCACGTGATAGACTCTCTGCCTCTCCCTCTTAGACAGAAGAAACTGCTCCGCTTTTCTGACAACCTCAGCTACCTCCTGGTAAGGTGCCGGCTGGAGGACATAGTCGAACGCTCCCAGATGGATCGCTTCCTTGGCATAGTCAAACTCAGCGTGGCTGGTGAGAAAGATGCAGCAGGTTTCATACTGCTTTTCCTTCACCCAGCAGAACAGCTGGAGGCCGTTCTCCACTGGCATCTCAATATCACAGAGCATGATATCCGGCGCTCCTTTTGCAAACTCCAGCCGCGCCTGCTCCGCATTCTGCGCCGTCAACACCTCTGAGATCCCCTCTCGTTTCCAGTCTATTCCATTGGCCAGCCCTTCCAGAACCCCCGGCTGGTCATCCACAATCAGCAACTTCATATACTACACCTGCTCCATCTCTATCATAATCTCAACATAAGCTCCATTGTCATTCCAAAAATTTACTGCAAAACTGCTGCCATAAAGAATTTGAAAACGCTGAATCAGATTCCACAGCCCTACATGGATCCCCTCCGTCTCAGACTCCTGCCCCTTGTTCAGTTTTTCCAGCATATCTGTGGAAAATCCAGGGCCGTTGTCAGAGATCACAATGTCTGCCAGCTTTCCGTCACCGCATGGAAGAATCTTCCCTTTCACCCTGACTTCCAAGGTCTGGTCCAGCCGCGTCCCGTGTTTTACACAGTTTTCTGTCACAGTCAGAAGACTGACCGGCGGCACCTGAAAGTCCAGAAGTTCCGGCGAAATATCCAGCACAAATCTGGAACCGTCCCGCCTTCCCACTGCCTGGAGCTGGACGTAATTTTCGCACATCCTAAGCTCTTCTCTCAGAGGAACCAGACCGCCGCTCCAATTGAAAATATATCTCAAGTGTTTGGACAGGAGGATAATCATTTCCTGGATCTCTTCAAATGCCTTTATCTGAGCCAGCCCGTACAGTTCCTTCAGACAGTTGAGATAAAAATGGGGATGGATCTGCATCTGGAGCGCCGTCATCTCCGCTTTCTGGGCACTGATCTCCGCCTTCTGGGCGGCCAGCTCTTTTTCATACCCATCGATCTTCAGATTAGTGATCGTCTCGATCATGCTGTTGAACGTATCGTTTACCTGGGCAAACTCCCGGCTGATATAATGATCCGTCCTGCTCTGGAGATCCCCGTCCCTAATTTTTTCCATGGCTGTCACCAGACCGGACAGAGGCTTGAAAAAGCTGCACTCCAGATAGATCAAAACCACCACCAGAAGTCCGGCCATAGCTCCAAAAAAGAGAATCGGGCCGAAGCGCAGCCAGTTTAAGACTCCATTATTTTCCTGGTACCGGACACCGTACAGGATCTTCATGCCCAAAAATGAGTCCTGGACTACCATGTACCGATAATTTTTTCCAACCAGGGCGTAACCTTTAAAATCCGGCACCTTCTCTCCCCATGTCTGCTTCAGCCACACAGCGGATGTAAGGGGAACGCCCTGGGAATCTACAAAAATAATGGGGGACTCCAGGCCGAACTCTAACTGTGCCTGGCTGGAGAGGCTATTAATATCGAGGACACACAGCACACTGGCTTCCCCTTTCTGGAAGCTCTGGATCAGATAGGAGGAATGGTCTGCCCTCACCACGAGCCATCCCTGCCGGCCGGCATGTTCTTCCATCCAGCCGGCAGCCAGCTCTGTAAGCTCTCTCTCCTCCGTTTTCCAGTCCGTCCCCGCCGATTCTGCTATCAGAAAACTATCCTGGTAGATTCCGAGAAAAGCGATAGTGCCATTAAGGGCTGTCTCCTCCCCCAAAAGGGTTTCCAAGCTCTCCTTTTGCTCCCTGTCCAGCTCCTCTCCCCTGGAAAGCACCTGAAACTCTTCATTTTCCCCATACAGGAGATTTAAAAAAGAATCGATCTGGCGAACCTCGCTTTCTACGGAGGTTCTATAACCTTTGAGAGTGTTTCCATTGGCCTCTGCGATCTGGCCGTTCATCTGCTCAATCGCCCTGTTTACAAAGAAAGAAAAAATAAAGGTGATCGGGATCAATATCAGAATCACCGCTGCAATCAGCTGGCTTCTGATGGAAATCTTCTTCTGTTTCAAATACCGCCAGTCCCTTCTCTTGTTAGAAACGCCAATAAGCGTGAGCTTGCTCTCACGCTTACTGCCATGTATTATTGGGCTTCATGTGTCATTATATCACCCGGGAAACCGTAACGCCAGTAAATCTCTTTAGGCGCTTCATTTTCCTTCAAAAGCTCTTCCATCGCCCAGGCCATCTCCGCCTCCTTCTGCGGGTCATGGATCGGTTCCCTCTGAAACGGATCCTTTTCCAGATCATACAGCCGGTTTTCCTTTAGTTTTTCCTGAAACCGAAGACCGCCTGACGCCGGAATTTTCAGGGGCCTTACCCCCTTTGTGAACCCAAAAGGTTCCGCCAGCGATACCTGCTGCAGCTCCTTCGGAGAAAAACGGCTGTTCATATGGGTGGTCATCATCGTATACTCATTGGCTGGGACAGAAGAGTCCTGAACCGCTCTCATATAGACCCAGCGGCCATCGGTGATGTCGATAGGGCCGCCGTGGTAGCCAAAGATGCCGTACTTTCTCACCGGCTCATCCCGGCTGATAGTATCTTTTAGTGATTTTCCCATCATATCTTTCGGGATTTCCAAGCCAAAGAAATCCAGAACCGTGGGGGCCAGATCGATGGTCTGAACCAGAGACTGTCTCCTCTCCCCCTGCACCCCGCACCTGGGATCCCAGATCAAAAGGGGAGTGTGGGTCAGCTCTTCATAGTCCGGCATACTCCCTTTTCCCCACCAGTCGTGCTCTCCCAGGAAAAATCCATGGTCCGTGTTGACGATCAGCATTGTATCCTTCCACATATCCCTCTCGTCCATCTCATCCAGCACCATCCCCAGGCAGGCATCACAGTATTCCATCAGGGCGTAATACTTCTTCCGCATATTTTCCACAGTCTCCCGATCCTCCCGCACCGGGGCATAAGGCGGCCAGTCCGGAACAAAGGGATTATCCGGGGCAAACCATTTTCCCTCAAATTTTTTGGGGGATGTAAAGGGTTCATGGGGATCAAAAGTCTCAATCTGCAGAAACCAATTGTCAAATCCGCTGTTTCGCCGGATAAAATCGATCCCGTCTGCAAATGTCTGTGCCTGCGGGAAGAGAGAATCATCTGTCACAGCCTGGCGGTTGGCGTAATTTCTCCATCCTCCCTGCTTTTTTCTTTCCTTCATAAAAGAAGGCATATCCGGGCTCATCAGCAGGTAAGGGGAGAATTCCTGCCCATGTCCCCCCGCATATCCCTGCCAGGCATCGCTCTCCTGGCCCCGGTAGCAGGCCCAGGAGGAGTATCTGCCGCAGTAGGTTGCCCCGCCGTCCTGAATATAATGGTAGTGATCTGTAGCAAGGCGGCTGTGGATTCCTGCCTTGTCCAGAATCTCCGGCATCGAATCATCCCAAGGTTCTATGGGCCCCCAGCTCCTATGGAGGAAATTAGCCCTTCCTGTGTGCAGTTCTCTTCTGGCAGGCATGCAGGGCATACTGCAGACATAACTTTTATCAAAAACAGTGCTTCTCTCAGCCAGACGCTTAAAATTCGGCAGGTCCAGCGGGGTGTCTTCATTGTAGCATGGAAGCAGATCCCTCCTGAGAGAATCGTACATAACCATAATCGCCCTCATCGCTCTATCTCCCTTTCTCTCTTGACTCGCCTGTCAGGCTTTCCCCAAGGCGGCTTTCATCTCTCTGGCCTCCCGGATCCTCGCCCTCTTCTCCTTTGCATGTTCAAACCGGTAGGCATTCATCCGGTAAATATTCAGCAGAAGGAAAAGGCTGTAGATGATAATGTTCTGCATGCTGCTGTCCATGGCAAGTTTTGACAGGCACATGGTCAGCAGCTTTACACTGAGGGAGCCCAGCAGGATCCCCACTACCGGCTTCTGGCTATAGGAGCCGATAAGAAGGCCCAGAGCCATGGGAAACATATTTTTGAACACCTGAGTGTTGCTGCTCATGCCCATGACCGGGGTGAGACCTCCGGTGTAAGCTGTGTCAAAGACACCTGCGCAGGCCACCAGCGCCCCTGCCAAGACGTAGCACTGAATACAGTTGGTATAGATGTTGATGCCGCTGTCGGAAGCCAGCTTCTGGTTTCCCTGGATCGCCCTTCTGCGGTAGCCAAAGCTGCTGTACTGAAACAGATATGTAACTGCAGCTACCAGAATAAAAGCCACTGCCAGGATAAAGGCCACGTTTGAGAGAATCTCTACGCCTGGCTTGGCAAACAGCTTCAGCCCCTGCTGGTCATATGCCCCGAAGGACATACATTCAAAAATCAGACTGACCCCCAGCCCTAAGACCATGGGCAGGATCCTGAGGTTGACAAACAGAACGCCTACCAGAAGGCCGCACACTGCTCCCACTGCCATACTGAGCACCAGGACGCCAACCCCTCCCAGCCCCAGGCCAAGAGCAATATTTCCTCCGAAAATACAGCCCATATACATCTGCGCTCCGGCCGACAAATCCATTCGGCCGCTGGAAAGATTGCAGTTGATGGCAAGAGCAAAGCTGAAGGAGGTCAGGAGGGTCCTAAGAAGGGCTTTGACATCTGCTATGTTGGTGATCACCCCGGTCCCTGCCAGGGACCGGTCTATGATCTCGCACACTGCCCAGGTGATCAGCGGAATCGCCAGGGTCTGTACCACAATTTTTCCTGTTAGAGACTTTTTGGTTTTTTCAGCCATGGTTCTCCTCCTCTTTCTGTCTGCTTACTCTCCCAGCCGTTCCAGGGTTGATTCGTAGGTCACAGAGTCTACAATCGCCTGCATATCGGCGTTGGTCAGCTCAGGATTGTTGACTGCCAGCATGGAATCTACGATGTCATAATCTACAATCCACTTTCCGCCTTCCGGAGTATCCCACTGGCTGATAATATCAAGGGTTTCCAGATCGGTGATGGGCCAGAGAGTGGTATTTAACTCGCCGGCATCCCCGTTTTCCGCCAGGGTTGCATCCCTGTGGCCAGTCAAGAGGTTGTAGGTCTGGGCAAAGCCGGAAGCGCACAGCAGGCTGACAGGCTTTGCAGTCGCCATATTGACAGTTGGATTCCCAAACTGATCCTTCGTTGCAAACGCGGTTTTCAAGCTCTCTGATACGGTGGCCATGCCTGCCACTTTGATATCTTTATTCAGAGCCTCCTCCGTCTCCTGAACCACCACGCCAGTCTGATCGTAGAGCTGGACGGACTGTAGCATGACGCCGTACTTTCCGGTCTGCAGGGCAGCGGTAAGACCCTGGAGATAGCCCTCCACCTTGTTTGGATTTCCAGGGTACACGTAGATGTTGATCCCCTTGTCGTTAGCAGCCTCAATGGGGGATGATGAGATTACCATAGAGTTCAGATCCGACTCATAGGTGAGACCGTACAGCTCCTGGAGCGCCGTAAGGCATGACTGAGTAATTTCTGTCTGCTGCAGATTTCCAGAGTAGGCCAGGCCGCTGCAGATCAGGAATCCTTCGCTTCCGTCAGCACTGGCGTTTTCCTTCAGCCAATCGCCGAATACTTGGCCAATCGCCGTCTGGTCAGAGCCAAAAGCCGCGAAATTTTCGTATCCGCCTGAAAAAGCGGCCTCTGTCTTGGGGTTGATTCTGACAGTATTGACAACGTACATCATCCCATACTCCTGGCAGACCTGTGTCAGCTGTTCGATATCTTCATTGCCGTAGCTGATGACAGCATCACAGCCGGCGTCAGCACAGTTTTCGATAAAGGTCAAAATATCCTCCGTACCGTTGCACTGTTCAGAAAAAATAAACTCACAATTATAGTGAGGGGCGATGTAATCCTCAAAATATGCCCTCCTCTGGATGCTCTCATCGTTAGCCTGAACCTCCGCTATCCCGATTTTAAAAGATTCTGAATAAGCGGAATCCGTCTCGCCCTCCTGGGCAGTCTCCCCCTGCGCCGTCTGGGAGGTCTCCGCAGAAGTGCCGGTATCAGAGCCGCCGCTGCAGGCCGTCGCGCTCAGTACCATAATCCCCGCCAATGCCAGTGACCAAATTCTCTTTTTCATAGCTTTCTTCTCCTTTTTCCAAAATATTTCGTCTTTCCTCTGTCAAAATTGTTCTCTCGCCGGAAGGGTGCTGGGCCTCTCGCTGTTTAGGAAAACCAGAAGCAGGAAGATTACGCCCCTCACCCCCTGGATCACAGTGCTGGACACTCCCAGCATCAGCAGCCCTTTGTTTAAAGCGGAAACTGTCAGGGCTCCGATGATCCCAGAATATGTGTTAGATTTTGCTCCCCCGAATATTGACATTCCTCCCAGCACCGTGGCCAGCATGACATCCATGCCCATTCCATTTCCTGTGGTACTTCCTACGCTGCCAGTGCGGATGATGGTAAAAACTGCTGCGATCCCGATGCCGATCCCCGCCATGAGGAAGCTGATGCAGATGGCCTTCTTAGGGTTCATTCCGGTCTGCTCTGCACACTTCTTGTTGCCCCCGATAAACCGTAGCTGCCTTCCCATCTCTGTAAAATGGAAGGCCAGAAGGCAGACAACAAAGTAGATGATAAATGCCCCATAGCGGAATCCGCCGTCCTCCAGCATTTTGCAGAGCTGAAAATCTACCTTCAAAGTATCTGCCCCCACCACTTCGCTGATGATTGCATTATACAGCTGCATTACAACAACAGCAACCATAGTGGTTTTGATATTGAAAACCACACTCAGGGTTCCATTAAAAAGCATCAGCAGGATGCTGGCTATTATAGCCGTTCCGATCATCAGAACCACATTCTCCGTAGCTCCATAGACCAGAGCTCCCGCCACGGCGCCCAGCCCCATAACAGAACCCACGGAGATGTCCAGATTGCCTGTGGTGTAGATAAATGATACTGCGGTGGCCATAGTCCCGATGATCAGAGTCTGGTCAAACAGGCCCTTCAGCACCGTGCCCCGAAAAAATGCTCCCCCTGTAGCCGCTCCAAAAGCCAGGATCAGCAGGAGCAGGATGCTCAAAGGAAATGCCAGAGAAAACATCCGCTTATTTTTGATAATATCAATCCGGTCTGTCAGCTTTAACCTGGGCGCTGCCTTTACTGCTATCGTATTTGTCATTCTTCCCCTCCTCCTTAAATCATACACTCGATCAGTTCATGTTCCCGGTAGCCGTCCTTTCGGAAAAATTCTCCGCTGATTTTCCCGTCCTTCATAATCAGCAGGCGGTCGGCCATTCCGGTCAGCTCCGGCATCTCTTCTGAAATCATAACAATGGACTTGCCCCGCTTTTTCATGTCGTAAATAAGCTGGTACATGGATGCCTTCACCCCGATATCCACCCCTCTGGTGGGGCAGTCCAGAATCAGAATGTCGGCATCATCTGCGATCCACTTTCCAAAGACAACCTTCTGCTTATTGCCCCCGGACATAGCTCTTACCGGCTGCCAGATGCTGACACACTTGATCGCAAGCTGGTCCACCATGAGTTCTGCATACCTTCTCTCTTTGCTAATGTGCGATAAAGAAGTAATAGAAGTGTAAAAAATTTTGCCGTTCCTATCCGGCACTTAGGGCTGTGTCGGATAGGTCAGGCGTTAGGCTTCCGGCAAGTCTATCTTGCCGACAAAG
>CALWBQ010000033.1 GCA_944376125.1 uncultured Lachnospiraceae bacterium
AGGAGAAAATTATCCGATGTACGATGAGTGCAGACATTACGTCCGGTATGAGGGACAGCAGATTAAGACCTGCCTGAAATGCAATGTGGCAATATTTCAGGATGGGTATATAGGCTGCGGTATTATCAATACTTTTGGCTGCCAGAGATGTTATGAGGAATGGGAGGAAAAGTCAAGATGAACAGATTAACAGTAAAGGACGCCCAGGGCAACTGGGCTCTGAAGGGAGTTAGATGGGAAGAACTGCGCAAGGGGCAGATTATCACAGAGGAGCTGTGGGAGAGGCTCTACGGGGCGCTGTGGAAGCTGATGGAGTATGAGGATACCGGGCTGGAGCCGGCAGAAGTGGTGAAGGTGAACAGCTTTGATAAGACGAATACCAGCAGACTGTTAGGGAAGCTTGCGGATGAGCAGGAGAAAAACCGCTGGATCCCGGTGAGAGAGCGGCTGCCGGAGGCAGGAGAGCATGTCATTGTATCATTTAAATGCACAGGGTTTCAGCCGGTTATTGCACATCTGTCAGAGGAAAGCAGGTGGATGATGTTGCAGGGGGCAAAAGGTTTTAATGACGTCACAAATAAGGTTTCTGCCTGGCGTCCTCTGCCAGAGCCGTACAGGCCGGAAAGGAGCAGAGATGATCTGGACTGATCCGGGCCCCGGCATCATAGCGCTGGTTGGTCTGCTGGTGCTGGCGATTGCGTGGGATTTTTTCGGCGGTGGAGAGTAAATGATGGAAGGAGGGGAAGCCAATGGACAAGGAGATCTTAGTCCAGTATGCGAAGTGTATGGAGGAGATCAAGGATATCAGAAGGAGAAAAGAGAAGCTGGAGCGTCAGATCAGGGAGATGGAGAAAACGATCGTGGCGGATACAGTAAAGGGAACCAGACGGGATGGTACATATGGCCCGATCAGAATTGAGGGCTTTCCTTATGCGGAACACGAGCGGAAGAAGGTAGCGCTGGATCGATATCAGAGGCTGCTGGCAGAGAAGGAAGCGGAATTGGTTGAGCTGACATGCCAGGCAGAGGCGTATATAGACAGTATTGAGAAGAGTGAGCTGCGGATCATGTTTCGGCTTTACTTTATAGACGACCTGACTTATACTGCTGTTGCCCGCCGGATGAACAGCATGTTCCCTAAGCGGCAGATCAAATATACGGATGAAAACATAAAGAAAAGAATTCAAAGATTTTTTCAAAATGTCCCCCAATGTCCCGATTAAAAGTGCTAATATGGTATCATGCAGTAGCTGGGTGGCTGAAGCGGTAATCTTTTTCATTGGTACTCCTTTTTGATATTTCGGCTGCCAGGGGTCATAGCTTGGCAGCCGATTCCACCAGACTATATAACCTCCCAAACATTTTTCTTTCAAAACGTCCTGTAGAAATGCAGGGCGTTTTGAGTTATAATTTAGGAAAAGATAGTTTGGAGGGAATACGATGAGGTTAGAAAAGTATACAAATGAATATCAAGTGCTGGAAAGTGGGAGCTTTATATTATATGATAATACAGCCAATGCAAAAGTGAAATTTGATTTCAGGCCAGAGTTCCCATTAATAGGAGAAATTGAATATGAATTCATTAAAGATCCATCTGTGCAAGGATCAAAACTTGAAGCTGATGGGACAGAAGGAAAATTGAAAATTACATGTAAAAATTTAGACAATTTATTGGGCAATTGTATGTTAAAACCGGGAATATTGGGAGAGAGGGACGGAAAAAAATTACTTCATAACTTTTTTATAACTCAACCAGGGGAAGATGCACCTAGATTATTCACATATACTTTTTATATGGAGGTAGAATAATGGGTGCGGAAGAAAAAAAGTTCGACTGGAATAATGCTATTTCTGGTCTAAATAAAGAGTCCAAAGAAAATATTATAATGAAACAGTTGGAAATTAGGGAAAAAGAACTAAAAAGAGGTGCTTTTGATAAAGTGTTTGGCAGTATCAATACAAAAATCTATATTGCAACTATTATATCGATTTTTTTAATTTTTACCGGTATAATTATAAATGTAATAAATCATACAAGCGAACTTTGGAATATAATTCTTCCTCTTATAGGCACTGTATGCGGATATGTGTTCGGAAAGGAATTTACTAATGAATCATGATAGGGCTTAAAACCTAACAAAAAAGAAGTTCAAGAATATTTGAACTTCTTTTTTGTTTATGAAGCAGATAGGAAGGTGAGGTGATGGCCGGGTATGACAACATAAAGGATAAAGGTTTTGACCACCGAAGTACGGAGGAACTACGGGAAATACAATCAAGGGGCGGCAGAGCTTCTGGGGCTTCCCGCCGTCGAAGAGCAGCATTCCGGGAGAACCTGAACTTTATACTGACTACTGGAGTAAATAACCCGGAGTGGACGCCAGTATTGCAGGCGCTTGGGATTGAGAGTACCCTTGAATCAGCGATTCATATGGCAATGATCAAAGAAGCTCTGGCCGGCAACGTAAAAGCCTATGAAGCTATCGCAAAATACTCCGGCCAGGGCACCGGCACTGATGCCGATCTGGAGGAGCAGCGGATTCGGACTGATCGGGCGAAGCGGGCCCGGGATCAGGAGGTTGGCGATACAGACGGCCAGGATGAAAACATTCAGGCATTCCTGCGGGCGATGAACCCGACGCAGGAGGATGTGGACAGCCTATACGGCGAAGAACAAAAGGAGGAGGGCAGCGATGCCGAAGAAGAGGAAAGCGCCGGCGAAATTTGATTTTAAGCCATTTTCGGATCAGCAGAGGCGCTTGATCCACTGGTGGAGGCCGACAGCGAAGCCATCCGCCAATAATTATGTGATCGCTGACGGTTCCATCCGGTCCGGCAAGACGATCGCCTGCATCATCGGGTTCCTGACCTGGTCTCAGACGATGTTTTCCGGCCAGTCCTTCATCCTTGCCGGAAAGACCATGGGCGCTCTGAAGAAGAATGTGGTGCGGCCCATGCTTCAGATGCTGGAAGCGTGGGGCTGGCCATATGAATATATTCGATCCGGTACTGATGCCAGGCTGGAGATCGGCAGCAACACATATTACCTGTACGGCGCGAACACAGAGGCAGCGCAGGATGCTCTCCAGGGCCTGACAGCTGCCGGCGCCTATTTGGATGAGGCGGCGCTGTTCCCGAAATCCTTTGTGGATCAGGCGGTGGCCCGTTGTTCTGTGGATGGCTGGAAATTCTGGATGAACT